>NZ_BAET01000007.1 GCF_000252165.1 Glaciecola punicea ACAM 611
ATGAACCGTGATCAAATTTTATTAGGTGACCTTCCTCTTGAGTAATACTTTCCCAAGTAGCGATGATGTACTAGGGCGTACATTCAAAGTGGGTGTAAGAGCGCAATTCTAAACAAGGCCTCGTAGAAAATCGAATACGGGGCTAACGGCCCCGTTTTTTATGTTAACAGTATGTCTTAATGTCAATTTTAAGGACTAAAGATTAGTCGGTATCGTTTGCAAGTGAAGCCGAACTATGGCTTGCGTCAAGCAATCTTAGACGCTGATAAAGCTCTGTTATGACCGGCGTATATAGGTTTTTTGATTTCGCCATATTACTCAAAAAACCAAGCACAGTTTCATTTTCACTTAAGCGTTTGTATTTTACGTCTTGGCACATTGAAGACCAATTCTCTGAGGTGGCCTCTATTACTATATCAATCGCATGGGATAGGGCCTGTTCAAAAAACGTAATGTCATTTGCCTTATACACCGCAAAAATTTCTTTCTTCAGCGCAGCTACTTTCTCAGGGTACTGACGCAGTTGCCCATTTTTAATCTGTAGCACCGCCGTTAATGGATTTATTACGCCATTAATAGCCAGTTTTGTATAAAGGGCGTCAGATACATCTTGGTGATACATCACAAAGGGATGAAAGCGTAATAAGCTATCTAACAGGCTTTTCTCATGCTGCCAATTGACTGTCTTATGTTTACACGGTTTGGGCGCATATTGTGTTGGGTCAAGCATATTCCACAAAGGACCTATATCGAGACGACCTTGTGCACTTATTTGAAATGTATCAGTAGCGCTAGCATAAACGGCATCGGTGGTGGTGCCGGCATAAATCAAATTTTGTGGAAAATGCGCCGCCAGCATCTGTGCGCCGCCCATACCATTTTGAACTATTACCAGCCGCGTTTGCCTAGCCACCCAAGGGCGCAACTGAGATATCAATTCTGCTAGCTGATAGCCTTTTACTGTAATGAGCAAAAAATCAAAAATATAAGGCTCAGCGTTATTGGTAAAAGGGTTATGAACGGGCTGTTTTGCGAAGTCAAGCAGCGTGCTTTCTCTAGTCAAGCCTATAATTGTTCTTGCAGGAACGTCTATATTTTTTACTAACAGCACGGGTGAAAGTGTTTTAAAGTAATATGCGAATAAACTGCCGATAGCGCCTTGACCCACAATGCCTATTTTCATACCGATTTACGTGAGTCGACACCATGTGGGTGCGTCGGCGGTAGTATTGGCGGTATATACTTTGGCCAAGGTAAGTGGTGAATTACCGCGATATCTTGTAATAATGCGGGTGTAAATAAATTCCCGGTTTGTGGCATGCACATTATGCAAAAATCATCTTGTTTGTACGAAAATACCAACATAGCGCTGTGTAGATAAAGTCTATCTGAGTTTGTGCCTTTATAGCGTGTGTCGCCAAGAATAGCGCTGCCAATAGATTTAAGTGCAACGCGTATTTGATGGGTTTTACCGGTCACTGGTTTTATGTAAAACACACGGCCAAGATCAGGGGTGCTTTTACTGATAAAAAAGGTAATAGCTTTAGGCAACGAATTCGCGTGTTTCGTTAACATATAGCTGCCGCCACGACTTTTTTTCATATCGCCTGACACTTTGCCTTGCTTCTTTTTAGGTTTGCGATCGCTTATGGCTACATAGTATTTTTCAATTTTTTTATTGGCAAAAAGCTGGCTTAAACTTGCTGCCGCCAATTTATTTTTTGCCAGCAGTAAACAGCCACTTGTTGCAGAGTCGAGTCGATGCACTAAGTAAAGTTGGTCGAGGGACAACTGACGACAAAGCACTTGGCAAACGCTCGCTAAAGGATCGTGCATAGGTAGATCGCAGGGTTTATTGATTACCAAAAAGTCTGGATGGTCATAAACGATAGGAATAATCGATGTCATTTAGGCTGTTGCTCTACTGTAAATTTTATGAGTGTGGTGGGTTCTAATTACATACACTAGCGCGTACGTTTTATCATTTCAATGGCTTCAAGGTACTGCAAGTCTTCGGCTAATGTTTTAATATGCTTAATTGTATCTTGCATAACATTTTGAAACGCGTCAACTTGAAGCGGATCTATGTTGTCTTGGCTTATTTGTTGCTCTAACACTTTGCTGCACTCATAAAGCGCTGTTAAACCAATATTGCCCGATAAGCCTTTAGCGGTGTGAACTTTTAACTCAGCTGATTTTACGTCGTTTTGCGCAAGTGCGTCTTTTACCTGCTGCGGCGTGTAGGTAAATTCATCACAAAATTTATGAAGCAATTTGGCGAGTAGTGCAACGTTTCCGCCAAGTTGTGTGGTGGCGAATTCAATATCGACTAATTTGTGTGTTTTGGTCATTTTAGAGACGTCCCTCTTACATGCTAAGGCGCGTGTCAGCCAATATAGTGTGAGCTATTTGTCGCAGCTTAGGGGTATAACTGGTAAATAAACCACCCGTTTATTCACGACACAAGTAATAAAGATTTAATTAGGCTTTTACAAATTGGTTTTTTTTATCCATCATAAGCGTATGTTCGCAAACAGTACACATTATTAACATTATGGAAATGAAGAAACTAACAGGCATTGTGCATAGCAGCCTAACATTATCGACATATAAGAAAGCGTTTGCGCTAACCACGACCCTAACATTATGCCTTGTTTTTGTGAACGGGTGTACACAGCAAAACAGCATCGTTGCTGCTCCGGTGGCTTTGCAAGGTGAGAGCATAAAGCATTATAAGTATGTTCTTGAAAACGGCTTAACGGTTGTGCTACACGAAGATAATTCTGACCCCTTGGTAAATGTGAATGTAACCTACCATGTTGGATCTGCACGTGAGCAAATAGGCCGCTCTGGTTTTGCCCATTTCTTTGAACATATGATGTTTCAAGGCTCACAGAATGTAGATGACGAAGAGCATTTTAAAATAATTACAGAGGCGGGCGGCAACTTAAACGGCACGACTAATAGCGACCGTACTAATTATTTTCAAACAGTGCCGGCTAATCAGCTTGAAAAAGTGTTGTGGCTTGAAGCCGATCGTATGGGATTTTTACTGCCTGCAGTCACTCAAAAAAAGTTTGAAAACCAGCGTGAAACAGTTAAAAACGAACGCGCACAGCGAGTTGACAATCAACCCTACGGCCTGCGCAATGAGAGAACCGCGCAGGCGCTATATCCTACTGGACATCCATATTCGTGGTCAACCATAGGCTATGTAGAAGACCTTGATCGCGTGGGTTTAAATGACCTTAAAGCCTTTTTTAAAAGATGGTACGGGCCCAATAATGCGGTGCTTACCATTGGCGGCGACATTGACATTGCGCAAGCTAAAGCATGGGTCGACAGATACTTTTCGCCTATTCTGCGAGGTCCTGACGCAATTGATGCAGCAAAGCAGCCTGCTACGCTTGACTATACTCGATATATAACACTGCAGGACAATGTACATTTACCGCTGTTACAGGTCACTTATCCAACCGTATATGCAAACCATCAAGACGAGGCCGCGCTCGATGTACTGGCCAGTATTTTAGGGGAAGGAAAAACCTCTTTATTGCATAAAAATATGGTAAAAGAAGGCCTTGCGGTGCAAGCCTTTGCCGCGCATCTCTGTCAAGAGCTTGCATGTGAATTTACCTTACTGTCTTTAGCTAATCCTCAAAACGTGCGAGATTTGAAGAGCTTAAATGAGATCATTCATGACTCATTAACTGAGTTTGAAGAACGTGGCGTGCAGGACGATGACCTCCAGCGCGTAAAAAGCGACATAGAAACGGGCTATATCTATGCTTTGCAAAGCGTTGAGGGCAAAGTGAATATAATGGCCTCAAGCCAAACCTTTAAAGGTGAACCAGACACGGTAAAAAGTGAACTTGCGCGTTATAATGCAGTGACTAAACAAGACGTGATGCGTGTTTATAAACAGTATATAAAAGGCAAACCCGCTGTTGTGCTAAGTATAGTGCCCCAAGGGCAAGCCCAGTTAGCTGCTAGCGAACAAAACTTTGTTTTGCCTAAACGTAATATTGAGCCAACACAAGCTGTTATTTTAGCGCCTGAAATCGTCGCTACAGTCGACACGTTTGATAGAAGCATTACCCCCACAGCAGATGCAAATCGAGCAATTTCAGTGCCTGATTTTTGGGAATATTCATTCCCAAACGGCATTGAGATTTTAGGGATCGAAACAAGTGAAACACCTACTTTTTCCTTAAGTTTAAGTCTTGAAGGCGGTGTACTACTTGATCCTATCGACAAGACTGGTCTTGCCAGCTTAACAGCCGCTTTAATGAATGAAAGTACCCTGAACTATAGCGCTGAAGAAGTGGCTAACCAACTGAGTTTACTGGGTAGCTCTATATCGTTTAGTGCAGGTGGCCGCTATATTAATGTGTATGTAGATACGCTTTCAAAAAATGCCGTCCCTACACTTGATTTATTACGTGAAAAGCTATTTCGCCCCGCATTTACCCAGGCTGACTTTGACCTTATTAAAAGCCGTACCCTAGGCGCTATGCAGCAAAGCTTGCGAAATCCGTCGGTGTTGGCCTCGCGCGGTCGCAATCTGCTGTTGTATTCAAACGAATCAAGATTAGGCTTGCCCGACGATGGCACCATGTTAAGTATTCAAGCAATTACCCTTGATGATGTAAAACAGTTCTATGATGATTACATTCGTCCAAACCATGCAACAATGGTGGCGGTGGGTGACATGAACAAAGCTCAAACGCTGCAGCTAAGCGCGTTTTTATCATCGTGGGAAGGCAAAAACTATGAGTTGCCAAGCTTTACAATTGACACCACCATAAGCAAAGGCAAGCTATATATTGTTGATAACCCGAGCAGCGTGCAGTCAGTCATTAATATTTTTCGTCACGCGCCTGTTTTTGATGCTTTCGAAGAGCATTTCAAATTAACATTGGCGAACTTTCCGTTAGGGGGCATGTTTAACAGTCGAATTAATTTAAATCTTCGCGAAGACAAAGGCTTCACCTACGGTGCCCGAAGTGCATTTGTGGGAGGTAAACAAACGGGTCAGTTTATTGCGTCTGCCGATGTGTCGAGCCAATTCACAAGACAAAGCATTGAAGAATTCATAACAGAAATAGATACCTTCAACGCATCCGGCATGACGGCTCAGGAGTTAGGCTTTCTTAAAAATGCCTACAGCCAGTCTGACGCCCTTAAATATGAAACCCCAAGACAAAAAGCAGGTTTTTTGGTGAGACTGCTATCTTTGGGTTTGAACAAAGAGTATCCAGCTCAGCAGCAAGCCATCATCCAAAATATAAATGCTGAGCAGCTCAATGCATTAGCGAATAAATGGCTTGATACTGATAAAATGCATATTTTAGTGGTAGGAGACGCTGCGACATTGGTAGAATCACTAAGACCGCTGGGTAGAGACATAGAAATAATAGACGTGCCCGAATAAGTTAAAACTGACCTAGCAAGCACGGCTCGCTTCGCGAGCACACATCGAAGCACACATGCGCTTCGTCATAACCGTACCATAAATTATAGAGAATAATAATTTGCCGACCAACCAAATAAGTTTTGAAGCTAGACTAGCTGCCGTTTCTGCACCTTCTTTTATGCAGGCGCTATGTAACATTAGACACGGTATTGAGCGCGAGACCTTAAGGGTTAACGACAATGGCACAATTAGCAGCGAGCCACATCCTCAGGCGCTTGGGGCAGCACTAACTCATACATGGATTACCACTGATTTTTCAGAATCATTGCTCGAGTTTATTACGCCGCCTGAAACAGACGTTGTTACCAGCATTAGCCAGCTTAACGATATTCATAAATTTACCTATGAATCCATAGGCGAGCAGTACCTGTGGCCTATGAGTATGCCTTGTTTTATTGATGAGCACACAGATATTCCGATTGCTCGGTATGGCAGCTCGAACATAGCACGCATGAAAGAGGTATACAGGGAAGGGTTGCATAATCGCTACGGCAGCATGATGCAGGTAATTTCAGGCGTGCACTTTAATTTTTCACTACCCGACGAGTTTTGGCAGCAGTGGTGCGATTTGCATGGTGAAACGTGGAACAAAGACACGCAGTCTGATTATTATTTTGGGCTCATTCGCAATTTTAAGCGCTTTGCATGGATCATTCCCTATTTATATGGTGCTTCTCCAGCGTTATGTAGTTCTTTTATTGCGCATAAAGATGTGAAACATAAGTTTGATACAGTAGGTAAGGGCACTCTTTATATGCCATATGCGACCTCTCTTCGAATGAGTGACCTTGGCTACACGAGCAGCTCACAGGCTAATTTGAAAATTTGCTACAACGACTTGAGTACTTATGTCAGCAGCCTACGCGGGGCTATTGGTAAAAAAGCACCTGACTATGCGCATTTAGGCTGCGATGAACAAAATGGATGGCAGCAGCTTAACGATAACGTATTGCAAATAGAGAACGAGCTATATTCACCTATACGCCCAAAACAAATAGCTAAATCATTAGAGATGCCAACAAATGCCCTGCAAGATCGCGGCGTAAGCTATTTAGAAGTGCGTTCGTTAGACGTCAACCCCTACTCTAATGTGGGCATTGATATTGAACAGTTTCATTTTTTAGACACGTTTTTAGTATATTGTTTGTTAGCGCCTTCAGAAAAGTTTGATGAGGCCAGCAGGCCGCTTAGTCAACAAAATATCACTGACGTAGTCGAAAGAGGTCGCGATCCAGCGTTACGGCTTAGTAATAACGGTGAGCCTATTTTGCTCAAAGACTGGGGTCAGCAACTTATCATAGAGTTACGTAAAGTAGCGGTGCTACTCGATGAAGCTAAACAAACAAGCGTGCACATTGAAGCGGTGAATAAGCAATATGAAAAGTTCATGGATCCTACCACTACACCCTCTGGAAAATGGCTAAAGACACTACTTGATAATGACATGGACAACGGTGAACTGGGTATGGCGTTGGCTAAGAAATATAAAGCGCAAGCGCATAATATTCCATATATTCATTTATCAAAGGCCGATTTTGTTGCTGAGGCGCTAGTGTCAGAAAATGCACAAAAAGAAATTGAGTCTCCTGATGATAAAGATTTTACCCAGTTTGTGAGTGATTATTTTGGTAAACGTGTGGCGTGTGATCACGAAATGTAACGTTGAGGACGTTAAGATTAGTCTTTAGGTGTTTAGTGAGACTTATCTGTTCATGGAAAATGACGGATAAAAAAAAGCCTGACGTTAAACACGTCAGGCAACACACACACTTAGGGAAAACATTTGTAGCACACAGTAATAAGAGTAAGAGGGAGGTGATTAGTTCCGCATGTTATTAAAAAAAGTAAATTTATTTTTATGCATACTGCTTAGCGCTTTTTTCTTAGGTGCTTGCAGCACCACTCAGCCTTCTCAAAGAGAGAATTTATGCTATATTTTTGAAGAAAAAGATGATTGGTTTGATGCTGCCGCCGACATGCGTGAGAAATGGGGTGTACCTATTCACGTGCCAATGGCCATGATGTATCAGGAAAGCTCTTTTCGTCATAATGCGAAACCGCCCCGAGATTATATACTCTTTGGGCTCATTCCATGGGGCCGCACGAGCAGCGCCTTTGGTTATGCGCAAGCAAAAACCAAGACCTGGGAAGACTACAAGCGAGAAACCGGGCGCACTTTCGCTGATCGTGATGATTTTGACGACGCCATAGACTTTATGGGCTGGTTTATTAGCAAAACCCACACTATTAATAACGTTTCGAAGTGGGATGCAAAAACGCAGTATTTAAATTATCACGAAGGATGGTCGGGCTATAAACGTAAAAGCTATCGTAAAAAGGCATGGCTTTATGGTGTCGCTAAAAAAGTTGATGAACGCTCACTTCGGTACGCAGCGCAGCTTAGAAATTGCGAAGACGATCTTGATAGGGGCTGGTTTATGCGGCTATTCACATAGTACTTGCTCGTATCGGTAAAATCTTTGATCTAGATCAGTAACTTATTCCTCGTTTTAATTACAATAACTCCATTGACTAATTTTAATTTATTAGCAAACGTGAGGTGATCATTATGTGGAACTTAGTTTTTTCAGATCCGGTTGTTTGGGGTTCAATTTTAGGTATTGTAATTATGATAGTAATGGCGGCGTATTATGCGTATCTGTTTATTCATAACGCTAAAAATGGTTTATAGCTAATAGTTGAATGGTTTTCGCAAGATTACGAACAGATGTTTACATTACGTAAGTTAAACGAGCGGTCAATTTCTACTCAGGCTTATAGGCTTGAAAGTCAATGCTGATTAACACAAGTAGGCCTGCTTTGCCGCCATACTCTCTAGGTGCCTGAACAAATCCTGCCACGTCAGGGTGCTGTACAAGCCAATTAGGCACTTTTCGTTTAAGTGTGCCATTGCCATGTCCGTGGATAATGCCGATGCATGCAAAGTGACGCTTCTTTGCCTCAAAAATAACGGCCAAGATTTCTGCTTTTGCCTGCTGTCCAGTTTGGCCGTGTAGGTCTATCTCAATTTCAGGTGTAAAATAGCCCATACTTAGCTTCTTAAGCATGTCTTTGTTGCTAAACGTTAAGGGCAGTTTGAACTCGCTTTGATAGTTAATGGCAGCATCTTTTCGATAATATCTAATAGGTTTATCATCATCCCAATGTGCTTCAAATATATCTGAAAGCTCTACACTGGCACTGTGCTGTAAATAATCCGAAGAAGACAATTGTGCTAATGACATTTTTTGTGCACTAGCCTCCTTCTTAGCCATTCTCAAACGACTTTCTTTTGTGCGCTTTTGTTTACGCTCTTCATTTGTCAGCACATATTGATTATGGCTAACGGGCTTTGCGTCTTTAAACAAAGTAGAAAAATCTAAAGGCTCGTCGTTTTTTTTGCTCATGTGAATATTATTAACAGCATGTTTAGTCATTTTTCGATATTATACGCAACATACCATTCGTTAAATAGCCCAATTAAGTAGTTAATAATTCATGCATGAAGCTAATCAAGCGCCAAGACCTTACAAAACGCTGCAAGATCATGACATAATATCAGCCTTGAATAATCAAGAGCAGGTTACTCAATCTCTTAATAGCATTATAGACTATATCCGTTTTGCCATCTCACAGTGTAACCACCATGACGTTTATTTTGGCCATGGTACTCAAAACGCGTGGCAGGAGTCTCACCGACTCGTTTTTACAGCACTTTCACTGCCTTTAGATATTAGTGTGCAAGAGCAACAAGTATTTTACAGCTGCCGACTGACGCCAGCAGAGAAAGCACTGGTGTTTAGCTGGATAAAAGCGCGCTGTGAAGACGCTATTCCACTGCCGTATTTAAGCAATCAAGCTTGGTTTGCAGGGATGCCATTTTACATTGACGAACGCGCATTGATCCCACGCTCCCCCTTCGCTGAATTAATCGAAAGTAAATTTTCAGACTATTTACAAGATTCTGTGCCTCCAGCCTTTATTTTAGATATGTGCACAGGAAGTGGCTGTATCGCTATTGCGCTAGCGCAGCACTTTGTCCATGCTCAAGTAGATGCGGTGGATATAGACGAAGATGCGCTTGATGTGGCGTCAATTAACATTGAACAATACCAAATTCAAGATAGAGTGTTTCCTATGCAGTCTGACTTGTTTTCAAATTTGGGCGCGCAAAAATATGATTTAATAGTGGTAAATCCGCCTTATGTAGATGCGTACGACATGCAAGATCTTCCGCGCGAATATTTACATGAGCCTGAATCAGCGCTTGCGTCAGGTGAAGATGGCCTTGATTTAACCCTCGCACTCTTGAAACAAGTAGCCCAATATATGTCGGACAACGCTTGGTTGTTCGTGGAAGTTGGCAACAGTGAAGTGAACTTTGCCCAGCGTTTTGGCGCTTTTAGCGTGCATTGGTGCAAGTTAACGCATGGTGGTAATGGTATATTTGCGCTCAATAAAAGCCAATTAACAGCACAACTCCCGTTGTTAAACAAACTCTAAAACACATTCATATTTAAAAAGGAAACTAGCGATGTCAGGAAATACCTTTGGTAAATTGTTTAGCGTTACCACCTTTGGTGAAAGTCATGGACTTGCTATTGGCGGCGTGGTGGACGGTTGCCCACCTGGACTTGAGCTTAATGAAGAGGACTTGCAGGGTGATTTGGACCGACGTAAACCAGGTACCTCAAAATATACGACCGCTAGACGTGAAGACGACGAGGTGAAAATTCTTTCCGGTGTATTTGAAGGTAAAACGACAGGCGCTAGCATTGGTTTATTAATTAATAATATTGACCAACGCAGTCAAGACTATTCTAACATTAAAGACAGTTTTAGACCTGGCCATGCTGATTACACTTATCAACAAAAATTTGGTATAAGAGACTATCGCGGTGGCGGCCGTTCATCTGCACGTGAGACCGCGGTTAGAGTAGCAGCTGGCGGCATTGCTAAAAAATATTTACAGCAGTTGTTTGGTATAGAAATTCGTGGCTACATATCCCAAATTGGTCCAGTGGTAATAGACAAAGTTGATCACAACGTTACGAATACCAACCCTTTCTTTTGCCCTGACAAAGATAAAATAGCCGCCTTAGATCAATACATACGCGATCTAAAAAAGGAAGGTAATTCCATAGGTGCTAGAGTTTGCGTGTCGGCAACAAATGTACCCGTGGGACTAGGTGAGCCTGTGTTTGATCGTTTAGACGCCGACATTGCACATGCCATGATGGGCATAAACGCAGTGAAAGGGGTAGAAGTCGGCGATGGTTTTGACGTGGTAACACAAAAAGGCACCGACCACCGCGACGAAATTTCTCCCAAGGGCTTCTACACAAATCATGCTGGGGGAGTTCTAGGTGGTATCAGCACGGGTCAAGAAGTGCTAGTACAATTGGCATTAAAACCGACCTCAAGTATCAGTATTTCAGGTAAAACGGTTGATATAAACGGCAATGCGGCTGGCATTATTACGAAAGGGCGACACGACCCCTGTGTGGGGATCCGCGCGGTGCCTATTGCTGAGGCCATGTTAGCGCTGGTATTAATGGATCATTTGTTAAGACATAGGGCGCAAAATTCACAGGTTCATTCCATCACGCCCGTAATTCCGGCGCAACGTCCGTAATTGTGGCGTGAATTCATTCATTCGTCTGCTATTTGGGCCTAAGCGTAATGTGCCTATAGACAGCACGAGCAACCGTGTTTTTTTAGGCATGACCTATTTCTTTTATTTTGGCCAACTAGGCATCTTTATGCCGTACGTTGGTTTGTTTCTTGATGACCGTGGCTTTAGCTCCGCGCAAATAGGCACCTTGCTCGCCATCACCGCTTTATTTAGAATGTTAGGGCCTAATTTGTGGGCTAATAAAGCAGACAAGAATGGCACCGCGGGCGAAGTATTGCGCTTTGGAAGCTTACTCGCCTTTTTGGCCTTTTTGGCGGTATTTGTGGTTCAAGGCTACTGGTTACTGACCTTAACCTTTTGCATAATGATGCTGTTTTGGACGGCTGTTTTACCCCAGCTTGAAGTCATTACCTTAAGCGCGACTGCTACCAGTAGAGGCGGCTACGGGAAGCTTAGGCTTTGGGGCAGCGTTGGTTTCATAGTGTGTAGTTTATTGGCGGGTAGCTTAATAGACATATATGGACCAAGTGTGGTGGCCGTGACCACCAGTATTAGTTTATTGTTTATTTACTTAAGCAGCTTGTTGATTGTAAACCCCAAAGTAAAAGAGCACAGCACACAGGCAAGTGGCGGTGACTACAAGCAGGTTATGAGCCTTGTTTTTATCGTTTTTTTGCTGGCTAATACACTTCTACAGGTCAGCTTTGGTACGTATTATAACTTTTTTGCCCTGTATATGAGTGATTTACAGTACACTGGTTTCCAAACGGGTATTTTTATTGCCATAGGGGTAGTTGCAGAAATATTTATATTTATCTATGCGGCCACGCTAGTCAAGAGATTTAATGTACTACATCTGCTGGCTTTAAGCATCTTTTTGACCGCGCTGCGCTGGTTTGGACTGGCTTATTTTGCACACATTGGCGCTGTTATCGTGCTGAGCCAAGTCTTGCACGCATTTAGTTTTGCCTTGAGTCATGTTGCTTCAGTGTATTTTCTGACGCAGCATTTTTCAGACAAATTTCAAAGTCGCGCTCAAGCTATCTATCTGTCAGTGACCTTTGGCTTAGGCAGTGCAATTGGCAGTTTTACAGCAGGCTATGTATGGAATGATGGAGTGGGCGCATCGCTCAGCTTTATATTATCGGGCAGCGTTGCCTTTATTGCTGGGTTATTGTTAGTCATATTAATTGTGTATAAAGCGTTTATTAAAAATAAGGTGGTTTAACAATGTTAATGCAGCTAAACAAAGAGAATCTGACGATTAATTGTGGCTTGACCAAGCTTGCACCGATCTTTTGTGTCACGCTATTGTTACTTTTTTCTGCTCAAGTAAGTGCACAAGAGGCGAGTGATATTTGGGTGGGGAAACTAAACTTATGGGAAAAAGAACCCATTACTGAGCTGATCCAAGTTACTAATACTCAGCAGTATAGTAATCAACCTTACTTCTTTGATAACGAACGCTTGTTTTTTACTGAAGCGGTCAACGTTGATGGAAGCGACGCGCAGATGGACATATGGGTGTTCGATTTTCAATCAGGTAAATTGCAGAACATTACGCAATCGGCCAGCAGTGAGTACTCTGCGACCCCAATACCCGATAAAGACGATATGTCAGTTATTCGCGTAAATGCAGCAGGTTCACAAGAGTTGTGGCAAGTCAATTTATTGGGTAAGGCGGTTCAGCATTTGGCACCTAAATTATCCCCTGTAGGCTATCAGGTATGGTTAAGCGACACTGACTCACTGTTGTTTGTATTAGGCCAGCCTATCACTTTACAACGAGTGAACGCGTTTGACCCCGACACTAAAGGTAGCATTGTCGATACCAATATTGGTGCAAGTCTACATCGATTTGAAAAAACCGACTGGTTCTTATACACCCGTGATGATGATGGCAATTTTCTTCACGCCTATAATAAAGAAACAAATAAAACGATTCAGATTGTCAGAATGCCTGAGAATAGTGTTTTTTTTTCAGTCAGCAGAATGGGTAACGTCATCACGTCTGATGGAGAAACCCTGTGGCAGCGTAAATTTATGATTAAAGGGGACAAAATACGGCCTTTAAATGGATGGCAAAAAATCACTATCGAGCAGCCAGAATGCGCTGAGGGTGTCACTAGAACGGCTATATCCCCAGACACAAGTATGATCGCTTTGGTGTGTCCTAGAGATCCAAAAGAAGCAGAGCAATCATAAAAAAAAGGCGCTATAAAGCGCCTTTTTTTGTTTCACTGATAATACTAGCCAGTAAAGTTTTCAGAAGCAAACTGCCAATTAGCAAGTGCCCAAAAACCTTCAAGGTAATTTGGACGGACATTGCGGTAATCGATATAGTAAGCATGTTCCCACAAATCTACGACTAACAAGGCCGAAACGCCGTCGCTAGTAATAGGGTTGTTGGCATTGCTGGTGTTCATTATATCTAAACTACCGTCTGCTGCTTTTATTAACCATGTCCAGCTAGAACCAAAGTTATTGACCGCTTTGTCGTTAAAGGCTGCTTTGAAGTCTGCAAAAGAACCCCATTTCGCGTTTATTGCCTCAGCAAGTGCACCACTTGGTTCGCCGCCGCCGTTAGGGCTTAAGCTGTTCCAATAAAAAGTATGATTCCAAATTTGAGCAGCATTGTTAAAGACACCACCATCACTGTTTCTGACGATTTCTTCTAACGATTTGCCCGCTAAGTCTGTGCCTTCAATTAGTCCGTTTAATTTAGTCACATAAGTAGCGTGATGCTTACCGTGGTGAAAATCTAATGTTTCAGCTGAGATGTGTGGTTCTAGTGCTGTTTTATCATATGGTAATGCGGGTAATTCAAAAGCCATGTGTTTTCTCCGTGTGTTGAGTGAATTCTTGTTCTCATGTAACTTACTATTAATTGGGGATGATTGGCTTGATTAAAAGCCCAGATAAAAAATAATTCTATCTGTTAGTTCTTTATTTAGCGTGAACAAGATCAGTTTTCTTTTAAATTTCGTATCATCATCATGAACGATTTACACTTTAGCTAAATTGAGATGCGAAAAGGTGTTGAATTTGGTATACTTAGACACACATACAACTAACTAAATACGTATAAGGAATAAGCATTACTATGAGTGAACAAGAAATAAGTGTAATAGAAAAAATTAAACAGCAAATTAGTGAGAATAGCGTTCTCTTATACATGAAAGGTTCGCCGAAACTACCTTCGTGTGGGTTTTCTTCGCAGGCTTCCCAAGCGCTAATGGGCTGTAATGAGCAATTTGCTTACGTCGATATTCTCCAAAATCCAGATATTCGTGCAGAGTTGCCCAAGTACGCAGACTGGCCAACTTTCCCGCAGCTTTGGGTAGACGGTGAATTAGTAGGCGGTTGCGATATTATTATGGAAATGTTTCAGCAGGGCGAACTGCAGTCCTTGATCCAAGAATCGGCTGCTAAAAATAAAAGTGCGTAGTGTCTTGAGTAGAAACTAAAAAAGGCGATGAAATTATTCATCGCCTTTTTTGTTGTTATACTTTATTCGTATTGACGGGCGACAATTAACCCACATCTTTAAACATGCTGTAGTCCATGATAGTGGTATCGATTATGTTTTGTGCCATGTTTATGCAGCTTCCGCACTGTGAGCCCACGCCTAATGCGTTTTTCAGTTCACGCATATTGCCGACACCTTCAGCGCGCACAATGTTTTCAATTTGTGTGTCGGTAATTCCGTGGCATAAGCATACAAACATTTATATTTCTCGTGAAAAATGCACAACAGGCTGTGCGTCTAATACTGTTACAAATGATAATAGTTTCTATTCACAACAAAGGCAAGCGTTTTTTCCATGAATTTTGTATTCGTCTGTCTATGGCTTAATCGCATCAATGTTAATAGACCTTGCGGGCGTTTCATCTTTTGTCCAGTGGCGTTTTTTTAATAGCACAGCCAACGCTGTGGTGCACTGCGCCTGCGCCGTTAACCTGTTCTAATTGTTTTTCATTTAATTAAATCATTATAAGGTCCTTTTATTTGATTTAATTTCAGTAAACTTTTACTGTAATGACAAAAGCGTCATTACAGTAACGACAAGTAAGACGTGAGTATGCTGACAAAAAGTATGCACTTTGGACAATTACGAAGACACACGTAAAGACGCTCTTTGCGCATAGTTAATATCATAAGGAACACAAGCATACATGTGGATATATCTCGTAAGACATGCGCAAACCGACGGTAACGCAAAGCGCATAGTGCAATTACCTGATACTCCTTTGTCTGTTGACGGTGAGCGCCAAGCTAAGGAATTTGCACAAGCCTATTTACACTTACCCATATCCACTATACTCAGCAGTGATTATGCACGTGCAAGAGCAACTGCGTTAGCGCTACATCGGCATGAAAAGACTGTAATGTTAAGCAGTAAGCTACTGCGTGAAAGAAATTTTGGCGATTTGCGCGGCGTGGCCTACCGCGATATTCCCAACGATATTTTTGCGTTAAATTTTAAGCCACCATCAGGGGAGTCTCATCGAGACTTTGTTGTGCGAGTGGGTTTGGCCTGGCAGAATGTGATTAATGTAGCAAAAAGTAACGAAGGCGAACTGCTGGTGATGACGCATGGTTTAGTTGTTCGCTGTATTTTAACCGAAATACTCAAACTTCCGACTGGGGTTTTAAACAGCGCCGATATTCAAAACACCTGCGTCACAAAAATAAATAAACATAATATAGCAGACGTACCATTACTATGTGATGTTTCGCATTTATCAGCACAGGCTTCTGATAAGCGCGAATAAAGTCGTTTAAGCTAAAGTTTGAAGCGTAGCCCTAAGTTTCTTCACTAAGCGGCCAGCCACCTAGTGCTTGATACCGGTTTAGCATAAAGCAAAATAGCTCCGCTGTTTTTTGTGTATCATACAGCGCACTGTGTGCTTCTGACTGTTTAAATTCAATTTTTGCCGCCTCACAGGCCTTTATCAATACTGTTTGGCCAAGGGTAAGCGCCGCCAGCGTAGTAGTATCAAACGACACAAAAGGGTGAAAGGGAGTACGCTTAATATTTTGCCTAACAATGGCGGCATTTACGAAACTTTGATCAAACGTAGCGTTGTGAGCCACGATTACACTGCGCTGGCAGTCAGCCTCTTTTTGTGCTTTACGAATATGCTGACACAAATCTTTTATTACTTCGTTTTCGGGTTTGGCACCGCGTAAGGCACAAAAGGGATCAATGCCATTAAACTCGATGGCTGCTTTTTCGATATTGGCGTCTTCAAACGGAATTACATGCTCGTGAAAGCATGTGTTGGGGCTGAATATGCCGTTTTCATCCTGCTTAAGCGTGATTGCCGCAATTTCAAGTAGGGCATCGGTCTGAGCATTAAATCCGCCCGTTTCTACATCAATTATTACGGGGAAATACCCCCTAAAACGCTGTGCTAATGCTGTCATTTTACTCACTTACAAAAGATAAAAAGATGAAAGTATACGCTATGGTTTATAGTATAGAGCTTTTTGAGTTAAACAATACCCTCCGCACTTAGCAATAATGCGCAATAATGCGCAATAACACTTAATAACACTTAATAACACTTAATAAGGCGTAATGCTAAATTAATGATGGCTAAACCTTTTATAAAAAAAGCCTATAATTAGCAACAGTATAGTACTCTTAGGCTAGTGGCTGCTTCGCAGGATGTTAAGGCTACTCTACTTTGTCTTTATACTCACACAAATCTTCAATAAGACATGAGCCGCAGCGAGGTTTGCGAGCAATGCAGGTGTAGCGGCCATGTAAAATAAGCCAGTGATGTACATCTATTTTAAATTCAGCGGGTATCACTTTAATGAGTTTATCTTCAACTTTCTCAACTGTTTTACCCATGGCCAACTTGGTGCGATTGCTAACCCGATATATATGCGTGTCTACGGCTATGGTAGGCCAGCCAAACGCAGTATTTAATACCACATTTGCGGTTTTGCGGCCAACGCCAGGAAGCGCCTCTAAGGCCTCACGATTTGCCGGTACAATACTATTGTGCTGATGCACTAATATGCGGCAAGTTTCAATCACATTTTTGGCTTTGGCATTGAAAAGCCCAATTGTTTTTATGTATTCTTTTAGACCCTCTAGGCCTAAGGCATAAATAGCCGCAGGCGTATTGGCAAGCGGGTAAAGTTTATCAGTGGCCTTATTCACGCCCACGTCTGTCGATTGCGCAGATAAAATAACGGCAATGAGCAGTTCAAACGGGCTAGAAAAATTGAGTTCGGTGGTGGGATGTGGATTGTCGTCGCGCAGACGCGTTAGTATTTCGTATCTTTTTGTCTTATTCATATTTTATATGTCGGTTCCAGTAACGCGAGCGCGCTGTACCACCTTTTTATCTTTAACTTGGGTTCTGTCCTTAATGACTTGGTCGATAATATTTTTCGCTGCAATAATAAATCCAAGGCCTAAAAAAGCACCAGGCGGTAAAATAGCTAACAGGAAGTTGGCATCGGTTTGGTAAACCACAATGGTTAAGTCGCTAGCCCAGTTGCCCAGTAACAATTCAGCGCCCGAGAATAAGGTGCCCAAGCCTAAAATTTCACGTGTAGCGCCCAGCAGGACTAAAATCAAGGTAAATCCGGTGCCCATCATTAAGCCATCGTAAGCCGCAAATTTAACCGAATGTTTAGATGCATAAGCCTCAGCTCTGCCAATAATCGCGCAGTTGGTCACAATTAAAGGAATGAATATACCTAACACCTGATATAGGCCAAAGGTAAAAGCGTGCATGAGCAGCTCTATAACGGTCACAAAAGAGGCAATAACCATCACGAAAATTGGAATGCGTATTTCGTTGGGCACAATATTTCTGACCAGCGACACCGTTATGTTTGAACCTAGCAGCACAAGGGTGGTGGCTATTCCAAGGCCTAAGGCATTTACAACCGTTCCAGACACGGCCAATAAAGGACAAAGTCCTAAAAGCTGAACTATTGCGGGATTGTTTTTCCATAAGCCTTGTAAAGTAAGCTCTTTGTATTCGTTAGTCACTAGGCATGCCCTTAGCAGACGCCACTGCAATTATTTTCGATGAGTCTGTTTTGCAGTTAGCCGGCAAGGCAAACAGTGTTTGTATGTTATTTTGGCCATAAATAGCCGCGTTTTTAATTGCCTCTACAACCGCACGCGGCGTAATGGTGGCGCCGGTAAATTGATCAAACTGGCCACCGTCTTTTTTAACGCCCCAGCGATCGTCACGCTGCTCATCATAAACAACATTGGAAAAACTTAATATCCAATCGCTCACTCTTAGCTCTATTTTGTCGCCCAGCCCCGGAGTCTCTTTGTGGTTTACCACACGCGCTGCTAACACAGTATTTTGTAAGTCTATAGCCACGACTATATCTATCGCCCCGCTGTATCCGTTGGGCGCGGTAGTTTCAATTATTAGCGCGGTATTGGCATCGCCTTGACGAGATCGATACACTCGCTGCGGCTTATTGCCAAGTAATTCGTTAGCTTGGACCTCAATGCAGTCGGTGTGTAACTCATTGTCGTGCATAGATGGTGCAACAACTTGGTTTAAAGTAGTCAATAACTGCCTTTCTTTTGCGGCTTCTATTCGCTGCGCAGTAAAGCTAAAGGTAAGCGCAATTATACTGGTGGTGACCAAAGCAAAGCCACCCAAAATAAGCCCGTTTCTTAGCACTGTATTGTTCATTTATCACCTTGCTGCGATTTTTTTGCGGGTGAAGGCTTCGCCATATTTCTTACTTTATTTTGGTGACCATAGGTGCCTGGTTTGGTGTAGTAGTCAATTAATGGCACCGCTAAATTCATTAGCACAACGGCAAACGCGATGGCATCAGGATACCCGCCCCAAGTGCGTATAACGATAATCCAAAAGCCTATAAGTGCGCCAAAAACTATTCTGCCGCGGTTAGTAGTAGAGGCTGAAACAGGGTCAGTTGCAATAAAGAATGCCCCTACAATTAAACTGCCATTGACTAAATGAAACCAAGGTGAGGCGTGCGTACTCATATCATAAATAGACAGCACTGCGCTAACGGCCATGGCCGCAATGATCATACTTGCGGGAATGTGCCAGTTAATAACTTTCGCTTTTATGAGCACCAAGCCGCCTATTAAATACGCAAAAGAAACGGGTGCCCAGCCTACGCCCATGCTGGCATTGAATATCTTGTTGTTTAAGCCTTCTGAGATAATGTAACCTTCACTAAGCGCTGTCTTTATATGGTCAAGCGGTGTGGCCATTGTGGCGCCATCAACGGTGGCTTGAAGCTGCGCAATACTGAAGCCGGTGGCTGTGTAACCGGTAAAAATAGTATGTATGGTGTCCCAAATCCCCACGTTTTGAATCGTTAGACTTACCGGTGGCAGCCAAGCTGTCATTTGTACGGGGAATGAAATAAGCAACATCACGTAGCCAGCCATAGCGGGATTGAACAAATTAAAGCCAAGGCCTCCATACAGCTGTTTTACGATGGCAATGGAGAAAAACGTGCCGATAACAATTATCCACCAAGGTGCCAGGGGTGGAATGCTAATGGCGAGCAAAAGACCGCACAGTAATGCGCTATAATCTTTAACTGCGCGTTCGGTGTTCTTTTTGCGGATCTCTAATATCACCACTTCGGTTACCACAGCTGTCACTACCGCCAATGCAAGCTGTACTAGCACACCGTAGCCAAACATATAGGTTTGCACAGCAATACCCGGAATGGCGGCATACACGACTAAGCGCATAACGGCGCCAGTGTCTCGTTGATTGTGGTGATGAGGCGAGCTAGCAACCTGCAGCTTAGTCATTTTTTGCCTCCGCTTTAGTGGCCGAGGCTGTCTCGCTAGGCGACAATTTCTCTTTATTTGCGTTTACTGATGCACCGTCGTTTACGCTATCTTCGCTAGGTTGCAGTTGGGCTGATTTTTTGGCTTTAGCTCTTGCCAGCGCTGCGGCAATTTTATCTTTAGCACCGCCGCCGTTGCTGTTTAAGGCTTTGGTTCTGGCTTGGGCGGCCAAGCGATGTTTTTCTTCTCGCGCTTGTTTTTCACTTTCTAGGCGTTGCTGCCTCGCTTCAAACCGAATACGCGCTTTTTCTGCCTGTTCTTTTTCATGTAGCTGTGCGCGAATGTCGCCTTTAGCTTGACGGTAATAGTGTACTAGCGGTATTTCACTTGGGCACACATACGCGCAGGCGCCACACTCAATACAATCAAACAAGTCATATTCTTGGGCAACATCATAGTCTTTCGCTTTACTATACCAAAACAGCTGCTGTGGTAGCAACGATACTGGACAAGCATCTGCGCAAGCTGAGCAGCGAATGCAGCCTCGTTCATCTTCAACGCTAGGCAGTTCTTTGGCAGCAGGGGCCAAAATACAGTTAGTGATTTTTACAATGGGGATTTTAGCTGATGCAAGGGTAAAGCCCATCATTGGGCCGCCCATAATGATGCGAGGATACGCTTGCTTGTTTACGTCAAAGGCGCTGTTTTCTAATAAATGGCTGACCGGCGTGCCAATTTTTGCCCATACGTTTTGTGGCTTATCAATCGCTTTACCCGTTACAGTAACCACTCGCTGGGTGAGGGCTTTGCCCTCTATGATAGCGTCGGCAACGGCGAAGCAGGTACCAACATTGTACATTACGCAGCCAATGTCTATGGGTAAGCCATCGCTGGGTACCTCGCGAGATGTAAGTACTTGAATAAGCTGTCTTTCGCCGCCTGCTGGATACTTAGTAGGCACACTAACAACGTGGTATTCACTTTGTTGCTGGCAGGCAATAGACATCGTTTCCAAGGCTTCTGGTTTATTATCCTCTATGGCAATAATGACGCGTTTGGGTTTTATTAGGTGGTGAAGAATATCGATTCCTTGCCTAATTTGCCATGCATGCTCGCGCATTAAGCGGTCGTCGGCTGAAATATAAGGTTCACACTCTATTCCGTTAATAATCAAAAATTCTACCGGTTTGATGGTATTTGATTTTATGTGGGTAGGAAACCCTGCGCCGCCAAGGCCACTTATGCCTGCATTACAAATTGCACTAATAATATCGTGTTTACTGGCTTCTTTGTATTGGCTAATGCCTTGCGTGGCAATCGCATCGTCCTTACCGTCTAATGTAATTGTTACGGTCATCTCGGGTAAGCCTGACGGGTGTGCAGCAGGATGTTCACCAATCGCGGTAATCAGGCCTGAAGACGACGCGTGCACCGGCACGGCATATGGATTTTCGCTGGCCGTGAGCGCCTGTCCTTTAAGTACTTTGTCACCTAGAGTGACTAAAAGCTCACTGTCTATGCCTATGTGCTGCTTTATAGGGACGTAAACATACTCAGGCAGCGGAAGGTTTTTTATCACCTCTTTATTTGACAATGATTTTTCTTGAGCAGGGTGAACACCACCGGGAAAGTCCCAAAGGCGGCCAACCGACAGTCTTTCTAATACGGTGTCAAAGCTAGCAAACCCCTTCATAGCGATTGCCTTACGGGTATATCACCCACTTGCGTTTGGCTGAAATCCCATTTCCAGTTGCTGGTACTTTCATGCAGCGGGATCATATCAATGCAGTCTACCGGACAGGGGTCTACGCATAGATCGCAGCCTGTGCATTCGTCTATAATAACGGTGTGCATTTGTTTAGCAGCGCCTACAATGGCGTCGACTGGACATGCTTGAATACATTTAGTGCAGCCAATGCATTCGTCTTCGCGGATAAACGCGACTTTTTTTATGGCTTCGACCCCATGAGCACCGTCTAAGGGTTTTACTTCAACCCCCATAAGCTCGGCTAGATTTTTTATGGTCGACTCGCCACCTGGCGGACATTTGTTTATTTCATCACCGTTGGCGATAGCCTCAGCGTATGGGCGACAGCCCGGATAACCACATTGCCCACATTGAGTTTGCGGCAGTATGCTGTCAATTTGTGCGACTAATGGATCGCTTTGTACTTTAAAGCGAATAGACGCATAGCCTAAGCCTGCGCCCAAAATAAGCGCTATAAATGCCACTATGGCTAATGCGATTAAGGTAGCTGTCATTTAACTAGCCCTGAAAAACCCATAAAGGCTAATGACATTAAGCCTGCGGTTATCATGGCGATTGAAGCTCCTTTGAATGGCACAGGGACATCTGCCGCCGCTAAACGTTCGCGCATGGCCGCAAATAGCACCAGCACGAATGAAAAGCCTGCAGCGGCGCCAAATCCGTACACGATAGATTCAAGAAAGTTGTGTTGCTTGGTTGTGTTTAGTAAGGCTACGCCTAACACCGCGCAATTTGTCGTAATAAGCGGTAAAAATATACCTAGCAATCGGTACAAAGTGGGGCTTGTTTTTCGCACCACCATTTCAGTGAATTGGACTACAACCGCTATCACTAAAATGAAACTAAGGGTACGCAAGTACCCAATGCCTAATGGCACTAGAATGTAAGTTTCAACCAAATAGCTTGAAAGTGATGCCAGTGTAAGCACGAAAGTAGTTGCCATTGACATGCCTATGGCCGTCTCGAGCTTTCCAGACACACCCATAAAAGGGCACAACCCTAGAAATTGCACCAAAACAAAGTTGTTAACCAGTACGGTGCCAAGCAGCAGTAAAAGTAAGTCTGTCATATCAGAAATTTACTCGCCCAGTATAAATAAAATTGATCATAGCGATTGTTTAAAGAAGTCATCGAATATCGGTAAGTAGTAGGGTTTTGTATGTTTGCGAATGACAAAACGACACTATTACTAATATTGTATGTACTAGTTTCAATTATCGCCTGTTACAAGCGATTAAACAACACAGAAAAAGTAAGGATAAGCGATTTAAATGTGATTGATGTCAAAGTGTGTGTACGAAAGCGTATTTCGCATATTTGAAGTGGCTCCCCCTCCCCGGCTCGAACGGGGGACCTGCGGATTAACAGTCCGTCGCTCTACCAACTGAGCTAAGGGGGAATCATAAACGCTTGAGTCAAAAGAAAGATTTTCGTGATAATGATTAGCGCGTTTTGTGCATTAAAAGTGGCTCCCCCTCCCCGGCTCGAACGGGGGACCTGCGGATTAACAGTCCGTCGCTCTACCAACTGAGCTAAGGGGGACCTGCCTTTTAACGGATGCGGATGTTAAAGACGATTGCCTTTGCTGTCAACAAAGTTTTTCAATTATTTTTGGAATAATAGAAATTTGTACTTTTAATCTGCTAAGCCAAAATATAGACAGTGTTGCTTGATTAATCAATCTGTTTGCCAATAAAACAGAAATTGTTGAAAATTAAAACTATTCCAAAAATGGCAGTCATGCACCAAGTTTATTCTAATAAAGCATAAAAAATTGTTTGGTAACTGATTTTATGTACAGTGGTTCGAGGCGGTATAACATGTTGAAATGGTGCGCAGGGTTAGTAACAACTAACATAATTTGGCGTAAAAAGGGATACATTAAGCGCCAGCATTCAGTCACAGCCAGTTATCAACATTTTCTGTGGATAAGTCTGTTGATACTTGTGAATCAATTTAATTTTGAAATAGCAAAAGTTGTCAATATAAACTTTAATATATTTCTTATTTTTCAGTAAAGTCTATATTAAACAGTAATCTATAATTCTAATAAGATGCGGCAAAACTTTTCTGTATGTCTAATATGAAAGAAAGTGATGGCCTGTGTGTTAATTTTATTGACAAGGAATTTATTTTAAGGTCGCCATGTTATTGACGCGCTAATTTCAGCCTGTTTGGTATTTTTCTAGCATATATTGCTGTGCTTTTAGTAAGCAGCGCCTGCTCGTTTAGTGAACATTAATAGAAGGCGAAAATATTTTAAAAAGATATTGCTATTTTTACGCGAATGAATGGGGCAAACTAAAGTGTCTTTATTAATACATATAAATGTTTTGTCCATTCAAAAAAGCTCAAAATCTAAAAATGACATGTTAAAAGGCGATATTAAGTCGACTTTAATTAACATGGCAATTCCCATGATATTTGGCATGATCATGCTAATGACGTTTGGTATTGTCGATACTTTCTTCGTGAGTCTTATCGGCACTAATGAGCTTGCGGCTATCAGCTTTACGTTTCCGATAACCTTTCTCATTATTAGTTTCAACATTGGTTTGGGAATTGGGACCTCTGCTGTAATTGGTAAGTATCTTGGCAGTGGCGACGACTCAAACGCGAAAGTCTTGGCAACAGGTTCTTTGATGCTAGTATTTATACTGGTGGGCATGCTCAGCATTGCCGGTTATTTCACAATAGACTTTACCTTCACCTTACTGGGTGCAAGTGCAACGCTTTTGCCATTAATATATGATTACATGTCAATTTGGTACATCGCGGGCGTATTGTTAGCCATTCCCATGGTCGGAAACGCAGTGCTAAGAGCCTCTGGAGATACCAAAACACCAAGCATTATAATGGCCGCAGGGGGCGGAATTAACGTCGTGCTTACGCCTGTGTTAATTTTTGGATATTTGGGTTTTCCTGCGCTTGGCATAAAAGGAGCCGCGATTGCTACCTGCATTGCTTGGACGGTGTGCGTAGTGTGGATTATCTATTTTCTGGCGGTAAAACGCGAGCTGATGGAGCCTAGACTACTAAGCTGGTCTGAATTTGTGCCGGCATCCAAAGGCGTACTAACAATAGGTTTGCCTGCTGCAGGTTCAAACATGCTGACGCCTATTTCAGCCGCTATTGTAACCTCTATTGTGGCAGGTTATGGCGCGCATGCCGTGGCGGCGTGGGGCGTGGGGAATCGAATTGAATCACTTGCTAGCATTGTGGTGCTTGCTTTGTCTATGTCATTGCCGCCTCTTATTAGTCAAAATTTTGGGGCTAATCAATTTAGTCGAATACACACGGCCTACCGAATGTGTATTAAGTTTATACTGGTGTGGCAGTTTCTAATGTTTGTAATTTTGGTAATACTGGCGCCTTACATCGCCTCTGTATTTGCCGCTGAAGAAAGTGTGGCCCAGCAAATTACGCTTTTCTTACTCATTGTGCCTATTGGCTATGGTTTTCAAGGGATTATTATTTTGACTAACAGCGCGTTTAACGCAATGCATAAACCCCTAGCCGCAATGTATTTAAGTTTAATCCGCTTATTCATTTGCTACGTACCCATCACCGCACTTGGCAGTTATTTATACGGTCTGCAGGGTCTCTTTTGGGCTTGTGTGGTGGCTAATGCTCTGGCGGCTGGGGTATCGTACTATTGGTTTAATCGAGAGATAGGGCTGCAAAAGCAGGCGGACAAAGAAAATTATACAAGGGTGAATGATGTCAAAAGGCTTTAAACTTGCCGCTAAATATTCTCCAGCCGGGGATCAGCCTAAAGCAATCGCTAGTTTAGTTGAGGGCCTTGAAAGCGGCGTAGCGGGACAAGTGTTGTTAGGGGTAACAGGCTCTGGTAAAACCTTTACCATGGCCAACGTGATTAGTGGTGTACAAAGACCCACCTTAATTATGGCGCATAACAAAACCTTAGCGGCCCAGCTGTATGGCGAAATGAAAGAGTTTTTCCCAGACAACGCAGTTGAATACTTTGTGTCTTACTATGATTATTATCAGCCTGAAGCATATGTTCCTAGCACCGACACCTTCATTGAAAAAGACTCTTCTATTAATGAACATATAGAACAAATGAGGCTATCTGCTACCAAAGCGTTGATGGAGCGCAGAGACGTTATCATCATTGCGTCAGTGTCGGCTATATATGGTCTGGGCGATCCGCAAAGCTACATGAAAATGCTCTTGCATCTGCGTGTTGGCGACACGATGGACCAGCGTGATATTTTGCGCCGTTTGGCTGAGCTACAGTATAAACGCAACGATATTGCTTTTGAGCGTGGCACTTTTCGTGTGCGCGGCGATGTTATTGATATTTTCCCCGCCGACTCTGAAAAGCAGGCGGTGAGAATAGAGCTTTTTGATGAAGAGATAGAAAAACTCAGTTTGTTTGACCCCTTAACCGGCTCGGTCGACAAAAATGTAATACGCACCACTGTATTTCCTAAGACCCATTATGTGACCCCACGTGAAAAAATCGTGAAGGCGGTTGATCACATAAAAGAGGAGTTAACACAAAGAAAAGCGTATTTACTTGAACACCACAAATTGCTAGAAGAGCAGCGTCTTTCACAGCGCACTCAGTTCGATATTGAAATGATGTTAGAGCTTGGCTATTGCTCGGGCATTGAAAATTATTCACGCTATTTGTCGGGTAGAGCGCCCGGCGAGCCGCCGCCCACGCTGCTTGATTATTTTCCAGCAGACGGTCTTTTGTTTATTGACGAGTCGCACGTAACGGTGTCGCAAATTGGCGCGATGTATAAAGGTGATAGGTCGCGTAAAGAAACACTGGTTGAATATGGCTTTAGAATGCCATCTGCCCTTGACAACCGTCCGCTGCGCTTTGAAGAATTTGAACACATTTCACCCCAAACCATCTACGTGTCTGCCACTCCGGGTAATTTTGAGCTTGAAAAATGTCAGGGAGACATTGTTGAGCAGGTAGTGCGGCCAACCGGCTTACTTGATCCTCAAATAGAAGTGAGGCCGATAGCGACGCAAGTAGATGATGTGCTCAGTGAAATACACAAGCGCGTGGCGGTGAATGAGCGAGTACTCATTACGACACTCACCAAACGAATGTCGGAAGACTTAACCGAGTATTTGAGTGAACAAGGCGTGAGAGTGCGTTATTTGCATTCTGATATCGACACCGTAGAAAGAATCGAAATAATTAGAGATCTGCGCTTAGGCAAATTTGATGTGCTAGTGGGTATAAACTTGCTAAGGGAAGGGCTGGATATGCCCGAAGTTTCTTTAGTGGCTATACTTGATGCCGACAAAGAAGGCTTTTTGCGCGCTGAAAAGTCTTTAATTCAAACTATAGGCCGCGCGGCACGTCATTTGAACGGGCGCGCCATACTTTATGGCGATAAAATTACAAAGTCTATGCGCAAGGCAATCGATGAGACCGATAGGCGACGGGCGGTGCAAGAAGCTCATAATATTGCTAACGGTATTACACCACAGCAGGTGATTAAAGCCATTACTGACATTATGGATTTAGGCGACAGTAGCGCGCATCCCGCATCGGGCAAAGTCAAGTTGATGAAGGTAACAGACCAACAGTCTGCCAATAAACGACTAAGCCTGAAAGAAATGATGGGCAAAGTGGCTGATATGGAGAAAGAAATGTTTGGTTTTGCACGAGATTTAGAGTTTGAAAAAGCGGCCTCAATGCGTGATGATGTGGAAGCCTTAAGAAAAGAAATTGTGAGGTTGTCTTAACATACTCACGGAGTCGTAAATACTTAAATGCGTATACGACTTTATTGAGGGGCAACCATGTTAAGTCGCTTATAAGGATCATTCATCAAATTGCTAAGAGTATTTTACGCAGTACTTATTAAAACCTTGCCGCCTCAATGTAGAAGGTAGATTTGCGTTTTACGGCCTATTCGTACTCTAAAGGATCGGTCATGTTATTGCCTGCAAAAGCTTCTAATCTCTCTTGGCATGCACCGCATTTTCCGCAGGCTTTTTCACGCCCGTTATAGCAGGTCCACGTGTCATTGTAGTCTAAGTTTAGTGCCAAGCCGCGGGCCAATATTTCTATTTTATCGCTTTTTAAAAAAGGTGCGCGCACTTCAACCGCCTCATAATTAGCAATTTTACACACTTCATTCATGGTACTTACAAATTCAGTGCGGCAGTCTGGGTATATAGCATGATCCCCCGAATGTGCGCCAAAATATACCGCTTCTGCTTTAATTGATACTGCATAGCCGACCGCCAATGATAATAAAATCATATTACGATTGGGCACGACCGTTTGCTTCATAGAGGCTTCTTCGTAATGGCCTTGAGGTACATCAATGTTAGAGGTTAATGATGAGCCTGCAATCAACTGGTTAATACTTGATATATCAACAATTTTATGTGGAATGTTAAATTTTCGAGTAACTTTTTCAGCGTAAAGCAGCTCTTTACTGTGGCGCTGACCATAATTAAATGACACCGCATGAACTTCATACCCTTCGTGCTTTGCTAAGTGCAGTACGGTATATGAATCCATTCCGCCTGAATAGATAATAACAACTTTTTTTGTGCTCATATTTTGACTCTTTAGTTTTTTCAGTGCAGATTTTATGTCATTGATGCTAAAATCTAAATGCATAATCGTATTTATTTTAATTACAGGAAATATTAATTAATGACCACATTGTTGGTAAACGAAATATTCGAAACCATCCAGGGTGAAGGTTCATTCACCGGCACGCCCTCTATTTTTGTGCGCTTGCAAGGCTGTCCTGTAGGCTGTCCATGGTGTGATACCAAACACACTTGGGAAACACTGCCACAGCACCAGGTAAATAGCGATATTATTTTCTTGAAAGCGGGCGACTCCCCCAGTTATTTTAGTGTGCAAAGTCATGATCTTTTGCCCTTATTAGAAAAGCAAGGCTACACCGCAAAGCATATAGTAATCACCGGCGGTGAACCGTGTTTGTTCGATCTTAATGAGTTTACAACACGTGCCCACGACAAAGGCTTTAGTACTCAAATTGAAACTAGCGGCACCTATGAGGTGCAGTGCCATAGTGACACATGGGTGACGGTGTCGCCAAAAATTAATATGAAAGCAGGCATGCCCATTTTATCACAGGCAATGCAGCGCGCTAACGAGATAAAACACCCCATTGCGATGCAAAAGCACATAGACGAATTAGACGCCTTACTGCATAAAGAAAACTTGGTAAATCCCCTTAAAGAACTTAATGACAAGTCGCAAATTAAGGCCACACCGTTTCAATCACCAATGGTGTACCTTCAGCCTATAAGCCAGCAGGAGCGAGCAACCGCGCTTGCCATAAAGACCTGTATTGAGCGTAACTGGCGATTAAGCGTGCAGCTGCATAAATATATCGGAGTAGAATAACCATGTGTAAAATATGCAAAGGATTTACGCGTGTAGCAGCAATACTGAGTGTGCTTTGCTACATCGGCATCTCTTTTCAAGCCGCTTCTGCGGTATGGAATATTACTTATCCGCAATCTGAAGTAGAAAGTGATATACGCGATATTTATTCATTGGCCTTATTAGAATTAGCTCTGCAAAAAACAGGGGTGAGGTATGAGCTAACACAATCACTACAGCCAATGAAACAGCCCCGTGCCTTAAAACGCTTAGAAGAGAACCTCGATATTAACCTAATATGGTCAATGACTGACACCGTTCGGGAACAGCAGCTGCGGCCTATTCGTATCCCCATTACACGAGGCTTAATTGGTTGGCGAGTATTTTTAAGCCACCAAAATAGCCCTTTTTTAGAAGCCCCGATTAATGACATAACAGACCTACTTGAGTTTTCTCCCGTGCAGGGTATCTCCTGGCCCGACACTAAAATTCTCCAAGCTAATGGGTTTAACGTCATTACCGCCAGAGACTATATTGAAAGTACGCAATTTATAAACACCCAGCAAGCAGACTTTTTCCCGCGCTCGGTCATTGAAGTTATGCAAGAGTTAGATAATCAATACTCAGTCAACATGCAGCGGCGAAAAGACCTTGTTTTTTACTACCCTTCAGCCTTATATTTCTTTACTAACAAACAAAATATTACGCTGTCACGACTCATCGAAACGGGCCTGAATAGGGCGATAGAAGACGGCAGTTTTGAAAAGTTGTTTAATGAGCACTTTGGGGAAACTTTGGAAATATTAGATATAAAAAACGCGCTTAACTTCCGTTTAGCCAATCCATTACTGCCACCACTTACGCCTATTGACGAGGCTCGCTATTGGTATTATCCTAATCAATAGTAGGACAGTATTTGAAAGGGCATCCAGTTCTGGCTGCAGAAACCCCTTTTTCTGATGTCTTCACTTTCTTACTTTTCGTTGCTAGCCTTTAAATTCCCCAGAATGCACCGATTTCATTGAGCGACCAGAAGGGTCTGCCATGGCTTTGAAACTTGCATCCCACTCCAAAGCTTCTACCGTACTACATGCAATAGATTTTCCGCCGGGTATGCACTTTGCAGCGCTTTCTTGCGGGAAAAATTGCTCAAATACCGTACGGTAGTGATAGCCTTCTTTGGTGTCGGGTGTGTTTATGGGAAACCTGAAATGTGCCGTTGCAAGCTGCTGGTCTGACACTTTCTCGCCGACATATTCACGAATGGAGTCAATCCATGAGTAGCCTACACCGTCGCCAAACTGTTCTTTTTGACGCCACAATACTTCGGGTGGCAAGTAGGTGTTGTCATCAAATGCTTTGCGCAAAATCCATTTCTCCATGCGGCCGTTTATACACATTTTGTCTTGTGGGTTAAGGCGCATTGCTACATCCAGAAAGTTTTTATCTAAGAAGGGCACACGTGCTTCAACGCCCCACGCTGAGGTTGCCTTGTTGGCCCGAGCGCAGTCAAACATGTGTAGGCGGTCTAATTTACGCACGGTTTCTTCATGTAACTCTTTGGCGTTAGGCGCTTTATGAAAATACAGGTAGCCGCCGAAAATTTCGTCGGCGCCTTCTCCTGATAAGACCATTTTTATGCCCATGGCTTTAATTTTGCGGGTGAGCAAATACATTGGTGTGGCGGCCCGTATAGTGGTGGTATCGAAGGTTTCAAGATGATAAATAACGTCACGAATGGCGTCTAGGCCTTCTTGAATAGTAAAGTGCACTTCGTGGTGCACTGTACCAATCATGTCAGCAACTTTTTTCGCCGCAATTAAATCTGGTGCGCCCTCAAGGCCTACCGCAAAGCTGTGCAGTCGTGGCCACCAAGCATCGGTTTTATCCTCGTCTTCTATGCGCTTTGCCACATAGCGAGCGGCTACTGCCGACACCAATGAAGAGTCAAGGCCACCTGATAAAAGGACAGCGTAGGGCACATCTGACATTAAGTGAGATTTTACTGCCTTTTCAAAGGCATGCTTAAGATCTACCAGATTGGTGGTGTTGTCTTTGACATTTTCATAATCCATCCAGTCGCGCACATAGTACTTAACCAGCTTTCCGTTAAGCATGTAGTGCCCAGGAGGAAATTCTTGCACGGTTTTACACACGGGTACTAACGCTTTCATTTCTGAGGCAACGTAAAAGTTACCAAATTCGTCAAAGCCCGTGTATAACGGAATAATACCCATATGATCGCGCGCTATTAAATAGTCACCACTGGCTTTGTCATATAGTATGAAAGCAAACATACCTTCAAGTTTGTCAATAAAGTCAACGCCATAACGTTTGTATAAGGGCAGAATAATTTCGCAGTCTGAGCGAGTGGTAAATTCGTAGCCTTCACAGTGGGTTTGGGCTAGCTCTTTATGGTTGTAAATCTCGCCGTTTACCGCGAGTATTTGATTGCCGTCGTCACTTAAAAGCGGTTGAGCGCCTGTGTCAACATCTACAATTGCTAAGCGTTCATGGCATAAAATTGCGTGTTCGTCTTGCCATATACCCGACCAATCAGGGCCGCGATGGCGTAATAATTTTGCTAGCTCGAGCGCTTTTGGTCTTAGCTCACCAGCGTCTGTTTTGATATCTAAGATACCGAAAATACCACACATATAAATGCTTGCCTTTTGTTAGTTATTCAAAGAAGGTGTACAAAATCTCTGCCGTTTATTGTTAGATGCTGCTTTTTTAATCTACCTAAAAAAAGCCCACTGCTACAGGCAGGAACTAGGCCAAGGCCGAAGCGCATTACATTTATTATTATTGTTTGATTATTGATAATTGATAATTATTGATAATTATTTTGTGCAACACGAATTTGCCATGATACAAGAAAATTGCAAGTGTTTATTTGTTTTATAAGCCTAATACAAAAAACTGATGGGGTAAATTAACGATTTTTAAAGTTTAGTGTGCTTTTTTTCGTTCAGCCTGGCGCTAGATCTCGTTTATCTCGAGCCTCCAAATTATTTGTGTTAGCGTTTATACATTACATTTCTCGCTGTACCTTCTTCCTGCTTTATTTGTGTAGAAAAAAATATCGCGGTTTTATTCGTTGCTATACCCTTATCAGCCACATTAAAAGTCCACAAATATTTATTATAAAGGAGTGCATCAAAGTCCTATGAATATACGTCATTCTCAAGATGAAACGAGCGAAGAAGCATCAATTAATAGCCTTAAAACCTTGTTTCTGCTCTCTGACTTAGCGCCTTTTTACACTCTGGCTTCTTATGTTAAATCATCACTTGCTCAAGAAAACAGTGTAATCGGTAGCTTAGGCAGCCCCTCACAAATGAATACTACATTAGGCAACAATGCTAACTGCTTGAATATAATAATGGCTGCGAAGCACAAAACGCCATCCATAAGCTTTGCTGATGATAAAGAGTTTGAAAACGACAGTCGTTATTATGAACAAATAATATACGAGTCGAAGAAAGTCCCAACAAGGAAAAACTGGCATGACTTTTTTAACGGCTTGATATGGTCTCAATTTCCTATCACAAAACAATATTTTAACGAACAGCATGTTGAACAAATACAGCTAAACCAGAGCGCTAAAAAACGCAGCCCTGTGCGAGACAAGTTAACACACTTTGATGAATGCGGGCTGGTGCTGTTTACTAATTGTAAAGAGGTGAACACCCAGCTAGAGCAGCACGAATGGTTACGCTTGTTTGTTGAGAATAAGTGTAAATGGCACTCCCAAATTATTCCCGTCATATTTGGGCACGCTTTATGGGAAATGTTGTTGAACCCATTTGTTGGCTTAACCGCCAAGGTAGTCGTAATAGAGGTGACTGACAGTGTGCTGGCACAAATACAGACAAACAAGGACAGTGCGGATCGTCATGCAGTATGCGATAACTTGTTATTTGCACACATAAGCCAACGTAATTTGATCAGCGCAAAAAGACCCTTTTTGCCAATGCCGCTGTTGGGTATACCGCAGTGGTCGCCAATAGAACAAAACGATTCTTTTTATCGCAACGACAGCTATTTTATGCCGAAACGCAGATGACGACCCAAGTGTAGACAATCATAATTCTCGTACACCTATTTTTGCTTCATTTACGTGTGGGCTCCTAACGCGGTAATGACTAATATTATCCAAAAAACGTAGCAGGGAAAAAAGCCGTGATAAATGCACGTGTTTGGCTAAAGTTAATCCATGACCTTATGCAAATATTGACCAAAGTAATAGAGAAAATAAGGTCAATGGGAATCTCAATAGCAGTCTAAATCATGGTGAGCCCATGTCAATATTCAGCAGAAAACCAAGTGACAGAGGGCCAATAAAGACGCATTTATTTGCGCGCCTGCAGCATGAAATATTTTTTCTTTTTTCCTTTTTGCTTATTTTGGTGGGAAGTAATTATCTTCACAAGATTTAAGCATTGTTCAGTTCTTTAGAGGCAATTTTTTATGACATGCTTTTTATCAGATTTACCCTGAATGCAGGGCTTTTTTTAGGTCCAAAGTGCAGTTTTTTAGATAATTACTCGCTAAAATGAATTGCATCACATAATATTACGTGCCGACATTCATTAGTTGTATTTTCACTTGTGCGTATTTAGTTCACGCAGTCTTCACACACCATAAGAATTTGGAAAACTTGAATGATAGTTATTAAAGAACTCGCCAAGAAGTTTACAGTAGAAAATCCGAAAAAACTCAGTGAGCAAGACAAGAAAGACCCCCGCTTAGATGGACGTTATTTTCATTCCGTCAAAAATGTGAGTTTGCGCTGTAATAAGGGTCAAGTATTAGGTTTGCTAGGTCCTAATGGTGCAGGTAAAACGACCACCTTGCGCATGCTGTCTACTGCCCTGCAGCCCAACAGTGGATCCATTATGATCGGCGATATTGACGTGGTGGCAGACCCCGTCATGGCACGTAAAAAAATAGGTTTTTTATCCGGCTCTACAGGTTTATACGGCCGCTTAACGGGGCGTGAGAACATTGAGTATTTTGGTCGCCTCAACGGTATGAATGAAGCGTCGATTAAAGCAAAGATAAACGAAATTGCTGACCAGCTCGACATGCACACTTTTTTAGATCGCCGCAGCGAGAATTTTTCTACAGGCATGAAACAAAAAACCTCAATCGCACGAGCGGTTGTGCATTCTCCCGACGTGGTGGTACTTGATGAACCCACAACAGGGCTCGATATTATGGCGGCTAAAACCGTTATAGACTTTATACGAGATTTAAAGCACAAAGGTATCCCTGTTATTTTCTCTACTCATCACTTAGATGAAGTGACCGAACTATGTGACCACATATCGGTGATTGATCACGGTTTAACCAGCTTTGACGGGCCACTTGCCGATTTTGTAGCACTTTCTCCCAATAATTTACATGAGGCCTTTATGCGCGCTCTGCACAGGAGTGAAAGCTAATGTGGTTAATTTTTAAAAAAGAAATACTAGAATTATTGCGCGATCGCAAAACCTTGTTTTTTATGATCGCTTTGCCTTTGCTGGTCTTTCCGCTTATTTTCGGTGGTATGTTTTACTTTACCGGTAAAGCAATGACGACCTCACAAACCGAAAGTTTAACGTATGCGGTAAGCGGGGCGCAATATGCACCAGAATTAATGGCTGCGCTTGAAAGCGTCGATAGCCTAGCGCGCATAGACCTTAGCGGCAATTTGAGTGATAAAGACACTGTGGCAGGTATTATCAGCCGTAATGAAGTTGACTTTGTACTGCAAATTCCCAATAACTTCAGTAATGACGTTGGCCAAAGTGGTCAGATAACGTTGAAACTAGTCTTAAATGATGCCCAGCTCAACAGCGTGCAAGTGCGTATTCAAGAAGTTACCGACAAGATTGAAAGCATGAACCAACGAAATGCCTTTGCAAACCTTGGTGTGAGCGAGTCGATTCAAGCAGCGATGCTCGACCCAATCATTGTTCAAAAGGTCAATTTAGCTGATGCACGCGAGCAAACAGGAGCTATTTTTGGCGGCCTTATCCCTTACTTTATGTTTATTTTGTGCCTGCAGGGCGCTATGCTCCCAGCGGCCGATATAGGCGCGGGCGAAAAGGAAAGAGGTACCTTAGAAACACTGCTACTGTCGCCTATTGACCGCTATAAAATTGTGTTGGCAAAATTTTTAACTATTGCAACTGCGGGCCTAACATCGGCTCTGGTAACAGTCATCAGTATGGGTATCTGGGCGCTTGTGATAAGTGTGCAAATGCCAATGGGGCCGGTGGTTGAATTTATCTCGGCCATAGATGGGTTTGACTTTTTACTGGTGTTTTTAATGCTTATTCCGGTAGTGGCCACTTTTGCGTCTCTATTATTGGCTTTGTCTATTTATGCGCGTTCATTTAAGGAGGCCCAAGGTTACATGAGCCCGCTGATGATCGTGGTTTTCCTACCTATCATTGTCACTCTTATTCCGGGCATAGAATTAAAGGGCGTATGGGCATGGATCCCGCTAACAAATGTGGCACTGGCCATTAAAGAGTTAGTCAAAGGCACTATGGACTACGTGCAGTTGATTGCTATATTTGGCTCATCGGTAATATTAGCAGGTGCCTTATTAGGTTTTTGTGTGTATTGGTTTAAGCAAGAAAAAGTATTGTTTAGATAACAAGCAAGCGGCTAAGCTTATGGCTATAGCAGCTAACCACCTTTGTCATCATTGACGTTTTTAACATGTATAGAGATTTATTATTAGCCTTATGACGCCTGAACAATCATCCTCTGCTAAGCGTTCGCCCCAGCAGCAGCTATCCAACAAGGTGAGCGATTTTTTTGCCCAAGACGGTCCGTTAGCCGGTGTACTTAGGGATTATCAGGTTCGTCAGCAGCAGCTCGATTTATCGGTTGCCATAGAACAAGCGCTTGCAAGTAAAACCGCGCTTATTGCAGAAGCAGGCACAGGCACGGGAAAAACCTTCGCTTATTTAGTGCCGGCAATTCAAAGTCAGCAAAAAGTTATTATTTCCACCGGTACAAAAAATTTGCAAGAACAACTGTTTAAGCGAGACTTACCGCTGGTGAAAGAGCTCATTAACAAACAAAAAGACACGGCATTATTAAAAGGGCGCAGCAATTATTTATGCCTTCACCGCATAAAGCTTAACGAATTGTCTACTCGGGGTATTGAACAAGAAACCCTATTAGAATATAAAATGGTGCAAAAGTGGTCTGTGGGCACTCAAACCGGCGACATGAGCGACCTTAAAGGCCTCAAAGAAGACGCTCGTGTGCTGCCTATGGTGACTTCCACTATTGACAACTGCCTTGGTAAAGACTGCTCTTACTATGATGACTGTTTTTTAGTGAAAGCGCGCCAAAAAGCCATGCAGGCCGATGTGGTGATTGTTAACCATCATCTATTTTTTGCCGATTTGGCGCTAAAAGAGCAGGGCTTTGGTGAATTGATACCCGCCGCCGACTGCATTATTTTTGATGAGGCACACTTAGTGCCTGACATTGCCAGTGAATATTTTGGCGAAAATTTCTCGACGCGGCAGCTTAACGATCAGCTAAAAGATTTAATAAAGCTGCAGAAAGTGAGTGTCAAAGACGCTAACCAGTTGTCAGAGTTTGCCGAAAAATGCCAATATGCGGTGTCGGATCTGCGCATGCAGTTTCCCAGCGACAGCGAACGCGGGAATTGGCTAGGGGCAATGAAGCGAGTACCGGTTGTTGAGCAAATTACGCAGTTGTTAAATTACCTTGGAAATTTATTGGAAGTGGGCAAAATTCATGGCGGCCGCGATAAAGATTTAGACGCCTTGCTTGAAAAGATCAGCACCAATACTGAGCGCTTGCGTTTGTTTACTATTAGCACGCACAAAGATGTGAGCTTGTGGTTTGAAACAACAAAGTACCATCTTATGCTGCACCTCACGCCCTTGAGTATCGCCAAACAATTTTCAAAGGTAATGAATGAGCGAGAAGCTAGTTGGGTGTTTACTTCGGCTACTTTAGCCATAAACGGCGAGTTTACCCACTTTCAAAAACTCATGGGACTTCAAGACGCAGACAGCCTGTGTTTTGACAGCCCCTTCGACTACCAAAAGCAAGCTATATTGTGCGTGCCACGATACTTACCTGAGCCCAGCAGCAAGAATATAAAACAAGCCTTGGTCGACACGGCGATTACCCTGATACAAGCTGCAAAAGGCAGATGCTTTATTTTATTTACCAGTCACTACATGATGCGAGAAGTATCAAGTTTGGTAAAAGAACGCATTGACAATCCGATTTATGTGCAGGGCGAACGCTCAAAATCGGCTATTTTAGAAGATTATCTCGCCAATCCCGAAAGTGCGCTCTTTGCCACAGGGGCATTTTGGGAAGGCGTTGACGTTAAAGGTGATGATTTACTCTGCGTTATGATTGATAAATTACCGTTTGCATCGCCCGATGATCCGCTGCTAAAAGCGCGACTCGATGATTGTCAAAAGCAGGGTGGATCGCCATTTTTCGACATTCAAATACCCCAAGCGGTAATCGCTCTCAAACAAGGCGCAGGCAGGCTAATTCGAGATTTTCAAGACCGAGGCGTATTGGTCATATGCGATAACCGTCTTGTAACTAAGCCTTATGCAAGTACCTTTCTTGCCAGTTTGCCCGATATGCGCAAAACACGAGATTTAAAAACGGTGCAGGCTTTTTTATCCTCAATTAGCTAACGTTAGCCACAAGCAACCTTATTAATGGCATTATAAATCGAGATTATTACATGAATATACTAGCAATTGACACAGCAACCGAAGCTTGCAGTGTAGCCTTAATGGGCAGCACGGTGAGCAGCAACCCACAAAATCCAGCGTCACAAAATCATACAGCGGACCCAGTAGACAGTATTTTTGAAATATGTCCACAGCAGCATAGTCAGAAAATACTGCCAATGATTGATACTATTTTAACGCGTAGTTCTATGTTGCCAGCTAATTTATCAGCTATTGCCTATGGCTGTGGCCCCGGCAGTTTTACTGGCGTAAGAATAGCGGCAAGCACGGTTCAAGGCTTAGCCTTTGGCGCTGATTTACCTGTGGTGCAGGTGTCTACCCTCGCCACAATGGCGCAGCAAGTTTATGCACAAACGGGCCGCACTGAACATTTAATATTGATTGATGCGCGCATGCAAGAGGTGTACATGGGCCATTTTACAATAGTAGACGGGGTTGCCAGCGCGCAGATGAAAGAAGTGGTAGTGGCGCCACAAGACGCTCTTGATTATTGGCGCAGCCTACCACCAGATATTGGTCTAGCGGGCACAGGTTTTGTGACATATGCTTCACTTTTCAGTGAAGCTCTGCAGAGCTTCACACTAGACGTGCTTTATCCTAATGCCGCCTATATGCTTTCTTTTGCGCAACAAGCACTTAAAAAGAAAACAACGATTACGGTGAACGAAATAGAACCTGTGTACGTTAGAGATACAGTAACGTGGAAAAAATTACCGCATAAAATGTAGAAACGCGCTTGTTTAATACAACTCAACTTCGCTGAGGGCATTGAACTTGGTAGTTTAAAAATAGCCAAAATCTTGTGTATTTACCCATTAAGGTGTTAATAATGAGTGCAATAAAGAGTATAAAGTTAATAATGCTTGTCGCGGCGCTTAGCGCATTGGCGGGGTGTGCAACAGTACCAAACTCTATTACCGTAGCAGAAAATACGAAGCTAATATCTTTTGACGATGTTAGCAACGACATTGCGAATATACAGCCTGATGCTGCAATTTCATTATCGAGCATTGATGGAAAAGCGCGCTGGGGTGGTAAGATTGTTTCGGTTGTGAACAAGAAAGACGTGTCTGAAATTGAAGTAGTGTTTTTCCCTGAAGATCGTCAAGGCAAACCAAAGACAGGCCTGCCTAGCACTGGCCGCTTCAAAGCAATAGTGGCTGGTTTTGTTGATCCACTAGTGTTTGAAAAAGGTCGCTTAATTACGGTGGTTGGTGACGTCAGTGAAAATGTTGAGGGCATTATAGGTGAACAGAGATATATGTATCCGACCTTAGAAGCTAAAGGCTATTACATGTGGAAAGAAACGACGGATGTAAATGTAGAAATAGATTCCTTCGCTTTTTCTCCTTTCATCTATGGTGCAGGGTTTCATCGCGGCTTTTTCAACCCATGGTACAACCCGTGGATGCTACAGCGTCAAAGAGGACGGGCGAGAATTGAGCGCTTCAACGGGCATAGTCAAGGCTCTAAAGTCAGGCGTACTAAGCCCGCATCTTCAAGTGTCATTCAAAGTAAGCCTAGAAGAACAACAAGCACACTGCAGACTCGTCAAACGGACAGAAGGCCAAAGCCACAGCAGTAGAGCGCAATATGTTGTATGAAACGCAAATAAAGTTGCCACACTTATCGCTGGCCGCGCTTGCAAACAGTGAGGTAATTGATCCGAGAAAACCAACGTTAGTGTGTCTGCATGGTTTTCTAGATAACGCCAACAGTTTTGCCACTTTAATGCCCCTTCTGAACAATTACCAATGCGTGGCCATAGACATGGCAGGCCATGGTAAATCCGAGCACAGAAGCATAGACGCTTACTATCATTTAAGTGACTATGCTTATGATGTGTATCAGCTAATAGTGACATTACAACTGCGTAATTTTGCGCTGCTTGGCCATTCTCTAGGCGCTATCGTTAGCAGTTTATATGCATCTACGAGGCCTAAGGGCTTAAGAGGGTTTATTGCGATAGAGTCGTGCGGCCCATTGACGCAAAGCGCAGACACCACAGCGGCGCAGTTAAGAGAATGCTTCATAAGCAGGGCCAAAGCCAATAAGGCTATTATACACCCAAGAAACATTGAAGCGGTTGTAAAATCGCGCTGTGCGGTGAGTGACTTGAGCCCTAAGCATGCACAGCAAATCATGATCCGAAATCTAAAAACCGATGCTGTGGGCAATTTACAATGGCGCACCGATAAGCGCTTACGCACTAACTCGGCCATGAGAATGACGGAAGAACAAGCATCTTCGGTGCTTGCCAACATAGAATGCCCACGATTATTAATATTGGGTAATCAAGGATTTGAGAAGATTAAAGCGGCAATAGCGCTGCGCGATCCAGTTTTCTTTGATGTTCCTGTTAGTACTTTCGAAGGCGGTCATCATGTTCACCTCGAATCGGTAACGCCCGTAGCCAATTGTATTGATAAATACTGCGCACATTTTTTTAAGTCTTAATTCATTTATCCTAAATTAGAATCACTGTTTCTTTTTACAGACAGGTACATTAGTATTAGCGCGTTATTAACCACCAAAAAGGTGCTAAGTGGAAAAGATTTGGATAGCGCAATACGATAAAAATGTCGATGCGGAAATAAGCGACAACATCGCTCCTTCATTGTTAGACATTTTTGAAGCATCATTTGCCGAGTTTAGTACCAAAACTGCTTTTATTAACATGGGCCATCAAATTACGTTCGCTGATTTAGACGGTTTGTCGGCGCAATTTGCCGCGTATTTACAAAATTCAGGCTTACAAAAGGGCGACTCAGTTGCAGTAATGATGCCTAACTTACTGCAATATCCTGTGGCTTTATTTGGTATATTGCGTGCGGGGATGACGGTGGTTAACGTTAACCCAATGTATACCCCAAGAGAATTGCAGCATCAGCTCAGCGATGCCAAAGTAAAAACCATAATTTTGCTTGAAAATTTTGCTGACACTCTATCTAAAGTTATCAGTAACACTGAGCTTGAAAATGTGGTGTTAACGTCGGTGGGCGACATGCTCCCGGCGCCGAAGAGATGGTTAGTCAATTTTGCGGTAAAATACATTAAAAAGATGGTACCCACGTACAATCTAAAAAGTGCGATACGTTTTAATGACGCCCTTTTACAGGGTAAATCTCCCTCTTATATCAGGCCGGAAGTAGGCGCTAATGATATTGCTTTTTTGCAATATACAGGCGGAACTACAGGCGTGTCGAAAGGCGCCATGCTGTCGCATAGGAATATGGTGTCTAATTTAGAGCAGGTAGCAGGCAATCTTAAAATAGCGGTGAGTCCAGGTGCTATGGTAGTAACAGCGCTGCCGCTGTATCACATTTTTGCGCTTACCAGCAATTGTCTAACGTTTTTTAAATCGGGGAGTCCGAACTTATTAATTACCGATCCGCGCGATATGCCGGGTTTTGTCGCCGAATTAAAGAAGTATCCTTTTGCGGTTATTACCGGTGTTAACACTCTGTTTAATGGCCTCTTGAACACCCCAGGTTTTGCTGGCTTAGATTTCAGCCATTTTATGTTTGGCCTAGGCGGCGGCATGGCAGTTCAACAGCCCGTCGCGAGCAAATGGCATAGCGTAACAGGCAAAGTGTTAATTGAAGGGTACGGTTTAACAGAGTGTTCACCTATTGTATCGGTAAACCCATTCAATTTAACCGAATATAAAGGTTCCATTGGACTTCCATTGCCCTCTACCGATATCAAGTTGATAGATGATGACGGCAACCAAGTGGCCATTGGTGAGTCTGGCGAACTTTATGTTAAAGGCCCGCAGGTAATGGTAGGCTATTTAGGACGGCCCCAAGAAACAAATGACATTTTGCGGGAAGGATGGCTAGCAACAGGCGATATTGCAAAAATGGATGAGCAAGGTTTTCTGTACATTGTTGATCGTAAAAAAGATATGATATTGGTATCTGGTTTTAATGTGTTTCCCAACGAAATAGAAGAAGTTGCGGCTATGCACGAAGGTGTATTTGAAGCTGCTGCGGTAGGCATTGCGCATGACGTGTCGGGAGAAGTGGTTAAATTATTTGTCGTGAAAAAAGACCCTAATTTAAGCAAAGAAGACGTTATTAAACACTGTAAGTCACTGCTCACAGGCTATAAAGTGCCCAAAATAGTGGAATTTATAGACGAGCTACCAAAGTCCAATGCGGGTAAAATACTGCGTCGTGAACTACGCGATAAGATCAGCGAATAGGGTTTTTAGAAGCTTATGTTAATCTTTCGATAGGCCTTATAATAACTAAAATAGTAACAAAATTTAATAGAATTAGAGAAAAATTGCATCCTTATAATAAAACATATGAATATTTATACGTTGATACACCTGCGCAACTTACCCAGTTATGCGCCCACTATTCTACCCAAGAAGTCCTAGCCATTGACACTGAGTTTGTGCGCACGCAAACCTTAACGCCAATATTAGGGCTTATTCAAGTGTTTGATAAGCATCAGGTTGCGCTTATTGATCCTGTTGCTATTAAGGATTTATCTGAGTTTTCTTCAATTTTAACAAATCCGAATATTGTGAAAGTGGCGCATGCCTGCTCTGAAGACTTAGAAGCGCTGTGGCACCATTTACATATAATACCCACACCGCTTTTTGATACACAGTTTGCTGCGGCTATGTTAGGCCTTGGCGTATCGGTAGGCTATGCTAATTTGGTTGAGAATTTGTTTGAAATTACCGTGGACAAAGGCGAGTCTAGAACCGATTGGATCCAAAGGCCACTCAGCTCAGCCCAGTGCGCTTATGCCAGTGCCGATGTGACGCATTTAATGGCCCTGTATGAGCACATCTACAAAGAAACGCAAATTCTGCAGAAAACCGATTGGGTGCTTGATGAAATTCATCAGCTAGGCCTTAAAAAGTCAATACCGCTGCCGACTGAAATTGCGTATTACTCGCTTAAAAACAATTGGAAATTGAAAGGTAAGCAGCTAAGCGCCTTAAAGGAACTCGCTAAATGGCGTTTAGAGGTCGCTAGAAAAGAAAATATGGCCGTAAACTTTGTTATAAAAGAAATTGCACTGTTTGAGATTGCTAGCAAAGTACCTGAAACGCCACAGGCTTTATTTGACTGTCATAATTTATATTCAAAACAAGCGCGGCTTTATAAAGATGATCTGTTACGAATATGTCATGCCGCCAAAGAACAAAGTAATATACAAGCTGTGCCCAGAATACAGCGTTTGGTAGAATTTAACGGCTACAAAGCTTGCTTAAATGCGGTCAAAGACTTTGTGGACCATGTAGCCTTACAGCAAAATATACCCGCACCTGTTCTAGCCAGCAAAAAACAAATGAACCAGCTTTTAAAGTGGTGTTGGTTTGACTTTGACGAACTTGAATTACAAGGCTTCAAACCTGATATACTAACAGGGTGGCGTGGTGAGCTTTTTGCTGATTATATACAAGGTAAACAGCTACTCAATCAACATAACTTACATGTGGTAATAGCAGGTCATCATGAAATTAAGCGCAGTTTATAAGTCGCCTAAAAAAGTCGACACCTATTTGTATGTAGCAAAGCGTGACGATTTTACCCAAGTCCCTGCAGCGCTTATGCAAAAATTCGGCACGCCTTTATTCGTCATGTTGATACCCTTAAATAAGCGCGAGATCATTGCGGGTATGGATAGAAATAAGCTAGTGTTAAAACTTGAGTCAGAAGGTTTTTATTTACAGCTACCACCAAAGGTCACGAACTTATTGGAAGGGCATTTACACGGTCGTCAAATTGATAATATTCCTGATGCAAAATAACACTATTGGTAGCTCTTATGAGTAGCACAAAGCAAAAGTCTGTATATTCAAAGGACTTAATCGAGTCTGCTTTTTGGCGCGACACGCCCTTAAGTGAAATGTCGCGGCCACAGTGGGAAGCTATTTGTGATGGTTGCGCGCGCTGTTGTTTACATAAGTTTATTGATGATGAAGCACTAGAGCAAGAGTTTGCTCCCACTGATCACATAAATCAAGACGAAGAAATACTCTATACCAATATTGCTTGTTATTTGCTCAACGATAAAACCTGCGCATGTACTCAGTATGAAAAACGTGGGGAGCTTGTACCTGACTGCGTTACGCTGACTAAAGACAATCTTGCTGACGTATTTTTTATGCCGCCTTCGTGCAGTTACAGAAGACTGCAAGAGGGCAAAGGTTTGGCGCATTGGCACCCCTTGCTGAATAAGGGTAAAAAGACCAAAATGCATCAATTGGGGATTACCGTTCGCAATCGCGTGGTGAGCGAAGCTAATGTCGACATGGATAAGTTTGAAGATTATATTGTAACGTGGCCACTTGATTCTCTTGAATAGCCTTATCTTCTCATTTTATGCATTAACGTTTGAAAAAATTTAACGCGCTATTATCCGTTTCTTTTAACAAGGCCAAACCACACATTAGCAAGTAAGACAAGCGTTAAAATAGCCAGATAAACACCAAATATTATTTGCATCCAGCTCGCCATTCCTATGCCAGAAAATTGCCAGCTATTCTCATTACAATCACCTGTTGCTGCAAAAATTGCAGGAAACCATTCATGCAGAGGCAAAAGCGAGGGGAAATTAGGCACAATGTCACAGATATTGGCAAAAGGATTGCTCGCAAATATAATATCTAAATGTTCACGTGCCACCCTAATACCTTCAAAGCAGCTGTAGGCCCACACTGAATATGCTGCAAGGCGTGTATATGTATGATTGTATAACAGCGGAATAACGGCGGCCATAAGTACACCAATAACCGCCGTTCTTTGATAAATACACTTGATACACGGCAGTAAGTCCATGGCATATTGAAAGTACAATGCCGTTATTAACAAAGCAAACGCAGATATACTCAGCAGCGCCCAAGCGCGCTTTTGTTGACTAAACTCATATATCCACTGCATGGCGTTCCTCTACTGGTTATGTTGATGATTTGGCGTTATATCGCAAATACGCGTTGTATTATACTTAATTGGCGCATTATGAGCGACCGTTAATTATAAGTGTACTCAATTACCTATTTGCATTGAGCAAATGCATGCGCAAAACATAAAGCTTTTCTTGTGCCGTTCATCTGGTACAATCTGTGAATACATTTAACATTTTAGTTGTACGCATGATCTATAAGTCCCAAAGTCCAGCAGGCTTTGCTGAAGAATATATAGTAGAGTCCATATGGAGTGGCCGATTTCCTCCAGGAACGATTCTGCCTGCCGAGCGTGAGCTTTCTGAATTAATCGGGGTAACTCGCACTACCTTACGTGAAGTCCTGCAGCGCTTAGCGCGCGATGGCTGGTTGACGATTCAGCATGGCAAGCCGACGAAAATTAATAACTATTGGGAAACTTGTGGCCTAAATATTCTTGAAACATTGGCGAGACTCGACCAAGCAGGGCAACCTGAGTTACTTAATAAAATGCTGTCAGCGCGCACTAATCTAAGCGCTGTGTTTATTCGTGCGGCATTTCGTCAGTCACCAAAAATCAGTCGTGAAATCATTGAACGTTACCAGCACGTTGAGCAAGAAGGCAACGCTTTTTCTCAGCACGACTATCAAATGCATCATGATTTAGCTTTTGCATCAGACAACCCCGTCTATGTGCTTATGATGAATGGTTTTAAAGGCATTTACGCTCGTGTAGGCGGTTTTTTCTTTCATCATGAAAGTGCCCGCGACATAGCCACTAACTATTATAAGCAGCTGCTTGGGGTACTAGATGCAAATGAGCCTGATCGGGTTGTGGCGGTTGTGCGGAAATATGGCGTTGAGAGTGGAAAAATTTGGCTCAAACTGCGCGAAGATAAGCCTGAGAATTTAGTTGATTAATGTTGTTTATACATCCGTAACGAATAAACCAAACTATAAAATTCGGTGGCAAAAGCTGCCCGTCTATTATGCACGTTAGTGTAATCGTATTATTTTGAGGAACGAAAAAAAATGACAATAGCACTTGCTTCTTTAGAAGCAAAGACACCTTATCCGCACATCTTTCGTCCCTTAGACTTAGGTTTCACTCAGCTAAAAAACCGCATCGTGATGGGCTCTATGCACACCGGTCTTGAAGAGTTGCCTAACGGCCATGAACGCATGGCGGCATTTTTTGCTGAACGCGCTCGCGGCGGTGTAGGCCTCATAGTTACCGGCGGCATAGGGCCAAACGATGAAGGCGCAACACACGATGTTACGTGTAGATTAGATAGCGATGAAGCAGTAGAAAACCATAAAGTAGTCACTAAAGCGGTGCACGACGAGGGCGGTAAAATTTGTATGCAAATTTTGCACACAGGTCGTTACGCCTACAGTAAAAAGTTAGTAGCGCCATCTGCCATTCAAGCACCCATCAATCCATTTATGCCCAAAGCACTTGATGAAGAAGGTATTGCCAGACAGATCGACGACTTCGTATTTACCGCGCAGCAAGCTCAGCGCGCAGGTTATGACGGCGTCGAAATAATGGGCTCTGAAGGCTACTTTTTAAATCAGTTTATTGCCACGCGCACTAATCAGCGAAAAGACGAGTGGGGCGGTGAGTACAAAAATCGTATTAAGCTCCCCATTGAAGTGGTGCGCCGCGTGCGTGAAGCAGTGGGTGAAGAGTTTATTATTATATACCGTTTGTCTATGCTTGATTTAGTAGAGGGCGGATCAAACTATGATGAAGTGGTTGAACTCGGGCTAGCAATAGAAAAAGCCGGTGCAACCATCATAAACACGGGTATTGGTTGGCATGAGGCGCGTATCCCTACGATTGCGACCAAAGTACCAAGAGCTGCATTTACGTGGGTAACGGCTAAGTTTAGAAAAGCGTTGAATATTCCGGTAATTACCTCAAATAGAATTAACACCCCCGAAGTGGCTGAAGAAGTGCTCGCGCGCGGTGATGCCGACATGGTATCAATGGCAAGACCGTTTTTGGCAGACGCCGACTTTGTCCGTAAAGCAGAGCACAACCAAGCGAATCAAATTAATACCTGTATAGGGTGTAACCAGGCCTGTTTAGATCATGTCTTTGACGGTAAAATGACCAGTTGCTTAGTAAATCCACGAGCCTGCCATGAAACCGAACTAAATATTGTGCCAGCCACTGTGCTGAAAAATATTGCCGTTGTAGGCGCAGGGCCTGCTGGCCTTGCTGCTGCAAAAACCTGCGCCCAAAGAGGGCATAAAGTGACCTTATATGACGCTGATACTGAAATAGGCGGTCAGTTTAATATTGCCAAGCAAATACCGGGTAAAGAAGAGTTTTACGAGACTATCCGATATTTTGGCGTACAGTTGGCGCTGTTAGGTGTCGACATTGTGCTTAATACCAAAGTGGATGTCGATACTCTGCACAAAGGTGGCTTTGATGAAGTTATATTAGCCACGGGTATTATTCCGCGCCAGCTCGACATAGAAGGCATAAACCACTCTAAAGTACTGTCCTATGTAGATGTGCTAAAACATAAAAAGCCAGTGGGCAAAAAAGTCGCGGTGCTAGGCGCCGGCGGCATAGGCTTTGATACCAGCGAGTTTTTGTCGCACGCTGGGGTGTCTACTTCAACCAACATTCCTGCCTTTATGAAAGAATGGGGAATAGACATGACCTTCGAAAACAGAGGTGGGGTGGAAGGCATGCACGCGCAGCCCGAGCCATCGCCACGAGAAATCTATTTGCTACAGCGTAAAACCACAAAAGTGGGTGCTGGTTTAGGCAAAACAACTGGTTGGGCTCATCGGGCGGGCTTGATGATGAAGGGCGTGAAGCTAGTAGCCGGTGTAACATACAAACGAATTGACGATGAAGGTTTGCATATAGAAGTAAATGGTGAGTCAACAGTACTCGATGTCGACAATGTTATTATCTGCGCAGGTCAAATGCCTAAGCGAGAGTTAGTTGACGGACTAAGGTTGCCATATCACCTAATTGGCGGGGCTGACTTTGCCACCGAACTTGACGCAAAACGCGCAATTGATCAAGGTACGAGGCTTTGCGCATCACTCTAAGACATAAAATCACGCTGAGGCCTCATCGTTTCAGCGTTTTTTATACATACGCATAGTTTCACTCGCGGCATCATAGCTTAAATCAAATTGGCTTAGCACATTCATGCCTAGTAAACCGTCAAATTGGCCTAAGTTTTCACTTGGTAAAATCAACACGCTGGTGTTGGTAACTATGCGATGCCCTATGGTTATTTGTTTAACCTTGTATATAGGTGCTTCAATAAGACCGCCTGCTGTATTGACTTTAAACAGTCCTAAAAACTCCACATCACGACGCTCAATTTCATTAAACGTTTCATTACTTATGGCAGTGGTGGATGCGCCTGTATCGACTAATAATCTGGCGGGTGTATTATGTATAAGCGCGCGGGTCACAAATTGCCCCCGTTCTTGTTGCATTAAAACATCAGCTAGACGGGGATTATCTAAGGCGCTATCAACAATGTTGTCTGACAAACTAACGGCTTCATCTGTGCGGCTGGTTTGATTCAAGCGCGCGTTAACGTTTTGTCGCAGCCTAATGGCGCGAATATCGGTAGACTCAAAACTCGCCAGCACGTCTTCCATTAACGTCAACTGAGACTGCATGCCGTAGGCTCCTGCTAAGGCCATCAAATACTGCCTATTTCGTGGCGCAACTTGTACCAAAGGTTCTAAAAATTGGGCCAATAAATTCCATGCGCCGTCACCGCTAAACTGCTGAATAACGCGCGTGGTATTAACGGCAATAAGCTTTTCTATATCGCTGTGCTGTTTAGGCGTTAACGGCTTTGTTAAAAGTGCATGGTAGTGAACAAGTGCAACATTGAGGGGCTTGTTGTGATAATACGCCTGTGCTTCAAGGAGCATAGCGGCAGTGTCTTGCGGGTAAATGCGCAAATAGGCGCTTACTTCAAATTCAAGCTGCTGAAATTCTTGTGCTTCTGCCATTGATTTAAGCCACTGTAAATAGGTACTTTGAGAACGCATCCGTTCATCGGCAGTGGCAAGTGATTTTGTAAGCTTTGGGTTTCTCTGGGAGGCACTGCGGATAGAATCTTGTGAATATTGCTGCCATGCGTGAGAAGGCTCATCTGACGCTGAATTTTCAAGGCTGTTGATGCCGGTGACAAGAGCGTCTTTATGTGTCGCCCAATTGTAAATGAACCAAAAATTAGCGCCCAAGGATATGGACAATAATACACTTAGCCATTTTATTAAATGCATATCATGTTCCTTAGCTCAAGCGATATTAGAGTTTAATTGAGTTTTCGTGTAATGTGTACTTGTGTACTTCATACAGTTACGGCCGCATTTCCATAAATATTTTGAAAAATTTCGGGCATCTTTTTTGGCATACCTGTTCGCAAACTCACGCAAACAAAGTGAGTCTTTGCACTAAAAATAGTCCTGCCACTGACAGCATTAATATACTGGAATTGACGACTTAGTCGAAGTTTTTTATCACAATTCAGGATCCATGTTGCACACATGAGTTTGTCTCCCACATGAGACGCTAGATGATAATTAAGTTCATGCTGAGTAATAGCCATGGCGCGGTCAAGCTGTTGATAGTCTGTAAAGCATAGTCCTAGCGATGCAGAATGCTCCCACGCAAGCTTTTCTAGGCGTGTTAAATAGGCAATGTTATTGGTGTGCTGGTAATGATCGATATGTGTGCTCTGTATTTCCCATTCGCATACGAATGGCTTGGGGTGTAGCCAATTAAGCGTATGAAGATGTTCTTTGTAAAGTGTATTTTGTTTTATCATTTAAGTGTCAGCAAATAAAAGGTAACTTTTACATGTTGTTTATAATAGCATCGGCTATAATGCATGCGTTAATTTTCACCTAAAAAATTAAGCAGTACCCGCAAATGATCGAAATATGCGAAATAAGAGATTACCAGTATAGAGACTATGTCAGCAAATTTGCCTATAAAAAATCAACATCTTGCCAAGAGCGACATTGATTTACAGAGTCTGTTCTGCCAGTGTTTCGAGCAGCAGTTCAACACTCGTTTGCGAGGCAATGCGATTGAGCCTCTTTACAGCCCTAGTAGCGCCAAGCAAGCCCAACATGTAATATTTTATCGTGATGACTATTTTTCCAGTGCACTGCATGAAATAGCACACTGGTGTATTGCGGGAGACAAAAGACGTTTGCAAACTGACTACGGCTATTGGTATGCGCCAGATGGCAGAAGCGCGCAGCAGCAAAAGACGTTTGCATTAGCTGAGCAAAAACCACAGGCACTTGAGTGGGCTTTTTCAATTGCATGTAATATTCCATTTAGGGTGAGTATAGACAATTTAGCCGCGCAAGACACCGGCCTCGAGGATGTGCTGGTTAAGCTACGAGCGCAAGAGGAGCAATTTACACTGGCAGTAAATACACAGCTTAAGCTGTATATTGAAAGGGGATTTCCCACGCGCGCGCAACTTTTTTTGTCGCGTTTACATACTTTCTACTCAACTCAGTCCTTTTTTGCAAACGACGAACGCTTGATAATGATGCCATTGTCCGCAGATAGTACTATATGAATCGCATTGCTGATGCTTATATTTACCTACAAATAGGATCTTGCCACATGAAAACTGTGCATACTGTGTTACTAATTACTCAAGCCAACACACCCATTTATATGCGAAATAGTCGTAATAAGGCCGCTTCTACATGAGTGCGCCACGTTTAAGCAGGCGCTTTAAATTAGGCCTCATCATTAATCCATTTGCCGGCATTGGTGGAGCTTTAGCCTTAAAAGGCAGCGACGGCAGTGAAGTCAGAAAAACAGCCTTAGATAATGGCGGTGAACAATTAGCCATGCAAAAAGCGGCGATTGCGCTATCTCATTGTGTTGCGCTTAGAGATCAGTTAACAATAGTCACCGGCAGCGGAGATATGGGAGAAAACACTGCCCGCGATTTGAGCTTTGACTACGTTGTGTGTCATTATAATAACGGCCAAACCGAAGCGAACGATACTCAAATATTAGCCACAAAGCTGCTAGCTGAAAACGTTGATTTAATCCTTTTTGCGGGCGGCGACGGTACTGCACGTAACATATGCAGTGTGGTTGGTATGCGCTTGCCTGTTTTAGGTATACCCGCGGGCTGCAAAATTCACAGCGGGGTATATGCCATTACGCCAAAATCGGCGGGCATTGTTTTGCAAAAAGTCATTAAAGGTGAGTTACTGTCGCTTCACAGCGGCGAAGTAAGAGATATCGACGAAGCCTTATTCAGGCAAGGCAAAGTGATGTCAAAGCACTACGGGGAAATGAAAGTGCCCAGCGAGCTCACCTATATTCAAGCCGTAAAGATGGGCGGGAAAGAGTCGGATGAACTACTGTTAGACGCCATTAGTGACTACCTTATAGAAATAATGCAAGACGAACCCGACACGCTTTTCGTTATGGGCTCGGGCAGTACCGTTGACGCCATTATGCAGCAAGCTAGTTTGCCAAACACGCTGTTAGGTGTCGATGTTGTTAAAAATCTTGAAGTTGTTGCTAAAGACCTAAGCGCGCGTGAGCTGTTGTCTATTACCGCCGATAAGAAGACTAAATTGGTAGCCACTATTATTGGCGGGCAAGGCCATATTCTTGGGCGCGGTAACCAGCAGCTATCCCCTGCATTTATTAAACAAATTGGTAAAAGCAATATTATGCTCGTAGCGACTAAAGCCAAACTACATTTATTGGGCGATAAAGGCTTAATTTCAGATTCCTCAGACGCGGCCCTAGATCTTGAGCTTGCGGGTCCTATTTCAGTCATTACGGGATATAGAGATGAGGTGCTGTATTTTATTCGGGATTAATAATTTCGGGATTTGCAGTCATTATCACCATTCACAAGATTAGGAGGTATTAGTGTTGGGCAGTACACATGAACAAGTCATTGTTAACTTTACGGAGTATTTAGACCAAACTGAGGCATTACTCGACGCTTATATAGATTCTGGCAGTGATCATGAGCTTTTTATTGCCAGCTATATCCACGGTCATTATTCGGTAATAGCAGCTAACCTAGTACATGCTGTGCACTGTTCACAAAATCAAAATGCACGCTTAGCCCAGTGGCAAAAACAAACGCAACATATGCTTATGCAATCTATTGACGACGCTATTGCCAATAACGAACTCGCTGTTTGTGACGCGAAAGACGTGATCAAAATGCGCGATAGTCTGTTTGTAAACAACATAAATTAACGCACATTCCCTCTCTATAAAATAAATCATCTAAGCTGAACTCATTTTTGTTTAGCCTGAAAGTATTTTTTGTTCTTTCAGGCTAAGCCTATGAAAAATGTCATCAACGTTATTGGGTCTATACTGCGTCGTGTGCTGTGTGTGTTCATCATTATTAGCTTAGCGGGCTGCGCCAATATGCTGGCGCCGCAAGGCCCCGCGCTTCAGTCTACACAAATTACTACCTTAGGCAATTAAGAACTCTTTACCTTTAGACTGGCGCAAGAACACTTCGTTAATATGCGGCCCAATCCACAAAAACGCGTTGCCTTGGCTGAATAAGCATTGCCAATTGATGCGCAGGGCCAAAGACTAATGTTTGAACAAACTGTGTAAAACACCACCGTGCTAGGCAAGCAAATGGCCGAGTATGTCAGCTATTGTGTGCAATAATATTGGTATGACCTAAGTTTGCCATGGCTCTCGCCTTATGAGTGAACGCACAATGAATCTGTTTGGGTTGAGTGTATCGAGCAGCGGTTTTGTCAGCGGCATGGGTTCTTCTAGCATTTGGCTGACTAAAACCTCTGCCATAAGCGGCGCTGTAGTAAGTCCTCTAGATCCTAAGCCGGTCATAATAAAAACATTTTTTTCATGACTTGGTACCTGATACTGATGCAAGGGCAGGGCTTTATACAAGTCTGCTAATTCAGTAAATTGCAAGCTATCAGGCATTGCGCCTACTACCGGCAAATGATCAGGCGTTGAGCATCTTATGGCAGCTCGTGAATAGTTGTTCGGGTTGAGCTGTGCTTGGCCTAGTGCTTTTTGCCACGCTTTGTGCTGTATGCTTTGTATATGCATATTAAAGTTGATATCGGTTTCTTGCGCGCGCACATCACACCTAGTATCCTCTTTTATATAGGTGGAGCCTAAGGCATGAAAACCATCGCTAGCGGGTGTAAAATAACCCTTGTGACACAGCAGAGTCTTAAGCTGCGCCATTACATTGTCGGGTTGCGAAAGCTGGCTATTTGAGACCATTTCAACTTGTCCGCGCGTTAGCCTAAGAGGAATAACATGTTTTGTTAAAGCCTTACTGCCGCTGCCCATTGCCAGTACTAAAGCTTGCGTATAACACTCTTTGACGGACCTTTGCTCGTTTGTTTTTAGCGCTAACTGAATGCTGCCGTCACCTATACATTTATAATTGATCAACTGTGAGTTATTTTGCAGTGTAAGCAAGCCACTCGCCTTAGCTTGCTCAAGGCAGGCGTTCACTACACTAGGTGGCTTTATCCAACCCGCTTTTACAATGTGCAAGCACGAGTAGGGCATCGGTATATTTGCAATCTCGCTTGCTTGCTTTGCATCAACTAAATGTGCTAATTCGCGCGGCCAAAAAGCGGCGCTATCTAACTTATTTAAGCGTGTGCGTGTGTTGTCATTAAACGCAATTTGTAAAGCGCCGCACCAATCATGGCTAAAGGGCTGTAAAGTATGCAGGGACTTATAAAATTCACTGGCATATAAAAAGCTATGCATTTGAATTTGACTCGCAGCATTATGCTGTGCGTTTAACTGCGGGTAAAAGCCGCCGATAGGATTACCCGAGGCGAAATCACTTGGTAATTCGCCCTGCCACAACAAAGTGACACGCTTGCCGCGCTGCGTTAGCTTCAAGGCCATAATTGCGCCGGCTAAACCATTACCCACAATGGTAACGTCATTACTTTGCTTTGCTAAATTCAAGCTTGGACGGCCGAAATAGGGGGCTTGATGTTGATCTAGCTTACCCTGTTGTTGAGATAGCTCTGGCGTTTGCAGGTGACTGCGTGTTTCGTTCGAATTTGCATTTGACGTTTTATTTAAATTTTGATGTGAATTACCAGAGTAAACGCCTAACAGCATTTCTCTCTTTCGTTCAAAGCCTTTTTGTTTATGTACCGAGAACCCCGCTATTTGCAAACCGCGTTTAACTTCGCTTGCCGCGGTAAAGGTGGCAAAGCTGCAGCCTATTTTACTCAAGCTTGCCATTTGCTCATAAAGTGCTGGCGTCCACATACTGCTGTTTTTACTCGGTGTAAAACCATCTAAAAACCACGCGTCAACCACGCCGTTTGGACTTTTTTGAATCTGTGCCAATGAGTCAGTGGCATCTCCATAGTGCAAGTCGAGTGTTATGTTTGCACTAAGATCTGTTTTGTTAATCGAAAAGTTTCGGCGGTGTATTCCAGCAACCGATATTGGATATTGCGCAAGCCATAAGTCACATAAGTCTAAATAGCCGCTTTGGCCATTTGAAGCGCTTAGCGTTTCATCAGCGCAGACATCGCCTAAAATGTTATCTTGTTTCCACTGCTGCATAATGTCTGCAGCATCTTTTTTAGATAGCGGATGCTTTTCTGTTGATATAAAAATAAGTGTTTCTAGAATATGGTTTGGGTGTACTTGACGAAAATGCTGAAAATGTTGGGAAACTCTGAAAAAGTTTAAACCGGTCCCAAAACCTGTTTCAGCAATACAAAAATGAGGATCGCTATGCTGTGACCATCTGCTGAGTAAATCATTGCCGCCTATAAAAACGTAGTCTGTTTCTTGCGCCCCGTTTTCCCCTGAAAAGTAAACGTCGTTGTAGCGTCGTGAAGCGGGCGTGTTGTTTTCATTAACGTAGACACTTGCTGGCGTTATCATTGTTGCTGTTTTATCATTTGTCACGATTTGAAAGACCATCATCTAGTGTATTTACGCTATTTTGGATGAAATGCGCGCAACAGTGCTATTTATGAAAACCTTAACACACAAAATATCTGTTAAAGGCTGTGAACTTATGACACATTATACATGAAAGAGCAGACCAGTTTTCAGTCTAAACTAGGTAGTATGTGCACAGCGCTCAGCAAGGGTGACGAACGTGGCTTTTGAGTACTTGGCTTAATGCAGTGCGCTAGCATAATAACAACATTGGTTTGATATAAACACTGTTTTGCAAACAACAATAAATAATTAAAAAGGTGACAAATGAAACGAGCCGTAATCACTGGTTTAGGCATAGTATCAAGCATTGGTAATAATGCAGAAGAAGTAAGAGAGTCGTTACGCCACGGCAAGTCGGGTATTACTTTTTCTCAACAGTTTGCTGACGCAGGTTTACGCAGCCACGTATGGGGCGATGTTAAAATTGACCTTAAAGAGAAAATAGACCGCAAAGTACTGCGTTTCATGGGTGACGCTGCAAGTTATGCGTACTTATCGATGCAGCAGGCAATAGCCGACGCGGGCTTAAGTGAAGAGCAATATTCAAATGAAGACGTCGGTATAATTGCGGGTTCGGGCGGGGCTAGCTCTGAAAATCAAGTTAATTCAGCCGACATTATGCGCAATAAAGGGGTGAAGCGAGTTGGGCCTTATATGGTAACGCGGTGTATGGGTAGCACTGTTTCTGCTTGCTTAGCCACACCGTTTAAGATTAAAGGTGTCAATTACTCAATATCCTCAGCCTGCGCCACCAGTGCACACTGTATAGGCAATGCTCTTGAAATGATTCAGCTTGGCAAGCAAAAAATGGTGTTTGCCGGCGGTGGAGAAGAGTTACATTGGGCGCTTTCAGGCCAGTTTGACGCCATGGGAGCTTTATCAACGAAGTATAACGACACGCCTGAACTAGCGTCACGCACTTACGATGCTAATCGCGATGGCTTTGTAAGCGCTGGCGGTGGCGGTATGGTAGTAGTTGAAGAGTTAGAACATGCCTTAGCACGAGGCGCTAAAATATATGCTGAAATAGTAGGCTATGGCGCCACTTCCGACGGCTACGACATGGTTGCGCCAAGCGGCGAAGGCGCTATTAGATGTATGCGCCAAGCACTAAAGGATGTTGCAGAGCCTTTAGATTATCTCAATACTCACGGCACATCCACGCCGGTGGGTGATGTAAAAGAACTCGAAGCTATTCAAGCCTTGTTTGGTGACAATTGCCCTGCTATTAGTGCAACAAAATCACTAACGGGACATTCACTCGGCGCTGCAGGCGTGCATGAGGCGATTTTTTCTTTGCTCATGATGGAAGGCGACTTTATTTGTCCATCAATTAACATTGATAATTTAGATGAAGCAGCCAGGGGTCTCAACATTATCACCAAGCCTACGCAGGCCCATTTAAATGTAGTTATGTCCAACAGTTTTGGCTTTGGCGGCACTAATGCAAGTTTGGTCTTTAAACGTTATAGTGTTTAATGATTTTAACAAGTGTGCCGTAAAGTAAAGGGTTGGCATTTGCCAACCCTTTGTGAATAAACGAGGGAACAATGTTATGAAAATTCAATCACAGGTGAGCGCAGATGAATGGCAAACCCGTGTCGATCTAGCTGCCTGCTACAGGATGGTCGCGCATTACGGTTGGGATGACCTGATTTTTACGCATATATCGGCAAGGGTGCCAGGGCCTGAACACCATTTTTTAATTAACCCCTACGGGTTATTATTTGAAGAAGTAAGTGCATCAAGCTTAGTGAAGGTTGATTTACAAGGCAATAAAGTAATGCCAAGCGAGCATGATATTAACCCTGCTGGTTTCACTATTCATAGCGCTATACACGAAGCTAGAGCAGACGCTAATTGTGTAATGCATTTGCATACCAACGAAGGTGTAGCGATATCTTCACTTGAAACAGGCTTGGGGCCATATAGCCAGCAGTCGCTGTTTGTCTTAGCGTCTTTGAGCTATCATGACTATGAGGGCGTTGCCTTAAACCATGAAGAAAAGACTAGGTTGGTCACTGATCTGGGCAACACTAATTTCATGATATTGCGTAATCACGGTTTACTTACCTGTGCGCCTAGTATTGCTGATACTTTTTTAGGCATGTTCATTTTGCAGCGAGCTTGTGAAATACAGCTTATGGCTCAGGCCACAGGCGAACCATTAATCTTTGTGAGTGCAAACATCGTGGCCGGCATGCAGTCGCAAGCGTCTGAGGTAACAAAAGCAGCAGGAGGTAAACTAGCATGGCCGGGCATATTACGAAAACTTGATCGAATGTGCCCTAACTATAAAAATTAAATTCGCTTTCGTGCAATTTAGACAATGATAATGATTTTTAAAAAGCTAAGGTGGATAAGCATCAAATGCCTATACAAATACTTGCCGATAGTGCAATGCCTTACTGGCAGGAATTTTTTCTTGAAGTAGGAGAGGTCAAGACCTTCAAAGCTGGCGAACTATCAGCTGAAATTCTAGCCTTGCCTTCGTCTGCGCAACTAAGAGCATATTTGCCTTGTGTAGAATGCTTATTAGTGCGTTCTACCACACAGGTCAATCAAGCACTGCTTGCGTTAATGCCTAATCTACAGTTCGTGGCGACGGCCACGGCAGGCTACGATCATTTTGATATTGAGGCACTACATGCAGGAGATATTGCGTGGTATGCGGCCGGTGGATGCAACGCTCAAGCCGTCGCGCAATATGTGGTGTGCGCTGCGCTGCAATTAGCAGTTGATGATCGCTTTTTACTGAAGGACAAAAGAGTAGCAATAGTGGGTCACGGTAATGTTGGTAGCCGTGTCGCTAATGCTTTGCATGCGCTTGGTGCGCAGGTGATTATTTATGATCCGCCTCAGCTAACTAAGGCGCAAAATACCACAGACTTACGGATCAGTGGTTCTTTAAATTCACCTTGCTACGTTTCTTTTAGTGAGGTATTAAAAGCGGATGTTATCTGCATACATGCTCCGCTGAATAGTCACCCCGAGCATCCATCAAGACATTTGTTTGATGCTGATGCACTTAGCCAACTCACAGGCTCGCAATATTTGATAAATGCAGGAAGGGGCGAGATAATCGACAATCAAGCTTTGCTTAGCTACTTTGAAAATGCAGTAAAATCTGAAAAAGTGAAGCTTAATGTGGTGCTTGATGTGTGGGAAAATGAACCTACAATAACCACCGACCTAGTTGGCCATTTGCGCATAGCAAGTGCGCACATAGCAGGGCACACCCTAGAAGGCAAAGCAAACGGTACGTTCATGTTGTATCAACAGTTGTGCCATCGCTACAATATAGCGCAAAAGGTAAAACTTAGCGCAATGTTACCGCCTGATAACACGTCACTACCAAAGCATTTGCAAAATGAACTGCACTTAAATGAGATGTTCGATGGTGAAAGCGCCCAGCGTTTACTCAAAAATATTTGCCATTTAGTCTATGATATACAAAATGATGATAGAGTTTTTCGTGCTCACATGGCACAATTCAATACGTTTGCTAAATTACGGCAAGAATATCCAATTCGTAGAGAATTCAGTGCGTTAAGACTGAATGTCAAGAATACTAAAACCAGCCAAATGCTGCGAGGAATTGGCTTTGTCATTTCCAACGACGGTACAACATGACACTTAATAAAACAGGATAAAAACATGTCTCAAGCTTTTAATGTTGCTATACTCGGTGCAACAGGCCTAGTGGGCCAAGCAATAATGGATATACTGGCGCAGAGAAACTTTCCAGTAGATACTCTTTTTCCTTTAGCGAGCGAGCGTTCAGCTGGTGGCGAAGTAGAATTTAACGGCAAAACATTGACCGTCCTTAACGCTGATGAGTTTGATTGGTCACAGGTTCAAATTGCTTTTTTCTCAGCTGGCGGATCTGTGTCTGCAAAATATGCTCCTATCGCAGCTGGAGCGGGTTGTGTGGTTATCGACAATACCTCTCACTTTAGATACGAGCCAGACATTCCTCTTGTAGTACCTGAAGTGAATGCCCATGCTATAGCCGACTTCAGAAACAGAAATATAATTGCCAATCCGAATTGTTCTACCATTCAGATGGTAGTGGCGTTAAAGCCAATTTATGATGCTGTGGGGATTGATCGCATAAACGTGTGTACCTATCAGTCAGTGTCGGGCGCGGGTAAAAGTGCCATGGAGGGTTTAGCCAGACAAACAGCTGAACTGCTAAACGCAAAGCCTGTCACTGGAGAAGAGTTTTCACGACAAATCGCGTTTAACGTAATCCCACAAATTGATGAATTTATGGATAATGATTACACCAAAGAAGAAATGAAAATGGTATGGGAGACGCGTAAAATATTAGGTGATGACAATATTTTGGTAAACGCAACTGCGGTCCGAGTACCGGTTTTTTATGGTCACGGGGAGGCGATACATATTGAAACCCAGCAGCAAATAGACGCTGAGCACGTTAAGTCTTTATTAGCGGATGCGCCGGGTGTCACTCTTTATACCGACACAGCCGCCTTTCCTACTCAAGTAAGCAGTGCTAGTGGCAACGATGGCGTGCATGTAGGCAGGGTAAGAGACGATATATCTCATTCACACGGCATAAATATGTGGGTGGTGTCAGATAATATTCGAAAAGGTGCAGCCACTAACAGTATACAAATTGCTGAAGTATTAATAAGAGATTATTTGTAAGTCAAGCAGTAATTCGGTCGATAAACTTACGCTATACAACATTTTTAACGAGGTAATGGCAATTTGATATACGCGGACAATATTCAAAGCTTAAGCAAAAAAAACGTCATTAACGTTCAAGTATATATACTTTGCTTTGTGTTTTTGTTTGCAATAGCAAATGCGTTTATCAGTGGTGCTAGTGCTCAAACTAATCAAGTGCAGGACTCTCAGATACAGGGAGACCAAGACAATACGCAAGTATACTCGGGTGTAGTCTTTGGCCCTGTAGGTCAAAACGATACTTTATGGCGAATTGCTAGCCGCTATAAGCAGGACTCTCCTTTTTCGGTCTTTCAGACTATGCTCGCCATATTCGAGCTAAATCAGCAGGCTTTTGAAAATGGTAACTTTAATACTATGGTCAATGGTGCCACTTTGCGTCTTCCCAGTGATCTCTACATTGCCCGAATTGATCCACAGCGCGCAAGAGCAAAAGCCACTTCTGACGATAGAGCATTAGGCCCAAGATCCTCTGCTAACAGCAGACAAGCGCCTAGTACAGATGTTAAATCTGAAATCCTACCGCTCAATCAAGAGAATTTGTTTATAACATCATTGCAGTTACAATCTCAACTCGATGGTTTACGTCAGCAGCAGCAACGACAATTTGATCAACTCAAAAGGCAAGTTAGCACCTCTATCAGTGCGGTAGAATTACTGCTTGAGGAAAATAAGAAGCTAAGTAATCAGCTATTACAGTTAGATGAGAACAACCAAGCGTTGACGCAAAAAGTTGAATCAGAACTACAAAACCAAATAAACCAACAGCTTGAGCAATTAAGCCTATTAGCTACTCAAGTAACAGACGCAGAAAACAGAAGGATAGATCAGGAATCTGAGTCTATATTAAGCGTCCTTTCGTCACCGCTTGCGCTGATTATTATATTGTCTGTGGTGACACTGCTACTAATAGCTGGATTTGGCTTATTCTTGCTGCGAAAGCCCTCTCAAGCGGGCCAAAAAGGTGATGCAAAACCGGCGCAAGGCATTGTCAATGAAGATTTAGTCATAGGTGAGATTGACGATGAACTAGACAAAGACTCAAAAGATTTGATGGCGACATCGTCCAAAGAAGATACTTTTCCAGAAGACGATATTTTGTCTGATGCCATGGAAGATGACGACGTTTTAAATGCACTTCCAGATGTCGATATGGAAGACGTGCTAAATGACTTAGATGATCTGCTAGTACCGGATTCGCCATCACAAATATTTGACACTGAGTCTAAGAATGATAAAGGCAGTTCACAAGCTGTTCAGCTCGACAGCCAGAACTTTTTTGATGAGAATATTGAAAAATTGGGTCTGTCTGAGTCTCAAACGATTAGCCGTGATAACACGGCTAAAGATGCAGAAGACCCTAGCGACGAGCCTTACGCCTTACTTGGCTCCATCGGTGAGGATACTTTCGTTAGCAGGCGCCAGATCGATGACACGGTATCACAAGACTCAAATGAATCCTCAGATGAGTCATTGGATGTGAGTAATGCCGACAGTGACATGTTTGACACTGCACAAGAAAATGTTCAGGTCTCGAAACTTGCTGAAGAACTTTTAAATGATTTAGAAAATGATAATGATGACGGTCCTTTAAGCGGTGTCATCGACGATATTGATAAAACTACAGACAGCAACAGCAGCCTCAAAGAAAATCATATTAGTGATGAAAAAGCCAGCGTTTTAGCTCAGGCAAAATCAAACCCAACCCTCGATGCTAACGAGTTGCTAGACGACATCCCACGCTTTACCAGCGACATGTCATTCAACGATGGTAAAGTTGAAGACTTTATTGAAGAAGTAGTGGAGCCAGTAATAGTCAGCAAAAATTCTGAACAGTCCATACAGACTGAACAAGAAGATACGTCTGCATTATCTGAAATTAGAGACACTGATGATATCGGTTATAGTGGGATCAACAAGTCTGAAAATGAAAATGATAAATCTGATGCAAACAATCAAAAATCTATGGGTGCTAATCAAAACGATGAGGATGATCGCGACGATGGAACAGATGAAGGTCTATCCGCAGGATTTAAAGACCTACACAACTGGTTAGATGAAGGAGACAATGAAACCTGCAAGACGATAGGTGAACGAAAGAATATTGAAGTTGATTTAGCCGCGATGGCGCTAGATGATGAGTTTTATTCGCTAGACGAACGAAGCTTAACAGATGACGAGCTTGTTCAAGGTTTAGATGATGCCAACTTCGATAAAATGTTAGACGATTTAGCCAATGAGTCAGCGCAAGGTTCCGATAATAAAAACACAAGCCGATTAAGAAATGATCCGCTATCTACAGCCATCTTAGATATAGATGCATTAGCAAATGATGAGTCTATTTACCCTAGATCCAAGGGCGCTGCTAGTGAACTAGCCACTAAAGAAAAGAGCGTTGACTTAGACCTATCAAGTAAAAGCTTTGTAGACGTAGATGACCTAATTGAAGAGAGTGATGCTGCGGCTTTAATGAGTGATAGCGATAAAAGGCTGGATTTAAATAGCTCATTAGGCAGACTTAATACCAAGCAAAATGATGAATTTAATATACCTGATATAGGCATAGAGTCAGATCAGGCTAGTAACTTAGATTTGGCCCAAGTGTATATGGATATGGAAGACTTCGAAGCGGCGCAAGAACTATTAGATGAAGTAATTCGTTTGGGCACTATGGATCAGCAAGAAGAAGCAAAAGCCTTACTAGTGAATCTTAACAAGTAAGACTTTGTTGCTGATGAACCTATACTTTGTTTACCTAATTAGGCATCTAAGGGCGTAGAAAATTCTTCTGACTCCTCAAAATCACCTGTCATTGACGATAACTTACCATCTACAAATTTTAAAATAAGTTCTTTACGCACGTCTTCACCGCGTTTGCTCATTCCCCTTTTCATGTTGTAGATGTAGTACCAAGTGTCAGACGAAAAACTATCTTCGACTATTGCGTTGCCCAGAACAAACTCAACCTGTTCTTTGGTCATTTCAATTCGTAATCTATCAACGTCTTTTTGGTCAAGGAAATTGCCCTGTGGAACATCAATACGGAATATCCAGTCTGAACACGCCGTAGTGAACAAGGTGGTGACTAAGATGATGATAATGTAAGCTGATTTCATATTATACCTATTATAAATTTGCGCAGGCATCCTACCCTACCTGCGTATGACCATTCAAGCGGTAAATGGTTCGAATTTAAAATAGTCCTCACATTTTAAGCAAATCTTTCGCATTTGCAATGGCAGTATCGGTAAGTTCATCGCCTGCAAGCAATCTAGCGATTTCGTTAATACGCTCTTCTTTGCTTAACTTAAGCAAGGTGGTTTCGGTTGTTTTACCGTCAGTTACTTTGCTGACAAATAGCTGGTTATGAGCTTGTGCTGCTACTTGTGGCAGATGAGTAACGCACATTACCTGCGCCTTTTCGCCTAAACGTCTTAGTAACCTTCCAACAAGTGACGCGGTCGGTCCACTTATGCCTGTGTCTACTTCATCAAACACCATTGTGGGAATAAGAGTGTCTTTGGCACTGATAACCTGCAGCGCTAGTCCAATGCGCGACAGCTCACCGCCTGATACAACTTTATCCATGAGATCTGAAGCTTGACCCGGATTAACGGACAAGTATATTTGTACAATATCGTTGCCTAGGGCAGTTGGTGTTGGTTCAAGCTCCTGTTTTACTCTAACGTCAACGCTTGCGTGAGGCAGGTTCATTTCACGAATAGACTGTTGTATTTCAGTCGATAACAGCTTAGCCGCTTTAGTGCGAGAAGCAGAAAGTTTTTTACTGGCGGCTAAATAATGTTGATAGTTGGTCTGCACTTCATCTGTTAGCACCGTTAAGCTATCCTCTTGTGCCATCAATGATTGATATTCTTGTGCAAGCGCTAAATGTGTCTCGTAAAGTGCCTCTGGTCTTACCTGATGCTTTCTGGCTAAATCCATGGCGCTACTATATCTAGTTTCAATATAGGCAAGTTGTTCGGGATCTGCTTCAATTCGCTCTTGGTAATGCTCAAGTTCATTGCACGCATCTTCAGCTTGAATAAGTGCGTTTTGTAAACTCTCGATTATACCGTTAACGCCCTCATCAAAATGAGCAACGTTGTTAAGTGATTTAATGCTCTTTTGTAGCAATGATAAAGCATTGGCGTCATCACTCGTTTTTAAGGTGTGAACTGCAAACTCAGTATTATCGATAAGCTCTTGGGTGTTACTTAACTTTTTAAAGTCGTTTTCAAGGGTAGCAAATTCATCTTCTGCAATACTAAATTCGTCCAGCTCTTTAACTTGATAGCTGAGCAGTTGACAACGATCGAGCCTTTGCTGTTGCTGCGCTTCTAGCTGCTTTAGCTGCTTATAGGTGTGACTATAAGTTTTGTGGCTTTGTGCGACCTGAAGCAATATAGACGAATGCTGTGCATATTGGTCAAGCACCTTGCGCTGAAATTCAGGTTTTAAAAATTGATAATGCGCATGCTGGGAGTGAATAAAAGCCAGTTTACTGCCAAGTGCTTTAAGCTGACTTAAATTAACCGGAATGCCGTTTACAAAAGCTTTTGAACGCCCTTCTGGGCTAATTACGCGGCGAATAAAACACTCGTCAAGGTTGTCGTCTTGCTGGAGTTCGTGCTCGCTTAAAAATTCACGTGCACTTTTGACTTTTGCAATATCGAAATGCGCGATAACTTCAGCCTTGTCGGCGCCATCTCTTACCATGTTGGATTCTGCACGCTCCCCCAGGCATAAACCAAGTGCGTCAAGTGCGATAGATTTACCGGCACCCGTTTCTCCTGTGATAGCGGTTAAACCTAAACCTAGCGTTAACTCGACCTTTTTAACAATAGCTAAATTTTTAATGGCAATGTGTACTAGCATAGCGTTATCAGCCTATAGAATGTAAACAAGATAGCAAAATAAGATAGTTCAAGCCTAAATTTGAACAACTCTTAAACTACTGATAATATATACAGTAGTTGCGCATCTGTAAAGATCAGTTTTGTACTAAAACAGCTTGCTTCCCCAATTTAATTTAGTGCGCAGCACATTGAAATAAGAATATTCTGGAGGATGAACTAAACTCAATAAATTAGGGCTTTTCTTTATATGTACCTCATCACCTGGTGCTAAACTGATAACAAGGTGAGAGTCACAGCTTATTTGGACGTTGTCGGAATTTTTATGAGAGACTTTCAAAGTAAGTGGTGAATTCGCATCAACCACGATGGGTCTGCTTGTTAAACTATGCGGAAACATAGGCACTAAGGTTATAGCGTCTAATTGAGGTACTAAAATTGGACCACCACCGGAAAGAGAATAGGCAGTAGAGCCGGTAGGCGTGGCGATAATTAAACCATCTGAACGCTGACTAAACACAAAATCTTGGCCTACATAAAGTTCAAACTCCATCATGTGAGCCACTTTGCTATGGTGCAATACTATTTCGTTTACTGCGACATGCGTACTAATCAATTTGTTTTTACTGCGCACTTGCGCTTCAAGTAAAAAGCGTTCCTCGCGATGCAGTTCGTTGGCAAATATTCTGTCAAGCTGGCGCGAAATATCTTCGGGGTTAATATCGGTCAAAAAACCAAGATTTCCACGATTCACGCCCACCACATCTATAGGGTGACCTGCTAATACTCTAGCAGCGCCTAACATGTAGCCATCGCCACCCACCACAATGGCTAATTCAGCCTGTTTGCCAATTTCCTCCATGGAGCACACGGTTAGAGACTTATCATCAATGGAGTCGGTAATACGTGTTTCGATTAATATATTACAGCCACGTTGTGTTAACTCTTTTACTAATACCGTTAAGCTGGCATGAGTCCCAGAGTGACTAGGTTTTCCTATTAATCCAACGGTTTTGTAATGCATATAATTAGTTAGCCTAAATCCTTCGTGCCACAAAGGTATACGTAAGGCTATTGCTGTTGCAAGTACAATTTGCAGAATTTACTAAAGATTGGAAAAGTGTATGCAAATCTGCTGTACAAAGGACGCTGCCTATTTTGTCTAAAAAACCACAATAAAATAACCTTTAATAGCTTGAAGCACTAAATTCTGTCCCCATACTACCCAACACAATGCATTGTATGTGATGTTAATCACTTACCTGACTAATTAAACGAAAGTGGAGCACCCAATGACGCACGAAAATGCTTCTAACAAAGAGACGCAACAGCCCCAAAATGAAGCGGATAGTTCATCGCAGCCAGAAGCTTCAGAACCTTTGGAGGGAACAGTTGTTGGCCCTGAATCTGACGAAGTGCTAGAAGAGCAAGGTTTTGATTGGAAAATATACGCTAATGAGCTTGAGCTAAAATTGGCGGCGGCTGAAGCTAAAATTGAAGATCAAAAAGACAGCGTACTGCGCTCTATCGCCAATAGTGAAAACGCTAGACGCCGTGCTGACCAAGAGGTTGACAAAGCCCGAAAATTTGCGCTTGAAAAGTTTGCTGGTGAGCTACTGGCAGTGGTTGACAACTTAGAGCGCGCTACACAAGCAGCCGATGCTGAAAATGAATCTGTAAAACCGCTTTTAGAAGGCATTGCCTTAACGCACAAATTGTTCATGTCTACATTTGAAAAATTCGGCATAGAACTAATTGATCCACAAGGTGAGATATTTAACCCAGAGCAGCATCAAGCAATGTCGTTGCAAGAAAACGAAGAGTTTAGCCCCAACACGGTTATGGCTGTCATGCAAAAAGGCTATTCGTTGAAAGGAAGACTGCTTAGACCGGCAATGGTGATGGTATCTCGCGGTGGAACTACCAAAGTGGATACACAAGTTTAATATTTTGATAAATACAGGGGCTTAACAATAATATTAGGCCATAAAAGATCAAAATAAATAAAAATTATTGATTCACCTATTGAAAATAGGGTTACTAGCCCCACTTTATAATCATCGAAAGTGAGGCATTTAAAAAGAATTTTGGAGATATAAAAATGGGTAAAATTATTGGTATAGACCTCGGTACAACTAACTCATGCTTAGCGGTACTTGACGGCAAAACGGCAAAAGTAATCGAAAATGGTGAAGGCGAACGCACTACACCGTCGGTTATTGCTTATACACAAGACGGTGAGATATTAGTAGGCCAACCGGCAAAACGCCAGGCTGTCACAAACCCTACTAATACTTTATACGCTATTAAGCGTCTAATCGGCCGTAGATTTGAAGACAAAGAAGTACAGCGTGACATCGGTATAATGCCATATAAAATAGTCAAGGCTGACAATGGCGACGCATGGGTAGAGGCGAATGGCGAGAAAATGGCGCCTCCGCAAATATCTGCTGAAGTCTTGAAAAAGATGAAAAAGACCGCCGAAGACTATTTAGGTGAAGAAGTAACGGGTGCAGTTATTACTGTACCAGCTTACTTTAACGATTCTCAGCGTCAAGCCACTAAAGACGCAGGCCGAATTGCTGGCTTAGAAGTGAAGCGTATTATTAATGAACCGACCGCTGCAGCGCTTGCTTACGGCATGGATAAAAATAAAGGCAATAATACTATCGCGGTATATGACCTTGGCGGCGGTACCTTCGATATTTCAATCATTGAAATAGACGTAGTAGACGGCGAGCACACCTTTGAAGTACTTTCTACAAATGGTGATACGCATTTAGGCGGAGAAGATTTTGATAGCCGCATGATTAACTACTTGGTAGATGAATTTAAGAAAGATCAAGGGTTTGATTTACGTAAAGATCCGTTGGCGATGCAGCGCCTTAAAGAAGCCGGTGAAAAAGCGAAAATTGAGTTATCTTCAGCTCAACAAACGGAAGTTAACTTACCGTATATTACCGCTGATGCATCAGGCCCCAAGCACTTAGTGATTAAGGTCACTCGTGCAAAACTTGAATCGTTGGTTGAAGACTTAGTCAAGCAGTCGCTAGGACCACTTAAGCAAGCATTAACTGATGCTGACCTTAGTGTCGGTGAAATTAATGACATTATTTTAGTGGGTGGCCAAACGCGCATGCCACTAGTGCAAAAATATGTCACTGAATTTTTCGGTAAAGAGCCCCGCAAAGACGTAAACCCTGATGAAGCAGTTGCAGTAGGCGCAGCCATTCAAGGCGGTGTATTAGCAGGCGAAGTTACAGATGTATTGTTATTAGATGTAACGCCTTTGTCACTTGGTATTGAAACTATGGGCGGCGTAATGACCGCGCTTATTGAGAAAAATACGACTATTCCAACGAAGAAAGGCCAAACTTTCTCTACGGCTGAAGACAACCAGTCAGCGGTAACGGTACATGTATTACAAGGTGAGCGTAAGCAAGCTCAAGGCAACAAGTCCTTAGGCCAGTTCAACTTAGAAGGTATCCGTCCAGCATCGCGCGGCGCCCCTCAAATTGAAGTGACCTTTGATATTGATGCAAATGGTATTTTACATGTGTCTGCAAAAGATAAAGACACCGGTAAAGAGCAGAAGATTACGATTAAATCATCTTCTGGCCTGAGTGAAGACGAAATTAATCAAATGGTGCAAGACGCTGAAGCAAATAAAGACGCCGACGCTAAATTTGAAGAGTTAGTGCAAGCGCGTAACCAAGCAGACGGCATGATCCACGGCACGCGCACTCAGGTTGAAGAATCTGGGGAAGCATTAAGCGCTGACGACAAGGCTAAAATTGAAACGGCGCTTGATGCTTTAGAGGCTGCCCGTAAAGGTGAAGATAAAGAGTCGATTGAATCCAAAACTCAGGCCTTAATTGAAGCTTCTGCGCCATTGATGGAAATTGCACAAGCAAAAGCACAGGCTGAAGGAGCACAAGCTGAAGGTTCAGAAGCGCCAAAGCAAAATGCAAAAGACGCCGGTGATGACGTAGTTGACGCTGAGTTTGAAGAAGTAAAAGACGACAAGAAGTAATGCTTGGAAGTCTAGAGAAGCTACCGTTTTTTATAGCTAAAAGTCAGTAGTGTTTATTAGGCGCAACCTTTAACGAGTGTTGCGCCTTTATTACGAAAGCAGTTTGTACTTTTACTTTGTGCAAATATGCTCCTTATCGGCACGCTAATGCGTGCACAATAAACGAATTAACAATAATTTTGGCAGTACTAGCTGCAGCATACAGTGCTTGCGGTTTTGAAATAGTAAATGCTGTCGAATATTAACAAGTTCCAATGGGTGGTTTATGTCTAAAAGAGACTATTATGAAGTGCTGGGGGTGGGCAAAAACACCGAAGCACGTGATATCAAAAAAGCCTACAAAAAGTTGGCAATGAAGTATCACCCAGATCGTACACAAGGTGATAAAGCGCTTGAAGAGAAGTTTAAAGAAATTCAAGAAGCTTATGAAATATTAACCGACGCTCAGAAACGAGCGGCCTACGATCAATACGGTCATGCCGGTGTTGATCCCAACCGCGGCGGTGGCGGTGGTGGTGGTGCTGAATTCGGTGATATTTTTGGAGATGTGTTTGGCGATATCTTCGGCGGTGGTCGCGGGGGCGGTCGCTCAAGAGCACGTCAAGGCTCCGATTTACGATATAATCTAGAAATGTCGCTAGAAGATGCGGTACGCGGTAAAGAAGTTGAAATTCGTGTACCCACCTTGGTGGAGTGCGATACTTGCGACGGCTCAGGCGCTAAAAAAGGCTCAACGCCCACTACGTGCCCTACCTGTAAAGGAAACGGTCAAGTGCAGATGCGCCAAGGCTTTTTTGCGGTGCAGCAAACGTGTCCAAGCTGTTCGGGTAAAGGAAAGATCATTTCAGATCCGTGCTCACCGTGTCGAGGACAAGGCCGAGTAGAAAAGACTAAAACCTTATCTGTTAAAGTGCCTGCAGGGGTTGATACAGGCGACCGTATACGTCTTTCATCAGAAGGTGAAGCAGGTGAAGCGGGTGCACCAGCAGGTGACTTATACGTTCAGGTAAACGTACGCGACCATGAGATTTTCACACGTGACGCAAACAACCTATTTTGTGAGGTGCCTTTAGGTTTCACTACTGCAGCATTAGGCGGCGAAATACAAGTGCCAACGCTTGACGGTAAAGTAAAGCTAAAGATTACTCCCGAAACACAAACAGGTAAAATGTTTAGACTGCGCGGTAAAGGTGTCAAATCGGTGAGAAGTGGCAGTGTTGGCGACCTGATCTGTAAGGTCGTCATTGAGACGCCTGTGAATCTTTCTTCAAAACAAAGAGACTTGCTGCAAGAGTTTGAAGTGTCAATTAATGGTCAAGCTGCTAAACACAGGCCTAAAGAGAAAGGTTTTTTTGATGGCGTAAAAAAGTTCTTTGACGATTTGACAAAATAAAAGCTCGGCTATTAATGTAGGTTATTAAAACCTCAGCACCTTGTGTTGGGGTTTTTCGTTTCTATATAGTTAAAAGTCTTCGTAAATATGTTAATTTATAAAAAGTAGTCAAACAATGCTTGGCTATTTCCTAATTAATAATAACATTTATAGGTTTACAGTAGTATTGTCAGTTAAAGTTCACAGTCGTGAGTTAGCTGTTTTGACTACGCATCATCACACTATAGGATATTTTATGAAAACATCATCGTTACTTTTATTAGCGGCAGGCTGTTCTTTGGTGCTGGGCAGTGTTTGTCTTGCACCTCAAGCATTAGCTAGCGAAGTTAGACAAGCTTCAAGTGAAAAACAAGCAGAAACAGCGGTTACTTTTAGGCAGTCATTATTGCAATTAGTGCGCAGTAATATGGGCCCTCTTGGCGCAATGGCAAAGGGCAATATTCCAATGGACGCCGAAGTAATAGGCACAAACTCAAAAAGAATAGAGTTTTTAGCTGATATGATGCACGATTATTTTTCCCTTGATACAAGCGCTTTTCCAGTAGAAACGGGTGCAAAAGACGAAATATGGCAAAATCACGCTGACTTTACTCGCAAAGTGAACGATATGGTAAGTGCGGCGGCCGACTTACAAACACTGGTCGCAAATAACCAAGAAGGCGATTTTAGAAAAGGCATTGGCGCACTAGGGGCAACGTGTAAAGCTTGTCACGACGATTACAAAAAAGATTAGTAATTACGATTAATAATAAAAAAAGGACAGTATTTATATGTACGCATATGCTGTACAAAAAGCAGGGCAAGCCTTGTCAAAAATTGAGCTTGAGTTACCACCATTAGGCGCAGACGAAGTAAAAATAAAAGTCAGCTATTGTGGAATTTGTCACTCAGACCTTTCGATGCTCAACAACGAATGGGGAGCATCGACGTTCCCACTAGTGGCGGGGCATGAAGTATCGGGAGAGGTTGTTGAAGTTGGTAGCAGTGTAAGTAAACACAAGGTGGGTGATGTCGTTGGCTTGGGCTGGCATGCAGCTTACTGTGACACTTGTCGCACCTGCGATACCGGTGATCAGAACCTATGTGCTTCAGCTCAGCCTACTATAATCGGCCGCCACGGCGGTTTTGCCGAGTTTGTACAGGCGTCATAAACAAGCGTAGTGGCCCTGCCGAAGGGGATCGATGTCAAATCAGCAGGTCCTATGTTTTGCGGTGGTATTACGGTGTTTAATCCTCTTGTACAGTTTGATATTAAACCAACAAGCAAGGTTGCAGTTATTGGTATTGGTGGTTTAGGTCATTTAGCGCTGCAGTTTTTAAACGCTTGGGGCTGTGAAGTTACTGCGTTCACCTCTAGCGAAAGCAAATTCGATGAAGCAAAATCGATGGGGGCGCATCACGTGATTAATTCAATCGATGCCAAACAGATAGAGGCCGCTAACAGCAGGTTTGACCTGATTATTTCAACCGTAAACGTAAAGTTAGATTGGAACTTGTATTTGACCACCCTAACACCAAAAGGCCGCTTGCATTTTGTGGGGGCTACCTTAGAGCCTCTTAATGTTGGTGTTTTTTCGCTGATAGGCGGACAAAAAAGTATTTCAGGTTCACCGGTAGGCAGTCCTGATACTATTAAAACGATGCTCGATTTTGCCAACCAGCATAGCATTGAGCCATTAGTTGAAGAGTTTCCTATGAGTCAGGTCAACGAAGCTATTGCTCATTTGGAATCGGGTAAGGCGCGCTATAGAATTGTGTTAAAAGCCGACTTTTAAAGCAAATCTTTACCCTTAGCCTGAATAAATATAGTGGCATCACACTGCATTATGTGATGCCGCTAATATCATTTACTATGTAGATATTGACATAAGCTAAAACTATTGACGCCCTGCTGAATATGTCAATACATAAAAAAGTCATCAGATGGGGGCGGCGGCAGTACTTCAAGGATTAAATACATAGCGATTGCCGTTATTAATAAACTGATAAGCAAACCTGCCCAAGGAAATATCGCACTTGAGTAAGGCGATACTGCAACATCCGTGCGGCTGACTTTCTTCTTGCCCGTAATCATGGCTTTCGTTAAACCCTCTTTCAACACAATTTTGTGATATGAGATGGCGAGAATATGCAGTGCAATAAAACCGAGCAAAAGTGTAAATACGTTATGATGAAGAAAATTGGCAATATCTTGAGCGCGATTACCTAATACACCATAGTACAGTCCATCACTAAATACTTCATCGCTTATAAATAAACCGCTTAACGCCTGCGTTAAAATTAACGTGAGCAGCACAATGATTGAATATGCACCCGCTGGATTGTGCCCTAAAAATTGACTAAATGACCGCTTGTTACGCAAATATTGAAACGTGGTAATGGGGGACGTGACAAACTGGCTGAATTGTGAATAGTAGGTACCGAAAATACCCCAGCAAAGCCTAAATATGACCAGCGCTATACAGGTGTATCCTGCATAAAAATGCCACTGCATGGTATTTGGCAGTATATTATCATCTAAAATTTCGCCGCTTAAATATTGAAAAATAATAATCAAAACGAAGCCCCAATGGCAGACCCTAACAGGAATATCCCAGACCTTTTGTGTGTGCATTAGCATCCTTTAGCGAGGCAAAGTGTTTCTTAACCTCTATTGTACAAGTTATTTTCATTTTCGACAGTATACAAGGGCGATAAGTTTTTTAAAGTTGCAAGGTGTTGATGCGGTAACGCCTCGCTACTCATAAGGTATGTTAGCCCAAAGTCTTATTGCTGTGTTAAGCTTTGACTGATAATTTTTTATGCGTATCCACAAAATGTTTGCGAGCCCATAAATGTACCGCACCTGCCTATCCCAAACGAGTATCCACTTATGCTAATATTTTTCATATGCCTCACCATTCTAATATTAGGTTACAAGTTTTATAGCCCTTTTGTTGAAAAACAAGCGGGTATGGACCCAACGGCAATGACGCCGCAGAAGCGTTTTAGTGAAGGTGTAGATTATGTACCTATTCATCCTGTACGCGCATTTTTGATCCAATTTTTGAACATAGCCGGTGTAGGCCCAATTTTTGGTCCAATTTTAGGTGCTTTGTATGGCCCAATAGCCTTAGTCTGGATTGTGCTTGGTAACGTTTTAGGCGGTGCCGTTCACGACTTTTTCTCTGGCGTAATGAGCATAAAAGAAGACGGTAAAAGCCTGCCTGAAATAGCAGGCAAATACTATAACGTAGTATTTAAAGGTTTTATGCTCTTGTTCACCGCCATGCTGCTGTTTTTTGTTGGGGTGGTATTTATTATGAGTCCGGCTGGCCTACTCAGTAATCTTGATATTTTTAAAGACACTATTTTTGCCAATAATACTTTTTGGGTGCTGGTAATATTAGCCTATTACTTTTTAGCTACCATGCTGCCGATAGACAAGATTATTACTAAGCTTTACCCGCTGTTTGGTTTGTTAATGATTGTGATGACCACGCTCATTGGTGTTGCGCTATTAATAAAGGCGCCACATTTACCAGTAACAGGTGACTTATTTGCTTACTTTGAAACCGACCATGCACATGATTTTTTGAGCCCTAATTCAGACGGTTTGCCCATATGGCCGCTGCTGTTTATTACAATTACCTGTGGCGCTATCAGTGGTTTTCATTCAACTCAAGCACCGATTATTGCACGGTGCTTAACGAATGAAAAATATGTGCGGCCGGTTTATTACGGCGCTATGATGTGTGAAGGGATTGTAGCTTGTGTATGGGCTTTGGCTGGTATCGCGGCATTTCCTGAAGGCTACGACGGTTTGAAAGCAATGTTAGACCAAGGTGGTCCAGGACTAGTGGTGAACTATGTTGCTAGCAGTTACTTAGGTGTTCTTGGCGGCATAATGGCGATTATTGCCGTGGCGATTTTCCCCATTACTTCAGGCGATACTGCTTTTCGCTCGCTGCGCCTAACCATGGTTGACGCTTTTAATATTCCGCAAAGTTTACGTAACCGTATACTACTTGCTATTCCTATTTTAACCATCGCTTTTTTTATGACGAAGCTCGACTTCACCGTTATTTGGCGTTATTTTGCTTTTTCAAATATGCTGCTTTCAACCAGCGTGCTGTGGTTAGCTACTAAATACTTGTTTGACCGTGGTACTTTTCATTGGGTGGCAAGTGTACCAGCGGTTATTACTACAGCAATCACTTTGTCTTATATTGCAACGGCTAAAATTGGACTCAATTTACCAAGTGACTTATCAAAACCCATTGGTGTCGCGGTAGCAGTAGTCGTCTTTATTGGGCTTGTGTTAATACATAATAAGCATAAGGTAAAAACAAACATGTAGGCTTTTACCTTATTTTACGAAGCGAAACAAACCAGCTTTGCTAGCGTCTTTACTTTAGTGCAAAATAGCGCTAAATGTTGTGCCAAAATACTAGAAGCGATATTAAAACGTCTCTAGCTTTCTAATAGAGAGGATTAGCAGTGATAAGAGTAGGTGTGTTTGGTGCCAATGGCAGAATGGGCAGGATATTAATAGAGGCGGCTTGCCAGCATCGACAGGTAAGTCTTGGTTTTGCTAGTGTTCGTAATGGCTCTGCTTTTGAGGGGATAGATGCAGGTGAGTTGGCCGGCATACATAAGCAAAATGTGGCTGTTGCCGTCATCAACGATACGCTAGCGATTAGCGCCGATATTCTCATCGATTTCACCTTACCTGATGCTTTAGCGTATAACCTTGCATATGCATGTAAACACAACAAACCTATTGTTATTGGTACGACTGGCTTAAATAAAGCACAGCTCGCGCTAATTGATCAAGCCGCATTAAGCGTTCCCATTGTGTTTGCCGCAAATTATAGTGTAGGCGTCAATGTTATGCTAGATTTGGTAGAGACTGCGGCGGCCGTAATGGGTGACCAAGCCGATATAGAGATTATTGAGGCGCACCACCGTTTCAAAAAAGATGCACCTTCAGGCACTGCTATGGCCATTGGTGAGCGTATCGCTAATACGCTCAATCGAGATTTAGCCACATGCGCAGTGTACGGACGTGAAGGTGATACAGGCGAGCGTACCCGCGACACAATTGGCTTTGCTACCATAAGAGCGGGCGACATAGTGGGTGAGCATACAGTGCTTTTTGCGACCTTAGGCGAGCGCCTTGAAATTACCCATAAAGCCAGTAATCGATTAACCTTTGGCAATGGTGCCATAACTGCTGCTGTTTGGATAAAGGCGCAAAAACCTGGCTTATACTCTATGCGGCAAGTATTAAATTTAGCAAAGTAGATTAGGGCGTGTTGATCTTTGCTGTAGAAGAAATAAATGGCATGAAGATAGGGTATAATCGAAAAAATGCGCGCTCATTTACCTAAAAAAACGAATGGTTAGTTTGACGTTTGACAAACACCGTTAGCAGTGATACGTTTTAAGAAAGGGATTTATACTCACGAAGTACATTAAGAAGTTATAGCGATGACGACTCAAAATGAACAAGGATTGTTCAGACCACAGGATGTGGCGAACCAATCTGTAAAATTAGATGGTGACGTAGTCATCGCACAGCCCTCAGCAGCAAGGATATTGCTACTAGCATTGGTTGCCATTAGTCTCGTATATCTAGCTAACGCGTCTTTTCATCGCAAAGAGACCTTCATGGCTTATCTACAACCTGCTTCTGGCTTAGCCAAAATTACTGTCAAAAATGCCGGTGTGGTCAATACGCTTTACGCTAAAAATGGCGATACAGTTGTCGCCGGCGACCCAATAGCCCTTATTCATATTCCTGAACTTTTATCAGACGGTCAAAATGTCACTGCATTACTGACCAACACGCTTAATCAACAGCTGAGCTTTACCGATATTCGTGCGAATGAGGTAACTAGCCAGCATAATCAACAAACACAAACCTTAGCTCAGCGTATTTACGTTAACAAACAGTCATTCATCGAAGCGCAAGCGCAACTTACCTTACTCAATGAACGCCTCGCTATTATACAACAGGTGTCTGAGTTGACCTCCTCGTATCAAACCCAGAGGCGCCAAATAGAGCAGTTAACCACCCAGTTAAATCGAATCCCATCAAAGCATGCCCAGCAACTGGCCATGCTTAACACTGAAAAAACTAGGATAAACCAGCAATTAGCCGAGGCCAGCGCACGTGGGCAGGTATTACTGATTGTGCCCATTGCTGGAAAGGTCACTAACTTGGTGGCTGAGCCGGGAACTTCAATACCTGAACAATTGCCGCTGGCGATCATCGTGCCAACAAACGATGTGCTAAAAAGCCATATTGCTGGTGCTCACTCGCGCTTTCGGTTTTGTCGAAGCAGGGCAACATACACGTATACGATTCGACGCTTTCCCCTACCAACGTTTTGGTTTGTTTGAAGGCGAAGTGACCCATGCGGCAAATTCAATATTGTTGCCGGGTGAAGTAGACATGCCAATTAGTATCCAAGAGCCTGTATACCGCGTAGAGGTGGCCTTGGGTAAGCAAGAAATCCGCGCTTATGGAAAGGAAGTCCCGTTGCAACCGGGTATGACCTTAAGCGCAGATGTCGTGCTTGAACAACACAGCTTAATAAGCTGGTTGCTTGAGCCAATTTTAAGCCTGAAAGGGCGTATATAAAACCTAAACTTAAAATAATCTCTAGGAGAGATGATATGCAAGAATTGAAGTTTGATCAAGTAGGAGATGTGAATGGTGGATTCGGACCAGGTGGCGCTATTTTGGGAGGAGCTATTGGTGGTGTTAGTAGTGCCTTAAATGGCGGAGGTTTTGGCAATATCGCAGGTGCAATAGCGTTTGGTGCTGCATCTGGCTTCTTTGGGGGTTTTGTGGGCCACACTGGCTCAAGGTTTGCCAATGCAATGTTTGGAGGAAAATCGTTTATGCTAGGTGTAGGTGCTTCTAAATTCTAGAAAATTAAAGGGGCTGAACATTTGGCCCCTTTATTAAATTGGAGAAAAAAATGTTTTTTAACGCATTTATATTACCATTGGTCGTTGTTTTGGTTCTGCCAAGGGTACTAGATAAAAGAAATAGGACGTTGACCTGCAGTGCAGTAAGCGTTATTTTTATTCTAATATTTTTACACGAATATATTTTTATGAGTGAAAACTGGCTGTTTACAACAATTGGGAAGTGTATAGCGGTATTAATACTGGGATTGACATCCTATAAGTATTGCAATTTCGATGGTACTTTTAAGGAAAAACATCTGCGAGGGAAATTATGGTAGGGCTCATAGTCATGCGTCTCGTTGGGCCGGTCGAGATCATTTGGCAAGCAATCCATATTTTTTATCGGGGTTATAACGGCGCTAGTGTTAAGTCGCTTTGTGGCGGTAACGTTTTGGATTGAATTTACCCAGGTGGGCTGATTGATTTATGTACAGAAAAGATCAACACGTTCTAGTACGATGCTAGGGTAGCAATACAAAAGACGCACTTTTGAGGCTTTGCTAGTGAATTTAGAGTGTTCCGGTTGTTTTAATCATTTATTTAAAACCTATAGACCTGAATGGTTTAGTTCGATATACTACTTAGAATTTGCCAAAGGGAAGCGATTTTACTAATTTGAAATCCTTCTAACAATAACGGCAGGTGCTAACAGTCAAGGCTTTATGTTAGTTATTGCTCGTTTTGTAGTCTCTATTTTGGCAGAGATACTAAACCATTTTTTATATCAAAATATGGTTTAACGACAGGTTTGCTTCATTCTAATGACGAACCCTAGCTATCTCTACTTTTTAGGAGATTTAAGTGGCTGTTTCTGCCCTGTTAGTACTCGCCGACGGATCCGTGTTTAAAGGAACCGCCATTGGTGCGACCGGTAGCAGCGTTGGTGAGGTTGTATTCAACACCTCAATGACCGGCTATCAAGAAATTCTTACCGACCCTTCATACGCTGAACAAATTATTACCTTAACTTATCCCCATATCGGCAACACTGGCATTAACAGTGAAGATGTTGAATCTGGCCAAGTGTGGGCTAAAGGCTTAGTAATAAGAGATTTGCCATTAGTCGCCAGTAACTTTAGAAGTCAGCAAAGCTTAAGTGACTATTTACTAGCCAATAATGTAATAGGCATAGCCGATATTGACACGCGCAGGCTGACCCGCATTTTACGTGATAAAGGCGCTCAAAACGGCTGCATTTTAAGTCTTGAAAATCTTAGCGACATAGACAGCGTGATTGAAAAGGCCTTAGCACAAGCAAAAGGCTTTGCTGGTCTAAAAGGAATGGATTTAGCCAAGGTTGCTAGCTGTGAAAAGCATTATGAGTTCACACACGGCATATGGCACTTAGAAAGTGGTTACGATACCCAAATCACTAATTTACCCTATCATGTGGTTGCTTACGATTTTGGCGCTAAGCGCAACATCCTGCGCATGCTTGTTGACCGCGGCTGCCGGCTAACGGTGGTACCCGCGCAGACATCCGCAAAAGACGTATTAGCGCTGAAGCCCGACGGAATATTTCTATCTAATGGACCCGGTGATCCGCAGCCATGCGACTATGCAATAAGCGCCATTAAAACCTTTATTGACGAACAAATCCCCATGTTCGGTATTTGTTTGGGACATCAACTTTTGGCCTTGGCCGCAGGTGCGAGCACGCAAAAAATGAAGTTTGGCCACCACGGCGCAAACCATCCGGTCAAAGATCTTGCCACAAACCGCGTTATGATCACCAGTCAAAACCACGGTTTTGCGGTAGATGAAAACAGTTTGCCTAGTACTATTAAGGTTACCCATGTATCCTTGTTTGACCAGTCTCTGCAGGGAATAGCGTTAAAAAATGCACCAGCCATCGGTTTTCAAGGCCACCCAGAAGCAAGCCCTGGTCCGGTAGATGCCGCTGCATTATTTGACCACTTTATAGACCTGATTAAACAAGCAAAACAATAGGAAGCTTTACCATGCCAAAACGTACCGACATCAAAAGCATTTTGATTCTTGGCGCCGGTCCTATTGTAATAGGACAGGCCTGCGAATTCGATTATTCAGGCGCTCAGGCTTGCAAAGCACTACGCGAAGAAGGCTATAGAGTTATTTTGGTTAACTCCAACCCAGCCACCATAATGACCGATCCCGATATGGCCGATGCGACCTACATTGAACCCATTCAATGGGAAGTGGTGCGAAATATTATCATCAAAGAACGTCCTGACGCTATTTTACCCACGATGGGCGGACAGACGGCCCTTAATTGCGCGCTGGACTTGAATAAACACGGCGTACTAGACGAATTTAATATTGAGCTTATTGGCGCAAATGCCGACGCTATAGACAAAGCAGAAGATCGCGAACGCTTTGACAAGGCCATGAAGTCCATCAACCTTGAATGCCCGCGTGCGGAAATTGCACATAGCTTAGAGCAAGCCCAAGATGTGGTAACGCGCATCGGCTTTCCATGCATTATTCGCCCCTCTTTTACCATGGGCGGCAGCGGCGGCGGTATTGCCTATAACATGGACGAATTTAACGAAATTTGCACCCGGGGCTTAGATTTATCTCCCACCTCAGAGCTGCTGATTGACGAGTCGCTTATTGGCTGGAAAGAATATGAAATGGAAGTGGTGCGCGATAGCGCAGACAACTGCATTATTATTTGCACTATTGAGAACTTCGACCCGATGGGCGTGCACACCGGTGACTCTATTACGGTTGCACCCGCGCAAACCTTAACCGACAAAGAATTTCAAATAATGCGCAACGCCGCTATTGCGGTGCTGCGTGAAATTGGTGTGGAAACCGGAGGTTCGAACGTGCAGTTTGGTATCGATCCTAAAACAGGCCGTATGGTCATCATAGAGATGAACCCAAGAGTGTCGCGTTCATCTGCGCTGGCCTCAAAAGCGACTGGTTTCCCGATTGCTAAAATTGCCGCTAAACTTGCCGTTGGCTTCACCCTTGACGAACTAGAAAACGATATAACGGGCGGTAAAACACCTGCCTCATTCGAGCCTGCAATAGACTATGTTGTAACCAAGATCCCGCGCTTTAATTTTGAAAAGTTTGCCGGTGCAAACGATCGCCTAACCACCCAAATGAAGTCGGTGGGTGAGGTGATGGCCATTGGCCGCAATCAGCAAGAGTCCTTGCAAAAAGCGCTGCGAGGCTTAGAAGTAGGCGCCACAGGCTTAAGCCCTATTGTGGATTTAAACGACCCCGAAGCTAGAACTAAAATAGTATATGAACTACGCGAGCCAGGCGCTGAGCGTATTTGGTATATTGGCGATGCGTTTAGAATGGGCATGTCGGTTGAAGAAGTGTTTTTATTAACTAATGTAGACCCTTGGTATTTAGTACAAATTGAAGATATTGTTACACAAGAAGCGATTATAAAAGAGCGTGGCCTAGCCGGTATGGATGAAGAGTTGATGCGCGGCCTTAAGCGCAAAGGCTTTGCTGATGCGCGTATTGCTGAACTAACTGGTATAGTCGAAGATGAAGTGCGTGCCAAACGCGTAGAAATGGGGGTGTTACCTGTTTATAAGCGTGTTGACACCTGCGCTGCAGAGTTTTCCACTTCTACCGCTTATTTGTATTCTACTTATGATGAAGAGTGCGAGGCACTGCCGTCTTCAAAACCCAAAATAATGATTCTAGGCGGTGGCCCTAACCGGATAGGTCAAGGTATTGAGTTTGACTACTGCTGTGTACACGCTGCGCTTGCACTGCGTGAAGACGGCTACGAGACCATAATGGTGAATTGTAACCCAGAAACAGTGTCAACCGATTACGATATCTCAGACAGGCTTTATTTTGAGCCTGTCACCCTTGAAGACGTATTGGAAATCTGCAGAGTTGAGAAGCCTGATGGTGTGATTGTGCAATATGGCGGTCAGACTCCTTTGAAGCTTGCGCGTGCTTTGAAAAAGAATGGGGTTAATATTATCGGTACCTCCCCCGATGCTATAGACAGAGCAGAAGATCGCGAACGGTTTCAGCAAATGGTAACCAAGTTAGGCTTGAAACAGCCGGCTAATGCGACCGTGAGTAATATGGAACAGGCGATTGAACATGCTCAAATAATTGGCTTTCCATTAGTTGTTCGGCCCTCTTATGTATTAGGCGGCCGCGCCATGGAAATTGTGTATGACCTAAAAGATTTGAAACGTTATTTAACCGAAGCAGTAAAGGTTTCTAACGACTCTCCTGTGTTGCTAGACAGATTCTTAGACGACGCCATTGAAGTTGATATAGACGCAATTTGCGACGGCACTGACGTTGTGATTGGCGGCATAATGGAGCATATTGAACAAGCGGGCGTGCACTCAGGCGATTCAGCCTGCAGTTTACCTCCTTATTCTTTATCCAAAGAAATTCAAGATGTTATGCGTACGCAAGTTGCGCAAATGGCGCTAGAGTTAGGCGTAGTGGGCTTAATGAACACACAGTTTGCTGTTAAAGACAACGAAGTATACTTAATAGAAGTTAACCCGCGCGCCGCTCGCACGGTGCCTTTTGTGTCAAAGGCAACAGGCGTACCCTTAGCTAAAATAGCCGCGCGCGTAATGGCCGGTAAGTCACTCGCCAGCCAAGGCATTACCAAAGAAACAATACCCCCATTTTTCTCGGTAAAAGAAGTGGTGTTGCCGTTTGCTAAGTTTCAGGGCGTTGATCCATTATTAGGTCCAGAAATGCGTTCTACAGGTGAGGTAATGGGAATAGGGGTGAATTTTGAAGAAGCTTACGCTAAAGCAGGACTAGGCGCGAGTTCTCCGTTACCTAAAAAGGGCAAAGTACTGGTGTCTGTGCGTAATAATGATAAACACAGGGTGCTCAATCTAGCCAAGGTTATTATTGAAAATGGCTTTAGTTTAGAAGCGACTAGCGGCACTGCGAAATTTATTAATGACGGTGGCTATGAGTGCTCGGTGGTCAATAAGTTATTAGAGGGGCGCCCTAATATTGTTGATTCTATTAAAAACGGTGCTTACACCTACATTGTAAATACCACTGAAGGTCGTCAAGCTATTACCGACTCGGTGTATATTCGAAGTGAAGCGCTGTTAAATAAAGTGGCCTATACCACCACCTTAAATGCAGCATTTGCAACGATGCAGTCAAAAACCGCTGATGCGTATAAAAATGTGAATTCTTTGCAAGAGTTACACAAACAAATCGACGCCTAAAAGCCTACCCACAATAGCCCGATTGTTTTATACTATTATGCTATTAATTATATAAATTGAACGCGTTTAGCGTTCTTTTTTATTTCACGGTTGAATCTATAGCGTCTAATATGTGATGAGCTAGTGGTTATTGCGCCCTAGCACATATTTTGCATCGCGGTTTATCACTATATTGGCAAATCAACACATCATGATAAGAGAATAATAATGGCAACTACTTACCCAATGACACTGCAAGGCGCGCAAAAGTTGCGTGAGGAATTAAATGTACTAAAGTCTAAAACTAGACCTACGATTATTAAGTCTATTGCTGAAGCCAGAGAACACGGCGATTTAAAAGAAAATGCTGAGTATCATGCTGCACGAGATCAGCAAAGCTTTTGTGAAGGACGTATTCAAGACATTGAAGGTAAGCTGGCGGGTGCACAAATAATTGACGTGACCAAAATCGTCAATAATGGCAAAGTCATATTTGGCTCTACCGTAAAATTACTTAATGTTGGCACCGACGAAGAAATTCAATACCATATTGTGGGTGATGACGAAGCCGACTTAAAGAACAGCCGGATTTCGGTGAATTCGCCTATTGCGCGCGGGTTAATTGGTAAAGAAGTTGACGATGTTTCTGCTATTAAAACGCCCTCTGGTGTGGTTGAGTATGAAATTATCCAAGTGGATTATATTTAGCGTTCTGATGAGAAGGAGCGCTATTTAATTGTTTATATTATACTGAAAAAAGATTTAGCTCCTGTGAAAAACTGATAGATTGAAATGTGTAAATTAGGCTTCACTTCTCAGCCAATTCAATACTAAAATCGGCGCATTAATTCTAATTAAGCGGAGTTCTTTGTGACCGCTGATAAATAGCGGCACCAAATCCGAACAGTGCAAGTATCCAAATAGGCCCGTTCCCGAAGCTTCGGTAGGGTGTGTCTCCTATGACTAAGCTAATGGTGTCGTTAAGCACCGCAGCTTCAAACTGCGGCAATCGGCTTTGGATATGGCCGGTGTGATCAACAATGGCAGTAACACCGTTGTTGGTGGCACGCAAAACAGGCAAGCCAAACTCCTTTGCGCGCACTTGTGCTATTTGCATATGTTGATGTGGACCGTGAGAGTTGCCAAACCAAGCGTCGTTGCTAACCGTTATAATGGCGTTAGATTTGCTGGTTAAATTGGCTGCTATTTGTGAAGGAAAAGCAATTTCAAAGCATATAGCCGGCGCAAAATAGGTGCTTCCCGCCACCAAATTAGGCTGCACGTAATCACCACGGCTAAAAGAAGACATAGGTAAGTCAAAAATAGGTGCTAAAGGCCTAAGTAAATTCTCAAAAGGCACAAACTCCCCTATGGGTAATAAATGATGTTTAGCAAAGCGCTTACTGTGGTTTGGCGCATACGCCTCGGTGTTAGTGCCACTATCTATCCCAAGTGCTACAAGCGAATTGTAGGCAATATTGGTGCGTAAATCGTAGTTAATAAGTCCCGTTATCAGGCCTGTATTTGTTTTAGTTGCTTGATTGTCTAAGGACTTTAAAAATGTCTGCACCAGTGGTTCTATTCGTGACACCGCGGCCTCAGGCCATATAATAATATCTGAGTTCCAATACGGCGATGTCATTTCCAGATATTTGTCCATAGCCAACAGGTCTTTTTCTGGCTCAAAGCGCATCGATTGCGCAATGTTTCCTTGTACCAGCGCCACGGTTTTGATTATCCCTGTTGGCGTACTGAACTGCACGCTGGTCAGGATGTAAGCGCTGACAGTAAACACAAGGACAGGAATAAGCGCATGCAGCCACTGTTTTTGTGCAATGCCAACTGCGGCGGCGGCGCTAACCAATACGATTAGCGCGCTTAAGCCTATTTCACCCACCAAGGGATAATACGCACTAAATAGGCTATTGCTTTGCGAATAACCTATTGACAGCCACGGAAAACCGGTTAACACCCAAGCGCGCAGCCATTCCATTAAAAGCCATGCAAACGGTAAACAAAGAGGCCATAGGGCAGGCTTAAAAAAACGAGACACTGCATAAAACAGCAGTGCAGGAAACAAAGCTAAATACCCGCAAAGCATCACCATTAGGCCAACTGATGCCATAAGCGGCAAGCCACCAAATTCATATATGCTGACGTGTATCCATGAAATACCTGCACCGAAATAGCCGAAGCCAAAGCACCAGGCACTTTTAAAAGGGCTTTGCGTTTTATAGGCAAGAAGATAAATGCAAATGGGTAGAACAGCAAAAACAATCAGCCATAGATTAAATGGCGCGAACGCAAAGGTAAGGCTAGCGCCTAAACAAAAAAGAAGAACGTTCACCAAGAGTGTAGACAGCCTAACTCTCCAATTCGGGTAAATACACCTTAAGTTGCAATAGGCGTCGTTTATCAGAGTTAGTGACTTCGAACTGTACGTTATCTACATTTACTTTTTCGCCTGTTTCGGGCATGTGGCCGAAGGCGCGCAGCACTACGCCACCAATAGTATCTGATTCATCGGAATTAAAAGATGATTCAAAAAACTTATTAAAATCGTCAACGGGGGTGAGGGCTTTTACAGAATAGGTTGACTTATTAAGCGGGCGGATATTGCCACTATCCGTAATTTCATCATCAAACTCATCTTCAATTTCACCCACAATGAGTTCAAGTATGTCTTCAATGGTAACCAAGCCCGAAACACCACCGTACTCGTCTACCACTATTGCCATATGGTAGCGCTGCTGCCTAAATTCTTTTAGTAACACGTCAACCCGTTTGCTTTCAGGCACAATAACTGCTTCTCTAATAACGTTTCTAAGCACAAAGTTCTTTTCGTCATTAAACGCATAGGGCAGAAGATCTTTCGCTAGCAGTATACCTTCAATGTGATCTTTGTCTTCACTAATAACCGGAAATCGTGAGTGAGCAGACTCTAATACTAAGGGTAAAAACTGATCAACCGTTTGTTCAATATCAATGGTAATCATTTGTGCCCGCGGGATCATAATTTCGCGGACTTTAATCTCGCTGACACCCATAACACCTTCGATCATTTCTTTTGTTTGAGGGTCAATGACATCTCTGAACTCGGCATTAGAAATTAAGTTTGATAACTCTTCTTTATTTTGCGGCTCCCCTTTAAAGTTGGTCATAAATTTACCTAACCAGCTTTTGTTAGAAGAACCGTTGGGTGAAGGGGGGTTGTCATCGCTCATTATTTAATTCGCATCTTATATAGTAAAGTTAAAAGTGTGTGAAGTTGGTATAGGCGACGGTTATGTTAAATGCGCAGGCCAACTGAATTCACGTTGATATCGTTATGGCTATGTTTAACTAATTTGATATGGGTCGTCAATACCTAATTTAGCTAATATTGTTATTTCGAGGCTTTCCATTTCATGTGCATCAGCATCTTGTATGTGGTCAAGGCCCATTAAATGAAGCATACCGTGTATGCACATATGCGCCCAGTGATGTTCAAGGGTTTTTTGCTGCTCAAGGGCTTCATTTGCCACTATTTGAGCACATATAACCAAGTCGCCTAAAAAAGCGCTGGGAACAAAGTCAGGTAAGTCACTCTCAAAAGACAGCACATTAGTGGGCTCATCTTTACCTCTGTATTGGGCGTTTAAAGACTGGGATTCTTCAATTGATACTATGCGAATGCTAAGTTCAGGGAGCAAGTCATTACTTTTTTGTTGCTCAAGGGCTAACGAATCATTTGCTAATGAATAGGCCAGCTTCAACCATTGGCTAATGGTGTCTTGTGTAGGCAGGCTCTTTGAAACAGTGTCAGCCAAATCGTCGGCAAACTGAACATCAATTAATAAATTATCACTCATGTCACTCTACGTCCTTGTAGGTGCTACTGACGGAATTATCTATTTGCCGTTTGATGACGTGTTATCCCTGTTAAATTGGTCTTGCTTTTCTTGTCTTTTCTTAGCTTGAAGGGCGTCTTGAACTGACTCGTAGTTTTCGTAGGCTTGCACAATTCTTGCCACCACAGGATGACGTACAACGTCGGTCGCGGTGAAGAAATTGAAACTAATGTCGTCAACATCGGCAAGTACATCAATCGCTTGGCGAAGACCCGAGCGAGTGCCGCGGGGTAAATCAACTTGCGTAATATCACCCGTAATGACCGCTTTTGAATTAAAGCCAATGCGGGTTAAGAACATTTTCATTTGTTCTACTGTGGTGTTTTGTGATTCATCAAGAATAATAAAAGCATCGTTTAAGGTGCGCCCTCGCATATATGCTAATGGAGCTACTTCAATCACATTACGTTCAATTAGCTTTTCAACTTTCTCAAAACCCAGCATCTCAAATAGTGCATCGTATAGCGGCCGTAAGTAAGGGTCGACTTTTTGGGATAGATCACCCGGCAAGAAACCTAGCTTTTCACCGGCTTCAACCGCGGGTCGTGTTAGCAATATGCGTCTAATCTCTTGTCTTTCTAAGGCGTCTACCGCACAGGCTACTGCCAGATACGTTTTGCCTGTACCTGCAGGGCCTACGCCAAAGGTAATATCATGGGTAAGCACGTTGTTTACATATTTAGATTGATTTGGGTTGCGAGGTTTAACAATGCCGCGCTTTGTTTTTATACTTATTTCTTTAGCGTGAGTATCTGCCTCAGCGTGCTCTAGGCATTTTGCTTCTTGAATCGCTAAATGAACTTGTTTAGGTTCTAAAACAGGTACACTACCACGCACTGGCTGCGTTTCTATATATAGTAGCTTCAGTAATTCACTTGCGCCGTTAGCCTGCTGAGGTTCACCGTGCACACTAAACTCGTTATTACGGTAGATAATCTCTACCCCTAAACGACGCTCTATTTGCTTTAGATTTTCATCGAACGGGCCACAAAGGCTAGATAAACGTTTAGTGTCTTGTGGATCTAGTATCACTTTATTGCTGACTATTTTACTCAAGTAGTTTCCCTATCTTCGTTTTTTCAAAGTGTGTGTTGGCACATTATAAAATCGCTATTTTCGCTTACGCAGGCATTATTTGAATAACGCCAAGCTGGTTAGGCGTAGGCTTTTTGGCCAAAATGCTTTGTGGAGATACGGCAACGCGCAGGCCCATATCGGCTTCACGACGGATCACGTCGCCGCGCAGTGAGTTGCTATAAACCGATGTAACAGTAACATCAACGAACTCACCAATCATGTCGGGCGTACCTACAAAGTTAACTACGCGATTGTTCTCAGTTCGACCGGTTAGCTCCTTGGGATCTTTCTTCGAAGGTCCTTCAACTAGCAATCGCTGCTGGGTATCTAGCATATTGCGCGCAATTTGCTGGGCGTTTTGATTGATACGCTGCTGGAGTATTTGTAATCTTTTCTTTTTCTCGCTTTCGGGCACGTCGTCTACCGCATCTGCTGCGGGTGTGCCGGGTCTGGCGCTGTAAATAAAGCTAAAGCTCATGTCGTAACCCACAAAATTAATAAGGTCCATGGTGGCTTCAAAGTCTTCATTCGTTTCACCCGGAAAGCCTATAATAAAGTCAGAAGACATAGCCAAATTTGGGCGTACTTTCTTTAATTTGCGAATAATCGACTTATATTCAATAGCGGTGTGGCCGCGTTTCATCAGGTTCAAAATACGGTCGCAGCCCGACTGTACGGGTAAGTGTAAGTGGTCAACTAATTCAGGAATATGCGCGTAAGCTTGAATAATATCGTCTGTAAATTCAACGGGGTGAGAGGTGGTGTAGCGAATTCTGTCGATGCCATCTATGCTGGCAACGAGCTCTAGCAGTTCAGCAAAACGACACACCTCGCCGTCAAAATGATCACCTCTAAAGGCGTTCACGTTTTGGCCTAATAAATTGACCTCACGCACGCCTTGGGCTGCTAATTGCGCAATTTCGAGCAAAACGTCGTCCACAGGCCGGCTAACTTCTTCGCCGCGTGTATAGGGTACCACACAAAAACTGCAGTATTTTGAGCAACCTTCCATAATAGACACGAACGCGGTAGGTCCGTCGGCGCGCGGCTCTGGCAAACGGTCAAACTTTTCAATTTCGGGAAAGCTAACGTCGACCACTGAGCGTTCGCCGCCTTTTATTTGGCCAATCATTTCGGGCAAGCGATGCAGTGTTTGCGGCCCAAAAACGATATCGACAAATGGCGCGCGTTTACGAATTTCGTCGCCTTCTTGCGACGCCACACATCCGCCAACGCCAATGACCAGCTCTGGTTTGTCTTTCTTGAGATTTTTCCAGCGACCCAACTGATGAAACACCTTCTCTTGTGCTTTTTCACGAATAGAACAAGTGTTGAGTAAAATAAGGTCGGCGTCAGCGGCTTCTTCCGCCATTGTATAACCGTGAGTTACGTCTAAAAGGTGCGCCATTTTTTCCGAGTCGTACTCGTTCATTTGGCAACCCCAGGTTTTTATAAATAATTTTTTGCTCATTTCACTTCATCAAATTTTGGTTAGTGGGTAGATGTGCCGATAACGTAGCACCTAAATTATTCTGCCACATTATTACTATACGCAGTGGCGTCAATAAAGACTTTAATAATACTCGATAGTATTTTTTACCACCGTTCAAATTGGCCGATATGTTACCTGTAATTTAGGCACAAGGCTAGTGCTAAAGGGTATAGGAAAGGTCGTGTGAATTAATTCTTTCACTAAATGTAAGGTGTTGTTTACTATATCTATTTTATCAATGAGACAATATTTACCTATAGAAGTAGATAAACTTCATAATCGCGCTGTGGATTATGAAGTTTTATCAGCGGTAAGTAGTAACTTACTCGTCCCTTATTTGAGTAATTCAATATCCGTAGGTGTTCACTATCCGTTCTAAACCCCTTCTTTACAATAGAAGTTATATTACAATTGTACGAAGATTCAATTACTGGCAGTGCTATGGCATACTCTGTACATGAAGCGAGTATGTGAATGTAGAAGTGACAATTTATGCTTGAAACAAAGTTTGACTGCTGCGTAGTTGGCGGAGGAATGGTGGGGGCTGCGTTGGCCTTAGGACTTGCAAAGCAATTTCATAAGGTTGCTTTAATAGAAAAGAAGCCCTTAGCGGGATTTGATAAAGCACAGGCCCCTGATATCCGTGTATCTGCCCTTAATATGCACTCTATCAACTTGCTTAAGTCCTTAGGCGCCTGGCAGCATGTGCAAAAAATGCGTTATCGGGCTTACGATACCCTGAGCGTATGGGATGGTGAAAGTAGCCGCAAGCACTTGTTCGATAAAAGTCAAACAACGCAGTTTAAAGCTTCTGAGATTGATCGCGAGTTGCTTGGCTATTTTGTTGAAAATAGACTGCTTCAGCTTGCCCTATACGACGAGATAAAAGCCAACTGGACGAATGAAATAACCTGCATTCATGAGCAAACCATTAGTAGTATTGATGTTGAGCAGGGTAGTCTTATCCTTAGCAGCGGCCAGCTTATTGAGGCGCGTATTTTGCTTGGTGCTGATGGCGCAAACTCGCAAATTCGTCAATCTGCTGGTATTCCCACAAGCGGTTGGCAGTATGCACAAAAAGCTAACGCTGTGCTGATTAAAACCAAAGAAAAAGTGCCAGATGAAACATGGCAAGCATTTTATGCCACGGGTCCGCGTGCTCTTTTACCGATGCATGACCATTATGCCTGCCTAATTTGGTATCACAACGCTACAAAAAGTAAATGGATCCAGAAGGCGTCTAAAGAGGATTTGAAAGCCGCTGTCATTAATGATTTTCCTGATGTGTTGGGTGAGTTTGAGATTGTAAAAGTAGCTGGGTTTCCCATTACGCGAATGCATGCCCATCGTTACGGGCAAGGCAAGGCTATTATTGTTGGCGACGCCGCACACACTATCAACCCTTTAGCTGGGCAAGGCGTTAATTTAGGCTTTAAAGATGTAGACGCTCTTTTAAGCATTATTCAGCACGAGGGCTTAGATAAGCCGAAAAGACTAATTGCGCTATACGAAAACAAGCGCCGCGTACCTAATTTGCTGATGATGTCGCTAATGGACGTGATTTATCATGGTTTTTCAAACACTTTCATGCCCATGCAAATTGCGCGCGAGATTGGTCTTAAAGTGGCTGATAAAGCGGGTCCACTTAAAAAAATGGCGCTAAAGTATGCGATGGGCTTGGTCTAACAGTAAAGTAATGTGTGTAGACAATGACCTGTTTGTCTATGCTTTGTGTATCTACTCTATATTGGTCATTTTTGAAACTATATTAAAGAGGAGTTTATGTCAGTTTTTGCTATTTTAGGGGTCTTATTACTAACCTTAGTCATCTTGATCCCACTGTTGGAAAAGTTTGGCAAACCTATGAGTGATGAACATACAGCAAAGATCTCTCGTTGGATATTCCCGCTTTTACTCGTGGCGATACTGGCCGGTCTGTTGACGACATTTTTATAGCGCGCTCAATAGCAGCCCACTAAACGAAAATATTGCCAACAAAGCCTATGAACGCATTTATTTGCTATGTCTTCGACTGCCAAATTTCCTTCTCTTCTAGTTCTCCCTGAATCAAGCAGTCATCTTGTGCAAAGGTAATTTTCTTATTCAGCTTGCGTTTCTCACGATAGTCATTGGTTACCGCCACAATAGTGGGCGTTAAGATAAATATGGCAATAATGTTAACTAAGGTCATCATACCTAAGGCCATATCTGCCATTGCCCACACCATGGGCAAAGAGGCGACCGAACCCCATAAAATCATGAGTAAGTAGCCGGTAGTATAAAAGCCTCGGCCAAACTTATTATCGAGCTTAAACATGTGCAGGTTACTTTCGCCGTAGGCATAGTTAGCCACCACCGAGGTGAACGCGAATAGGCAGATAGCGGCTGCTACAAAGTCGCCTCCTACGCCGCCTAAGTGCGCTTCCATTGCGGTTTGCGTGAGCCTTATTCCTTCCATTTCACCAATACCTGTTTGTGTGCCAAGTAAAATAATGAAGGCGGTGCAGGTACACAGCACCATGGTGTCAATAAACACGCCAAGCATTTGAACGTAGCCCTGTGAAGCAGGGTGGTTAGGCTCGGGTGATGCAGCTGCGGCGGCATGAGGAACACTGCCTGATCCGGCTTCGTTTGAATAAAGGCCACGCTGAATACCGTTTTTAATGGCAGCTGCTAATGCGCCTGCCCCAGCCTCTTGAAGGCCAAAGGCGCTGGTAATAATGTCGTATAATACGCCCGGCAGTAATTGAATATTAATAATTGTTATTACTAAGGCAACGGTAACGTAGGTAAGGCCCATAAACGGTACCACGTACTCGGCAAAGCGTGCAATGGCTCTAAGTCCGCCTACCACTATTAAAGCGGCTAACACCACAATACCCAAGCCAGAATGAATAGTATCTAGCTCATAGGTATTGTTAAGTGCATCGGCAATGGTGTTTGCCTGCACGGCGCTAAATACGAAGCCGTAGCCAAAGAATAAACACAGCGCAAACAACCATGCAAAGGCTTTATTTTGAATGCCTTGCTGAATATAATAGGCTGGACCACCGCGGAATTGCCCTCTGGAATCTTTAATTTTATAAACTTGTCCAAGCACACTTTCCGCATAGCCTGTGGCCATTCCCAGCAGAGCAATGACCCACATCCAAAAAATAGCACCCGCACCGCCTAATGATATTGCTACCGCTACGCCCGCTAAGTTACCTGTGCCAACGCGCGCTGACAAGCTTGTACACAGCGCCTGAAAAGAACTGATACCGGCGTCGTCCGATTTTGTGCTTTTGCGCATAAGCGAAAACATATGCTTGAAATCAAGTATTTGAATAAACTTTAAACGCCAGCTAAACCAGCTGCCTGCGATCACTAATAGAAATATTAGAATGCCGTAGGTGGTCTGGTCGCCCCAGAGCCAATAATTGGCGATGCCTACTACATAGGTAGCGGCGTTTTGAACAGGAGTTAGAATATCTTGAAGTAGCCAGGTGATAATGTCATTCATAGGGGAAAAGGTTAATTACTGTTTCTACAACTTGTGTGTATTGTGCAAGATTTTTAGTCGTTTAACCACGTCAAATCAAAAAACAATAAAAAAAAGTGCTTATGAGAAACATGATATCGATAATGAAGGCATATGCTGAGCTTTAAAGGCATAAATAAAAAGCGCCGACTGCTAAATATCGACGCTTTATATATGGCTGGGGTAGCAGGACTCGAACCTACGAATGACGGGATCAAAACCCGTTGCCTTACCAACTTGGCTATACCCCAAAAAAGCTAGCCTTGGAGGCTATCTTTATTGGAAAAAAATGGCTGGGGTAGCAGGACTCGAACCTACGAATGACGGGATCAAAACCCGTTGCCTTACCAACTTGGCTATACCCCAGCAATGGTGCGGAAGGAGAGACTTGAACTCTCACGCCGTGAAGCACTGGAACCTAAATCCAGCGTGTCTACCAATTCCACCACTCCCGCACGGAGTTACTCAGGCAAAGTAAAATGGTGGCTACGGCGGGACTCGAACCTGCGACCCCATCATTATGAGTGATGTGCTCTAACCAGCTGAGCTACGTAGCCTGTATTCACTGTGCTTCTAAGTGGCGCGTATTATGCTTAGTTGAACACAAAGCGTCAACCGTTTTTTGTCAAAAATATATCAAAAAAGGACGGTTGACTATAATCTAAGCAGCAACGTCCCTATTTACAACTTTTACGCAACTCTTCGGCTAAATATAAAGTAGATAACAGTTATACATTAAAACGAAAATGAATTACGTCACCGTCTTTTACGACATACTCTTTACCTTCTAAACGCCATTTACCAGCTTCCTTCGCGCCAGACTCCCCTCTGTTTCCAACATAGTCGTTAAAGGCAACAATTTCTGCACGAATAAAGCCTTTTTCAAAGTCAGTATGTATTTTACCCGCCGCTTGAGGCGCTGTAGAGCCCTCGGGAAAAGTCCACGCGCGGACTTCTTTAACCCCAGCTGTAAAATAGGTTTGTAGATTGAGCAAATCATAGCCTGCACGAATAACTCGGTTTAAACCAGGCTCTGTTAAGCCGAGCTCATCCATAAATTCTTGTTTTTCTTCTTCGTCAAGCTCAGCAATGTCTGATTCTACAGCGGCGCAAATACTCACTACTACCGCATTTTCGTTTTTGGCAATCGCTGTTACTTGGTCAAGATAAGGATTGTTTTCAAAGCCTTCTTCATTCACGTTGGCAATATACATGGTTGGCTTAAGGGTCAAAAAGTTCATGTAAGATATTGCTGCACGTTCTTCTTTGCTTAATTCAAGCGCTCTTAATAAGCCGCCATCGTTTAGGTGCGGCGTTATTTTCTCAAGTACTTTTAGCTCAAATTTAGCCTCGCTGTCACCACTTTTGGCGCGCTTACCTACTCGTAAAATAGCTTTTTCAGTGGTTTCTAAATCGGCAAGGCCCAACTCGGTATTAATAACGTCAATATCTTCTTGTGGATTCACTTTTCCGGCAACATGAACAATGTTGTCGTCATCAAAGCATCGTACTACATGACCTATAGCATCGGTTTCGCGTATGTTGGCTAAAAACTTATTGCCTAAACCTTCTCCTTTAGATGCACCTGCGACTAAACCGGCTATATCCACAAACTCCATAGTGGTAGGAATAACACGCTTGGGATTAACAATTTCTGCAAGCTGATCTAAGCGTGTATCGGGCACCGGCACTACGCCTGTGTTTGGCTCTATTGTGCAAAAGGGAAAGTTTGCTGCTTCTATTCCTGCTTTTGTTAATGCATTAAATAGGGTCGATTTACCGACGTTTGGCAAACCTACTATGCCACATTTGAAACCCATAATTACCTCTGTTTATTGTGTGTGAACTGCCTAAACACTTAAGCGCTAAGGTTATAGCGCTTTAAAGCTGTGCAGCCGGTGTTGTGCTTTTGTTAGGTTTTGTTCATATAAAATTGGGATACAGCGCATTGCTTCATCAATGGCATCTTCAATGCGGGCGTATTCTTCAGGTGGCGCTTTTGACAATACATAGCCTGTTACTTTACTCGCATGGCCCGGGTGGCCTATGCCAATGCGCAAGCGCAAAAATTCTCGCTGATTCCCCATGCTGCTAACAATGTCCTTTATGCCGTTTTGGCTAGAGCTTCCGCCGCGCTTGAATTTGGCAATGCCGGGGTCAAAATCCAATTCGTCGTAGGCGACTAATATTTCATCAATGTCAATTTTATAGAACTGACAAACAGCAGCAACAGACTTGCCGCTTAAATTCATAAACGTAGTGGGAATAAGAAGACGGACGTCTTCATCGGCAATAATGCCGCGTCCCGAAAAACCAAAAAACTTAGGGTCGAGTTTTAGGTTTATAGCAAACCTTGACGCTAAGCTTTCTAAAAATTGTGCACCGGCGTTGTGCCGTGTTTGATGGTATTGTGGGCCTGGATTACCTAGGCCCACAATTAGCCGTATAGCGGACACCAATTAATCCTTGGCGTCTCCTGCTGCGTTTGGAGCATTAGGGGCAACTGGTGCGCCTTCCTCTTCGTCATCAGCAACTGCAGCGCCTCTAGCTTGTTTAATACTAACAACCGCTAAATCGTGCTCTTCGCCTCTTGTTAATTCAACAGACTCGACGCCTTTTGGGAAGGTAACATCAGATAAGTGAAGTGTCTCATCTAGCTTAACGTTAGCTACGTCTATCTCAATGAACTCAGGCAGATCTTTTGGTAAGCAGGTTATTTCTATTTCATTCATGTGGTGCTCAGCGTGGCCGCCTTCAAGTTTAATAGAGTCTGCTTTGTCTTCATTCATAAAATGAATAGGTACGTTTGTAGTAAGTAACTCACCAGCAACGATACGAATAAAATCAATGTGCGTTACTTTTGGCTTAAATGGGTGGCGCTGCATATCTTTAACCAACGCTTCTTCTTTCTTACCGTCTATATTGATAGTCAGCACGTGTGAGTAGAAGGCTTCAAAATCTTGCGCTTGATTCACTTTGTTGTGATCAAGCGAAAGTGATACTGGCTCTTTGCCGGCACCGTAAATAATAGCGGGTACTTTTCCAGCGTGACGTAGGCGGCGGCTCGCACCTTTCCCTAAGTCAGTGCGCACGGTAGCATCCAGAGTAAATATTGCATCAGACATTATATGTCTCCAAGGTTTGTATTATTACGATTGCGTAAATAATACGATTAAGTGAGTAGCTTTTTGCGACCAAAAACTACGTGATATACAGTTGTTGTGTTCGTTAACGACAGTGCAGTATCTTATTGATAATAATGTCTATGTAAACGTATAAAAACACCTTAAAATATATATGCCGCTTGTTCGAAAACGGCGGCATATTTTAGCACTTATATTGCATAGCTTACAATCTGAAATTGTCTAAAAGCAGTTTATATTTACATGCTCTGATTTATATCGCTTACTTTTGAGTCGTCAATGATTTTTATCTCGAGTACTTTAACTAAGGTGCCAAACTGCTGTGTGGTCATTCTATCGGTTATGGGCTGCACCTTCATCTCAACAATTAAGCCATTTTTACGATGCTCTTCTTTCAAGCCAGAAGGCATATATTTTTTGCCATCATTAGCAATGAAACTGTAAAACCCGCCTTCAAAGCTTTGATACCGAATTTGACCGGTAAGAATCATTGTTTTGTCTTCTTTTAATTGCGGATCTACCGTTTTCACCACTGCCATTTGAGATTGATAAATGGGGCTTTGAGCTGTGCTTGCTGTGCTTTTTTCTGTAATCTTGTTACTGCCGCAGGCCGATACACTCACCATCATTATTGCGGCAACGAAGTATTTTGGTAAATTAACATGATTTTGTGTCAATACGTTTAACATTTGTTGTTCTGTACTTTATGTAAAGTGACGCGGCTAAAGCTGAGGTGTGTCAAAGTCAGTAGTTTGTATAAAAGGCGATCAGACATTATTTCCCTCAATATTTGGCAAGGATAGTGGCCTTTAGTTCCCTCATACCCGTTGCAGCAACATAAAAAAGGCCTACCAAAAGATAAGCCTCAACTATTAAATATGCAAGTGTAATTTAATATTCAAACATGGCCGATATAGACTCTTCGTTGCTAATACGACGGATAGTTTCTGCTAGCATCTCAGATAAGCTCAACTGCTTCACTTTTTTGATTTTTTTCATTTCAGCGGAAAGCGGAATACTGTCTGTTACAATAATTTCATCAATTAATGAGTCTTCTAGGTTTCTCGCGGCATTACCAGAAAATATTGCATGCGTGGCGTAAGCATATACGCGTTTTGCGCCGTGGGCTTTTAAAGCCTCGGCTGCTTTTGCTAAGGTGCCACCGGTGTCAATCATGTCATCTACAATGATGCAGTCTCGGTTTCGCACATCACCAATAATATTCATTACTTGCGCAACGTTTGCTTTTGGACGGCGTTTGTCGATAATCGCCAAATCGGTGTCGTTGAGTAGCTTTGCTGTGGCTCTTGCTCTAACCACGCCGCCAATATCGGGTGATACTACCACGGGCGAGTCAAAATCTCGTTGGAACATGTCATCAAGCAATATGGGGGTACCAAACGCGTTGTCTACAGGCACATCAAAGAAACCTTGAATTTGCTCTGCGTGTAAATCGACGGTGAGAACCCGATCTACGCCCACGTTAGACAAAAAGTCGGCGACTACCTTAGCGGTAATGGGCACTCTGGCAGAACGCACGCGGCGGTCTTGTCGAGCGTATCCAAAGTAAGGGATAACCGCAGTAATACGACCTGCAGATGCGCGCCTAAAGGCGTCAATCATAACGATAAGTTCCATTAGATTGTCGTTGGTAGGAGCACAGGTTGATTGGATAATAAAAACGTCGGAACCGCGTACGTTTTCATGGATTTCTACGCTGATTTCACCGTCACTAAAGCGACCGCAAGTAAGATTTCCTAATTTTGTGTACAAACGTTCGGCGACTTTCTGGGCAAGTTCAGGAATGGCATTTCCTGTGAAGAGCTTCATATCAGGCACAAGTTATTCCTCGGTGCGTATTAACTATATTGGCTGGGATGGCAGAGATTGAACCTTTTAATGGCGGGATCAAAAGACGCTGCTTTACCAACTTGGCAGTACCCCAAATGCATGTTCAGGGGCAGTGATACTTTACGATTACGTACATTGTGCAAGCTTTACATGCAGTGGAGATACATCAAGGCCTTTAGCAACGAACGCTGTGACCCTATCAGGTAAATACTGCATGACGTCTTTTGCTCGTTCTAATGTAGTAAATTTGGCAAAAACACTGGCACCTGTGCCCGTCATTCTCGACGGTGCGTAGTGTAGCAATCTGTTGAGTAAATTTGCAACCTCAGGTTGCAAATTACAGACTAATTTCTCACAATCATTTCGTGTTAATGCAAATTTATACTCATTAATATCTAGTTTATGAGAATTTCTGGGTAAATCAGGATGCGTAAAAATTGCCTGCGTAGAAATATGCGCATCGGGTGTCGCGATTAAATAGTAAGCGGGTTCAATATGAGTATTACTTAGTTTATCGCCAATGCCATGGGCAAATGCACTGTGACCATTAACGAAAACGGGTACGTCTGCACCCAACGACTTGCCCAGCAAGAGCAGCTCGCTTTGACGTAAATTGCACTGCCACAAGTAATTTAACGCCACCAACACAGTGGCTGCGTTAGACGAACCACCGCCTAATCCAGCGCCCATTGGAATTTTTTTACGTACATAAATATTAGCGCCTAAAGATGGATTTGACCGATAAGGCAGCAGCAAACAAGCCGCTTTATAAATTAAATTATCTTGTGTTTTTACGCCGTCAATATTATCGCTAAGTGTGACGTTGGATAATGCGTTAAGCTCTATGCCTATTTTGTCGCCGTAATCGAGCAGTTGAAACAGCGTCTGTAGCTCATGATAGCCATTCTCATGACGGCCACAAATATGCAAAAATAGATTAATTTTTGCGGGGCTAGGCCACCATTCAAGCGTAGGTTTTATTGCGGGGCTTACTGGCTCCATTCACTAATTCTCATTTTAATGGTGGCTTGGTTACCTGAGTTGTACATATTTATTTGTGTGGGTAATTGGTATTGAATGTTGTTTATGGTCACATTAGCATAGCTTGTATAGTCAATTGTCCATTGGTCGCAGCGAGATTTTTCGCTGCCTTCATTGGCGCAAACTGGTTTTATTTGCTTGATGAGTCCATTCTCATAGCGCGTAATTTGCTGGGTGTTTTGCGCCATCACTACCGTTGTATACGAATCGTTAGCTGTGAGCTTATTATTTAAGCGTCCGCCTGGTGAAGCTGCACCTTTTACCCAAGTGCTTAACTGCTCCAAGGGGACCTGCCATCCCGTTGTTTGATAAATTAGCGCGGACGGCGAAGGGTCTCGATAAGTTTTGCCATCGGCTTGCAGTATGGCCAGTTGTCCGTCAAACGACAGCGACGCGACATTAATGCCTAGAACACTGCTTAGATCAAACTGCATGCTACGATTATTTTGCTGCCAGTTCATGTAAGCACTTTTTCGCTGGGAAGGGCTTATAAATGCAATTTTACCTTTTAATTTCCACTGCTGAAGCTGCGCTAAATTATTATTTAAATTAATCACGGCTTGGCTTTCTAAAGCCGGTTTGCCTGAACAAGCTGCTAAGCAACATACTACCAAAACACAGGCAAGGCGTTTTATATGACGCTCTTTCAATAAGCCGCCTATTACTGTCCGTTTTCTTGAACAAAGTGTGCTTAAAAAAAGATTGCTCAAACAAGTATCTCTAAAAAATTTATAAATTGAAGCGCTATGTTGCCCAAAGCTAAGCTGTAAATGTGGGCGATTAACGCACTTATAACAAGACATGTATGAAACTTCATGTTAATTCGTTTTTGAACACTCAAGTTGATACTAATCTACGCTTAAACATACGGCAATATCATGTTTTTTTCTAACCTTAATTTGTATTTCTTTAAATCTAAGCCACTTTTGACTACAATGCGCTGTCAATGAATAACCTTACTAGAAATCATAATACATGAGTTTTATCGCCATTGGCATAAATCACCAAACCGCGCCTGTTAACATACGTGAAAAGGTGGCATTTACGCCCACGACACTTGCAGGTGCGCTAAAAGATTATGCACAGCGAAAAAAAAATGCTGAGCTGGTTATCTTATCGACTTGCAATAGAACCGAGATATTTGCCAATAGTGAGCAAATAAGCCCTGCGGATTTGTCGACGTGGTTAGCCGAAATTCATCAGTTAGACTTAAGTGAATTAGGGCAATACTTGTACACTTACGAAAATGCGCCAGCCATAAGACACCTGATGCAGGTAGCCTGTGGCTTAGACTCTCTTATTTTGGGTGAGCCGCAAATACTGGGGCAGGTAAAACAAGCGTTTTCGGAAGCAAAACACGTTGGCACAGTGAACGGTCACTTTGAAAAAATTTTCCAAAATACCTTTGCCGTAGCCAAAAAAGTCCGCACCCAGACCGACATTGGGGCGAACGCTGTGTCTGTAGCCTACGCAGCAGTGCAGCTTGCGAAACAAATATTTTCAGACTTATCCAATAGTCATGTCATGCTAATAGGCGCGGGGGAAACTATAGAGCTTGTGGCCAAACACTTAGCCCAGTTTGACTTAAAAAAGATAACCGTTGCAAATCGCACGCTAGCCAACGCGCAAGCACTGGCCGACGCCTTACAAACTGAGTCCGAAGCCATTACCATTAGTGAGATCCCAGGCCGCCTAGCAAAAGCTGACATTGTGATCAGTTCTACTGCTAGTCCTTTACCAATACTAGGCCAAGGCGCAGTGACTAGCGCACTAAAAGAACGCAAATACAAACCCATGCTAATGATCGATTTAGCCGTGCCGCGCGATATTGAAGAGCAGGTAAGCGAGATAGATGATGTATACTTATACACGGTTGACGATTTACAGCATATTGTGCAGCAAAATGTAGCGAACCGCGAGCAAGCGGCCAGTCAAGCCAATGAAATTATTCAAAACAGTGTGTTAGAACTGCTGCTTTGGATAAAACAGCACAAAAAAATTGATTTAATAAAAACCTATAGAGATAAATCCGAAGCTACCCGCCAAGCACTAGCAGAAAAAGCGCTGGCAAAACTTGCGCAAGGTGAAGCGCCCGAAAAAATATTACAAGAATTCAGCTATAAGCTATCTCAAGCAATGATGCATAGTCCTACAAAAGCGATGCAAAAAGCCATTGTTGATCCTAAAACAGGCGCGCTAGATTTGCTTGAAGATATATTTGGCCGAAATAATAAGTAGGCGTAGCTGATAAAATGAAGATTGAATGAACACACACTGTTTTTTGTAACAGTGTTACTACATTCACATGGCGGTGCTTTTACTAAGAGAGCTAGCCGCACTAAGGAAATACATGAAAGACTCGGTAATACAAAAATTAGAATCGTTGGTTGAACGCTTTGAAGAGGTTCAAGCACTCTTGGGCGATCCAAGTATCATCGGCAACCAAGATAAATTTAGAGGATTGTCAAAAGAATACTCACAGTTAGAAGAAGTAGTTAAGCAGTTTGGCGAATTTCAAGGCGCACAACGTGATATAGCCTCTGCGCTTGAAATGATCCAAGAAGAAGATGCGGAAATGCGCGAAATGGCGCAGGAAGAGCTTAAAAACGCAAAGAAGAACAGCGAGCAAATAGAAACAGATTTACAAATACTACTGTTGCCACGCGATCCTGACGACGACAACGACTGCTTTTTAGAAATAAGAGCTGGCGCGGGCGGCGACGAAGCGGCAATTTTTGCCGGTGACATGTTCAGAATGTATTCTCGCTACGCTGAAACGCAAGGCTGGCGCTTAGAAGTGATGAGTGCGAGTGAAGGCGATCACGGCGGATATAAAGAAATAATCGCGCAAATTAGCGGCAACGGCCCCTACGGTATATTAAAATTCGAGTCTGGCGGACATCGCGTGCAGCGTGTTCCTGACACAGAATCTCAGGGCCGCATTCACACCTCGGCTTGTACCGTTGCCGTATTGCCGGTAGTGCCTGAATCTCAAGCCATTGAAATTAACCCTTCCGATTTACGAGTAGATACTTATCGCGCCTCGGGTGCGGGTGGGCAGCACGTTAACAAAACCGACTCGGCCATACGTCTTACGCACATCCCTTCGGGTGTGGTGGTAGAGTGTCAAGATGAGCGTTCACAACATAAAAACCGCGCTAGAGCAATGTCGGTATTGCAGGCAAGACTTAACAATATCGAAAAAGAAAAGCGTGACGCTGAAGAAGCCAGTACTCGCAAGTCACTCGTTGGCAGTGGCGATCGTTCAGAGCGTATTCGTACTTATAACTTCCCCCAAGGGCGTGTTTCTGATCATCGTATCAACCTTACCTTGTATAAGCTAGACGACGTAATAGCCGGTGACTTAGGGGCACTGTTAGGCCCTATTAGACAAGAGCATCAGGCCGATTTATTAGCAGCGCTAGCGAGTGATTAATACCTTGTTGCGCGCAGTGATCGTGAAGGGCAAGTTGGATTGAAAGTCGGATTCAATGCTGAATTAAAGGCCACTGCACGTTCTATTCATGGAGCGTGCTAAACCATGCATAAATGCGAAAATATAGATGAGATTAGCATTTCAGGTTTGCTGGATTGGGCAAAACATCTTATTCAGGCGCAACATGATCTAATGTTTCAAGCGCCACCGCTTGAGGCTAGGTTATTGTTTACTTTTGCCACGAAGGAAAACCACACATGGCAGATAACATATGGCAACCAAGCGGCTACTCAGCATTTGAGTAAGGAGCAAATAGCGCTTTATGTAAAGGTGGTAAATCAAAGACTCCGTGGCACCCCCATCGCGTTTATTTTGGGTACACAAGAATTTTGGTCACTCACTTTAAAGGTATCAAAATGCACCTTAATTCCGCGTCAAGACACTGAAATATTAGTTGAAACGGCGCTGTCTTTGCCACTTCCTTACAGTGCTTGTGCGCTCGATTTAGGCACAGGCACGGGCGCAATTGCGCTTGCACTAGCGAAAGAGCGAAAGCAGTGGCAAGTACTTGGTATCGATAAAGTAGCGCAGGCCGTTGAACTTGCCCGCGAAAACGCTTTGTTGAATAATGTGCAGGCTGTTTTTTTGCAAAGCGATTGGTTTAGTGCGCTTGATACTCACGAAGGACGCAAAACCTTTGACATTATTGTGACGAACCCCCCCTATGTGGAAGAAGATAGCAACTGTGTTGCGCAAGGTGATTTGCGTTTTGAGCCCTTAAGCGCCTTAGTTTCTGGCAAAGACGGTCTAGACGATATTAGGCACATTATTCGCCAAGCCAAACCATACTTAAATGAGGACGGTTATTTATTGATTGAGCATGGCGCAGGGCAATACAAAAATGTGCAGTCATTACTTAAACATGCAGGTTTTGTTGATATAAGGTCGGTGGCAGATATTAACCAAATTCAGCGAATTACGCTGGGTAAATCGATCATAACGACATCTTAGTATGTAAATGACCCACAAGCGTAAATAAATAGAGACAATTGCAAGTAACGAGTAATATCGACGGTTTGTCATCTAAATACGACAAGCAGCCAAAATAACCAAGATCCACAATTTTTAAAATAAAAAAGAGAACTAACACTATGTATACAATAATAAAACACCTGCACCTGACTATTATAGTGCTGACCTTCGTATTTTTTGTGATTAACTTGGTGTTAACCATGAAAAACTCTGAACTCGTCAGAAATAAATTTTTGAAAATTAGCCCGCATATTTTGTATACCTTGTTTGTGCTTACCTTCATTTACCTAAGCTACATAAATCCCTTAGAACTCTATCCCTTTGTTAACGGCTGGGCATCTTCAAAACTAGCTGGCTTTGTATTTTATGTGCTATCTATTACCTTGGCGCTGAAGTGGGCGAAAAACAATATGTGGCGTGTTGCCGGCGCTATTAGTGCAGTATTTTGGCTAGTGGTCACTGCACGCTTAGGCTTTGCCGATCACATAAAAGTGAAAGGCATCAGCGAAAATGTAAGCACATATTTGCCGTTGTTAGGTGATACGCTGCGCGCGATTGTATAAGTCTATCGCTTGTTCATGAGTGCGTGTTCAAGACACGAGTTTTCATGATCAGGCTACCAACATTTCTATATGAAAAGGGAGCGTTATGCGTCCAATTGAACAAGTAAAGGTAGGCAATTTAACGGTGGCTAACAATAAGCCATTTGTGCTTTTTGGCGGCATGAATGTGCTTGAGTCAGAAGATCTTGCTATGAAAATCGCCGAAACCTACAAAGAAGTCACTACCAAGCTGGGTATTCCTTACGTGTTTAAAGCCTCGTTTGACAAAGCAAACCGTTCGTCGGTTAATGCCTACCGAGGCCCCGGAATGGAAGAGGGCATGCGAATATTTGAGCGTATTAAAAAAGAATTCGACGTGCCCATCATTACTGATGTGCACGAGCCTGCTCAAGCGGCGCCGGTAGCTGAGGTAGTTGATGTTATTCAGCTTCCGGCTTTTCTAGCGCGCCAAACCGACTTAGTCGTAGCCATGGCCAAAACAGGCGCGGTTATCAATGTAAAAAAACCCCAGTTCTTAGCGCCCCACGAAATGGCGCACATTATCAATAAATTCGATGAAGCCGGTAATCAAAATATCATACTGTGCGAACGCGGCAGCTGTTATGGTTACAACAACCTAGTGGTAGACATGTTGGGAATGGACCTTATGAAACCGATGGCGCCAGTCATTTTCGATGCCACACACGCACTGCAAATGCCCGGCAAAAGGAGCGACTCCGCAGGCGGCAGACGCCAGCAGGCCGCGCAGCTAGCTAAAAGCGGCATGGCCTTGGGCATTGCCGGTCTGTTTATTGAGTCACACCCCGACCCCGACAATGCGAAATGTGACGGACCGTGCGCGTTGCCGCTTAGCCAATTAAGCGCATATTTGACACAAATCAAAGCGGTGGATGATTTAGTGAAGTCGTTTGACGACTTGCATATAGACTAAAGCTAAGCACAATAGCTAAGCTTTTGTGCATTAATCTTAGTGATAGTTTCATTTACTAAAAGTCATCATTGTATTTATAGCATTCACTTTATCAGACAATGAAACGGTTTCCATAACCCGAACTAATGGGCAATAAAAAAAGCTAAGTAATTTCTCACTTAGCTTTTTGTAAACGAGCTACCATATTAAGGTTTGAACAAACGCAGATTAAATCTTGCTTAGTAACGCATTTAGCGTTGCGCTTGGGCGCATTGCTTGTGCTGCTAGGGCGTCGTCGGCAAAGTAGTAGCCGTTAACATCCATTGTCTTTCCTTGCGCGCTGTTGAGCTCGTTTACAATAAGCGACTCATTTTCTTGCATAGCTTTTGCAACTGACGCAAATTGCATCTGCAGCTGAGCGTCGACGCTTTGCTTAGCAAGTGCTTGAGCCCAGTAAAGGCCGAGGTAAAAGTGAGAGCCTCTGTTATCAAGCTCGTTTACGCGCCGTGAAGGTGACTTGTTCTCTTGCAAAAACATTGCGGTGGCTTCATCAAGCGTGTCAGCCAATACTTTAGCTTTTGGATTACCGGTGCTAACACTTAAATGCTCAAGGGAAGCAGCAAGGGCTAAAAATTCACCCAAAGAATCCCAACGTAAGTGATTTTCTTTTTCAAACTGCTGAACGTGTTTAGGCGCAGAACCGCCTGCGCCGGTTTCAAACAAACCACCGCCGTTCATAAGCGGTACAATTGAGAGCATTTTTGCACTGGTGCCTAACTCTAAAATTGGGAAGAGGTCGGTTAGGTAGTCACGCAATACGTTACCGGTCACCGAAATAGTATCTTCACCTTTAGCGCAGCGAGCGAGCGTATACTCAGTGGCTTCTACGGGGGCCATTATTTGAATATCTAAGCCTTCAGTGTCGTGGTCTTTTAAGTAGGTATTCACCTTTTTAATCATTTGTGCATCGTGAGCACGGTTTTCATCTAGCCAAAAGACGGCAGGGGTGTCTGAAGCGCGAGCGCGTGTTACGGCTAATTTAACCCAGTCTTGAATAGGCGCATCTTTAGCTTGACACATTCTCCATATATCGCCTTGTTCAACAGTGTGCTGCAATAATGTGACACCTGCACTGTTAATTACGCGCATGGTTCCAGGCGCAGACATTATGAAGGTTTTGTCGTGTGAGCCGTATTCTTCTGCTTTTTGCGCCATCAGGCCAACGTTAGGGACGGTGCCCATTGTGGTGGGATCAAACGCGCCATTCTTCTTACAAAACTCAATAACCGAGGAAAATACGCCGGCGTAGTTACGATCGGGGATCATAAATTTGGTGTCTTTTTGATGACCGTCAGGCCCCCACATTTGCCCCGAAGCTCTTATAGCCGCAGGCATAGAGGCGTCAATAATAACGTCGCTTGGCACGTGCAGGTTAGTAATGCCGCGATCAGAATCAACCATGGCCATGTCGGGACGTGTTGCGTATACCGCTTGAATGTCGGCTTCAATTTCAGCTTTTTTGTCGGCAGGCAGTTTCGCAATTTTTGCATAAACATCACCCAAGCCGTTTCTTACATCTACCCCAAGTTCGGCAAATGTGCTGGCGTGTTTAGCAAATACATCTTTATAGAATACTTCAACTGCTTGACCGAATATAACCGGGTCAGACACTTTCATCATGGTGGCTTTCATATGAAGAGAGAGCAAAACGTCCTGTTCTTTGGCTAAATTGATTTCTCTTTCAAAAAAGCTGTTTAGCGCTGCGCTGCTCATTAACGAGGCATCAATGATTTCTTTGTCGATTAATGACACTTTTTCTCTTAACACAGAGACTAGGTTGTTTGCATCAATAAATTCAATGCGCACATCTTGCGCGTCACCTATGGTGGTGGAAAGTTCGCTGCCGTAAAAGTCGCCGCTGTCCATATGTGATACATGTGATTTAGAGTCTGTAGACCAGGCGCCCATTGAATGCGGGTTAGTGCGAGCATATTGCTTTACTGAGCTTGGCGCACGCCGATCTGAGTTACCTTCGCGCAAAACAGGGTTTACCGCAGAGCCAAGTACTTTCGCATAGCTTGCCTGTATTGCTTTTTCTTCGTCGGTGTTGGCTTTTTCTGGAAAATCAGGTAAAGCATAGCCCTTGGCCTGAAGCTCTTTTATAGCGGCTTGAAGCTGTGGCACCGAGGCACTAATGTTGGGTAATTTAATGATGTTCGCCTGCGGCGTTTTGGCAAGTTCGCCAAGCTCGGCTAAATCGTCGCCTATGCGCTGTTCTTCTTTCAAATAACTAGGGAAACTCGCAATGATACGACCCGCTAATGAAATGTCGCGTGTCTCAATACCAATCTCGGATGAAGCGGTAAATGCTTTTATGATGGGCAACAGCGACTGTGTTGCTAAAGCGGGCGCTTCGTCGGTAATGGTATATATGATTTTGGATGGTTCAGTAGTCATTAAAAGTCCTGTAGTTGATTGAATATTAGCGTTCATTTTGCTGTTCACACTTATTCGCGACATATTATCGCGATAAATAGGGCTGTCTGTATTACTTGTCGCGCAATGACACAATATGAAGCGCGTAAAGTGGGGCGATATTTTATACGAAAACACAGCGTTTTTACAGTCCGCAATGACAATAGAAATATCTTTTAAATAAAACTAGGCCGTTTAAGCACTTCTTCAGATTTTAGGAAAATTTATTATCTACTTTATTGCATAAGAGATTAGTTTCAATATTAAAGATTTGTGTTTATTTATTGGCAAGTATGAACAAGCCTCACGGCGAGCCCGGGGGTGCTAAGCTACTTAAGTCGTATAGCCAAAGCTATTGCGTACTTATATGATATTAGACTATTCTAGGGGAATGCAGTAATTTACATATTTGCTTATGCGCTTGCCAATATATGCCTCTCAAATATCACTATGCATGATGCGTACACACCACAGTAACAACTGAACTAGAGTTAGATGCTGATTTTTTTACAGCATTTATTTATGCTTTTACTCAAACAAGGAACCACTTCATATGTCAGATAATAAACAAAAAATTATTTATACTCATACCGATGAAGCGCCATTGTTAGCGACCGCCTCGCTATTACCGATTATTCGCAAGTTTACCGCGGCGGCGGATATAGAAGTAGCGCTTAGCGATATATCAGTGGCAGCCCGCGTGCTTGCAGAATTTCCTGAATACTTGAGTCAAGACCAACAAGTGCCTGATAACCTAGCCGAACTTGGGCGATTAACCCAAGAGTCCTCCACCAATATTATTAAACTACCCAATATCAGTGCTTCTGTTGGGCAGCTAAAAGCTTGTATAAAAGAGCTACAGCAAAAAGGCTTTGCTATTCCTAACTTTCCTGACGATCCTAAAACGGATGAAGAAAAAGCACTGCGCAATCGTTACGGTAAAAGCTTAGGCAGTTCGGTAAACCCCGTGTTGCGCGAAGGTAATTCTGATCGTCGTGCACCAAACGCGGTGAAAAACTTTGCGCGTAAGCACCCACATTCTATGGGCGAATGGAAGCAATGGTCGCGTACTCATGTTTCACACATGCATAAAGGCGATTTCTACGACGGTGAACAATCTATCACGCTAGACCAAGCACGCACCGTTCGCATGGAACTACTTGGGGACAATGGCAACACCACCGTATTAAAATCTGAGCTTTTTTTGCAAGACAAAGAAGTTATTGATTTAATGTTCATGAGTAAAAAGGCACTCTGTGATTTTTACGAAGAAGAAATGGAAGACTGCCGAGAGTCAGGTGTTTTGTTTTCGCTGCATGTTAAAGCGACTATGATGAAAGTGTCTCACCCAATTGTGTTCGGCCACGCGGTTAAAATCTATTATAAAGATGCATTTGAAAAACACGGCGCATTTTTTGACGAACTAGGTATTAACGTGAATAACGGCATGGCCAGTTTGTATGAAAAAATAGCTGATTTGCCGGCGAGTAAACGTGAAGAAATTGAGCGTGACCTGCACGCTTGCCAAGAAAATCGGCCGCGCCTAGCCATGGTCGATTCTGCCAAAGGTATTACTAACTTCCATTCACCAAGCGATGTTATTGTTGATGCCTCTATGCCTGCAATGATCCGCTCAGGCGGTAAAATGTGGGGCGCCGATGGTAAGAATTATGACTGTAAAGCGGTAATGCCTGAATCTACTTTTGCGCGTATTTATCAAGAAATGATAAATTTTTGTAAGTGGCATGGTAATTTTGACCCAATGACCATGGGCACTGTCCCTAACGTTGGTTTAATGGCTCAAAAAGCCGAAGAATACGGTTCACACGACAAAACATTTGAATCGTCTGATGCCGGTATTGCCCGTGTTGTTGACGTGAAAAGCGGTGAAGTACTGTTAGAGCAGCGCGTTGAAAAAGGCGATATTTGGCGTATTTGCCAAACCAAAGACCTGCCTATTCAGGACTGGGTGAAGCTGGCAGTAAACCGTGCGCGCGACGCGAAAACCCCAGTTGTATTTTGGCTTGACCCGTATAGACCGCATGAAAATGAGCTAATCAAAAAAGTAAGAAGCTATCTTAAGGATCACGACACAAGCGGGCTTGATATTCAAATTATGTCCCAAGTTCGGGCAATGCGCTATACACTTGAGCGGGTGGCGCGAGGCCTTGACACTATTTCGGCAACGGGCAATATTTTACGTGATTATTTAACCGACCTATTCCCCATTTTAGAGTTAGGCACCAGTGCAAAAATGCTCTCGGTAGTGCCGCTAATGAAAGGCGGCGGCTTGTTTGAAACAGGTGCCGGTGGTTCAGCCCCTAAGCATGTGCAGCAGTTGCTAGAAGAGAATCATTTGCGTTGGGATTCACTGGGTGAATTTTTAGCACTGGCCGTTTCTATCAAAGACTTGGGTCAAAAGCATAACAATACAAAAGCTAAAATTTTAGCGCAGACACTCGATACTGCCACTGAACGCTTACTGGATAATGATAAATCACCGTCGCGCAAAGTGGGTGAAATTGACAACCGAGGCAGTCATTTTTACCTAAGTTTGTTCTGGGCAGACGAATTAGCGAAGCAAGTTGAAGACGCCGACCTAGCTGCACATTTCAAACTATTGCATACGCAATTAAGCGATAATGAACATATTATAATGCAAGAGTTAAATGACGTGCAGGGTAAGTCTGTAGATGTAGGCGGATACTTCTTAGTTGACCCTGAACTGTGTAGCAAAATAATGCGCCCTAGCGGCATATTTAACAGCATAATCGATAAAACTAGCTAGCATTCTAGGCTTGTAAATAGCCGTTTGAGCCCAGGATACCTTGTTTGACCAATGTATCTTGGACCTTCAAAGGGTAAACATTCTGCACGCCCAAACCCTTCAAATCTTGTTTGTCTACTGGGCCATAATAAAACTCTATTGCGTTATCGTATTTGCTGAATAAGCCATAGATAGCTTGCCAAGTCAGCGGGGCTGTTTTGCTAGGTTTTGCGCTGTGCTTGGTGAGTCTAGTATCGCTTGGCATATGTAGCCACTGTTAAGCAACTCATCAAACTGACAGTTTACCCTTGCTGCTGGTTATCTTGCGCGAGTAGTTCATCTACAAGTCTTACTGCATCGCCAATGTAGTTTGCTGGAGTCATTTTTTTCATTGACTGCTTAGCCTCCTCGGGCAGATCTAATTGGTCAATAAAATGCGCCATTGCGTTGGCGTCTACTTTTTTACCCCGGGTAAGCTCTTTTAGCTTCTCATAAGGTTTTTCTATCCCGTAGCGGCGCATTACGGTTTGAATAGGTTCTGCTAAAAGCTCCCAGTTGTTATCAAGCTCTGCGGCTAAACTAGCCTCGTTCACTTTTAACTTGCTAATGCCTTTTAAGGTGGATTGATACGCGATAATCGCATAGCCAAACCCTACGCCTAAGTTGCGCAGTACCGTTGAGTCGGTTAAGTCACGTTGCCACCTGCTAATGGGCAACTTGGCCGCAAGGTGAGCAAATATGGCATTGGCTAAACCCAAGTTGCCTTCAGAGTTTTCAAAATCGATGGGGTTCACTTTATGCGGCATAGTGGACGAACCAATTTCGCCTGCAATGGTGCGCTGTTTGAAGTGACCTAAGGCAATATAACCCCATATATCGCGGTCAAAATCAATGAGTATGGTGTTGAACCTTGCAAATGCGTCGTATAGCTCGGCAATGTAATCATGCGGTTCAATTTGGGTGGTAAATGGGTTATGAGTCAAGCCTAATGACCTTACAAACTCTGCGCTTAATTCATGCCAGTCGATATCTGGATAGGCGCTTAAATGCGCATTGTAATTTCCTACGGCGCCATTTAGCTTGCCTAACATAGGTACTGCTTTTATTTGTGCATATTGACGTTCTAGGCGCACTGCAACGTTCGCCATTTCTTTGCCCATCGTGGTGGGAGAGGCGGGTTGTCCGTGGGTTCTGGCCATCATGGGAATGCTGCGATATTCCTTTGCTAAGGTTTTTAGCGCGTTTATCAGTTCAAGGCAATAGGGCAGCACCACATCAGCTAAGCCGCTTTTCAGCATAAGCGCATGTGACAAGTTATTAATATCTTCCGAGGTACATGCAAAGTGAATAAACTCGTTGATAGCATTCAGTTCTGCAAGGCTACTTACTTGCTCTTTTAAAAAATACTCAACGGCTTTGACGTCGTGATTAGTGGTACTTTCAATATCTTTTATTCGCTGTGCATGGTGTGGTGAAAAATTATCCACAATATCATTTAGTAAGGCATTTGCGCTTTGTGAGAAAGCTGGTACTTCGCTAATGGCGCCGCACTTAGAAAGTGCTTGTAGCCAGCGAACTTCTACTGTCACTCTGTGTTTAATGAGGCCAAATTCACTGAAGTAGGGTCTCAATGCTTGGCTTTTACTGCCGTATCGGCCGTCAACGGGGGAAAGTGCTGAAAGTGCAGATAAATCCATTTTATTACCTATTTATGTAAATGTTGCTGTGATGAAACTGGTGTGAATATGCCTAAATAAAATGCCGACCATTACGCTGCGAAAACAGCTGTATTGTTGCTTATATCGCTGACTACATTGCTCTAACTGCGCTTTGTGCACTTTCTAAAAGCGCTTTTCTATTTAATAAAATATGTCGGCGCTTTCCACCTAACTGACGCCACAGTACAGCCGCTCTCACGCCGGCTAACAGAAGGGCTCTTATCTTTTTTTGATTATTCTCAACGCTTAAATATTGAGGATTACCCGCTATTTGAATTTTAGGCGCAAGCGAGCTTACGACATCGGTGTAAATAGAGGCTAAATTGGTGATGATTTGATAATTTTCAAAATCGACATGATCAAGCTGACGTTGCACATGAGATACTCTCTGGCTCAGGTCATCCATGGCCTTTGTCTGACGGCTCAGTTTACGTTCTAAACTCAAAATAGAGGCAATATAGCGAGTTAGTTCTGCGTCTTTGAGTTTATTATTAGAGTCTATTTGTTTTACCAGCGTGGTAAAGCCTAATCGTAAATTTGGCAATGCGCCAAATACTTGCTGGGTATTGTCAGGAGAAGTAACTAAAATACTCGACAAACTGGCTTCTACCGCGCTCTTGTCGGCTTCGCCTTTACGCGCAATGCTTTGCACTAAACTCGCGCTTTGGCAAACTCCCGCAAGGGCTAATTGTTGCTCTTCAAATTGTGTAGTCATATAGGATTAGGCGCGCTTTAGTTGTTCTTGGTTTTTGTCATCTGTTTTGAAGTAGCCATCAATAATGCCGCCTCCTAAACACACATCGTTTTTATAAAATACAGCAGACTGACCTGGCGTAACCGCCTTTTGTGGTGTCGCAAACATGACCTTCGCGGTGCCATCGCCATTTGGAATATACTCGCAGGGAATATCGCTTTGCCGATACCTAGTTTTTACCGTTATGTGCATGGCTTTGCTAGGCTGCACTTGTTCTACAAAGTGCAGTTGTGTGGCAATCAGGCCATTTGAATATAAGCTTTCATGATCACTGCCTTGCGCCACAATAAGCACATTGCGGGAAATATCTTTTTCAACTACGTACCATGGCTCTTCACCGTGCTCTTTTTTGCCCCCAATCAGTAGCCCTTTACGCTGGCCTAGCGTGTGATACATGAGGCCGTTGTGCTTACCAATCTCTTCACCGTCGATGGTTTCAATAAGGCCGGGGGTTGCGGGTAAATACTGTGACAAAAAGTCGTTGAATTTACGCTCACCTATAAAACATATGCCGGTGCTGTCTTTTTTATTGTGGGTCAGTAAGTCGTGTTTTTTGGCTATTTCTCTTACTTCTGGTTTAGGTAAGTGTCCAATAGGAAATAAGGTTTTGGCAATATGTTCGTGGCTTAATGTGTATAGAAAATAGCTTTGGTCTTTATTGTCGTCAGCGCCGCGTACCATTTGCCATTTGTCGTCTACAAGTCTGCGCTGGGTATAGTGGCCGGTAGCAATATAGTCAGCGCCTAAATCTTCAGCGGCAAATTCTAAAAAGGCTTTGAATTTAATTTCTTTATTACACATTATATCGGGATTGGGGGTTCTGCCTGCTTTATATTCTTCTAAAAAATATTCAAACACGCGGTCCCAATATTCAGCCGCAAAATTAATGGTATGTAAATAAATGCCAAGCTTGTCGGCTACTGCCTGTGCATCGGCTAAGTCTTGGGCGGCGGCGCAGTATTCTTCATTGTCATCTTCTTCCCAATTTTTCATAAACAAACCTTCTACTATGAAGCCTTGCTGCTGCAATAATAAGGCAGATACCGACGAGTCGACCCCGCCAGACATGCCGACAATTACTTTAGTTTCACCAGCAGGTTTTGATAAATGATGATTGATTTTTTGCATAATTTACGAGTATAAGCTCAATGGTAGATTAGACGGTGTTAGCCGATAAAACGACATAGCTGTATGTAGCTTTAGGCAATACGTAGTTATCACACAAGTATAGCAAATCTCTTACCTTTAGCCATCCCCTGAAATTGTTAAATACTCACCGTTGTCAACTCCGTCTAAAGTCCACTTTCCTATGGCGTAGCGAATTAGCCGTAGCGTTGGGTGTCCAATGTGAGCTGTCATTCGTCTTACCTGCCGGTTTCTGCCTTCACTAATGGTGATTGATAGCCATGCTGTAGGAATGTGCTTGCGTTGTCGAATAGGTGGATTTCGATCCCAGATATTTGGTGCACGCATAATGTTGATTTTTGCTGGTGCCGTTATACCATCTTTTAGCTGCACACCTTTCGCTAAGCGATGTATATCTTCCTTGCTAGGGACCCCTTCTACTTGTGCCCAGTACGTTTTATTGGTTTTATGCTTGGGTGACGTGATTTTATTAGCAAGTGCGCCGTCATTTGTGAGCAATAATAAGCCTTCGCTGTCAAAGTCAAGCCGGCCTGCGGCGTATATGTTAGGTATATCAATAAAATCTTTAAGGGTGGTTCGGTCATTTTCGTCGGTAAATTGACACAGCACGTTAAAAGGTTTGTTGAATAGAACCGTTGTAAAAGATTTACAGTCAGCTGCTATTTTGCTGCGTGCAGGATGATTACTCTTTTCGCGCGAGGATGCTTTTTGAGGCGCGGTCGCTGACATTTTGTAAAAAGGCTTTTTGCTCTTTTGCTCAGGGTTCATTAGATTAATATAACATAATTAAGTAGACTATATTCTATATATAGCGACCATAAAAAAAGCAGGGTTAAACTTGCTTTTCAAAGTAAGCTATCACTTTGCATAAGGTAAGAGTCTTGCTGGACTTGTAAGCTATCTTATCCCACAGTTCAAGCTCAGATGTACACAGATGGGTGAGGCTAACTCTTATTCGTTATCTCTCAGGCTCTTGGTCGCTATCGGGCAAGCCAATGTTTTCAGCGTGCAAACCTTTAGGACCTTCTTGTACTTCATAGCTAACTTCCTGTCCGGCTTTCAGTGATCGATAACCGTCCATCTGAATAGTTGAATAATGCGCAAAGATATCGTCTCCTCCATCTTCTGGGACTATAAAGCCGAAACCCTTCGCATTATTGAACCACTTTACTTTACCAACTGCCATCGTCGTACTTCCTATTCCTTGAAATATTTACTGTTCGTCTCCATAACCATTCTAGCTAAGAAGAATGAGTGATAAAGTGATGTATGGTACGCAACTAAGTTATCACTTATAAACTAGAGTAGTAATTTAAAGCGGATTTTGTCAAGTAAATATCGAGCTTATCATTGAATAAACTCATAAGAATCCAAATGAATAGCTAAATCTGAATAAATAACTAAATCTGTGGTCCTAAGCTACAGTTTTCTATTATAAGTAATTATGAGTAAAGATATTATAAATATAGAGCGTGAGAAGCAGCTCGACAAGCAACGCCAGAAAACATCGCCTCCACCAATGTACAAAGTCATGCTAAATAACGATGACTATACGCCAATGGATTTTGTTGTGGAAATACTAGCGACCTTTTTTGCTATGGACATCGAAAAAGCAAATCAGATAATGTTAACCATACATTATCAAGGAAAAGCAGTCTGTGGCATATACAGTGCAGAGATTGCAGAAACGAAAGTCATGCAAGTGAATCAATATGCTCGAAAACATCAACATCCATTGATGTGCTCGATGGAACCAGCGCAATAGGGGTACATATGTTAAATAAAGATTTAGAGCAAACGCTTAACGAAGCATTTGTTTTTGCGCGCCAACAACGTCACGAGTTTATGACGGTAGAACATCTTCTACTGTTGCTACTTGACAATGTCGCGGCGAGCGAGGCCTTAAAGGCTTGTGGTGCGAAAATAGATTTATTACGCACAGAGCTGAGCGTCTTTGTAAATGAAACCACGCCCTTGTTAGGCGAAAACGACGCTGCTGATCGCGAAACACAGCCGACATTAGGCTTTCAGCGCGTTTTACAACGGGCAGTGTTTCATGTTCAATCTTCGGGTAAGGGCGAAGTTACAGGTGCGAACGTGCTCGTAGCCATTTTTAGTGAGCAAGAATCGCAGGCTGTCTACATACTTAAAAAAGCCGACGTGACTCGATTAGACGTAGTTAACTTCATTTCTCACGGTGTGAGTAAAAACCCAGATGAAGATACGCCTTCTCAAAAAATGAATGAAGAGGCGGGTAGCGAGAGCGAAGAGAATCAATCAATGCTGTCAAAATATGCAAGCAATCTGAATATTGCCGCTAAAGAAGGCAAGATTGATCCTCTCATTGGCCGAGATATGGAAGTTGAACGCAGTATTCAAATTTTGTGCAGACGCCGAAAAAACAATCCTTTACTAGTGGGTGAAGCAGGTGTTGGTAAAACAGCCATTGCAGAAGGACTAGCGTTTAGGATAGTAAACGACGATGTGCCTGAGGTTATTGCTCAAAGCACTATTTATTCACTAGACTTAGGTGCGCTGTTGGCAGGTACTAAATACCGCGGTGATTTCGAGAAACGTCTTAAGGGTATTTTAAACGAGCTAAGTAAAGACCGTGATGCCATTTTGTTTATCGATGAAATTCACACTATTATTGGAGCGGGTGCAGCCTCTGGCGGTGTTATGGACGCCTCGAACTTACTCAAGCCGAAATTAAGTAGTGGTGAGTTGCGCTGCATGGGTTCTACCACTTACAAAGAATATCAAGGCATTTTTGAAAAAGACAGAGCACTTGCTAGACGATTCCAAAAAATTGATGTGGCAGAGCCTAGTGTTAGCGACACCACTAAAATATTAATGGGGCTTAAGTCACGTTATGAAGAGCATCATAGTGTGCGCTTTACGCAAAAAGCGTTGCAAGCGGCCGCAGAACTATCTGCGAAATATATTAATGAGCGTAAATTGCCAGATAAAGCAATAGATGTAATTGACGAAGCGGGTGCTAGCCAGCGTTTGTTGCCACCATCGAAGCGTAAAAAGACCATTAATGTGTCAGACATAGAGCTGATAATATCTAAAATAGCGCGCATACCTGAAAAATCAGTGTCGGCATCAGATAAGTCGGTACTTAAGAACTTAAGTCGTAATTTGAAGATGGTGGTGTTTGGTCAAGACGAAGCCATTGAGCAAATGTCCTCCGCCATTCAACTATCGCGCTCTGGTTTAGGCAATGAAACAAAACCAATTGGTAACTTTCTATTTGCAGGTCCAACAGGTGTAGGTAAAACCGAAGTGACGCAGCAGTTGGCCAAAATAATGGGGGTTGAGCTAGTGCGCTTTGATATGTCAGAGTATATGGAGCGTCATGCTGTTAGCCGCTTAATAGGCGCGCCTCCTGGTTATGTTGGTTATGAGCAAGGCGGAATGCTAACTGACGCGGTTATTAAAAACCCATACTGTGTGGTGTTGTTAGACGAAATGGAGAAAGCGCACAGCGATATTTACAATATACTGCTACAGGTGATGGACCATGGCACACTAACCGACAACAATGGCCGTAAGGTAGATTTTAGAAATGTTGTGCTGGTAATGACCACTAATGCCGGTGTACAGGCCACAGTACGCAAGTCTATGGGCTTCAAGCAGCAGGACCACAGCAGTGATGCAATGGTTGAAATAAACAAAACGTTTACGCCTGAGTTTAGAAACCGACTTGATAGTATTGTGTGGTTTAATCACTTAGATGAACAAGTCATTATGCAGGTTGTTGACAAGTTTATTATTGAACTCCAAGCGCAGTTAGACGCTAAAGGCGTTTCCTTAGAAGTGACTGACCAAGCACGCGAGTATATGGCTGAGAAAGGTTATGATAAATCGATGGGTGCAAGACCTATGGCGCGTTTAATTCAAGAAGAGTTAAAGCGTGAACTGGCATCGCAGCTTCTGTTTGGTACTCTAGCTAACGGTGGTGAAGTTGAAGTAGGACTTAAAGATAAAAAGTTGACTTTTACCTATAATAAGGTCGAAAGCGCTAAGAGTGAAGAAGTGTAAACAATTTGAAGGCTAAAACAAAAAACGCTGTCAATATGACAGCGTTTTTTTTGAGTAATTTGTAGGCCTTGATGACCACTAAGCCTAATCCACCTAATTAGCCCTACTGGCTACGCATTTACGTATTAGCGAGCACGGTATATTATGCGGCCTTTGCTAAGGTCGTAAGGCGTCATTTCGACGGTTACCTTGTCACCGGTAAGTATACGGATGTAGTTTTTGCGCATCTTTCCAGAGATGTGCGCAGTAACGACGTGTCCATTTTCTAACTCTACGCGAAACATGGTGTTAGGAAGTGTGTCTTGCACGGTACCTTCCATTTCAATACAATCTTCTTTTGCCATCTAAGTGGGTAACCTCGGTTTATTATAAATAATGTTGCTAGTGATATGCTTAAGTAGTTTTGCTATGTGTTCATAATCCGTTCACACACTTTGCCTATATACCGAGGTATATCAATGGCGCAAAATACAGACGCGCGAACGATACGCGAAAAACGGGTAATAGTAAAGATAATCCTGTTATAGTTATTATCTAAAATAAGCATTAAACGAGCATCAGGATTGCTGTAAAGTTCCATGCCTATTCACTTATGGGGTATTTACTATCGTATTTAAGCCACTTATTTTGCTGGTGACGTTCATGGGGATAGAACTTGTTCTTGTAATTCATTTTATTGCATTCGTCTATTTGATAGCCAAGATATAAGTACTGCAACTCAAGTTCTTGACACAGCTTTATTTGCTGTAAAATAAAATAGGTGCCTAGCGATTGCTTGCCCATGTTAGGGTCAAAAAAAGTATATAGAGCTGATAAACCCGACGTTAACTTGTCGGTAACCGCCACCCCTACCAATTTGCCGTCTATTCTACCTTCTATAAAAATAGGAGATTGCCAATGGCAGTGGACAAAACTGCGATACTGCTCATAAGAAGGAGGGAACATTGCACCATCTTTATGGGCAATATTAATATATTTTTCATACAGTGAATAATAATCGTCACGTTCACCCTCGAGAACTTTTATTACTACATTTTTGTTTTTGTTTACCACGCGTTTTTGGCTTCTACTGGCCGTAAAATCTGCTACTGGTACTCTTAGCGATTCGCACGCAGTGCATGTTTTGCAATTGGGTCTATATAGCTGCTCGCCACTGCGCCTGAATCCAGCTTGTATCAGCAGCGGATAATTGTTGTAAAGATCGGTGGGATCTTCCATACAAACAAGCAGCTGTTCCTGTCTATTGGCAATATAACTGCATTCAAAAGATTGGGTTACACCAAACTTCATATTAATAACTTCACCGTTAGAAACTCACTTTATATATGTATTTTGTGCTGATTACGATCGCCACTATCATAACCTTAAGGATTGAACTTGCCAACAGTCTACAGTTTGTTGATGCTGGCATAATAAATCTATAAATTCACTGCGGTCAATAGCGACACAGCCAAGCTTTTCTAAATGCGGATTAACTAATTGGCAGTCTATTATAAGCAAATTATGCATCTTCATATGCGTACAAAGTGCTAAAAAAGCTGCTTTGCTAGCATCTGTTTGCAAATGAAACATTGACTCACCGCAAAAAATACCGCTTACCACTACACCATATAATCCGCCTACCAGCTCACCGCTGCCGTTTGTTATTTCAACAGAATGGGCATAACCCTTTTGATGCAGTGCTTTGTAGGCATTTAGCATGTCTGGGCTTATCCAGGTGTTGCTTGAAATAGAATCTTCAGACGCTTGAATATTATTAAGATCGTGGCGCTGTACGCTTGAGCAATGCTCAATAACGTCATTAAAGCGCGTGTTTAAACTCGCGGTATAGCCATGTTTACGTATGCTTTTACGTAAGCTTTTATTGGCTTTAAAATGTTCTGTTCGAATAATTGCTCGTGGTGAAGGCGACCACCATAAAATCGGCTCATGTGCATTATACCAAGGAAAGATTCCTCGTTTGTATGCACTAATTAGCCTAGCTGGCGATAAGTCGCCTCCAAAGGCAAGCAGACCGTTGGGCTCATCAAGCGCAAGCTCTAACGCCGGAAAAGAAAGCGTATGGTTTAGCTTAAATAACTCTATCATAGGCTTATTTTCAAAGCACTTGCGCCTTGTGGTTTATTTTTCAAGCGCGTCCAAGTATTTCTCAGCGTCAAGCGCGGCCATACAGCCTGTACCAGCGGACGTTATGGCCTGACGGTATATATGATCACTTACATCACCTGCGGCAAATACGCCGGGTACGCTGGTTTGTGTTGCGTTACCGTGTAAACCACTGTTAACAATTATGTAGCCGCCTTTCATGTCTAATTCGCCTGTAAAAATGTCGGTGTTAGGTGAATGCCCAATGGCTATAAACACGCCCATTGCGTCAATATTGGTCACATCGCTGTTTTGTGTATCTTTAATGATAACGCCAGTTACACCGGCATTATCACCCACAATTTCTTCTAAAGTTTTATTCAAATGTAAGGTTACGTTGCCGTTTTTTACTTTTTCGAGTAAGCGCGCTATGAGTATTTTTTCACTGCGGAAGGTTTCGCGTCTGTGAATGACGTGTACTTCACTGGCTATGTTAGATAGATACAAGGCTTCTTCAACCGCCGTATTACCGCCGCCTACCACCACTACCTTTTGATTGCGATAGAAAAAGCCGTCGCAGGTTGCACAAGCACTTACGCCACGACCCATGAAGGCTTCTTCGCTGGGCAAGCCTAAATATTTTGCTGATGCACCTGTGCAAATAATAAGTGCATCGCAGGTATACTCGGCGTTTTCGCCAATAAGCCTGTATGGACGCTTGCTCAAGTCTGTTTTAACGATGTGATCGTAAATAAATTCAGTATCGAATTTTTCGGCGTGTTTTTGCATACGTATCATTAAATCAGGACCGGTTAAATCGTCAGGGTCTCCTGGCCAGTTTTCTACTTCGGTGGTAGTGGTTAACTGTCCGCCTTGCTGACTGCCGGTGATTAATACGGGTTTAAGGTTAGCGCGCGCTGCGTAAACCGCAGCGGTGTATCCGGCTGGACCTGAGCCCAAAATAAGTAGGGGCACGTGTCTGATTATAGCCATTTATCTCTCCAATGTGTGTCACTCTAATACGAGTTTTTATATGCGGGCGATGACGATTATTTCAATGCGGTTTGTTATTCCTAATTCTACTATATTACGCAATTAATGTGTTTTTTAATTGGGCTGTTTGCATTTAATCGCTACGTTTCTGGATGAGTCAGGCCCCCACACATATGACTGTGTCAATGATAGATTGCAGCGTTAAATGAAGGTCTAGTCTGTCAAATAGTATTATTTACACATTAGCAAGCATTAATTTTTTTTGTTTATCGTAAAGCCTTGCTTTTATGCTAATATTAATTTTGTGGATTTCCAACGATATTGGCTTTTTAGCGATGAAAAAAATGGTTACATATTTAAAATCGGGCCAAGAGTACATGCGTATTTGGCCTATGCAAAAACAGCTTTATGCGTTATTCCCTGACTGCAGAATTATTGCCGCTACCAAGTTTGGTATGAAGGTGATGCCAGCAATTGCGGTTATTGTTGTCGCCATGCAGCTTCAATACTTGGGCTTAGAGGCCTTGGTACAGGCGATCACTTTTGGTATTTTCTTTTTGAGCTTACCTCTTCAAGGTATTTTGTGGTTAGGCCACAGAAGCGAGCAGGTTTTACCTCCTCAAATAAGCAATTGGTACAAAGATCTTTATGCCAAAATGCAGCAGCAGGGCTGTCAACTTCAGCGTCAAAGCGCAAAGCCTACGTTCAAAGAACTCGCCGTGTTGCTTCGCACCGCGTTTAAAGAGCTTGATAAGGCGTTCACTAAAAACTTGTTCTAGTGTAATTGTGTTAAAACGGTTTTGCACTTTCTGCACACATATGATTGTTTTCCTCTTACTACTTTGTTGTGCCTAATAAGCGATAGCGGTATTACCTTGCATACACATTTATAGATTACTTCGCGCATAGCCACGGCGCTTACATCTAGTGTATGCGTCACTTTAGGCGGCACGTCAAATATCTCCAGCATGATTTTTTGCCACTGTAGACCGTGAGGTTTTGCGGTTAATCCGTATAGCTGATAAACCATAATATGGGCTAACTCGTGCGCAATAGTATGCGATATAAAATAGTTTGTGTTTTGCGCATATAGAATTGGATTGATTTTTATAATATTTTTTTGAAGGAGGGCACTTGCTGCTATTTTACCTCTTTGCGTAAACATCAAGCTTGGCTGTGTAAATAAGTCTGCAGTATGGCGCACAGCGATTTTCTTTACAGCAGTATTAAATAGCTCGTTTAGTCTAGCCTGTGCGGTGTGTTGTAAGGTAATTGCTAGCATTTTTTAGATAACAGACTTTAGGTAAAAAAGAATAGTCAGTACTTATTAAAAAAAGAGCCTGTAAAATAGGCTCTTTTCAAGTTTTATTTAGAGGCGTATTTATTCAACCATCGTACATTCGATACAAATCGCATATGTAGCCATTGGGTCGTTTAATTTGCTCATAAACGCAGTTTGCGCTTCGACTTGTTTGGCTAACTGCATCAGTGGACTTGGCTTATAATTAATCTTTAAACCCGACATAAGGGCGCTGGCATTATTCAGCAAATTAGCCCACATTTTTTCGTCATCGCTTAGCTCGCGTTGAAGATAAATTTGTGAAAAGTCTTCCAGTTCAGCCAGTTGAGCAGCATATGCTACGGCTTCTTCAAGACCGCCAAGCTCATCAACCAGGCCAAGCTCGAGTGCTTGAGTGCCTAACCATACGCGGCCTTGCGCAACATTGTCGACCTCTTCAAGGGTCATACCGCGTTCTTGTGCTACGAGTGTAATAAAGCGCTCATATCCACGTTCTATGTTCATTTGTAGTAATGCTTTATAACCTTCAGCCAAGGGACGGTTAACCGACATACCAACAAGTTCGTTAGTTGAGACTCCATCGCTATTCACGCCTAAGTAGTTGAAGGAGTTTTCAAATGTGGCGAGTAGTCCAAAAATGCCAATTGAGCCCGTAATCGTGCTAGGTTCGGCAAATATTCTATTTGCACTTACTGAAATCCAGTATCCGCCTGATGCAGCCACGCTGCTCATAGAGGCTACAACTGGTTTACCGGCGGCTTTCAATAACTCAACTTCTTGGCGAATTACCTCAGATGCAAAAGCGCTACCCCCGCCCGAGTCTACCTGCAGTACAACCGCTTTAACACTGTCGTTGTTGCGCGCTTTACGCAGCAACTGTGCTGTGCTATCGCCGCCTATAGCACCAGGGTCTTGTTTGCCGTCCATAATATTGCCTTTTGCAACAATCACTGCGACTTTGTCACCGCCGCTGTGATTAGACCTAGGAAAAGCAGGTTTAAGTAGCTTTGAATATGCCTTGTAGCTCACTTGATTAAACGTTTCGCCCTCTTTAGCTGCGCCTAATAGCTCGACTAACTCACTGCGAAACTGTGCCCGTGTTCTCAATCCATCGACCCAATTGTTAGCCAGTGCATATTGTGCAAAGTCACCGTTGACGGCGCTAAATTTGGTCAGTAATTCATCAAATGTTTCATCAAAGTTTTGCTCGTCAAAGCCGCGTGAGGCCGCAACATCTGCCTTGAACATGCTCCACATTTCATTTAACCATGCCTCGTTTGCAAGCTTTGCTTCAGGCGACATAGTGTTGCGCAAATAAGGTTCAACCGCAGACTTGAATTTACCTACTTTAAAAACGTGAGTCGACACTTTAAGTTTTTCTAAAGCTTCAGCGAAGTAGGTTCCGTAACGTGTATAGCCTTCCATTAGCAAAGCTCCCATTGGGTGCACGTATACATTGTCTGCATGACTAGCTAAATAATACTGCGCCCGTCCAAAGTAGTCACCAATGGCATAAATAGGTTTGCCTGAGGTTTTAAAAGCCTGCAAAGCCTCACCTACTTGCTTAAGCTTGTCCATGCCGCCGCCGCCAAAACCATCAAGATCTAACACAATAGCGCCAATACGTTCATCTTTAGCTGCATTTTCAATCACGTTGATAAGGTCTCGAAGTAGAATCTCTTGCTCGTCTTGACCTTGTCCCGTTATTTGTGAAATGAACAATTCAGCTGGATCTACCCATGTCTTTTGAATCACTAGATTGCCAGAAAGATTCAACATAAGCGCACTATTTTTGGCGACCACCGGTTTTTGTGAACCGGAGGTAGAAATACCCACTACTATCGCAATAATGATAATTAAAAACAAAATATTCAACAGCAAGCGGCGGCCGAAGTTAAGTCCATTCCAAATCCCTACAAACAACGACTTGGTGAAACTACTTTTTCCTGACATTAACGTTACCTTTTATTTTCTTTAGATGTGTAGTCTACTAAAAACAGGGAATAGATACACAATGTTAATTTGTAATAAGTTGTTATTACTTGTATGAATTAGATGCCATTACACCTAATTTTTATGTTGCTAGTATTTTTTATTTTTTTAAACTCAAGGGTGCTTTATCATTGGGACTTGTGTTCATGGGATGGAGCCACACTTTTAAGACATATGCTATTATACTATGATCGTTGTTAGCCAAAGTCATCAACAAAGCCGCTTTATGCTTATAATACCGCACTTTAGGCCGATGTTTTCGCATTATATTTTGCAACGCTCGTGCCATTGTATACCCACACTTTTTTTGTACTGATCATGGCTTATCGGCATTCTATGTAAAGTTTGTTGTCATGTTTTACTTTGACTGATGTCCTGATCGTAGAATCTATTTTAAAAAAATTTTCGTATAGGTTTTACCGCCGTTGTATTAAATATACAATCAAACGATAATATTAGCGTTGAATGTTTATTGTTAGCGTTTTACGCTTACAACGACAGCAACGATCATCCTTCTAGATTTTCAAGGACAGCTTATGCAAGCACTAGAACTGTTACTTAACAGAACTTCACAGCCTCGACTTCAAGCACCCGCACCAAGCGGTGAAGCCCTTAATAATATTTTACAAGCCGGGCTGTGTGCGCCTGATCACAAATTATTGTCGCCATGGCGCTTTATTGTGTGCGCTGACGAAGGCTTGCGTAAATTGGGCAGTATTTTTGAACAAGCGGCGATAAAGAAAAATTCAAGCCCCGAGTCTATCGAGCGCGCACCTGCTTTGCCGATGCGTGCGCCCATGGTAATCGTGGCAATTTGCAACTATACGCAAGATGAAAGCGTGCCAAGAGTAGAGCAGATTGCCTCCACTGCTTGCGCTGTTCAAGCGATGCAGATGGCTGCTATAGCGCAAGGCTTTCAGGGTATTTGGCGTACAGGTTGGTACGCACAAAACCACGATGTTAAAGTCGCAATGGATTGCAAACAAGAAGATGAAATTTTAGGCTTCTTATATTTAGGCACTACACCGTTAAAAGCAATGCCGCGTAAACCACGAGACACGGCTAAGTTTGTTGAGACATGGACTTAGATTAGTCGTCGTTCTATTCCCGGGCTTTGAAACAATATAGGTGTTTAAGCACTCTCAATTTTAAAAACCAGCCCAGCATATTTTTCTAAGCGTTCGATTAGCGCATTTCCTAGTGCAGAGGCGCTGGTGTAAAACCCTCCTGCTAGGCCGTCTTGAAGTTGCCCAAGGCAAATTGCGCTTTCGCTAATCATGCGTGAGGTTGAGCCATATCCAGGATCTAAATAACCAGCAACGCTTGCGCTGTAAGTTTCACCATTTTCATGGTCACCTATAAATAAAATATCATAGAAGCCATTTTCTCGCTCATCGGCGCTTGGTCCTTCACCTGGTTTAGGACCATCTTTACCGCCTAGTGATTTATCATTTGCAACATGATTAGCAATCGCTTCACCTTTATCACCGGATCCTGTTAGCATCATTTCATCGTACTTAAACATTTTACCATAGGCATAGTCGAGTAAATAGTTTGAGCGATGCACGTTTTTGGTGTTAATAGCGGCCATAATAAAAGGCGCTGCCCATGACTGCAGTGACTCATCAAAATAAGGTTTATCGCCGCGCGGCTGCTCTACTAATACTTCAGACGTGGCTAAAGAGTAGGGATTAATCAGCGCCTGCATTATGCTTTTATCTTGCTTAGCGGCCACAATAGTAGCTTTTAAACTTGCTGCTGTGCCGCCCGAAAATGTCCCCTGCATTTTTCTAACGCGGCCTTTGACGTAGTTTAAGGTGCTGCCGGCAACTTGTTCTACATGGCCTTGAAGGTGGTACACACCTAGGTCAAATGGGACTGAATCGAAGCCACAAGAAAACACAATAACAGCGCCTGTTTCTTTTGCAGCGCTTTGATATTTAGCAATCATCTGATGCATCCAAGCAGGTTCGCCGCACAAATCGACGTAGCCGGTGCCGGCATCTACACATGCTTTTAATAGTTTTTCACCATATATTTGATAAGGTCCAACGGTGGTTAAAACGACTTTCGTTCGTTTAACCAAAGACTGCATGCTTTGTTCATTATTGCTGTCTGCGATAATGAGGTCTATGTCTTTGCTTATGTGCATTTCGTCTCGCACACTTTCAAGTTTTTCTTGGCTGCGCCCCGCCATTGCCCACTTTATTTCATTGTTTTTATTTATGCTGTAGGTCTTTTGCAAATATTGTGCGACTAAGCGCCCGGTAAAGCCGGTGCTGCCAAAAACAATTATGTCGTATTGAGGATGTTCACTCATTGTATTTTCCTTAAGGTAATGTGTAAATTAAGCGCTACATAAAAGGTACACGAACACGCTATAAAAAAGATAATTACTTTATTTGATACATGCATATCAACCATTGATCAACATTCGTAGCTAAGGCATATTTTGAATATTTCAATCCTTTTTTAGCCTGTAACGACGGCTATGACTTTACGATACGGTGACTATTTTACACACGTTAGTTGCACCAACGGTTTCCATTTGATCGCCATAGGTCAAAATAAACTTATCACCTACATTTAAAATATTATTTTCTCTCAAGACTTCCACCACTTCGCGGGTTAAAAAACCAGGTAGGCAGTCTGTAGAATCAAAATAAATCGGCGTGACGCCGCGATATAAAGACATCACATTTAGAATGCGAATATGACGAGACATGGCAATAATGGGTAGGCCTGTGGTAAGTCTCGACATGAGCTTTGGCGTAGTGCCGCTTTCGGTTAAGCCAACAATGGCTTTAATACTGGGCAAGTGGTTTGCCGCATACACTGCCGACATTGCCAATGTTTCACTTACATCCTGAAAGTTTTCAGCCATCCTATGCTTTGATATTTTTACGCTTGAGTGAGTCTCAGCGCCTAAACACACTCGTGCCATGGCGGCAACGGTTTCTACGGGGAATTTGCCTGCGGCGGTTTCAGCCGATAGCATTACCGCATCGGTACCGTCTAAAACTGCGTTTGCTACATCCATAACTTCAGCCCTTGTGGGCATTGGGCTTTCAATCATCGATTCCATCATTTGTGTCGCGGTAATCACTATTTTATTAAGCTGACGAGAACGTGAAATTAGTTTTTTCTGTACCCCAACTAGCTCAGCGTCACCAATTTCAACGCCTAAATCACCGCGAGCAACCATCACCGCGTCTGAAGCGCTGATGATATCGTCAATCGCTTCGTCGGACGCAACTGTTTCAGCCCGCTCAACCTTTGCGCATATTTTAGCAAAGCAGCCAGCAGCTTCTGCCAAGCTTCGAGCGTAGTCAAGGTCTGCGCCTGAACGTGGAAATGAAATCGCTAAATAGTCGACATCCATCAACGCTGCGGTTTTTATATCTTCTTTGTCTTTTTCGGTAAGCGCTTGCGCTGACAGTCCGCCGCCGAGTCTGTTGATACCTTTGTTATTTGACAGCTTGCCGGGCACTGTAACTTCGGTGTGGACTTTTCGACCATCAATCGAGATGACTTTAAGCTGAATACGGCCGTCGTCGAGCAATAAGATATCGTCTTTTTTTACATCATCAGGAAGGGCCTTATAATCTATACCAACGGAGGTTTCGGTGCCGTCAAATTTGCCGAGTTCAGCATCTAATACAAATTTTTGGCCCATCATCAATACCACGGAGTCATTTATAAAGCGTGACACGCGTATTTTGGGACCTTGTAAATCACCTAATATTCCCACATAAACGCCTAATTTTTTAGCTACCTCGCGAACCCGCTTCGCGCGCTCTATATGATCTTGCGCGCTGCCGTGAGAAAAGTTCATGCGCACAACGTTAGCCCCAGCTTTCACTATGGCTTCTATCATTTGACTTGAGTCGGTTGCGGGTCCTAACGTAGCCAATATTTTTGTTCTTCTAGACATTGCTTTTGCTCTACTAGACATTGCTTTTGCTCTCTTTTAATATGATTTAATGTGATTTAATGGAGACAAATTGTATTACGTATCTTTTTACAGCACTTTGCAGCTTGCCTTTTCTACAGGTTATCTTTCACGTATCTAGAACTTCGCAAAGTGTCTTTTAGGCGTTTCAGATTTTCTCTAAATTTATTGCCTCTGCGCAAAGTAAACCCTGTGGCTAGCACGTCAATTAGCGTCAACTGTGCTATTCGCGAGGCCATCGGCATATACAGATCAGTGTCTTCTGGCACTTCTAAAGATAAAACATAGTTACATTCTTTGGCTAAGGGTGTGTCGGCGCTGGTAATACCGATAACCATGGCGTCGTTTGCGCGCGCTATTTGCGCTACATCGACCAAACTTTTTGTGCGCCCGGTATGCGAAATAAAAATTACTACGTCGCCTTCTGTACTATTCATACAGCTCATTCGCTGCATTAGAATGTCTTCAAAATAAACGACTGGCACATTGAAGCGAAAAAACTTATTGACGGCGTCATGGGCAACCGAAGAAGATGCGCCGAGCCCAAAAAAAGAAATCTTTTTGGCTTGAGTGAGCAAATCAACCACCCGGTTTACCATTGCAATATCTATTGACTGGCGCGCTACTTCAAGCGATGCCATAGTAGATTCAAAAATTTTATTGGTGTATTCCGCAGGGCCGTCAAATTCATCTACGTGCCTATTTACATAAGGTGTGCCGTTTGCGAGACTTTGCGCTAAGTGCAGTTTAAAGTCGGGATAGCCCTTGGTATCTAAGCGTCTGCAAAAGCGATTCACGGTAGGCTCACTTACATTGGACAACTTCGCTAAAGTCGCAATGCTAGAATGAATAGCCGACTGTGGGTTAGCTAAAATAACTTCTGCTACTTTTTTCTCAGACTTACTGAACTCAGACATATCACTTGATATTTTTTCTAGTACATTCATCATTTTGCTACATGTAATAAATGGATAATGAGCGCTATGATAAAGCTAATTTTTGCTTTTGTCATATTTGTTGTAATTTTTTGACGAAAATACTGAAAGTTTACAGAAGTGCTAACATCCAGTTAGGTTGTTATTTGGCTAGTTAACACTATTTAAAAATCCTGCGATAAATATTCAAAATATTGATAAACATGAGTTTTATTTATTTTTTTTTGTGGGTATTTGCCTGTTTTATGCGGTGGTATAGGCAAATGTCATTGACGCCTAAATAACGAAATTAATTTGTAATTTTACTACATTTGTAGTTTACTACACCTACAATTACTAATTATGATGGCGTTGTTACATCTTTCACAGCGCTTACCTTATTTGAGGCGAACAATGGTTGTAGAAAAAAAGTACGAACCGATAGACTTTGTCTTGTTTGGTACGCTAGGCGACCTAGCGAGGCGTAAGCTTCTGCCTTCTTTATATCAATTAGACAAAGCAAACTTACTGCATGCAGGCACCACCATAACGGGCGTGGCTAGGCAGACATTGTCTAACACAAAGTTTGTTAAAACAGTGCGTGAAAACATCGTCAAATTTTTAGGCGAAGAAATATGCGAAGACACGTGGAAGCGTTTTGCAAAAAGGCTCGACTTCGCCATGATTAATATGGTGAATCACGAAGATTATAAAAAATTGTGCGAGCACGTCGATTCGCAAAGATTGATGGTATGTTATTTTGCTACACCACCGTCTTTGTTTGGTGATATTTGTAAAGGAATGGATGCAGCCGGTATTATTGACGAAACGGTACGCGTGGTGCTGGAAAAACCCATTGGGCATGACTTTAAATCGTCTGAGGTTATCAATGATCAAGTGGCTGAGTTTTTTAAAGAGCGTCAAATTTATCGAATTGATCACTACCTAGGCAAAGAAACCGTTCTTAATCTAATTGCACTGCGATTTGCTAACTCTATTTTCGCCACGAACTGGGATCATAACTGTATCGATCATGTTCAAATTAGTGTCTCAGAGTCGGTCGGAATTGAAGGCCGTTGGGGTTATTTTGACAGCGCAGGTCAAATGCGCGATATGGTGCAAAACCATTTACTACAAATCCTGTCGCTTATTGCGATGGAGCCACCTACCACCCTAGACGCAGACAGTATTCGTGACGAAAAACTAAAAGTATTGAAAGCGCTGCGCACAATAGATGCAAGTAACGTTGCTCAAAAAACCGTACGCGGTCAGTACGGCTTAGGCTTTGTTGCTGGTAAAGAAGTGCCAGGGTATTTAGAAGAGCCCGATGCCATTGAAACAAGTAAAACCGAAACGTTCGTGGCCATTAAGGCTGAAATAGACAACTGGCGCTGGTCTGGTGTGCCGTTCTATTTACGCACTGGTAAACGTCTGCCGGCCAAAGTAAGCGAAATCGTCATTTATTTTAAGCGTCAGCCGCATAATTTATTCAGCGATAGTTTTGCCTCATTACCTGCCAATAAACTGGTAATTAGGCTGCAGCCCGAAGAAGGCGTTGAGGTCACGGTGATGAATAAAGTGCCGGGCTTAACTAGTTCAGGATCGATGGACTTGCAAAAAAGCAAGCTTGATTTGAGTTTTTCAGAAGAGTTTGGCGATCGCAGAATTGCCGACGCCTACGAAAAGCTTTTGCTCGAGGTAATGATAGGCAATCAAGCATTATTTGTAAGACGCGATGAAGTAGAGCAGGCATGGAAATGGGTCGACTCTATTATGACAGCCTGGAACAAGACCAATGAACCGCCAGAACCATATCAGGCTGGAACGTGGGGGCCTGTTTCTTCTATCGCTTTACTAGCGCGTGAAGAACGTAACTGGTATGAAAGTAAAATCAAGAGAAAGAAGTAAGACTATTTATGGCACTGATATTAAATGAATTTGACTCAGCACATGATTTAACGAAAGCATTTGCTAAAAGAATCATTGAGGCGCTAGCTAAGGCCATTGTTGAAAAAGGCAGAGCTTCGCTTGTGGTAAGTGGGGGAACAACACCTAAACCACTATTTATGGTGCTGTCGCAGATAGACCTAGCTTGGGACAAGGTAGTGATCACCCTTGCTGATGAACGTTGGGTAAATGCGAGTCATCCTGACAGCAATGAGAAATTAGTGCGTGAAAACTTATTGCTAAATAAAGCTTCGATAGCTACTTTTGTGAGCTTGACAACCTCGCACAAAGATCCACAAGACGCAGAACGTGAGGTAAGTGTACGTGTAGATGCTATCGATGAGTCTTTCGATGTTTTGATTTTAGGCATGGGCGAAGACGGTCATACCGCCTCGCTTTTCCCCTGTAGTGAGCAAATAAGTGAAGGCTTGAATTTGTCGCGTAGCTTAAGTGCAATTGCGACAACACCCGCTACCGCGCCGCATCAGCGGATGTCTATGTCGTTGGCAAAAATTGTAAATGCAAAGCAGGTTTTTCTGCATTTAACAGGCACAAAGAAGAAAGCCATATTAGACGATGCCTTAGCTAACTTTTCCGAGTTAGAGAAGCCCATAATAGCCGTATGCCAGCACGCTAATGTTAATCTAATGTGGTCACCGTGAGGAATTTATATGAATACTATGATACAAGAAGTAACCGACCGAATTATAGCACGCAGCCAAGTGTCAAGAGCTGCTTACCTAGCCAAAATTGAACGTGCGCGCAAGCAGGGCCCATTAAGAGGCGAGCTGTCGTGTGGCAATTTGGCTCATGGCTTTGCTGCGTGTGGCAAAGAAGACAAAGTTGACTTGCGCAACATGATCAAAGCAAACATTGCTATTGTGTCGTCATACAACGATATGCTAAGCGCGCATCAACCTTATGAAGATTATCCGCAAAAACTCAAGAAAGCGATTTCTGAAGTAGGCAGCGTTGCACAGTTTGCTGGCGGTGTGCCGGCTATGTGCGATGGCGTTACACAAGGTAATCCCGGTATGGAATTGAGCTTAATGAGCCGCGACAATATTGCAATGGCCGCCGCTATTGGCCTTTCTCACAATATGTTTGACGGTGCGCTTATGCTGGGCATTTGCGACAAAATAGTGCCTGGTTTACTCTTAGCCGGCCTAAGTTTTGGCCATTTACCGACTATCTTTGTGCCTGCAGGGCCGATGCCATCAGGCTTACCTAACAAAGAAAAAGCGCGCATTAGGCAAGAATTTGCGCAAGGCAAAGTAGGTCGCGAGGAGCTGCTTGACGCGGAGTCACAGTCATATCATTCACCAGGAACATGCACTTTTTATGGTACCGCAAACAGTAACCAATTAGTGGTTGAAATGATGGGTCTACACTTACCAGGTTCATCTTTTGTGAATCCTGGTACTGAACTACGAGAAGCCCTAACCGGCGCCGCCGCTAGACAAGTAACACGATTAACCGACTTAGGCGATAACTACATGCCTATTGGTCATATAGTCGATGCTAAAGCGATGGTTAACGGTCTTGTTGGCTTATTAGCCACAGGGGGTTCAACTAATCATACGATGCATTTGGTGGCTGTCGCTCGGGCAGCAGGTTTGATTGTAAACTGGGACGATTTTGCTGATTTATCAAGCGCTATTCCTTTAATTACGCGTATCTACCCTAATGGCTCAGCCGATATTAATCACTTTACCGCCGCGGGTGGCATGTCTTTATTGTTTAAACAACTGCTAGACAAAGGGCTATTGCATAACGATGTAAACACAATCTGTGGTTACGGTCTTGAGCGATATACCCAAGAACCGCGCATTGTAGATGGAGAGCTTACGTGGGTTGAAGGGGTTGCAGAATCTTTCGACAAGGAGGTGGTTGCTGACATCAACTATCCATTCAAACCAGATGGCGGTTTGTCGGTGCTTACGGGTAATTTAGGGCGTGCGGTAATGAAAACATCGGCGCTGCGTGAACCGCATTGTAAAATCAAAGCACCCGCGGTTGTATTTGAAGACCAGTATTCTTTTGACGCAGCGTTCAAGTCAGGTGAGCTTGATAAAGACTGTGTGGTTGTGGTGCGTTTTCAAGGACCTGCGGCAATAGGCATGCCTGAATTACATCGTTTAACGCCGCCCTTGGGCGTACAGCAAGACAAGGGCTTTAAAGTCGCCTTGGTAACTGATGGCAGAATGTCGGGCGCATCAGGCAAAGTGCCAGCCGCCATACATTTAACACCAGAGGCATTTAAAGGCGGTCTTATTGGTAAAATTAACACCGGCGACTTAATTGAAATTGACACCTCAACGGGTAAGTTGACCCTGCACGTTAGTGAAGTCGATTTAGCCGCTCGCACCCAAGCAAGCCTAGATTTAACAGCCAGTCATCAAGGTATGGGCCGAGAGCTTTTTGCGGGTATGCGTTCAACCTTAACGGGTGCAGAACAGGGTGCCTGTTCTTTATTTATTGAGCAAGACAAACTAGATTCAGGATTGCTTTGAGATGTCGCACCGCTTTGTAGCTGACGTAGGCGGCACTAATATTAGGTTAGCGCTTATAGAAAATGGCAAGGTAGCTAAAATAGAGAAATACTTATGCGCTGATTTTGACAGCATCGGCGAAGCTATTTTGCAGTTTCAGGAAAATACCACTAGCGATCATTTTAGTGCAGGTTGTATTGCCATTGCGTGCCCTGTCAGTAATGACCTTGTGAAAATGACTAATCATTCATGGGCGTTTTCACAAACTAAGCTCAAAGCCCAACTGGCACTAGATAACTTGTATGTTATCAACGACTTTACTGCGGTTGCTCACTCACTGCCTACGCTAATTCATAATCAGGTGATTCAGCTTGGCCAAGGCAGTGCGAAAGAGCACGGCAACATTGCGGTTTTTGGTCCAGGAACGGGCTTAGGTGTTGAGCATTTAACGTGGACGTCTAGCGGCTGGAAAACGTTAGACGGTGAGGGTGGTCACGTTGATTTTGCGCCTACCGACGAAATCGACATAGTAATATGGCAGTACCTGCAGAAGAAGTACGGTCGCGCGTCTGCTGAAGAAGTACTCTCTGGGCGGGGGATTGTAAACATCTACAGCGCGCTTTGCCTGCACTATGGTCATGAAATTAGGCTTAAAAACCCTTCCAGTGTTACCGCCTCTGGATTAGACAACAGTGACGTAATGGCTGCGCTAGCCATAAAGCAGTTTTGCCGCATAATGGGCAGCTTTGCAGGTAATTTAGCGTTAAACCTTTGTACCACAGGCGGTATCTTTATTGGCGGTGGTGTAACGGGTCATTTAGGTGATTATTTCTTACAAAGTGATTTTAGGGCAAGATTTGAAGCAAAAGGGGAATTTGCCTACTACGTTAAGAATGTTCCCACTTATTTAATTAGAGAGCCTGACCATGGCTTGTTAGGAGCTTTGGCTTACCTTATACAACATACTGTAGAGAACGAATGAATATGAATAACTGGACCATCACCTCAGCGGATGTATTTAGTCAAGGCCCGATAGTACCTGTGCTTGTGGTAGAAAAACTGGAAGATGCCTTACCCATTGCCCGTGCCCTTTTAGCCGGGGGTATCAATGTGCTTGAAGTTACCTTACGCACTAAAGCAGCATTAGCGGTAATAGAAGCCATTGCAAAAGAATTACCCGAAGCCTACGTTGGTGCAGGCACGGTTACAAACGAAGAGCAATTAAGAGCGGTGACCAACGCTGGCGCAAAATTCGCCATAAGTCCCGGCTTAACAGAAGCCTTATTAAGCGCTGGAATAAAAGGCAGTATTCCACTTATTCCAGGTGTTTCCAATATTTCTGATTTGATGAAAGCAAATGATGCCGGTTACGATCATCTGAAGTTCTTTCCGGCAGAAGCAGCCGGCGGCGTTAAAGCACTTAAATCTATCGGCGGCCCTTTCCCCAATACTATATTTTGTCCCACCGGGGGTATTGGTCCCGACAATTATAAAGAATATCTCGCCTTACCTAACGTAGCGTGTGTAGGCGGCTCATGGCTCGTACCAAACGATGCTATCGAAAACAAGCAGTGGCATGTACTCACCGCGCTAGCTAAAAAAGCGATGGCTATTTAAATTTAGTTTTGACCTCTTTTATTTCATTTTAAAATATTGTTTGCGATAGTTTGTGGGTTTGAAGCGGTCCTAGTATTAGTGGTTTTTTTGCATTCGCTGTATTTGCAGCCTCTATACAAAGCATTGTTTTATAACCATTGTTTTGCATATCCTTCATGGCCGCTGATGTATCAACCCACGGGTTCCATACAACAGTAGCATCGTGTCCGGTTTGTTCTATCATTTGACTAACCATATGCTGGCTGTTTTGAGGCGGTGCAGCGTGTGTTTTGCATATATTTATTGTCTGCTTATGTGTGTATAGAAGGTGATTAAAGAGATGGATCCTATCCACCTCTTTTGTGAAATTGTAAACATCTGGCGGCTTGTTGTTTTTAGTAGCGTTGACTTTATCATCATAAGGCGTATTAACACCGCTAAGGTGAACTTGATGAATGTCGTCAACTAAAAAGTAGCTGTGCAATGCCTGCGTTAGCAAAACTGCTTCGCAGCCTTTATTTGTGGAAACTATTTCAACGCACAGCCTGTCACTGAGTGTAACAACTAATGACATATCAATATTTGAGTAAGCATATTGTTCTAATTGAGAGGGTACTAAGGTGACGCTAGTGCTATGTATCTTATTGCTACTTGCTGTTTCTTGTGCATTTAACAGGCGAAACATTTGCGTACGCGCATATCCATGACTTGGATAATCAGCATTTGTTGTGTGGTTGCTAAACCAAGGCCAGCAAATAGGAATGCCTCCTCTGATTGGGGCTTTGCCATCAAAAATAGCCAGTTTACTTAGCCATAGCCTTTCTTTATTATCAAACTTATTAATATACGATAAAACCTGTCCACCAAAGAGGCTTATTACCACGCGACAATAGGCGTTTTCCAAGATTAAACAATGGCCATAACGCTCCAATTGCTGAATATCTACGCTGCCTACTTTATCTATTACCGCTAGACACTCGTTTACTATTTCTGTCTGGCCTTGCGACTGGTGTTGCATAGATGGATATCTCCTAATCAATAAAAAAGCGACCGAGGTCGCTTTTTAAGGTAATGCCTAGTGTGCTACATTATTATTTAGAGATATGCGCAACCAAGTCAAGCACCCTATGTGAATAGCCCATCTCATTGTCATACCACGATACCACCTTCACAAAGGTGTCAGTAAGTGCGATACCTGCAGCGGCATCGAACACAGAAGAGTGAGTATCGCCAATAAAATCGTTAGACACAACTGCGTCTTCAGTGTAACCCAAAATGCCCTTTAACTCGCCGTTAGCGGCTGTTTTCATAACTGCGCAAATTTCATCGTAGCTAGCTGGCTTTAACAAATTGACAGTTAAATCTACTACCGATACGTTTGCAGTAGGTACGCGCAGTGCCATACCCGTGAGCTTGCCATTCAAGGCAGGTATTACTTTTCCAACGGCTTTGGCAGCGCCAGTAGATGAAGGAATGATGTTTTGCAATGCGCCACGGCCGCCGCGCCAATCTTTTAAAGACGGGCCATCGACCGTTTTTTGTGTGGCGGTAGTAGCATGCACGGTCGTCATTAAGCCGTCTTTAATACCAAAACTATCATGTAGTACTTTTGCAATAGGCGCTAGACAGTTGGTTGTGCAAGAAGCGTTAGATACAATTAATTCTCCCGCGTAATCATTATGGTTTACACCCATAACAAACATAGGCGTAGCATCTTTACTAGGTGCAGATAAAACGACTTTTTTGGCACCCGCATCAATATGTTTTTGTGCGGTTTCTTGTGTGAGGAATATGCCCGTTGCGTCAATTACCACATCGACGCCAACATCGTCCCACGCTAGATTTGCGGGATCACGCTCACCAGTAACACGCACTGTTTTACCGTTTACGAGCAAATGGCCGTCTTTTACGTCAGCGCTGCCGTTGAAGCGACCGTGTGTTGAATCGTATTTAAGCATATAGGCAATATAGTCAATGTCTATTAAATCGTTTACTGCCACAACTTCTATGTCGTTGCGTGCCATGGCCGCACGCATTACTAAGCGACCAATTCTGCCAAAGCCATTTATTCCTAATTTAATTGTCATGATGCTCTCTATTTTTTTGTAATTTAATTACGAAATTATGCACAATATTTTACTATAAAGCAAAGTTTTATTGGCATCTGTTGTTTTATTACATATACAGTAGGCAATGAAATAAAGTGATTACTGCCTTCCTTAATATTATAATATGCATGAGATAATTAACTGATCAAAGCGAAACGATACGATGCGCGCTAGTAGTTCACTAAGGCCATAAAGTATGTGATCCTAGCAGTAGGCGACTACTTCATTTGCTGCCGCTGTCGATTTTTTAGTAAACAATTTTCATAAAAGCTAAAGCCACTTGGGATTTATACAATAATGACACAACTAACAGACTATTTAATTGAGCAACAAGGTATAGGTTCTAATTATATAGACGCATGGGGTAAACCAGCGATAATCCAGCGTGAAACCCAACAAGAGCTGCTCAAATCGATGGGCTATCAAGTAGACGACGAAAACATCTTAGCGCAGCAGCTCGAAGCCCAAGCCTCTGATTATTGGTTACGCCCGCTGGCGCCTGTTCTTGTGCTAAGAATAGGCGCCAAACTGACGGTTAATATGCGCACATCTATTAGCAACGCAGCTAAGCTTCACACCTTTAAATTTGTGCTGGAATCGGGTAAGTCGATTATCTATAAATTTACACCTGTTGATGCGCATCTCTTAGCAGCGCGAGAAATTGAAGGTTTAGAATGGCAAGAATACCTCATTGAGCTTCCGTTAAACGTGCAAAAAGATATTTATGCAGAAAAAAATAAGGCCCTTGGTTACCATGAACTACAGTTGCTAATGGGCCGCAAAATAATGAGCAAAAGCAATCTTATTATTGCGCCCCTTCGCTGCTTTATTCCAAAAGACATTCGCCAAGGCAAAAAAATATGGGGCTTGAGCGTCCAGCTCTACTGCTTGCGTAGCCAGCGCAACTGGGGCATAGGTGACTTTACTGATCTAAGTCGTTTAGTAAATGAGTTGGCTGTTTTAGGCGCAGACTTCATTGGCCTAAATCCTATTCATGCTTTATACCCGGTTAATCCAAATATATGTAGCCCTTATGGACCAAGCTCGCGCCGCTGGCTCAATTATTTGTACATTGATGTGACCATCATCGACGGTTTCACATCAAACGCAGTGCAAAGCTGGATGCAGGAAAATAACATTGAGCACAAACTGATTGAACTACGTGAAGTCGATTTTGTTGACTATGCAGGTGTGGCTGACATTAAGCATACTGTTTTATCACTGATATTCACTGAGTATAAAAAACAATTTCTAAGCAAAAAATCACCTCAAAATGAAGCCTTTAAAGCGTTTATTAAAACAGGCGGCAAAAGTCTACACACCTTAGCCACTTTCGAAGCATTGCAAAATACCTTAAAAAAAGAAGGCAAAGAACACTGGGGATGGCCAGCATTTGAGCAGCAATACAGTAGTGCAGATTCACCTGAAGTTGCTCAGTTTGCTAAGCAAGAAAAGAAACTAGTTGAGTTTTATTTGTTCTTGCAATGGGTAGCCGCTGATCAGTTTGCAACAGCTAGTAAGGCTGCTATTAAGGCTGGTATGGAAATTGGCTTATATCGCGACCTAGCCGTGGGCGTGAGCGAGGGCGGCGCCGAAATTTGGGGTAATAAAGATCTTTATTGCACTGATGTTAGCATTGGCGCACCGCCTGATGTACTTGGGCCATTGGGGCAAAAATGGGGCTTGCCGCCCATGATACCTAGTGTTATGCAAGAACAGCAGTATCAACCTATTATCGACTTGTTCTCTTCAAACATGGCAGGCTCTGGTGCGCTGCGTATAGATCACGTAATGGCGCTGTTGCGTTTATGGTGGGTGCATAAAGAAAACAATGCCACGAAAGGCGCATACGTTAATTATCCAGTAGACGACCTACTTGCTATTTTGGCCTTGGAAAGTGTTCGTCATAAAAGTATGGTGATAGGAGAAGATTTGGGCACTGTTCCTGACGCTATACGCGAAAAACTTGAGGCTAACGGCATATATTCATATCGGCTTTTCTTTTTTGAACAGGCCCACGATGGAGGATTTTATTCTCCGTCGCATTATCCTGTGCAGTCTATGTCAACCTTAACCACCCATGATATGCCCACTTTGAGCGGCTATTGGCACTGCGATGATTTGGCGCAAGGCAAAGAACTTGGCATATACCCAGACGCAGAGATGCTAAAAACGCTATACGACACCCGGCATGAAAATAAGCAGCATATACTAGATAGTTTACACGGTCACGGTGCTATTCCTCATTCAATTAGCTTGGATGTGCACCACGTGGGCATGACGCAAGCGCTCAACTTTGGTATGCAGACGCACATGGCGGCCGGCACGAGTGCCTTGCTTAGTTTGCAGTTAGAAGATTGGTTGCAAATGGATAAACCTGTTAACATTCCCGGTACATTTAATGAATACCCTAATTGGCGGCGTAAGTTGAGTCATGACTTGGAAGATATTTTTACCAAGCCAGAAATAAGAGTACTTGCTGAGCAATTAAATGCGCGTCGTAAATATGCCAGTGGTAATTAAGTCTGCGCTAATCAAGTTGCAAAATCCTAGCAGGCCATCGATATTATAACAACGAGGTTATACATGCACTTTGAGCAACAACTTTTAGAAGGCTGCTGTATGCATCCATTTTCGCAGTTGGGCTGGATAAGCAGTGCTAATAAAGCGTTTGTCAGTGTTTGGTTCCCCCAAGCTTCGGCCTTATCAATTCGAGATGCAAAAAGCCATGAAAAAATTGCTGATTTAAAAAAGTCAAACGCGGGCTTATTCACGGTAAACCTCAAAAGTGAAAAATCCAAATATCGGCTTTACGAGGTGGTTGCCCATACCCAAGACGGCGAATACATTTATACCGACCCTTACCAGTTTTCTGAAACGGCTTATAGCGCGGTGCACTTTATTGATCGTGCGCCACAAAACCTATATGAACAGGCTGGTGCGCAGCTAGTGACTAGCGACAATGGTGTTAAGGGTGTTCGTTTTGCAGTGTTTGCACCCAATGCCAGTGCAATATCACTCATTGGTGATTTCAACCACTGGGATAAGCAACTACATCCCATGCAAAAAACAGACATGGGCTACTGGGTACTATTTATCCCAAACTTAACGCCCGGTGCGCTATATAAATTTGCTATAAAAGACGCCCACGGTCATCAACTTCCAGACAAATCAGATCCCATAGGCTTTAGTCAACATCAGTATCCATCGCATTCATCAGTGGTGTATGACCATAAAGCTTATAAATGGAATGATGCTAAGTGGCATCAGACTAAAAAAGATCCTTATAAGTCGCCTATGAGCATATATGAGGTGCATTTAGGCTCGTGGAAGCGCCCAAGTGATCTTCACAAAACTTACCTAAGCTATGTGGAACTTGCGCATGACTTGATTGCTTATGTTAAAGAAATGGCCTACACCCATATAGAGGTCTTGCCCGTTTCTGAATTTCCGTTTGACGGCTCATGGGGGTATCAGCCGGTAGGCTTGTTTGCGCCTACTAGTCGTTTTGGCAGTCCCGACGACTTCAAATTTTTTGTAGACACATGTCATCAACAAAATATTGGCGTTATTGTGGATTGGGTGCCGGCGCATTTCCCTGAAGATGGCCACGGCCTTGCGCAATTTGATGGTACGCATGTCTATGAGTATGCCGATCCCCGTAAAGGCTGGCATCCAGACTGGAACTCATGTATCTATGATTTTGGTAAAGACACCGTGCGGCAGCTACTGGTGGCTAATGCGCTGTTTTGGTTTGATAAATATAAAGTAGATGGTATTCGGGTAGACGCCGTTGCCTCTATGCTGTACCTGGATTACTCTCGTAATCAAGGCGAGTGGCTACCTAATGTAGACGGCGGTAATCACAATTATGAAGCGATAAGCCTGCTGCAGTGGATAAACACAGCCGTGTATGCTCAATTTCCACAGGCCATTACGATAGCCGAAGAGTCAACCTCTTTTGCGGGCGTGTCAAAGCCGGTTTCTGCTGGCGGCCTAGGCTTTGGCTTCAAGTGGAATATGGGGTGGATGCACGACTCGCTTCACTATATTGCCAAAGACTCAGCTTACAGAGCTTATCATCATTGTGAGCTGACGTTTTCAATGGTATATGCCTATGACGAAAACTTTGTGCTGCCTATCTCTCACGATGAAGTGGTGCACGGCAAAGGTTCTATGATCCAAAAAATGCCGGGTGATGAATGGCAAAAATTTGCTAATTTACGCGCGTATTACGGTTTCATGTTCGGGCACCCGGGTAAAAAACTGCAGTTTATGGGAAATGAAATAGCACAAATCGCTGAATGGGATCACGACTTGTCTTTAGACTGGGACTGTTTGCAAACCCAAGGCGGCGATGGAAACTTTCACACTGGCATAAGTAATCTTTACAGGGCGCTTAACAAAGTATACGTAAAGGAGCCATGCTTGCACGCACTTGACCATGAACATAGTGGATTTAGATGGATAGACATTAACAATGCGCAGCACAGTATTCTATCCTTTGCCCGATTTAGCGGCTTACAAAACGATGTGGTCTTAGTTGTGAATAACTTCACCCCATCGGTATATGAACACTTTAAAATAGGTGTGCCTTTTGCGGGTAAATATAAATTAATACTCAATACCGACGATGCAGATTTTGGCGGCAGTGGCTATAAAGTTAAGCAAACCGTTAGCAGTAAAGCCATCGCCGCGAATGATTTTGATAACAGCGTCGATATTATTGTGCCGCCTCTGGCAACAATGTTTTTTAAAATTTTAGCGCGCTAGTTCGCCTGCATATACCTTCGCTACTAGCCTACAACAGAGTATCTTATTAACATGAGTCAGCAGTCTCAAACGACAAATATTGAAAAAGAATTCGTGGCCAGTGCCTTTGAATTACTGCCTGGAAATATGCAAGAGCTAGGCGCCGTATTATGTAAGCAAGGCTGTAATTTTGTAGTGTACGCCCCCGACGCTGAAGAAGTATTTATTTGCCTTTTTGACGAGAATGAGCAAGCTTTAGCGCAAATTTCCTTGCAAGAGCGAAGTAAGTCCAAATGGTTTGGCATCATTTCAAATGTTAAGCATGAGCATTTATATGGTATTCGTGTGCGGCCTAAAAAAGATAAACGTAGCCATCCGAATTCTCATATGAATAAGTTGCTCATCGACCCGTATGCAAAGGCACTTAATAGGCCATTGCAGTGGGACCCGAGTTTATATGAAGGTGACTCGCATGCTTTAGTGCCTAAAGCGCGCATAATGCAAACGTCCAGTACAAAGCTTGAACCCCTCAACGTTAAACCTGAGCAGCGAATTATTTATGAAACACATATTAAAGGTTTAAGCGCGAATCACCCTGAGGTGCCTCAAGCCATTAGAGGTAAATATTTAGGCGCGTGTCATCCTGCAATTATTGCTCATTTAAGCGAATTGGGAATTAGTAGCGTGCAGTTTTTACCCTTAATGTCGTTTATGCCTGAACCCTTTATTACTAAAAAGGGTCTGAGCAATTATTGGGGCTATAATCCTATTAATTTTTTTGCTGCTGAGCCGCGCTATGCGTTAAATGACGCGTTCACTGAATGCAAAGAAATGATACAAAGCTATCGAGATGCAGGTATAGAAGTCATTTTAGATGTGGTATTTAACCATACCTGTGAAAGCGGCCCCGATGGTCCAGTGCTCAGCTTTAGAGGCTTATGTGAGTCGCACGCTTACCTAATGCAGCATATTGATGAGTCAGAAACACCCCAGTACGTTAATTATTCAGGCTGTGGCAATACCGTAAAGGTGTCTGATTCGTTTATGCTGAATTTGCTGGTGGATGCCTTGCGTTATTGGGTCAGTGAGATGGGGGTTAGCGGTTTTCGCTTTGATCTGGCCAGTATTTTAGGCAGAGAAGCGTATGACTTTAAAAGTAACGCGACTTTTTTTACAATTTTAAGACAAGACCCTATTTTAAACAAAGCGCTCATGCTTGCAGAGCCTTGGGATATCGGCCCTGGAGGATATCAGCTTGGGCAATATCCCGATTATTGGCTAGAAGTGAACGATAAATACAGAGACGTTGTGCGCGGCTTCTGGCGCGGCGATAAAGGTCTAAAAGGAGAGTTTGCAACCCGTCTCTTAGGCTCCAGAGATGTGTTTCATAAAAATGTTAGGCCTATGCATGCTAGTGTGAACAACGTGAGCTATCACGATGGTTTTACGCTGCATGATATTGTGTGCTATGAGCAAAAACATAATGAGGCAAACTTAGAAGAAAACCGTGATGGGCATGATCACAACTTAAGCGCTAATTATGGCGTTGAGGGGCCCAGTACTGATAAAAAAATAATTGCTCTGCGTGAGCAGCAAAAACGTAATTTATTTGCGACTTTAATTCTCAGCCAAGGCACGCCGCATATTTTAGGCGGGGATGAGATAAGCCGCACGCAAAGCGGAAACAACAATGCCTACTGCCAAGACAATAATATCAACTGGTACGACTGGACTTTAGATTCAACTAAGCACTCTTTTCTCGAATTTTGCCGCTATATGACTAGCTTGCGCAACAACAATCCGTTACTGCAGCAAATGAATTTCGATGATGATCTTTACGATAATAGACAAAACGTCACGCAAGCCAACTGGTATCGTCGCGATGGTAGCCTTAAGACAGACATAGACTGGGTTAATCATGAGCATCATTGCTTTGCGCTGCACATTGTGGGCGAAATAGTCATTGACAACAACGCAGAGTCTCAAGAATGGTTGCTGTGCATCAACAGCTTAGATAAAGATCGCGATTTCACTTTACCTATTTTAAAAAGCAGTGAGCCATGGCAGTGCTTTTTAAACACGGCGCAGGCAAATATGAGTACTTATGCAACTTTGCCAATTGAACCATCGTTTAGTTTACAAGCGCGTTCTATGCACTTATATAGAAAAACTAGTGTTGAATCAGCGGCTGGTCTTGCGCCGCTATGACGCTTATATTACTCAGGCGGTTTTATTATTTTACTGGTTATTACCCCAGAGATCATGGAGCCTGATACATTCAACGCGGTGCGCGCCATATCAATTAAAGGTTCGATTGAAATGAGTAAGGCGACCACCTCAATCGGCAAGCCCATGGTGGGTAGAACCACTAAGGCTGCAAAAGTAGCGCCGCCGCCAACGCCCGCGATCCCAAATGAACTAATCACCACAATGCCAATGAGTGGCAGTATAAAGCCTAAGGTCATAGGATCGATGCCTACGCTTGGCGCGACCATTATGGCTAGCATGGCAGGATAAATGCCGGCACAACCGTTTTGTCCTATAGTGGCACCAAATGAAGCTGATAAGTTGGCAATAGCCGGTGGCACCTTAAGCTGATTAATTTGCACTTCAATATTCATAGGAATAGCGGCTGCTGAACTGCGCGAACTAAAGGCAAAGGTAAGTACCGGCCAAATCTTTTTGAAAAACTCTTTAGGGTTAACGCCCGCTAAACTAAGCAAAAAGCCATGCACTATAAACATCAGCAAAATGGCCACATACGAAGCAACAATAAAGGCGAGTAAGTTTAGAATATCACTGCCGCTTGAGTTTGCTATTACGCTAGCCATAAGCGCTGTAACGCCAAAGGGTGTAAGTGAAATTATCATCTTAACTAGGCTCATAACGGTCGCCTGTAAAGCGTTTACACCTGTTTTGATGGGGCCTGCTAAGTCAGTGCGCTGTAATACCACTTTGCGCGCCGCAATGCCGACTAACACACCAAAAATAACAACGGCAATAATCGAGCTAGAACGATCATTGCTTAAATCAGCAAAGGGGTTTTGTGGGATGAAACTTAGCAACATTTGTGGTACCGTTAAGTCTGCAACATCGTTTGCTTTGCTTTGTAAGTTCGTCATTTGCGCAGTTTCGCGGGCGCCTGACACTAAGCCATCTATATTTAAGTTAAATCCGTAGGTTACGGCGATACCTATAATAGCGGCAATAGCCGTGGTAAATAATAAAATGGAAATGCTCACAAAAGAGATTTTGCCTAAGGAACCTTGCTTTTCAAGCTGCACTACTGCGGCAATCATAAACACCAGTACCAACGGCATTATTATCATCTTCAACAGCCCAACATAGCCTTGACCCACGAGCGCAACCCAACTTAATACTGCGCTGGTGACCTCGGGCTGAGTTGCAAATAAAAATTGTAGCAACAAGCCATAAACACTGCCTAGCAGCAAGCCAAATAATACATTGCGAGAGAGGCTTTCGCTCTTTTTTGAAAATGCATAAATAGCAAACAATAAACCAACAAATAGTGCGAGCATTAAGACTACGCTAAACGACATGACATTCTCTTTTACACGATAATTCAGCGCGGCACTTTAACGCTTTAAAAATATTTAAGAAAATACGCTTTTGCTATGACTTAAACGAAATTGATATGGTCTTATTATTTTTGCTACGCATTAACCGACACGTGAAATGCACATCGACTTTGTCAATCATGATGATATTGCTATGAGGCACTACTAAATGTCTTTATACTTATAGGGTCGAATCTAATGGGGCCACAAATATGACAAATAAAATAGTAGAACATGGCGAAGAAGGGCACGTTCATGGTCCAGAGTGCGGCCATCACCATGAGTCTCAAACTCCTATTGTTAGAGGCGGCGCTAAAATTGGCCGAAATGACCTTTGTCCATGCGGTAGTAACAAAAAATACAAAAAGTGCTGCGCTAAATAGAGCTCCCTCTTGCCCGTCTACTTTTTTAGATGTAAAGGAAGCTATGCGCAAAGCACTCGCTCAAGCTGTTTTTCGACGTCATGTAGGTGGTTTTGTTTTAGCCACAGCCGTACAGGTGTTTTTGCTGTTAACACTAGCGGCTCGTCAACAGCTTTACGCAACCATGAGAACTTAAACATAGTAATTGCGTGTGTATTGCTTTGCAGATCAGCTTCTCCGTGTAGCATAAATATTTCAATCCCCTTGTGATGGTTAATTGCGAATACTTCATTAGGCCTTAATGTCACGCAAAACACTTGTTCGTATTTACTTTCAAATAACGACTGTTTGTGAGATTGATCCACATTTTTTATCTTGGCGGCCATTTGATGTTGGTCATTTGGATCAAACTGCCACAGCTTCACAAAAATAGTACAGCCTACTTCAGAGCCAGGAGTGTGCGATGATTGCGGCGGATTTCTCATATAAGTACCGACAGGATAATCGCCGTGTTCGTCTTGAAAAACACCTGTAAGAACAACGAATTCCTCACCACCATTGTGAACATGAGGTGAAAATTGACTGCCTGGCGCATATCGCACGATGCTAGTAGCACGGGCTACTTCATTCCCCACACGATCAAGCATCTTTCGCTCAACACCTTGCATAGGCGACGCTATCCATTTACGTTCCTGAGCATGAACCACCACCGTGGTATCGAAATTTGCATTTATATTCATATGTACTTTAGCCTGAAGGTGATCTACTTGATTTTACGCTTTTGCTTATTGCTTTTCTTCAATAGCTTTTACTCTAGCACGAATATCATTGAGCACTAGAAAAGCTCCGAAAAAGACTGCACCAAATATTGCAGAAGCAACAAGGCCCACTATTGCACCTATGACGCCTCCCGATTGCCAGCCGCCAACGAAACCTGCAATGAGTAAAAGCCAAAGTCCTATTTCCAAAAGAAGCGTGTAAAGATTTACCACTATTTTTGATAACATTATAATTTCCTTTTTATTAATCCCCCTCGTTTTTTCACACAAGATTTGTGAGGTGGAAACCAAATCTTTACTTCTATAAAAACTCTAAAGGAGTTAGTGCTAACGTGTAAGCTATTTATTGCATATTAACACCAACCCCTTTAAATCGCTGATTTCTCAAAAGTAAAAGTGAGCTAAGAATAAGGCAAATACCCTAAATTACCGGTGTTATTAGGCTGATAAACACCTTGATGCCCATAAAAGTCGGCATATTGAAAAGACATTAGTCGTATACCCTTTTTTTTAAATGTAATTTAATTACGGTTACCATTGAATACTTTACATATCTATCGGTTTATACCATTGCTTTTAGTGACAAGCTTGTTGAACGCTGTCTTATTGTCAACGAATTACAGAAGTAATGGTGTATATAACAACAAATGTCATAAATCTGAAAGTTTCCATCAATTTGGTGTTTTAGTGTTCTTTGCATAGAATATCCACTGGCGTAAAGTTGGCAAGTGCACAAGCAAAGGAAACGTTATATGAATCAGCAGTTTGAACAAGAATTACAGTCAAGTTGGCAAGAAAGGCAAGAATTTGCAGAGAAAATGTTACCGATAGTTGGCAGATTGTATCGCGGTAGTGCCGTAGAAATTTTAGTGTATGGTCGACCAGTGCTCAATGCCAGTGTAATTGACATTATTAAAGCGCATCGCCGAGTACGACAGTTTGAAGGCTCAAAGCTACGCCTACGTGAAAGCTGGCCTATCCTTGAGGCAATAAGCGAAATGAAACTTGCCCCTTGTCAAATCGATATTGGCAAACTTGCTTACGAATTTAATTACGGTGAGAAGGCTGTTGAAAATGCCAATATTCAGGCTTTTTTACGCACCAAACTTAGCCAGGTATTAGATAAAGTTGACGAGCACAAGCCACGAGATGTCGTACTTTATGGCTTTGGTAGAATAGGGCGCTTGCTAGCTCGGCTTATGATTGAACGCCAAGGCAAAGCCAACAAGCTACGTTTAAAAGCAATAGTGGTGAGAGGCGGCAGCGACGGCGATTTAGAAAAACGCGCAAGCTTGTTGCGTCGAGATTCCGTTCACGGCCCGTTTAACGGCAGTATTACGATAGACAAAGAGCGCAATGCGATAAAAGCTAACGGCTCATTTATTCAAGTCATTTATGCCAATCACCCAAGTGAAATAGATTACACAAAATATGGCATAAGCAACGCTATAGTTTTAGATAACACCGGCATGTGGCGAGACGAAGAAGGTTTGTCGCAGCACTTACAGGCTAAGGGCGCTGCTAAAGTGCTGCTGACCGCGCCAGGCAAAGGCAACATTAAGAATATAGTGCATGGCGTTAATCACCGCGATATTTTGCCCAGCGACACTATATTGTCTGCCGCGAGTTGCACCACCAACGCAATTACGCCGGTATTAAAAGCCTTAGATGAAGAATATGGCATCGACAGTGGACATGTTGAAACAGTGCATTCTTTCACTAACGATCAAAACCTGATTGATAATTACCATAAAGCAGAACGCCGAGGCCGTGCCGCCACCCTCAACATGGTTATTACCGAAACAGGCGCTGCAAAAGCAGTATCTAAAGCTTACCCTAAACTAGAAGGTAAACTGACCGGCAATGCGATTCGTGTGCCTACGCCTAATGTGTCTATGGCAATTTTGAATTTGAATTTACAAAAAAACACCGACAAAGAGAGCATCAATACTTTCTTGCGTAACACCTCTTTATTCAGTGATTTACAGCATCAAATCGATTACACCTCGTCAACCGAAATAGTGTCTACCGATCTGGTGGGTACACGCGCTGCAGCTATTGTGGATTCGCAAGCCACTATTGTTGCCGACAATCGCACAACCTTGTACGTGTGGTATGACAATGAATTTGGCTATAGCGTGCAAGTAATGCGTGTGGTTACCGATATGGCTGAATTAACGGTGCCAACCCTGCCTTAGTTAGCATAAGGGGCGTTGTCAAAACCATGCTTGAACAAACTAAAAAAGCTGTTTAGTGCAATCTACGCCGCTTTTTTTTATTACAGGTTTTGCAAATCTACTTTGTTTGCTAGTATACAGAAAAATAACAATAACAAGCGTGCGTGCCTGCTTATGTCAAATACCGTAAATGCGTCAAATAAGTCACTTAAGCCCATTCTTTCAATTAGTAGCAATTTCGATAGTGGCAATATTAAAGTGCTAGGGCTCAACGCGCCCAACGATATTCAACTGGCCATAAATAAAGACAATGATTCTGAATTTTACCAGTGGTTCCATTTTAAGCTGCATGCCACTGCCTTCATTGAATATAAATTACATATTAATGACTTGGCCAAATCGGCTTATCCAGACGGTTGGAAAGGTTATCAGGCTGTAGCGTCTTACGATCGTGAAACATGGTTTAGAGTCGACACTGAATTTACCGGTAATCAACTCATTATCGATTTAACCCCAGAGTACGACAGCGTTTATTTTGCTTACTTTGCCCCTTACAGCTACGAGCGTCATCTAGACCTCATTGCCAACGCGCAAATGAGCTTTGACTGCAGACATGAGCTGCTTGGCTTAACGCTCGACGGCAGGGAACTTAACTTACTTGTTATCGGTGAGCTTGATGCCCACGCATCTAGCAACGATACAGACAGTTCCCAGCAAACACCCGCAAAACATAAAGTATGGATAACAGCCCGTCAACATCCAGGTGAAACTATGGCGCAGTGGCTAATCGAAGGCCTACTGGGTCGATTGTTAGATGAAGACGATGGTCTTGCCAAAATACTGCTGCAGCACTGCGTTTTTTATGTTGTGCCTAATATGAACCCTGACGGCAGCGTTCGAGGACACCTGCGTACCAATGCCGCTGGCATAAATCTTAACAGAGAATGGGCAAAGCCAAGCGCCGATAAAAGTCCAGAGGTATTTCACGTACTCAACAAAATGCAAGAAACGGACGTAGATATATTTCTTGACGTTCACGGAGATGAAGCCTTACCGTATAATTTTGTGGCGGGAAGTGAAGGTATTCCAGGTTACGATGAGCGTATTAAAATGCTCGAAGACACTTTCAAAGACTCACTAATGGCAACCACGCCTGAATTTCAGGATGTTTATGGCTATGACAAAGACGAACCGGGCAAAGCTAATCTTTCCATAGCCAATAACGCCGTTGCGCATAAGTTTAATTGCCTTGCCTACACTTTAGAAATGCCCTTTAAAGACAATGCGGATTTACCTGATGAAAGCTTCGGCTGGTCGATAGCAAGGTGTCAGCAATTGGGCGAAGATGTACTGGTGGCGGTTAACGCTGTTGTTAAAAAACTTTCTTAAGAAGAACGTATAAATAAACATTATTAGTTTGAGCGAAAATAAAACCTAAGTTAAACAAGGTAACAAAAGCTCAACGTCAACGGTTTTACACGCCAACAATAAAAAGGAATAATAAAGTGGACGTATTACACGATTTTTTTAAATTACTCGACAGTTTTTTAGGCTCTGCTGTCTGGTTTCCGTATGCGCTATTAGGTACTGGTGCTTTTTTTACTATTTATTTAAAGTTTCCGCAAATACGTTATTTTAAGCATGCCTGGAGAGTAGTAACAGGCAAGTTTGACAAAAAAGGCGCTCCAGGAGATACCACGCATTTTCAATCTCTCACCACGGCGCTTTCGGGCACGGTGGGCACCGGTAATATTGGCGGTGTTGCACTGGCTATTTTTCTAGGCGGCCCTGCTGCACTATTTTGGATGTGGGCCACTGCATTTTTTGGCATGACGACCAAGTTTGTGGAAGTAACCTTGTCGCACAAGTACCGCGAAAAAACTGCCGATGGTACCTTCTCAGGCGGTCCCATGTACTACATGGATAAAAAATTAAACATGAAATGGCTAGCGGTGGTTTTCGCGGTGGCCACGGTTATCAGTTCATTTGGCACCGGTAACCTACCGCAAAGTAACAGTATAGCGATCACCATGGAAGCCACCTTTGGCTTTGAACCTTGGATAGTGGGCAGCGTGTTAGCCATACTGTTGGGTTTAGTCATATTAGGCGGCATAACCCGTATTGCGGCAGTTACTTCTAGGGTTGTGCCGTTTATGGCCGTGGTATATATCGTGGGTGCATTTTCGGTCATTTTTTTCAACATCGAAAATGTGGGTCCTGCTTTTGTATCAATCTTTACCGACGCTTTCACCGGCTCAGCCGCAGCGGGTGGTTTCTTAGGCGCAACCTTTGCATACGCTTTTAACCGCGGTGTCAACCGAGGCTTATTTTCAAACGAAGCTGGACAAGGTTCAGCGCCTATTGCCCACGCAGCTGCTAAAACAGAAGAGCCTGTTTCTGAAGGTATGGTGTCAATATTAGAGCCTTTCATCGATACTATTATAATATGTACTCTTACCGGCTTAGTTATTTTAAGTTCTGGGGTGTGGAATGAAAAACACGAAAATATATTCGACCGCTCTGATATGTATTACGTGCAGGGTTCTCTTTCGCAAGACAATATCGCCGATTCCACCAATGTATTTCAATATTTAAACAAACTAGACGGCACTACAATAGAGCCTTTCAATGGCACGATTGCGGTAGTGAATGGTGTCGCAGTCTCTGACGGTTTTACGCTAATTAACGCCCGTTCTTTCGCTGAAGAAGTGACTTATCATGTAGGTTCGCTAGATGATCTGTTTTCGGGCACCTTAATTATTGAAGACGGATCTATCACGCGCGACAATATTATTGTACATGGAAAATCGCTCATTCACTCAGCGACCCTCACCACATTGGCATTTACCAAAGGTTATTTTGGTGACTTTGGCCAATACATCGTTTCTATAGGGCTGTTACTATTTGCGTTTTCAACTGCTATCGCTTGGTCCTACTATGGCGATAGAGCCATGACTTATTTATTTGGACCAGCCTCGGTAATGCCTTACAGGGTGGTATATGTATTTGCCTTCTTGTGGGCTGCAGTGTCAGATACCACCTTAGTATGGACTTTGTCAGCGGTGGCAATAGTGGTCATGACATTACCAAACTTAGTGGGTATCTTATTGCTGAGAAAAGATATGAAAGATTCGGTTAAAGCATACTGGGATAAAGTAAAAGTGGCTAAATAGAGCGATGCTTTAGCGCTTGATATTAGACTACCTTTCATCGGAACGTTACGTTTGAAAGAGCGTCCTTGCTGATATATTATGCAAGGGCGTATTTCAATATAAAAATATTGATGAGTAAGGGCTTTTGATTATCAGGCCATTTAACGTGGGTTTGTAGGGTGAAAAGTACGAAGTAATTAATATAGGGGAAATGCAAAGGTATTATGGCAATTATTAACTGTCCATCTTGTAACAAAACAATTTCTGACAAAGCCAAAAGCTGTTCTCACTGTAAACATGAATTTGGTGATATCAGCGCAGAGGATATTCGTAGAAAAGCCGCGGCTAAACGCTACAAAGCGATGCAGAAAATTCAAAACCAATCCATGCTAGCAATGTTACTGTTCATTATAGGGTGCTATTTCGCTTTTTTAGGTGATTTTCCCGCAGGCAAAAATGGTATATTGATGTACAATGCTTCCATTGCGATTACGATCATTGGCTTTATATGGTACGCCATTAACAGAGTGCGTATTACACTTATAAAACGAAGCTAACATTCGGTGTTTTTTATCAGGTATAGGGTATTTTATGCAAGCTGAACAGCTACTGGCGGTAATGTCACCAGACATTTACGGCAAATTTAAACAGGCCATCGAAACTGGTAAATGGCTAGACGGAAAGCCCTTAAGCCCACAGCAGCGTGAAACGGTGCTGCAAGCGGTGTTGATGTATCAAGCCAAAGTAGAGCAGTCTGAAGAACATATGACCGTGGGGAAAAATGGCGAGATTGTGCAAAAATCTCGACAGCAGTTACAGCAAGAGCTTAAACAAGCACAGTCTAAAGAAATAAATATAGCGCGGTTTAAACAGGATGATTTTTAGTCAGTTTTTTTCCCCCAACCACAAGAGTAGTGATCCTGAAAAGCGTATTGCTAGCATAGACAAACTTAATAAAGACACGAAAAAAGACAAGAGCATACTGCACGAGCTTGCTTTTAACGACGATAATGACGCGGTATCTCTTACTGCACTCAACAAGCTCGATTCCTTTGTGCTATGGATGAAATCGGCAGAAGCATCGGCATCGCTGCGCATAAAAAAACATGCTATGCAAGTTTGTATTGCGCAGCTTGAAGATGAAAAAATTGTCTCAGATAAGTTGTTTTTAGCATTTATAGGTGAAAGTAAAAACAAGCCATTGTTAGAGCAACTGCTTTTTTCCAGCAAGCGCTTACAAAGACAAGATACACTAGCATTAAACACACTATTTTCACTCAAAAATGCAAACCATATTCGCCGCTTTTATCAAGAACATGCCAGCATAAGCCAGCAAATCCTCATTGTCGATAAAACCCACGATGTTAAAACACTGTCTAGAATGAACAAATACGCAAAAGATGCGCGCGTTGCGAGCGCGATTAGCGATAAAGTCACGAACGTGTCGCTTATGGCGGAAAAGCCACTAAAAATCACCCAGCAAATAAGCATGATTAATTCTAGATTGTTGGCGCTAAAAGACGCCCAAGACTACGAGTATTTGCGCACACAGTTAGAGCAGCTTAGCCGCGAATTTGAAAGTTTACAGCCCGACATTGAATGTTTAGGCGACGTTGTGCAGTGTTCATTAAGTGAAAAATATGAAAGCCTAAAAGCGGTAGTTGTAAGTAAGTTAGCCACATTTGAAGAGGCACATAGAAAAACACAAAGGCTTGAACAAACAAGCTCACAGTTGCGCGATCTGCAGGAACGATGCAAGCAAGTGCAAGTGCAAATAGAAGCATTAAATCGCCAGGAGCCTCACGCTCATAAAACTGCCGAAAACACAGCTGAAAACAACGCTATAAATCCTGCCGACAGTACCACGGATAATGTACAAGCCTTCGTCACGATCTTGAGTACAACCTTAGAAGATGTCACAAAGACGATAAGCGTAATTGATCAAAAAACGCATACACAAACTCACATTCAACAGCTTGCACGCCTAAGATCTTTTGTTGAACATCTGCAAGCTCAGTTAGCAAATGTATTTGATATTGTTGAGTTTGCATACAAGGGTAAGCTTATAAGTGAAGCATTAGCGCAGCTATTTTTAGATCACGAAAAACAAAGTGAAAGCCTGATATCACAGGGAGAAATTGTGGTTTTAAAGGAAAAAATCAGTGTGCAAAAAGCCGCATTTGCGCAGCTCAAAGAAGATGCTAAGGGACTACTACCATCGCACGTTAGTAAAGAGTTCTCTCAAACACTGTCAACCGTAAATGCGCTAGTTAAACAGCTAAACGATCACTACAAGCAAATTGAATATAAATGTGAAAATAAGCTGAAAGTAGTTGACAGAATGATAACGCAGGGTAAGTTTAAACCCGCAATGGCGATGTTCCATAACGTACAAAATTTATATGAAAGAGTGGCAGGAAATGCGCCAGTGCGTTTACAAAAACTGTTTGACCATACCTCTGCCCAGATTAATAAGCTGCAAGAATGGCAGGCTTACATTGCTCAACCTCGTAAGCCGGCATTGCTTGAGCAGGCCGAAGCATTAGCAGACAGTATATTTGAAGATCCCTATGAGCGCTCTCATAGAGTTAGAATATTAAGGCAAGAATGGAATAGCTTAGGTCAATTGCATACGCCTGAAGATGAAGCTGATAACAAAGCTTTCGACGCACTTGTAGAAAAAGCGTTTGTGCCCTGCAGAGCCTTTTTTGCCGAATTAGAAAGACAACGAGAGTTAAACTACCAAAAAGCTCTAGACCTTATTCAAGAAGCAAAAAGCTTAGACAATGAACTGCCAGCACCAGAGTTAGCCTCGAAAATGGGGGCCTTGAAGGTGCAGTTTAATAAACTAGGTGAGCTTGAAAAAAGCCAAATAAGTAAAGTGCGACGTGATTTCACCAAGGCATTAAAGCCACTAGGCGCTATCATTAACAGCGCGCAGCAGCAGTGCGCACAGCAAAAGCAGGGATTGATTAATCAAGCTAAAAAAATTGCAGATGAGTCCACAGAAGAAGCACAACTGTCCCAAGGCGTCGAAAAAGCTAAGCTGATGCAGCAAAAGTGGCAGCAAATTGGGTTTGCGGGTAAAAATATCGACAATGAGCTTTGGCAGGCATTTAGGCAAGCTAATGATGAGCTCTTTAACCGTTTTCATAAACATATGAATGCTAAAAAAGACGCCAGCCAAGCGCAATTTAAAGGTATAGATAGAGAGATAAGTCAGCTTATCGCTAAAGTAAAAGCGGCCAAAAACAGCGGTGAACTTCAGTTTTATGAATCTGAGTATACTGCGCTAGAAGAAAAAGTTAAAGCGTCAGACGCGCAAAGCTTTAAAAAATTACAGCCACACTTACGCAAAGCTGACGATATATATACGCAGGCCAATGAGCGCCTAAAAAAGCAGCAGAGCACGTCGGCGCTCAATAATTTGTTTGGTTTTCTCCAGTCGTATAACACCATTGAATTGCCTGATGAGCATGAGTATTTGCTAGGGCGATACAAATCATGGGTAAAAGGCGATGTGCCCAAAGTCGATTTACTGGTTGGTTTGGATAGACTCGCGCTTACGCAAGTTGCGGCGCTATTAATAGACGTACCTTATGCAAGTATACCTGTTGGTGATGAAGCCACACGTCAAAATTTACAGTTACAGATGATGGCCGCAAAACTTCAAGGCGACAGTGTAATTGAACCAGAGACGGTGTTAGCCACGTGGGTGAGTAGGGGGCCAATTCAAAACATAGAACAAGATAGTTTGCAGGCGATGAAGAAGCTTTTTACGCGTTAGTTAAGCCCGTTATTATATGTAAAGTGAACGACAAAAAATGAGTAAAAAAAAGCATATTTATGTAGCCTATACCGGCGGCACTATTGGCATGAAACCCTCTGTTAAGGGATTTGTGCCTGCCGCGGGCTACTTGTCTGAAACGGTGGCAAAAATGCCAGAGTTTCATCGCAGTGAAATGCCAAACTTTACCATTCATGAATACAGCAAACTACTCGATTCTAGCGATATGAGCCCCTCTGATTGGCTAGACATTGCCCAAGATATTGCCTCTAATTACGACCAATATGACGGTTTTATTATACTGCATGGAACCGACACCATGGCGTATACCAGCTCGGCCTTGTCTTTCATGTTGGAAGGGTTGCAAAAGCCAGTCATTATAACGGGCTCACAAATTCCGCTGGCTCAGCTGCGCTCAGATGGCCAAGCCAACTTGCTTAATGCGCTCTACATTGCAGCCAACTACCCGATAACAGAAGTGACTTTGTTTTTTAACAATAAGCTTTTTAGAGGTAATCGCGCGCGTAAAGTTGACGCAGATGGTTTTGATGCATTCGACTCGCCTAATTTTCCGCATTTACTTAGCGCTGGCATTCATATTGAAGTGAACACACAACTACCTGCTTTGCCCACAAAAGCCTCTAGACTGACGGTTAGCCCAACTAAAAGCCAGCCAATAGGGATGGTCAATTTATACCCAGGCATTAGCAGTTCGGTGCTAACAAACATTATTCAACAGCCTGTGAATGCCTTAATTCTGCTGAGCTACGGGGTGGGCAATGCGCCGCAAAATTCTCAGCTTTTGAGTCAAATTGACAAAGCCACCAAGCAAGGAATTATCGTGGTTAACTGCACGCAGTGTATGCGCGGCACCGTAAATATGTCGGGCTATGCAAACGGCAAGTTCGTTGAAGAAACAGGCGTAGTGTCGGGTAAAGATATAACCCCCGAAGCGGCATTGGCTAAACTGCATTACTTGTTAAGTAAAGACGATCTTTCTAATGTGCAAATGCGCCAGTCTATGGCGCTTAATTTGCGCGGTGAAATGACGGATTAAGTCTCAATTACGTGCTTTATGTGCACTGCTAGGTCGTCAAATTACTTGTTATTCTACTTTTATAATCATTACGAAAAAAATCCAACGCTTTAACAAGTTAAGCTTTGGTCAAACGAAGACTGCTTAAAAGTGTCTTTTAAAACAAAAACCGCAGCATTTCGGCTATAGATACTATTACTTTTTACTTAGTGTTAATAAAGTTGGCTCAATTTAAATAGAGATGGCTCAAATGGTCTTTTTGTTTAAACAAAGTGGGCTCAATTCAATTTTGTTCTGGCTCGGATTAACTGCAATGGAAGTCTGTCAGCGATGGAATTTGCAAAGTAAGCGATGATTGCGAACAGTAAATTTAATGAAAACGTTTCTGATTAATCTAATTACCGTTACCTACAGCAAAAGTAAATCGACTATCTTAATAGCCGATTTAGATCCATTGCAGATGTTTCCCTTTGTTTTGCATGACACATATCGCTCTTTATAATAGGATCAGTAGCGTAGCGCTGTTACCTTTTTGATTAGATTGTTATGTGTCTCGTGCACCTACTTTAAGAGTCACAACAGTGATAACTGTCTTAAGTTTGTGGCTGATTATTTGACAAACAGTGGGCTGCGTAAAAATGATACTGTTGCGCGTTGGGGCGGTGAAGAAATAGTAATATTACTGCCCAATACTTCTTTAGATGACGCTTATATTATGGCGCGGCGCTTGTGTGAAGGACTCAGCCAAAATAAGATGCACATAACGCGCTTTATTTAGCGCTGGTGATATGGGGGGAATTCGGTAATAATTACGCCATAGTCATGACACGAGTGCTTTATTTGAATTACCTAAATCTTAACGACAATGCCGCAACGTACATACAAAGCTCATTTACAGGCAGTGTGTTAACTATCATGATGAACAAACCAAAGAAGTTAAACGGTTGGACGTCAGAAATGATGGAAGCTATCGCAATTGCGTTTGAAAAAGCCACGCAAGACGAGCCAACTAAGGTCGCTATTTTCACCGGCACCGGTGATTACTTTTCAGCTGGCGTGAATTTGAGTGGCACAATCAAACTGATGGCACCTAAAAAGCTGCATCGTTTGATTGTGCAACACAATGAAGAATTATTTGATAGGTTTTTAACCTTCCCAAAACCTTTATTAGTCGCCATTAATGGCCCCGCTATTGGTGCAAGTGTTACCTCAGCAAGTTTATGTGACGGTATTATTGCGTCTCACACCGCTACCTTTTCAACGCCTTTTGCTGCGTTGGGCGTTAGCCCTGAAGGCTGTTCAAGTGTTCACTTTGCTAGGCTAATGGGAGAAGACAATGCCCAGCGTATGTTGGCAAGTGAGGGCTGGAAGCCAAATGCAGAAGAAGCATTGACAGTAGGCTTGGTTCAATGGGTAGTCCAAAAAGATCGACTTCAAGCAGAAGCCGAAAAAATAGCACAAGCTTGGGTCGCCAGTGGTCGCAGTCGGACCATTTTAGGGGGCAGTGAGTTAGCAGAGTTACAGCTTGTAAATGCAAGCGAATCAATCGAGCTTGCTAATCGATTTTTAGGCGCTGATTTTTTACGAGGACAATTTACTTTTCTATGGCGTAAGAAGAAGCGCCTAGCGTCGCTTATGTTTCTATCGCTGTGGTTGCTTCGACCGTTATGGAAACACCTCTTATAATGAGCATTTAAAGAGACAGATTAATGAAATTTAGGGAAGTACTTAATCGCCGCCGCGAGGGCCAGAATAATTCGTCAAGTCACTGGCTGCGGCTTTTTCAACGCGAACAACGCCGCGTCCTGAGTCGTGTCGCGCCCAGACATCACCGGGCCCTTTATTGGATACAACCCGACCAGCAATACCCTGGCAGCCACGCTTAAAATCGCTGGGATTACCCCTCTGTTCTGGCGACGTGCCACTTCCTTTATCATCAATCGCGGCTCGCAAGATATCTGGATTATTCGTAAAAATGGCATCAACACCTAAAGCAAGCAGATAGTCCATTTGCGTCCGTTCATTTACGGTCCAGGTATGCACATCATGACCATTGGCATGAAAACGTTGAACGGATGTTGGATCGTTGAAAATCGCCGCAGAATTTGGCGCGAATGCGTCGATATAATCTGGGCCATTGCCGCTTGCCACCCACTGCAAGAGTTCAAACGACGTGCGCCTAGCAAACAAAAAGGCCGTCGGCAGTTCCGATAACTGTTTAATGCGTTTTAGACTAGACGCATCGAAGCTTTGCATGACGATCGTTGATGTCTGTATATCACCGGTATCCAGCAAGCCTTTGCGAGCCAGAACCTCGACCAAAACTGCTTCGGCACGGCCTTGCGCCGAATCTTTGGTTTCCACATGAAAGCGCATTAAGGGATTGTGATCCAGATAGCAATCAAGTTGTTCTTCGAACGGTACTATTTTCGCGCTGGAAAATTTAATGCCAAACCATGAGCCAAAATCCAGTGCGCGCAGCTCGTCCAAGGTAAAATCTTGCACCCGGCCAGACCCGTCGGATGTGCGATCTACGGTGCTGTCGTGAATACAAATTAGCACCTCATCTTTAGTCAGAAAAAGGTCGCATTCGAGCATATCAACGTCCATTTCCATGGCGAGGTCGTAAGCGTAAAACGTGTGTTCTGGGGCGTAAGCGGAGGCACCTCGATGGCCGATATTGAGTTGAGGCCCCAAGGCGGTGTCGATTTGCGCCAGCGCAGTGCTACTCACGGCGATCGAAGCCAAGAGCAAAGCGGATACGACGTTGGAATACAGATTACATTGATACATAGATATCCTTTGCTTACTTTGCTAGTTCAAAAAGAACTGCCAATCTATTCACAGAGTCTCGCAAAAAGTTTTGCACAATATAGGAAAGATAATACATATACCTTTATAAATCCAGAGCTTGCAACTTCCTTGCGCCCACTCTCAAGCTTGCGCTTGTGGAAACTTAAACTATGCGCTTTAAGGTCGTGCTTTTTACAATATTGTGCCTAGCTTAAGGTAGACTTTTGCCATAGGCTAACATGTTGCTGCCAATATGATTCTATTTGGTCTAGGCAGAATTTTTTCACCACTTACACTTCCTCAGAAAAAAGAAAAAAAGACAAGCTGCGGCTCTGGTTCAGCAAACGCGCTATACAACGACGCGCGTCATTAATATAAAGCGGGTGCTGGCTTCACGCAATTTACGGCACGGCTGTTGTTTGAAATGAAGCAGGTGTTTGTGAGTCCCGGTTTTATTGTGCTGCTTATTATTGCATCGGCTATTATTATAAAAGAGTTTATAAACCCTATCGGTATGTACGGTGCAAGCAACTGGTCGTTAACGTATTATATGGTTGAGCTTATTCAAGGCGCATTTTCACTTTCTATTATTATTGTGATCACTTTTTACACCGCAGAGGTGGAGTGGCGTGCGCGTAATACGGGTATTGTCGATATTGTCGACAGCATGCCAGTGCATAACTTTATCTTTTGGTTATCTAAACTGCTCGCAGTAAGCTTAATTGTAGTGGTTTTGCTTGGCTTTGGCATGCTCTTTACCTTAGCAAATCAGCTGCGCGATCCCAACAAAATAGATCCCGTTTGCTATGTTTCGGCTAACGAAGTGGCGCAACAATGGTTTGGGCATCAGTTGCTACCCGCAAATGTGCAAGGTAGCGCGGTGCTAAGTGAAACCTTATCCCAATATGCAGCATTACAATTAATGGTGAATAAATATGGTGAAACTAAATTACGACAGTTTCTTAGCTCCGAATTAGATGACTATTTACGAGGACGATCCACCGAATATTTACAAGAAATGCCGCTAATGCGAGCTGAAAATAAAGCCTATATTTATTACAATAAAGGGTCAATTGTAATGATGGCAATAGCTGACAGAATAGGCTTTGACAAACTCAATAAAGCGATTAAAGGACTGCTCGAAAAATTTGAAAATTCAAACTCACGTAAGGCCACTACACTTGACTTATTAAGTGCTATAAAAGAGGTTGCTGATCCTAAGGCGCATGCTTTTATTAATCAGCAGTTTTCTGATATAAATCTTTACAACATTAAGTTACTTGCCGCAAAGTGGGAAAAAGAAACCTCGCAAGTAAACTTAAAAATAGATGCTGCTAGGGTAATTGCTGACGGCCTAGGCAATGAAACTCCGGCTGTATTTGATGATGTGGTTGATATTGTGGTCTTTGCCAATGACCCCAGCGACTTTAGCAGCGAAACGGTGGTTTTATACCGTCAAAAACATCGCTTAGTAAACGGTGAAAACGAACTTGTTATACGCCTTGATGGCAGTCTTAATGATGGTTCACAGCCTGCTTATGTGGGTGTGGATCCTTTTGTTCGTTTTATTGGCACAGATGTTAAAGATAATGTATTGCGTATAAAGACTAAAGCCGAGGAATAATGTTTATTGCCCCATTTTCCACTTTTAAATCTAGAGGAAGTTTACTCAGCAATACTATTTTTGGGTCATTGCTATTCAAGGTATACACAGGGTTTTGTGCTAAAAACGCATTGATAATACTTATTGCCTCGTTGTTAAGCGTACCTAAGTTGCCCCTAAACCGACCCGCATCGATGCTTGAGTCGAGTAAGCTTACGTCGCGTAAAAAAATTGCTTTTTTCTGACTGTCATAAAAAGGACTGCCTTGAACTTGCAGTTTAAGGCCTACTGGGTAGGTAAAGGCGAAGGCATCAATTATAGCGCTAGTATCGAGTCTTATTAACACTACATCGCGATTACCGGGACCGATAACAACATCCAAATCGTTTAGAGCAAACTTTACTGGTAAGCCCATTAAATTCACATTTTCGCTCAATTTAGGCAATTGCTTAATGAGTACGGACTCGATATCTTCATTGCTAAATGAATAAACTGACAGACCTTGTGTGCTGGTGCAGGCTGATAACATGAGCGCGCTTAGAATGAGTAAAATTCTCATATTGGTCCTTTTGGTGTAAATAATAAAATGGTTACGACGCTAAATATCTTAACAGCCAACTATTAACAAGTACTAGCGACTTAATTACTAGGGCTACATTTTAACGCTATCAAGAATGCTTGACGTGGTGAAGCAAAAAATACACATTTGCGAAGTAAATAGTAGGCCTATGGGGGTGCTTAAAAAGAGTGAAAAAACGAGCATGCTGAGCAATTTATACCACTGTGCCTAATTACATTATGCGAAGCCGCAACGATTGCGCCGCTTGCTCTTTCAACGCAAAGCGATCAGTTCAGCATTGACGGGTTGCACTGTTAGGCGAGGTCACGTTAATTAGCCCGTGTAGCCTTATATATGACAGTATTCACTATTATATTAGCGCATCAGGCAGCGGCTCAATATGAAAAAAGCATCGTTGTTTACCGAGCATTCTATCGTAAACTATAGCGTTAGTGAGCATCTAAACGCTGAGATTACGATGTTATGCGAAGTCTGTGCTATGAAATTGCGCATCTAAATTGGGTGATTATTTTTGCTCACACCAGTACCAATAACCTTACGAATGTTCAGTAAGCTTTCCTCCAAATTGGCCTTAGTAAGATGGATCTACGTAAATATGGTAAGTTTCTCGCATTAGACGTCTATACGCATTTGAATACAGTCTAACAAAACTTGTATTCATGTGAGTGTTGTCAATTATATTAATCACATAAGATAGTGCTGCTAACTTCGTCATGGCCTTTATGCCCTTTTATCATTTGAAACGCTTTACTTTGAGTATCTACTTTGAAACATAGCCCTACAGAAAAAGATTTATGGTTTGTACCGCTAGGCGGAACAGGCGAGATTGGCATGAATGTCAATCTTTACGGACACAACAAACAATGGTTAATGATCGATTGCGGGGTAACTTTTAATGTGCCGCTGGATCGCGAGCAAGATGAAAAAATAGGGGTTATGCGCCATAATATGGTGACTGCCGATTTATCTTTTATTGCAAATCGTCGCGACAGTTTATGTGGCATTGTATTAACGCATGCGCACGAAGACCACCTTGGTGCGGTGTTAAGCCAATGGGAGCAGCTAAGGTGTCCAATCTACACGACTGCTTTTACCGCAGAGGTGCTAAGACGTAAAGCTTACCGCGCAGAGATCCCCTACGAGTTACCCATAGTCGTAGTAAAAACAGGCAGTGTGCTCGACATTGGTCCATTTACAATTGAATGGATACCCACCACACATTCTATTCCCGAAGCTAACGCACTGCTTATTACTACCGCAGTAGCGCGCGTATTACACACCGGCGATTGGAAAATTGATGCAAGCCCTGTGGTTGGCGAAGGCTTTAATAAAGAGTTGTTTAAACAGTTAGCCAGCAGGAATATTACGGCTATGGTGTGTGATTCAACAAACGCTAACCGGCCCGGACATTCAAAGTCAGAAAAGGACTGTGAATTAGGCTTAGGCACGGTCATTAGCAAAGCAAAAGGCAGGGTAGTGGTAACCTGTTTCGCCAGTAATGTAGCGCGTTTAATTACGCTAGCAAAAATAGCGCAAGCGACCAATCGCTACATGTGTTTATTAGGCCCCGCGCTTGAAAACATGGTTAGCATTGCCAGAAGCACAGGCTTTTGGCCCGCAGAGTTTAAAATTACGCCACGTCGTCATATCGGCTATCTGCCTAAACATGAAGTGCTCATTGTAGCAACGGGAAGCCAAGGAGAGCCTCGTGCAGGCTTATACAAACTAGCATTAAACAATCACAGAGACTGCGATCTTGAAAAAGATGACACCGTTATTTTTAGCAGTATTGTCATCCCTGGAAATGAAAAACCCATAAAGAGATTAATCACTTTGCTTGAAGAGCGTGAAATACACGTAGTAGAGTCTGCAAACTGCGAGCATATTATTCATGCTTCCGGGCATCCGAATGAGGGAGATTTAGCCCAGTTGTTTAATTGGGTAAAACCAAGCTGTATTGTGCCTGTGCACGGAGAGCCTAAGCACCTGCTAGCTTGTTCGCAGGTTGCAAAAGCGCAGGGCATAAACCAGCAGTTGGTGGGTTTAAATGGGGATTTATATAGTCTTGCGCCGCGATTTTCCATAAAGCGTGGTGAAATAAGCGCGCCCCGAATCGCCTTATAAAAACGTGTTGTTACAAAGTCTAACGTAAATTCGATTTGACTAGCACCGGCAATAGCGCAGAAAATCAACACAAATTGCTGTCAGATCGGACCACCAACTTTTTTCTTGATATTTCTTGCAGGGGTAATTTCCTCAGGTAAAACCTGTAAACTCGGGCTCATCGTATTTAATTGATGAAATCTTGTATAAAAAACAGTTGTTAAATATTACAAATACCGCATTATTGCATGTAAAAATTATGTAAAGAATTTAATTGGGATGAAATATGTCGCTAGATAATAACGCCGCAGTAACGACTCAGGTTGTATCGCCATTAGCTATGCTCTACAAAAGAGAATCTGAAACACCAAACGACCATTACATGACACAGCCCAGTGCTGAGGGCCCAAGAACATTTACCTGGGCGCAAACGATGGAGCAGGCGCGCAGGCTAGCTGCCAGAATCAACACCTATCGCTATCCTAAAGGCACCCGCATTGCTATTTTAGGCAAAAACACCGCTGAATGGATCGTTACCGATATCGCCATAATGCTATCAGGAAATGTGTCTGTGCCTATTTTTGCCACTGCTGGCAAAGACACCATTAGCTATGTATTGGAGCACGCTGAGTGTCCAATGATGTTTGTGGGTAAACTCGACAATTATAAAGCCGCGCATGAAGCCACTTTCGATGAACTCGTCACGGTGAGCTTTCCTTATCCTGGTATAGAGACGAAAGTAGCGTGGGACGAATTTACAGATATTGAGCCCTTGGATAAAAGCCCTATTCCTGATTTGAACGATATTATGACCATTATCTACACCTCAGGCAGCACAGGGCAGCCCAAAGGTGTTGTGCACACCTATCAAACTATATGTTGGGCGGCGCAAAATTCCTTGCATGCAATGAGTGTGACAAATCAAGATAGAGCAATGAGCTATTTGCCCCTTGCACACATAACTGAGCGAGTATTAGTAGAACTGGCCAGTATCTACAGCGGCATGACCCTGCACTTTGTAGAGTCACTTGACACCTTTACGCGTGATGTAAAATCGTGTCAACCTACCCTGTTTATTTCGGTACCTAGGCTGTGGACAAAATTTAAAATGGGCGTGCTGGCAAAAATCCCGCAAAAGAAGTTAAAATTTCTGCTCAGCATTCCTTTAATCGGTAAGAAAGTTGCTAAAAAAATACGTGAAGAACTAGGCCTAGGTTCAGCTCGGCTATGGGCATCGGGTTCGGCGCCCTTAGCGCCCTCTACTATTGAATGGTTTCATAAAATTGGCATAGATATATCAGAAGGCTGGGGTATGACCGAAAACTGCGCATACGGAACCAGCAGTGTTCCCTTTAGAGTGGATAAGATAGGCGCCATTGGATCTGCCTACGAGGGCGTCACAATTCGAATTGCTCAAGATGGCGAAATACAGGTAAAATCTCCGTGTAATATGGTTGGCTACTACAAGGATCAAGAAAAAACCTCTGGGGTATTTACTAATGATGAATATTTGCGCACAGGCGATAAAGGTAGAATGGACGAAGAGGGCTTTATTTATATTACCGGAAGACTTAAAGATATCTTCAAGACAGAAAAAGGCAAGTATGTTGCGCCTGCGCCGATTGAATCTAAAATAATGGAAACATCTATTGTTGAGCAAGTATGCGTCACGGGTACAAGCTTGGCCCAGCCTATTGCACTTTTAGTGCTCTCTGAAGAAGCCAGAAAACATTCCAAGGAAGCGGTAGTACAGACACTTACCGCTATGCTTACTTCTATTAATGAAACCTTAGAGAGCCATGCGCGGCTTGACCGCATCGTTATTTTTAAAGAGGAATGGTCAATTGAAAACGACTTGCTTACACCTACTCTAAAAGTAAAAAGACATATAATTGAAGAAAAGTTCAAATCGGTGATAGTTGGGGAACACAGCGACAAGATTGTATGGGTTGATTAAGTTTTAGCGCAACTTTACACTGTAGATTGTTATCATTAAAAGGGCTTTACGCCCTTTTATTTTTTTTGTAAAACATTAGCGCTTTATTGTTTGCTTACATACCCTATAAGTGAGGATTGCTTGCTTTATTTGTATCCTTCTAATCGACTAGAAGATTTGGCAGTGTTGCTAGCCGAAGTCGTTAAAACACGTCCTAGGAACATTCTCAGCCCTATTAGTGTGCTGGTGCCTAATCCCGGCATGCAGCATTGGTTAAACATGCAGCTGTGCGACTACTTAAGTATATCAATGAATATTGATTGCCCTATGCCCACGCGCTATATATGGGATCTATGCCGTGACGTGCTTGGCGCTGAGAATATTCCGCAAAAGAGTCCATATAAGCGCGAGGTACTAAGCTGGAAAATATATCAGCTTTGCCAGTCGGCGCAGTGTAAGCAGGCTGATTTTTATCATGAGTTAAGTCGATATTGGCAGCAGTCCAGCACCGAGCTTGACCGGCGAAGACGAATATTCAGTTTTAGTCGCCAGTTAGCCGACTTGTTTGAGCAGTACTTAGTGTTTAGACCCGACTGGCTTGAGCAATGGGAAGACAATAAAAACGTGGACTTTGTGTCTCCCCGCTATCAGCTTTTTGAGCAATGGCAGAAATGGTTCTGGCTTGAGCTAATAAAATGGATGCCAGCACACCCAGTGAATCTTCAGTTTGAAGCTATCGCGTCTTTTGCCGAGCGAAAACCAATGCTGCCAAACGACATATATATTTTTTCGATCAACAGTATTTCGCCTATTTACCTAACTTTTTTTGATGAAATAAGTCAGCACACCAATGTACATTTGTTTCAGCTTAATCCATGCGTGAATTACTGGGGCGATGCGCAATCAGATATTGCCATAGCAAAGTTTCAGCGCAAGCAGGCTTTGGACCTTTCTTTGGATGAAAATACTGTTCACCCACTGTTGCGAAATTTAGGCACACAAGGCCGTGATTTAAATAATTTATTAGTGGATATGCAGCATCAAGAAATAGCAGCCTTTGATATTGATAGCAATGAAGCGTCAAAGCAAGGTGTGCCAAGTGTATTGCTGCAGCTGCAGCAAGATATATTGTCTGGCAACACCCAAAAGCGTGATCTTGAATACGATAACAGTATTGCGGTGCATGCTTGCCACAGTGAAGTACGTGAGCTTCAGGTACTAAAGGATGTATTGCTGCAAAAGTTTACACACATACCTGACTTGCAGCCAAAAGATATTTTGGTGATGTGTCCTAGTATTGAAGTTTATTCGCCGTATATTCGCTCGGTGTTTACGCAGTCGTCGCAGTCTTCACAAAACTTACCCGTGAGTATAAGTGATCGACAGCCAATAGAGTCACAGGCTTATATTGTGGCTTTTATGCAACTCTTAGCACTGCCTACCACACGCTTTGATGCCACCAGTATTGTTGATTTAATTTCACTTCCTGCATTGGCGCACAAATACCAATTAACCCCCCAAGACATAGATATTTGCGCAATTTGGTTAAAAGATGCCGCAATAGATTGGGGTAAAGATTCAGCGCATCTTTCGGAGCAAATTGGCGAGCCGGTGTTTGATGAGATGCACACTTGGCACTGGGGGTTGTCCAGACTATTGATAGGCATGATAAATGCTGTTAACGACACTTTGGTTGATGGCTACTGTGTGGTGAATTATGTAGAAGGAAATACGACCGTAGTGCTGGGTAAGTTTTTGCAAGCCTTAGAGTCACTTGAAAGCGTGTCGCAGCGTCTTAAAGTAAGTCAAAACATAGCACAGTGGACACACGTTTTATTAAGTGTAATAAACGATCATTTAATAGCAGGTGAAAGCGACAGCTTTGCGCGAAAGCTATTGGTAGACGCGATATACAGTCTTGAAAAGAATGCGATTGTCGCCAACTTTGAAGACCCTATAGAACTGCCTATTTTACATGAAGCTTTAAGCAGTATTTTGAGCATTCCTGAGGTAAGGTCGCAATTTTATTCAGGCAATATTACCTTTTGCTCTATGCTGCCTATGCGCAGTATCCCTTTTAAAGTGATTGCTATCTTAGGCTTAAATCAAAGCGAATTCCCGCGCCAAGACACGCCTGTTGAAATTGATTTGATGCAGGCAAGTCCAGCTCGGCGGGGCGATCGCTCACGCCGAGGTGATGATCGCTACTTATTTTTAGAATCGCTGGTGTCGGCAAGACAGTATTTACATTTAAGCTTTCAATATCGACACATTAAAAACAACAGTGTGCGAGAACCATCCTTGGTCGTTAAAATGCTGCTTGACTACTGCCATGAGCATTATTCACATGCTTCAATTCAAGTCGTTGAACACGCCTTACATCCTTTTAGTGTTGACAGTTTTCAGCCTAGACTTGGCTATAGCGGCAGCTTCGATGCGCGCTGGTTTACTTGTTTACAAGATGTGCAAAAGTCATTAATTAAGGGTCACATAGGCGACAATATATCATTGAGTAAAGCTGCTCAAGAGCACACTAAACTTGACTTAAGAACGATCAATATTCAAGAAGTTACTAAATTTGTTAAAAGCACATTGACTTATTATGCAAAGCAAGTGTTAGGGGTATATTTAGACGAACCGAGCGCCCGAGATTATGCGCCTGTTTACGCAATAGATAGTCTTTCTCAGTATGCGCTGCGGGCAGAGGTCGCGCAGCTATTTAAGCAGTATAAAAAGTCTCAGCTTGCTAAGGACTTCGTCGTTGAAAGCGTTTTAGCCAAGCCTAATGATGCAAACGCTGCTCACGCTAGTAATCCCAACATCAATAATATAAAAAGCGAATTACTTAACGATGCATGGGATAAGCTTAAAAAGAGCTGGCTGCAGTCGGGTAAATTGCCGTTTTTATTGGGTTTGGAAGAAGCGCTAAATCATGCTTTCGAAGACACCTTAGCGCTTGAGTTAAGCATTGCTAATACACAGCACCGCAGGCGCGCTAAAGGTCAGTTAGTGCTTGGGCATATTACGCTAGAATACGATTTTCCCTACGACTTAGCATCAGGCATTATCTTGCTAAAGCTGAATCCCAAAGCCCCCAGCTTGCGTCACTTTATTGAGCCTTTCATTCAGTACTTAGTGCTGATGATCCATATACAAACAGATGAAGAATTTCAGCAGTTTGAAAAAACTAGACGCCCGGACGAGTGGTTGAGCGCTGTGAGTAATATTTCACAAAATGCGGAGGATATGACAGACGCGCCAAGCGCTCACCATAAGAATGAATCCAAGGAAGTGCTGCCAGCGTTTGGCGTGCATATTCATTATGTAGAGCCGCCCGCTAAAAAGAATTACGTTGCGCATACGCCAGCGCAAAAGCAAGTCAATATTTGCCTGTTATTACTAGCGCAAGAAGCGGATCCAGCCTCTACACTACAAAAAATATTGTCTGTTTTTGAGCAGGGTTGTCAACGCCCTATTTTAATCGACTTATCACTTGCAGACGACGTAATGAAGCATGCATCGCTTGATCAAGCGCTGGCCTCTAAAGCCTTAATGGCTAAATGGGAAACGTCCAATCAGCCAAATGAAAATGGCCCCGATTTATTTCCAAGGACGTACTTTGATTTTCTGTTAGGAGAAGTTCCCGCCTTTGAAGCAAACAATGTGCAAGCATATTTTGACTGCTTCGGTAACATAGAACAGCATAATCTTAAGCCTATAAACGTGGATATAAGTGCACCAGATATGCGTGTTTTATGTAATCAAGAAAATGCGTTTACTAAGGGTGATATATGAATACCAGTGATATTTTAAATCCGCTTACCATTCCACTTATCGGTCGGCATATGATTGAGGCCAGTGCAGGTACGGGCAAAACCCATAATATTACTCGCATATATGTTCGGCTTCTGGTTGAAAAGAAACTATCGGTACAGCAAATTTTGGTGATGACCTTCACCGAAGCCGCTACCGAGGAAATTAAGGCCCGCATTGCGACTTTTATTGACACCCTCATAAACGATTTTGAGAGCAATCCCTGTGAATGCTCATCCGCGCTGCAAGTCACTGTGGGAGCCGATGAAACACTGCGCTTATTAAAAATAGCCCAGCTAGAAATTGATTTAGCGTCTATCTATACCATCAACGGATTTTGCCAGCGTATTATTGGCCGTTTTGGCCTAAGTATGTCACTGCCTCAAAACGCCGATTTAGTCACCGATTTTTATAAAATACAACGTGCGTATGTGAGCGACGCTATTAGAGCCCTGCGAACTAAGCCGGATAAATATCTATTGCTGCAAAATGAAAATCTGCACGATCCTAGTATATTTATGAAAAATTTCAGCAAGGTGATAGGCAAGACTGAAACGCTGACGGTGCAAAGTGAGCAGGAGTTAAAAACGAAGCAAGTTCTACAATTTAATAAGCTTTGGCAGAAACATGGAGTGCTGCGAGCGCAATTAATTGCAGATATTAACGCGCAGCGCTCATTCTTTTATCAAGGTACTAAATCGAGCACCCCTAAAAATACTGATCCCTTAATTGACGAGGTGCTAAGCTGGTTAGGGTCAACAATGCTGATTAATAATAAACAAAGTGTTGCTTTTATTAATGCTTGGCTAGGCATTGAAGGCGCGACAAAAGACGCTGTCAAAGAAGCCGACCAAACCTTAATTAACAACGCGTTTAAAAATTTATTCAGTGCCGCTAGAATTAAAAACTACGTTAATGAAGGCATGCAAACAACACAGCCATTATTAGCCAACGCTAATGCGCTACTCGAGGATATAAAACGTGTGGGTGTGTTGGCCGCTGACAAAAAATCACTCAAAGATAGTATTAATGCGGTTCCTTTTTATGCAGTGATTTATGCGCTTGTGAGTAAGATAAATAAAAAAATAGAGCAGCATAAACAAACATTTAGTGTCATAGGTTTTGACGACCAAATTCAGGGTGTTGCACACGCTATGAACTGCGGTGGAGAAGCGCTTATTGAAAGCCTACAGCAGGAGTATCCGGCCGCCTTAGTGGATGAATTTCAAGATACCGATAAGCACCAATATGCCATATTGGAACATCTGTATCCACAGCATAATGATGCACGTTTGCTCTTAATGATTGGCGACCCGAAACAGGCTATTTACTCTTTTAGAGGCGGTGATATTCACACTTATATGCGTGCAAAAGACATGGCAGATAAAGCCTGGGGGATGGATATTAACTATCGCTCAAGTGAGCCCGTTATCACCAGTTATAACCGTATTTTTCACGGTGCGCCGCTGCAAAAGGACGCAGTGAGCCTGTTTGACGAGAATATTAGCTACCCAATTATAAGTGCGCCTTTCAAAGCGCTGCCTGGGAAACGCAGTTTAATTGACAACGATCCCACTCAAGCTAGCGCTGCGTTTACGTTTGTCTGTGCAAATGCATCGCGAATGCTTAGCCCCAGCAGCAAACGAAACGTAAAAGTAGACACTTCAAAAGATATACAGATAGACGAAATAATGTACTGGTGCGCTAATGAAATAAAACGCCTGTTAAGCGACGTGCATATTGAACAAGGCGGCCAAGCACGTTTAGTCAAAAGTGAAGACATTGCCATATTAGTGCGCAGTCATAAGCAAGTTGCAATGGTTAAAAAAGTACTTTCTGCGCAGGGTTTAGCGAGCGTGTTTTTAGGCGAGCGATCAGCCCTGTTTGAATCGCAACAGGCACTGCATGTGCTGTGGCTACTCCAAGCAGTACACCATCCTAGCAGAGATAATATGCGCAGAGCCTTAACTACCGGCCTTGTGCTTTTTGACACAAGCAGAACGAGTACCGTGCAAGACTTACTGCTACTTGATAATCACCCTAAGTGGGAACAAGCATTTAATAGCATAAGCCACTATGCTTTGCTGTGGCAGCAAAAAGGGGTTCACGCTTTATTACAAACGCTCATACAGCAGTCGTCACTACCCACATTAGAAGCACAAAGACAGCTTACAAATTATCTGCATATAAGCGAACTGCTGGCCAAAGCCTCCGTAAAGGCAAGTTCTCCTTTGCAGCTGATTTACTGGCTACATCAGCAAATTACTAATCCAGAACAAATGGAGGCGAATGAACTGCGATTAGAAAGCGATCAGAAGCTCATAAAGATTGTAACGCAACACAAATCTAAAGGCTTAGAGTACCCAATAGTTTTTCTACCTTACGCTAATTACGTGAACACGAAAATGTCTAAGCATATTGCCCAATATTACCTTAATAATAATAGCGTGAACGAGTTAGGGCTTAGTAATGCGGCCAAAGAGGCTGTTATCAGCGAGTCTTTAGCCGAAGATATGCGAGTGTTATACGTGTCGCTAACGAGGCCAATATTACGATGCTACTTGGGCGTGTTTAGCTCGATTAGCTGCAATAGCAGCGCACTTAGCCGAGCGCTAAACATTCCGATAGATAAAGACAGTGAAGATGAGGATAGCGGCGGCACAATGCTCAATAATATTAAACAAAATTTATCTGATATAAGCGATAATATATTTGTGGGCATGGCTGATAAACTTCTACCAATACGAAACGATATTCCCGCTGAGGATTTACCCAGGACCAGTTTATTGTCGTTTACGCAACATATAAACCGAAGTTGGCATGTTACTTCATTTAGCAAAATATTACGTAAGCTCGACAGCTACGCCAGGCAAGACAATTATTTACCTAAGGCTAAACCACCAAGTTTAGGCCTTGCTAATGCTAACGAGTCTCCTGATCTAGTGTTTGAGCGAGATGAAGAAGGTTACTATGAAGCAGGATTTTCTGGCGCCCACCATAACGACGTACAAAGTGCTTATTGCTTTACCTTTCCCAAAGGCGTTAACGCCGGTACATTTCTTCATGACGTGTTAGAAACAATTGACTTTAAAAACCCTAATATTAGCACAGCATTAAGCAGTCTAAATACATACGCGCTTGATCAACACGCAATTGATCAAGCGCAGCTCAGTCAGTGGTTTGACACTGTTTTAACAACGCCTTTATTAAGTAATTTGGCATGCAATAATGTTTGTTTACAAGATTTATCATCGGCTGAAACCCTAAAAGAAGCTGAGTTTTATTTTCCGATAGAGGGGCTTAATTTAGGCGCTATGTCGCAGCTCATTAATACTTACAGGCAGCAAATATGCGCGCAATATAATTTAACTAATTGTCCATTACTGAGCCTCACCAGCGATATGGTTGAGGGGGCAATGCACGGCTATATCGATTTGATATTTGAACATGAAGGTCAATACTACGTTGCTGACTATAAATCTAATTATTTAGGAAACGATGCGCAGTATTATCAGCCAAGTGCAGTCGCACAGGATTTATTGCTGCATAATTACGATGTTCAATATCTAATTTATAGTGTTGCTCTGCACCGTTATTTGAAAACGTTTTTGGGGCAGTATCGCTATGAAGAACATTTTGGTGGCGTGACTTACTTGTATCTTCGGGGTATGCGGGGGCCGCTTAGCTTGCCCCTAAAAACATCAGAAAGTACAAGCGCCAACGGTATCTTTTTTACTAAAATTGAGCAGGGTATGCTGCAAGCATTAGACGATTTGTTTGAGACAAAAAATACCAGCATGCATCATCGCATTGCTAGCAACAAAGAAAGCGCGCTATGAGTATTTTCTCGGAGGTTAAATATGTTCCTTATGCAGATAGTCGTGACTGCATGAATGCGCTGGCGACTATTGAAGCCATTGATTTCTTTTTTGCACGGCAAATATTGCTTAGCCAACAGCAAATAGGTTCATCGCTTAGCCCCACGCAGTACCAAGAAGTATTTCACGTTCTGCTAGCGCTGTCGCAATATCAACGCCGCGGCAGCGTATGCATCTACTTGTCTACCTTAGCCAATGTGCATATGTGGCAAGCTGCTAGCCCTGACACTGAAATAGAGGCTAATGACATTGATGTTCAAAGCGGCTCAAATGCCCACGAACGCCAAGATGCGCAAGGTGCGGTAGCTGGTGCACCAGAGTCATTCGTTAGAGGGTTTCAGTTTTCTGGCATTGATGAACTACACAACATGCTAGCGCTGTTTACGCAAGGTTTACGCCCGAACTCGTACCTAGTACTGGAAAAAAGTCGCTTATACAGTAAGCGCTATTGGCATTATGAACATACTCTTTGCCGCTATATAGCCGCTAGCGTGCAACAAGCAACGATAGATAAACAACACGGTCGACTTATATCTCAGCAGATGCTGGTAAGTGAAACGATGGGCTTGCTGTTTGCTACGCCTGTGGTGTCCAATAACATTCCTGATTTACAGCAGCTGGCGGTGCTAAACTCACTCGCCTTGCCACTGTCAATTATTACAGGCGGCGCAGGCACCGGTAAAACCTACACCATTACGCGTTTAGCGATACTCATTAGTATTGTCAATTCAGTGCCCATTCATGCAATAGAAATGGTGGCACCTACCGGAAAAGCGGCGAATAGAATGGCGCAGTCCTTAACGGAAGAACTGGCGAAGCTAACTTTAGTGCCTCAGCTTGCCGATATTTGTCAATCGTTCAGTCAACTGCAGCCAAAAACTCTTAATCGCTTGCTGAAAACAAAGCCTATTACGGGCCAAAGTGCCTACTCCGCGCAGCGGCCTTTGCCTGTTAAACTTATCATTGTTGACGAAACATCAATGATAGATATTAGCCTTATGCACAAACTTATTGATAGTTTGTCCCCAGGCACTCAGCTAATATTAGTGGGCGATCCTAATCAGTTACCGTCTGTTGAAACAGGCTGTTTGTTAGCCGATTTGGTGGCGCATCCTTTTGCTCACATGCCTGTGCAGCATTGGCAGTCACTTTGCAATATTTACCCAGCATTAAGGCTTGCTGAAGATTTTGCACAGCAGCATTTGGTGACTAATCATAAAGCAGGCAGAGGCGTTGTTAATAAGCTTGTTGGCACCCGGCGAAGCCATCAAATTGTAGATAGCTTTGCAAACGCTATTTTGGCAGGTGATGCAGCCCACGCTTTAAACATTGCGCAGGTAGAACAATATGCAAGTAGGACTATGCCTAGCGCTTTACTTAATTCTGTTGTTACTTTTGAGCAAAGCAGAGGGCAGGTTCAAATACTCCCGTTAATGTCAGCTAACACCGAGCAAAGCAATAGCCTAAAATATGCGGTCGATAAGGTAATCGCAGATCATATACTGCCTCATTTATTCAACTTATTTAAGGCTAATTCGCCTGATGAGGCTTTCCTAGCGTTAAAAAAGTACGCTTTATTGACGCCATTTCGAAAGTCTTACCTAGGTACTGCATCTTTGAATCAGCTCATTGAGCTTGCGTTAAGTAAGCATTTTAATTGGATTAAGCCAAACCAGCTCTACAAATGTAAGCCCATTATGATTTTACAAAATGACTATCAATTATCATTGTTCAACGGCGATATTGGCATTATGTGGGAAAATAGCGATAAAGAACTTGTGGCTTATTTTACGGTAGATAAGCACTTAGTGGCATATCCGGTCTACAATTTACCCGCATTTGACACAAATTTTGCAATGACTATCCATAAAACCCAAGGATCAGAGTTTGAGAATGTCGATATCATACTGCCGCCATCCGACAGCGACTTTTTAAATAAGCAATTGCTGTATACAGGGGTTACACGCGCTCAAAAGAGCGTCAGAATATTCACCAGTATACAAACATTCAGGCAAACAATAAGCACAAGCGCAGATAGAATTAGCGGTCTTGACGCTAGCTTAAGTGCAGCGCTTGCGTGTTTCGGCCAGCAGGAATAGCACTGTTAACTTAGCAGTGAAGTGTTATAAGCCCTGCTTAGGCGAATAAATGACTGGTGTGCGTGCGGCCAGTATAATATTGTTAAAAGAGATGAACATAACCGAACAATTCAATTTAATAGAATAACAGGAGTTAATTTTGACGCGTTTCATACAGATAATAATATTAGTTGGTCTAACTGTTTTTGCGCTTAACGTAATGTCTAATGTGCCTGATAAGCCCAAAGACTTTATAGCGAATAAACAAATTCTCAGCGGCATGATAGATATAATGCATGAGCCAGCAACAGACTCAGTATTTTTGCGTTTGGACAAACAGCAGCTAAGTAACACCTACATTTTTCAAAGTAGCTTACCCCAAGGGATTGGTTCAAATGATATTGGCCTAGATCGCGGACAGCTTGGCGATACCCGCTTGGTTAAATTTGAGCGCTTCGGCAATAAGCTGCTGTTGAATCAGCTAAACACAGACTATCGTGCGGTGACTGACAACGTCGCTGAGCGTAAAAGTATTGACGAAGCCTTCGCCAGTTCAGTCATCGCAGGCTTTGAAATAGTCAATGAAACACCCACCACCGTATCGATTAACTATACCGCGTTTTTGCTATCTGATATCCATGGTATTGTAGATCGCCTCGAGCGCATAGGACAGGGCGCTTATAGCCTAGATACAGCTCGTTCGGGCATATACTTACCGCGCACTAAAGCGTTCACCAACAACATCGAATTAGAAGCATTAGTCACCTTTGGCGGCTCACCAAAAGGTCAGTTTATTAAAGATGTGACGCCCGATCCAAAAAGTGTATCGGTGCACTTACATCATTCTTTCATCGCTTTACCAGACGATAATTATCAAACGCGACAGTTTCATCCCTTTTCAGGCTATTGGAAACATAGTTTCATGGACTATTCCGTGCCCATTGAAGCTGACATGGAGCAGGCCTTCATTCCTCGTCATCGATTAGCGAAAAAAGACCCCCGCGCTGCACGGAGCGAGGCGGTAGAACCCATCATTTATTACCTAGACCCTGGCATTCCAGAGCCCGTCTTGAGCGCGTTAAAAGAAGGCGCCATGTGGTGGAATGAAGCGTTTGAGGCAGCCGGCTATATCAACGCATTTCAAGTTAAAGTATTGCCCGATGGCGCCGACCCTATGGATGTTAACTATAACGTAATTCAATGGGTACACCGCGCCACACGTGGCTGGTCTTACGGTAGTTCAGTCATTGATCCGCGTACAGGTGAAATTATTAAAGGTCATGTAACCTTAGGCAGTTTGCGCGTAAGACAAGACTTCTTAATCGCCACAGGTTTCACCGCGCCTTACACATCTTCGTCTGCTAATGAACTTGATGATACTAGCAAAGAACTCACCCTAGCACTTGACCGAATAAAGCAGCTATCGGCGCATGAAGTTGGGCACACCCTTGGCATTGCGCATAATTTTGCGGCAAGTGAAAACGATAGAGCGTCGGTAATGGACTACCCGCACCCACTTATCGAATTAACAAACGGTAAAATAGATATATCAACGGCATACGCATCAGGAATAGGAGATTGGGACAAATACGTTATTGCCTATGGCTATCAAGATTTTGCCGACAAACAGGAAGAACCTGCAGCCCTATTAGCCCTTGTAAAGAATGCCATAGACACTGGTTTTTTGTATAAATCAGACCCTGACGCGCGTATTTCGAAAAGAGCCTCTGCCAACGGCCATTTGTGGGATAATGGCAAAAATGCAATCGCTGAGTTTAAGCGGGTAAGCGAAGTGCGAGAATTTGCTTTAAATCAATTCGGTAGCGACAATTTACCGTTTAATGGGAACTACTCAGATTTAGAAAGAAGGTTAGTGCCGGTGTATTACTCACATCGATACCAGTTAGACGCGTTGGTGAAACAAATATCGGGGGTCAACTATCGCTATTCGGTTAAGCAGGATCAACAGGCAGCGAATGTGAGCTTTGTGGATGGAAAGCAGCAGGAACGTGCTTTAGGTCTTATAATACAAAGCGCCACAGCCGATTATTTGCGCCTGCCACAGGACTTAATAGCGCAAATTCCGCCCAAAGCCTACGGCAGTCAACGAACCCGAGAGAGTATGCCTTCAAGAATGGGCATTGCTTTTGATCCCATAACGGCAGCAGAGTCAATTAGTGCGCACACGCTTGCTATATTACTTCAGGCTGAACGGCTAAACAGACTCGGTTTTCAGCATGCAATGTACACAGATATTCCCTCGGTAACCAAAGTAAGCACCTTGGTATTTAACCGGCTGATTAAAAATAACGACCCAGATAGATTAAGCCAGCGCATTAAAATGGTGGCGCTGTCGGTATTTTTTGATGCACTAGCTAATGATGAACTAAGCCCTGATGCCAAGCTAGAAATGCAGAACGTATTAATCGATTATCAAAAATGGCTGAAGAAATACGACGATAAGCTAGCCAATAGAGTTCTGCTTAAGCATGTTGAGCATTATTGGCAGCACGACAAATGGCCTATGGCCGTTGTGCTAAAGCCTATGCCGCCGGGATCGCCCATTTAGTTGTCGGTCAACAACATAAATGTTAATACGGTAAGATCTAATCTTGCCGTATTAATTTGAGGGTTTGATTGCTTAACAAGAGAGGCTAACAAGAAAGGCTAAATTACACGACTGTATCGTAGCTTATGGGCAGGACTCATCAGGTATTGATCGAAGCTCATGCAAATGTTGCGCACCAGCAAGCGCCCTCTGGAACGTATAGTAATACTGTCTGAATTGTTTGTGACTAAATTGTCACGTTCAAATGGCTGCAGCTGCTGCAAACAATCTTTAAAATATGCGTCAAAATCAATCTCAAATTTTTCGCTAAATTCTGCTTTGTTCACGTAAAAGTTGCACATCAGCTGATTAATAATAGCTCGATGAATTATGTCATCATCGTTTAAGGCAAGGCCTTTTTCAAGCAGGGGTTGCAAGCCGTCTATGGCCTTATAATATTCACCTAGTTTTTTTACATTTTGAGCATAGGCGCTGCCTAAACTACTGATTGATGAAACTCCTAAGCCCAACAAAGCGTCAGACTGATCGCTGGTATACCCTTGAAAGTTTCTAGATAAAGTACGTGCTTTTGCTGCCAGACTGAGTTCGTCACTTGGTTTAGCAAAATGATCCATGCCAATAAATTTATAGCCTTGATTGCACAAAGTAGTAATACTTTGCTGAAATAAAGAAAATTTGGTGTCGCTTGACGGCAACCATTCATCTTTAATTTTGCGCTGTGCGGGAAACAAACTAGGCATATGCGCGTAACTGAATAAGGATATTCGGTCTGGGTCCATGCGGTTGACTTGCTTGAGCGTATTGGCAAGTTTATCTGCATCTTGGCTTGGCAAACCGTAGATAAGATCGATATTAACGGAGGCAAAACCAAGATCTTTGGATCTTGCAATAAGTTCGCAGATGAAGTCGGTGCTTTGTACGCGATTTATTCTTTCTTGCACACAGGGGTTTACGTCTTGCACACCAATGCTGAGTCGGGTAAATCCGATATCTCGCAGTTCGTCAATATACTGAAGGTCAATCTGGCGGGGATCTATTTCAATGCTCTGCTCTATACTGTCGGCAAAGGTATAGCTGCTGCGAGCTTCCTGTAACAAGGCGTTCAACTGTTGGGCGCTCAAACAGCTAGGCGTTCCGCCGCCAAAATGCACTGAGCTTACTTCAAATCCTGCAAATTGAGTGGCTCTAAGGCGAATTTCCTGCTTTAAATAAGACAAATATTTAGCAAGCTTATCTTGATTACGAGTGACTATTTTATTGCAGCCACAGTAATAGCAAAGTGAATGACAAAACGGAATATGGAAATAAAGCGACAGGCTAGGCTTTATTTTTGTAGTTTTTAAGCGGGCAACACTATGATCAAAATCAGCTTCGTTAAACGCTTTGTTAAATGCCAATGCGGTTGGATATGACGTATAACGCGGGCCCGCGATGTTGTATTTGTCTAGCATGTTTTTGTCAAAAAATTCGGCAGCGCGCATAAATGTGGCTCTTGTAAAAATGGTAAACCGACAATAGCAGGCATTGAAACATGAGCACTTGATCTGCATTAAACAATGGGTATATTTTCGGTTGATGTACTTATATCAAGATAAACAATTACTATTATACTCATAAAACAATTAACCTTAAATTTACAATTGTAAATGGAAAAAAAATGGCACAAATGATTTTAGTACGTCATGCCCAAGCTTCGTTTGGTGCGCATGATTATGATAACTTGAGCGACTTAGGTCACCAGCAGGCCGCCTTACTAGGGGATTATTTTGCCCAGCGCAAACAAAGCTTCGACTTGGTGGTTGCTGGCAATATGCTTAGGCATAAACAAACCGCTGGCGGTATTGTAGGCCAAAGTAATAAGCATATTATTACGACTGACGCAGGCTGGAACGAGTTTGATTTTGAAACGATTGTCGCTGCCTATTTACAAGCAAGCCCAGAGCAAGCACCTGTGTCTGGTGCGCCGCGAAGCCAGTGGTATAGAGTCTTAAAAAAAGCCATGCTGGCGTGGTCAAACGAATCACTGGTATTGTTAGGCGGTGAAACGTGGGTGCAGTTTTGTGCCCGTGTGCAAGAAAGCGCGCAAAGCATCCACCAAAGCGATCATCAAAATGTACTGGTAGTGAGTTCAGGTGGGGCAATGGCAGTATTTTTGATGGCCTTGCTAAATACATCGGTAGAACAGGCTATTGCCTTTAATTTACAAATTAAAAACACCAGCGTGAATCACTTTTATTTTAACCGCGCGGGTTTTCAATTAAATAGCTTTAACAATGTGCCTCACTTAGATACGTTCGCACATTTAGCAAAAATTACTTACAGTTAATAGCCGCAAAAACGGCAAGGAGAACACCGTGAATTTTGATCATAGTAGCAAAGTCCAAGATTTGATGGCAAAGCTGTCTACCTTTATGGACACAGAAATTTATCCTATTGAAGAGCATTATCATAATTTAGTTGCCAGTAGTACTGACCGCTGGCAAACACCCCAGCTTATGGAAGCACTCAAAGACAAGGCGAAAGCCCAAGGCTTATGGAATTTATTTTTACCCAAAGAGTATTTACCGCACGGTGCTGGCCTAACTAACTTGGAGTATGCGCCGCTGTGTGAATTAATGGGCACAGTAATGTTCAGCTCTGAGGTATTTAACTGTAGCGCGCCCGACACTGGCAATATGGAAGTAATAGCCAAATATGGTACGCAAGCACAAAAAGATAAATGGTTGTTACCCCTTCTAAACGGTGAAATACGCTCTGCTTTTGCTATGACTGAGCCTGAGGTTGCCTCCTCGGATGCTACAAATATAGAAACCAGCATCGAAAATAAAGGCGACCACTACCAAATTAACGGGCGTAAGTGGTATACCAGTGGCGCAATGAACAATAACTGCAAAATTCTCATTGTAATGGGAAAAACTGACCCATCGGCCGCGCGTCATGAACAGCAGTCTCAAATTTTGGTGCCACTTAATACTCCAGGCGTTACCGTGGTAAGACCAATGGCGGCAATGGGGTATTTAGACGAGCCCATTGGCCATGCCGAGGTGTTGTTTGAAAATGTCAAAGTTCCTAAGGAAAATTTAGTATTAGGGGAAGGCCGCGGTTTTGAAGTGGCGCAAGGACGATTAGGTCCAGGTCGTATTCATCACTGCATGCGCTTAATTGGCTGCGCTCAGCGCGCGCTAGACATGACCTGCGAGCGGGTCGAAAACCGCATTGCCTTTGGCCAACCTTTAAGCAAGCAGCAGTCTGTGCGCGAAAGTATTGCGCAAATGTACTGCAAAATTGAACAAGCACGATTACTCACACTAAAAGCCGCTGACAACATGGATAACTACGGCAATAAAGTCGCTAAAAATATTATTGCCGCCATTAAAATAGTCGCACCTAAAATGGCCTGTGAAGTAATTGACGAAGCGATTCAAATACATGGCGCCTTAGGTACGTCTCAAGACACTATTTTATCGGCAACCCTCGCCTATGCTCGCACTATTAGACTAGCCGATGGCCCTGATCAGGTGCATATGATGCAGTTAGGTAAAAACCTTGTGCTAGGCCGTAACAAGAAATTATAAAGGAGTCATCTTTAATGAAAGCAATCTTATGTAAGTCATTTGCACCCGTATCTGAATTAGTTTACGAAGAAGTCGACACGCCTAGTGCAGGTAAAGGCGAGGTATTAATTGACGTTGTGGCAGCTGGCGTAAATTTTCCAGACAGCCTGCTGGTGCAGGGGCTGTATCAGATGAAACCTGAACTGCCGTTTATTCCAGGCACCGAAGTCTCTGGTACTATTTCGCAAGTAGGTGAGGGTGTTTCTAATCTGACAGTAGGCATGAAAGTTATTGCCATGTGCCAGCTAGGCGGCTATGCACAAAAGGTAGCGGTGCCGTACATGCAGGTTATGCCCATTCCTGATGCTATTCCTTTGCAAGAAGCATCGGGTTTGTTAACCGCGCATGCTACTGCACACCACGCTTTAAAACAGCGAGCGCACTTACAATCTGGGGAAACCTTGCTAGTGACAGGTGCAGCTGGCGGAACCGGACTTGCTGCGGTGCAAATTGGAAAAACAATGGGCGCGACCGTTATTGCCGTGTGTTCAAGCGATGAGAAGTGTAAAGTAGCTAAACAAAACGGCGCCGACATTACTATCAATCATAGCCAACAAGATTTAAAAGAAACAGTAAAAGCCCTCACCAAAGGAAAAGGCGTAGACGTAGTTTACGAATGCGTGGGCGGCGATACGTTTCATGCCTGTACGCGCGTAATGGCGTGGTCAGGACGCTTGCTTGTTATTGGTTTTGCAGGTGGTGACATTCCTAAGTTTCCGGTAAATCTTGCACTGGTTAAAGGTTTCTCCGTGGTGGGGGTGTTCTGGGGGTCTTTTACTCAGCACCAACCACAAGATTTTATGATGAATATGAAAGAATTGGTAACATGGTACACGCAAGGCAAAGTAAAAGTGGTGGTAGATGAAGCTTTTAGTTTAGCAAACGCGGTTGACGCGATTAATAAAGTGACGTCGCGCTTGGTAAAAGGAAAAGTGATTTTACTGCCGTAAGATAACGCTGCCGTAAAATAAAAAAGTGACCTCCGGGGGTGGGTACAAGTAATTTTTTCGACATGATACTTCTGCAAGCTGAGTTGTGTTTACGGCATTACTATACAAAACAACTCAGGTGGAGAGCGATACCTTGGCGATACAATCGTATTACATAAAATACTCTACATGAGCTTGAATAAAGAATGTAGCGATGAATTAATAGGCTATTAGCCATTAGTTAAGGGTGTAAGCGCTCTATAAAGCAATCATTTGCAGGCCTTTAAAATAATAGCGCTAATATCAAAGTGGTTCTGGCAACGATCCCTGCTAGAAGATTGGCCTTGCTTATCAGCATGTGCAGATGTAGTAAACTAGTCGCTACAATCAAACTTGCTTATTGTGGTGTATAACAGCAATAAATTAGCGGTAAACGCTTACTTGTTTTAACATTTTGTTAATAAAATAATGTAGGTTCAAATAGGTTACGGTGGTGATAGTGAGTGTAGTCAATTATGCAGTTAACGAAAATATATGCATTATAAGCATGGCTAATAAGCCTGTGAATGCACTTTCAAAGGCTATAAGAACAGGTTTAATAGATGCCATGAATATGGCTTTAGCCAATGACAATGTTGAAGCAATCGTCATTACAAGCGAGTTAGCCTTGTTTAGCGCCGGCGCCGATATCTCAGAATTTTCAAGTGGTGATTTAGCGCCAATTTTACCTGATGTGCTAACGCTTGTTGAAAACAGCAGCAAACCTGTTGTTGCGGCGGTTAACGGCGGTGCTTTTGGCGGCGGTTTAGAATTAGCCTTGGCATGTCATTATCGACTAAGCACAAATCACAACAAAGTCGGCCTTCCGGAAGTACACTTAGGCATACTCCCAGGTGCAGGCGGCACGCAACGCCTGCCTCGTTTAATTGCACCTGAAAAAGCGTTGCAAATGATTGTTACGGGAGCGCCAACGTCGGTAAAAGCCATAAGCGAGCTGTTTGTCAGTATTGTTGAGCCAAGCGAGTTGTTGGTGCAAGCCATAAAAGTAGCAAAACAAGCGGTGGGTAAAGTAATTCCAGCCACAAGTCTCATAAAATTAAGCAGCAGCCCCGAAATTGAGGCCTTATGTGAGCAAACGAAAGTGCAAACCAGCGCTAAGGCACGTGGTTTTTTTGCTCCTGCAAAATGTATCGAGGCTGTAAAAGCTGCTTTTGAATTGCCTTTTGCCCAAGGACTCAAGCGAGAAGGTGAATTATTTGAAGAGTGTATGCATACCCCCCAGGCTCGCGCGCAACAACATTTCTTTTTTGCTGAACGCGTCGCCGGCGCACTTCCCCAAATTGCTAAAGACACTGCGCTTCGAGACATCAAACAAGTAGCCATAATCGGTGCCGGCACAATGGGTGGCGGTATCGCCATGAATTTTGCCAATGTTGGTATTCCGGTGGTACTGCTCGAGCTAGAACAAGCGGCGCTTGACAAAGGTCTAGAACTGATACGTCGTAACTACGAAAACTCAGCGAAAAAAGGCAAGTTGACCCAAGAGCAAGTAGAGCAGCGTATGGAATTGTTAACGGGCACAACCTCCTATGACGATTTGTCAGAGGTAGATTTGGTGATAGAGGCTGTATTTGAAAAAATGTCGGTTAAAAAGCAAGTCTTTGAAGCACTTGATAAGGTGTGTAAGCCAGGTGCAATATTAGCCAGTAATACCTCTACCCTCGATTTAGACGAAATTGCGCAGTGCACATCTCGTGAGCAAGACGTAATAGGCTTGCATTTCTTCTCGCCTGCTAACGTAATGAAACTGCTTGAAATAGTGCAGGGCGCAAAAACAGCAGACGATGTAATAAAAACAGCGATGCATTTAGCCAAGACCATTAAAAAGGTGGGCGTGCTGGTGGGCGTATGTTTTGGTTTTGTGGGCAACCGAATGATAGAAGTGTATGGTCGAGAAGCCGGAAGACTTATGTTAGAAGGCGCTACACCGCAGCAAATCGATAAAGTGATATATGATTTTGGCCTGCCAATGGGCCCTTTCACCATGGGTGATATGGCAGGTTTAGATATTGGTTATTTTGTGAGGCAGTCGCGCAAAGAGTTTATCAGTCACGATCCATCTTATTGCACTGTGGCTGATGAACTAGTTGAAGCTGGCAGGGTGGGCTTAAAAGCTGGGAAGGGCGTGTATTTATATGATGCAGGAAGCCGTTCGCCCATACCCGACCCAAGCGTACTTGATATCGCCAAAAGAAAGGCGAAAGAACTAGGCATTCAACGGCGCGATATAAGCGATCAAGAAATTCTTGAACGCTGTATATACCCACTAATAAACGAGGGAGCCAACATCCTATTAGAAGGCATTGCCCAGCGAGCTAGCGACATTGACGTCATTTACGTGTATGGGTATGGGTTTCCTGTATATCGCGGAGGGCCTATGAAGTTCGCGGACGAAATAGGCGTGAAAGAAGTATTAGCAAGAATGAAGCATTATGAAACAGCTTTAGGCGAATATGGTAAACATTGGTTTACACCGTCGCCACTTTTGGAAGAACTTGCTCAAAAACAGCAAACATTTGCGGGTTTCAAAGCGTAATCATCACGATAAATTAATTATAAAGGTAGTAAACATGCAAAATTATAAAGCGCCACAGCGCGACACACTATTTATAACCCACGAATTATTAGATATGCAGTCGCACTATAAAAAACTTGGTTTTGAAGATGCAAGCGAAGACCTGATAAGAGCAATTTACGCAGAGGCGGGAAAGTTTGCTGAAAACGTGCTCGCTCCCATCAACGCAATTGGCGATCAACAAGGGTGTAAAATAGACGACGGCGTTGTTACCACCCCTGACGGTTTTAAAGAAGCCTACGCGACTTATGTTGAAGGTGGTTGGCCGTCAATGGCGCATCCTGAAGAGTTTGGCGGCCAAGGCTTACCTTATTCACTCGCTACCTCTATGGCGGAATGGTTTTCAGGGGCTAACCATTCATGGGCCATGTATCCGGGCTTGAGTCAAGGCTGTATGGAAACCTTAAAAGGACACGGTACTAAAGAACAGCAAGACTTGTACTTGCTAAAACTAATCGAAGGTTCATGGACCGGCACAATGTGCCTAACTGAGTCACACTGTGGATCAGATCTAGGCATGCTTAAATGTAAGGCCCAGCCAAACGACGACGGTACCTATAGCTTAACAGGTACTAAAATATTTATATCAGCCGGTGAACATGACATGTCAGACAACATTATTCACCTTGTATTGGCAAGATTGCCAGACGCTCCCGCTGGTACAAGAGGCATTTCCTTGTTTATAGTGCCTAAATTCAACCTTGATGAAAAGGGTGAACCAGGCGAGCGCAACGCGGTTAAATGTGGCTCTATTGAGCATAAAATGGGTATTAAGGGCAGCGCGACCTGCGTGATTAATTTTGATGGTGCTACAGCGCACTTAATTGGCCAAGCTAACCGCGGTTTGAACTGCATGTTCACGTTCATGAACATTGCCCGTATAGGCACCGGTGTTGAAGGTTTATCTGCCATTGAAGCAGCGTTTCAAGGCGCATTAGCCTATGCACAAGACCGCACCCAATTCCGTTCAATGACTGGCGTGAAAAATCCAGAAGGTCCTGCCGATCAAATTATTGTTCATCCAGATGTGCGGCGCATGCTATTAACCCAAAAGTCTTTAGCCGAGGGTAACCGAGCATTAGCCAACTACTGCATGAAGCTGGTGGATATTACCACTTACGGCAAAGATGAAGCTGAAAATAAAATAGCCGATTCTAAACTAGCTCTGTTAACGCCAATCGTAAAAGCATTCTTAACAGAGACTGCGCAAGAAGCGACTAGCTATGGTATGCAGGTATATGGCGGACACGGCTATATTGCAGAATGGGGCATGGAACAATTGGCTCGCGATACCCGCATTTGTACCATGTATGAGGGCACGACCGGTATTCAAGCCATTGACTTATTGGCACGAAAAATAATGGGATCTAAGGGCGAACTGCTTAATGTTTTCACTAAAGAAATTAAGGATTATTGCGCTCAGGTTAGAGGTGAATCGCAATTCACCACATGGATAAACTCAGTTGATTCTCATGTTGATGAATGGCTACAAATCACCCAAGACATTGGTAAAGCAGCCGCTAATAACCCTGACGAGTTAGGCGCAGCGTCGGTCGATTATTTAATGTATGCAGGCTATGTAACGGTAGGTTATTTCTGGCTACAAATGGCCGTAGTCGCGCAGAAGAAGCTAGACGAGGGCACTACAGAAAAAGATTTTTATGAAGCTAAAATACACACTGCTAAGTTCTATTTCGATCGAATGCTGTCGCGCACGCGCTCACTTGTGTCATCAATTCATTCAGGCAGCGACAATCTGATGCAAATGAAACCAGAGCTGTTTAAAGTAGGTTAAGCGCTTAGCCGAATTAGGGCTCATTGTCAGCAACTTGTATTGTTGGCAATATAAAGTTGCTAATTATAGACTGAGAATTAAAACTAAAGGTGGGCATATTAGCCCACCTTTTTTTTGGTGCAAGCAAAGCTGTTAGCACGCAACACTTTTAGGAATCACATAGGCGCATGCATATTCAGCAAAATTCTATCGCATTGTCAAACACCACAATTACTTATTTGCACGCAGGAGAGGAGATAAGCGTGGTAAATAAACCCATCATGATAATGCTGCATGGATTTCCAGAAAACAGCTGGAGTTGGGAGTATTATTTATATCACTTTAGTGACACCCATCATGTTTACGCGCCTGATTTACCCGGTTATAATTTTAGTCTCGGTTTAGGCGATGCCAAAAACTATACAATAGAAAACTTAATAACCTGCATGGCTGAATTTATTGAAAGCGTGAACAAAGGCCAAAAAATAGTCTTAGTTGCACATGATTGGGGCGGCGCCATCGCTTGGCCGTTAGCCGCGTTTCACGCCCCGCTAATAGATAGAATTATTATTATGAATGCAGCCCACCCTTCAACGTTTACGCGCGAAATGGCAAGCAATATCTTACAACAGCAGCGCTCTGATTATATTACTGACTTAATATCCGAAGAAGGATACGCGTTGGTGACTGCAGACAATTTTTACCGCTTGAAAAAGTTGTACGGCGGCTGGTTTACTAAATTATCTGCGCTGCAACAGGTGCATTATTTAGCCCAATGGGATGACCGATTGAGCATGCAACATTCGTTTGCCTACTACAAATGCATGCCCAACTTAGTGACCACTAGAATTCAAGGCAAGCAGACCCTAAAACTGCCTAATATTCGTATCCGCGTGCCTACTTTAGTGCTGTGGGGTATGAAAGACACCGCATTTGTCCCAGAAGTGCTAAATGGCTTAGATAATTGGGTCGAGCACCTGCAGATAATTAAATTTGATGATGCGAACCACTGGCTGCATCATCAACTACCCGAGCAGGTAAGCGTTTGCATGCGCAAATTTTTGGTCCCATAAACTTTCAATGGTCCTAGACGTGCCGAAACGTTGCGCTATTGCTAAGTATTCTTATTATACAGGGCTTGTGCTTTCGTCTATAGGCCTTAGCCGTGATCGTAGGCTTTTGCAACCTCCGCAATTTGATCGCGCATCCATTGATGGGCAGCATCATGATCGGCGCTTAAATGCCAATATAAAAAGTATTCAATGCGGGGGAGCTCAAATGGTAATTCAAACATTGCTAGCTCGTAGTGTTTTGCCAAATGATAGGGCATACACACGATAAGATCAGACTTTGAAACCGCGCTAGGCGCGGTTAAAAAGTGTTGACCGCGCATTACGACCCTTCTTTTTTTGCCGAGCTTGTCTAAGGCTACATCCACAGGTCCTGGACCTGATTTACGTTGAGAAATATTAATGTGACCTAATTTCAAAAAGTCATCCATGTTCATACTATTTTTTACCACAGGGTGGTTTTTTCTGGCGAGCACAACAAAGCGGTCAGTGGCAATAACTTGCTTCTTCAAATGAATATCGCTGAAGGTAGAGGCATCGGCATAAAAGTCTAAATTACCAGATGCCATCGACGAGACTATTTGCTGGCGAGGTATTTCATAGTTGGTGAGAGTAATATTTGGCGCGGTGTGCTGCAATTGCGCCAATAACCTAGGCATAATGCTCACTTCGAGTAAATCTCTGCTAGCAAAGTTAAATACTTTGGTGGAGGTTTCAGGCTCAAAAATATGACTTTGTTGAACACTCTTACGCAGCAGTCCTAAGGCCTGCCTTGCTGGCACTATAATGTTTTGCGCGACTGGAGTAGGTGTCATGGAGTGGCCGGTTCTAACAAAAAGAGGATCGTTTAACATGTCGCGTAAACGTGCCAGCGAATTACTCACCGCAGGCTGGGTAATGCATAAAACATCTGCTGCTTTGGTTAAACTGCCAGCGGTATAAATAGCATCAAAAACAGCAAATAAGTTAAGGTCGATTCTATGCAGGTTCATAAATACAAGTTCCTGGGTTAACTATCATAATTATTAATAAGTGATTAACATAATAGATAAGTTGATGTATAAATCAAATGAATAGTATAAATAATTTTCAATTAGAATAACGAATAAGGCCAGCCCATGGATATTATGCACTTGGCAGTAGGAAGCACTCACGAAAGCCCCAATTTACACAGGGTGACTCAAGAACAAATTCAAAAGTTTGCCGACGCAACAGGCGATCACCAATGGATACACCTCGATAGCGAAAAATGTGCAAAACTTAGTCCTTACAAAACAACCATTGCCCACGGTTTTTTAACGCTGTCGCTGATGCCGCAAATGTTTGCCGAGGCTATTGTTGTTAATCCGAAAACAACAACCATGATCAATTATGGCATGGATTCTTTGCGTTTTATTGAAGCAGTTCGGGTTAATGATAAAATTAAGTACGTGTTTACCCTAGTCAATATAGAAAATAAGTCGACTGGTAATTTATATAAATTTGAAGGTAAAGTGCTAATAGAGGGTAGACAGAAACCTGCTTTAATTGGCACCTTTTTGACACTAGTATTAAAAGCAAAGGACTAAAATTTACACTTTAGTTTACCTGGCTAGACCATATTTATAGCTTATAGATACAGATAAATAACATTTTATTTACAATTTATCATCTAAAGCCTAATATCTTTGAAGCGTTCGCATGCGTGGACGTAAAAAAATAATAAAGTGCATTTCGACTAATGCACCCACACTGGGGATAGCATATGAAATTTACAGGTAAAAAAACCATTATTGCTGCATTTGTAGCAACGCAGATGCTCGCACTACCAACACTAGCAATTGCACAAGAACAAGAACAAGAAGATGAAGCCAGCCAGGTAGAACTTATTATGGTAACGGGCAGTTTTGTTAGGCGCAGTGAAAATTTCGAATCACCTTCACCTCTCGCCGTAGTGGACAGTATTGCAATAGACGCAATTGGTGCTAAAAATATTGCTGATATTACACAAACTTTAACGATTAATTCGGGTGCTGAAAATAACCCTGACGCTTTTACTCAAAATGCAACAGCAGGGACATCGAATATTAATTTACGCGGGCTAGGCGTTGCGTCAACTCTTGTGCTGTTGAACAACCGTCGGCAAGTAGTAAACTCACAGCAAACTAACGAGGGACTCAACTTTGTAGACACAAGCTCGCTGGTGCCAATGATTGCAATTGATCGCGTTGAGATTATAAAAGATGGCGCTTCCGCTTTGTATGGCTCTGATGCCGTAGCGGGTGTTGTCAACTTTATTACCAAACGACAATATGACGGCGCCAAAGTCTCCTTTGATTATCAAGATGGTGCTCATGGCAACAACAAAGAGTATGTCATTCAAGGCTTATTTGGTGCAACGGGCGAAAAAGGCAATGTGATGGCAGCACTTAGTTATACTAATCGCTCCCCTTTATTTTTAAGTGACAGACGTTTGTCTCGTCCGCAAGATGATACCAGTGCTTTGGGAAATCCAGGCACATTCTTTATTGGTGCGTTGCCTATTATTGACCCTACAGGCTGTGCCGAATTTGGTGGTTTTCCAAATCCAATTCCAACTCTGCAAGGGCTAACTCCGTTTGAAGAAGGTACCTGTGGGTTTGATTTCGGTCCGGGCTACTCTTACGTCCCGGATGAAACGCGAGTTAATGCCTATTTCAAAGCAAACTATGATATTACTGACACACTTCTTTGGAGCACCGAGGTTGGTATAGCAAGAAATAGGGCGGAGCGTGGAGGCGCACCAAGTTTTCCTAATCTTCGTGGCCCTATCGTACCAGCTACCCATCCAAACAACGTTTTCGGTAGGCCGGTTATGTTCTTTGGGCGTGCTGAAGGCAACGGATTTGACGCTGACCCAGCTAACACCGAGTCAGATACCTTTAGATTTAACACATCCCTGCAAGGTGAGTTAGAAAACGGCTTTTGGGAGGTCAGTTATACTAACGCCACCAATAATTTCTTATTTAGAGTAGAAGATGTTCTAAACACTGAATTTAACCTAGCCCTAAATGGTTTTGGCGGGGCCGAGTGTAATCCGGTTACCGGCACACCGGGTGAGGGCGGTTGTGAATACTTCAACCCATTTGCTACCTCCTATACAACATCTCCTAACTCTCAATATGTTATTGACTCGTTTTCGGCAGATCAAGTAATCGATTCTAAGTCTACTTTAGAAGTTATCGAAGGATTTGCGTCATTCGATATTTTTGAAATGGATGGTGGCGCCGCAGGTCTTGCACTTGGACTGCAATATCGTGAAGAATCTTTGATGCAGGACTATGACAAGTTATCAAATGAAGACAGCTTTTCGTTCGTAATAGGTAACCCTGATTTTGACGACAGTATAAGTGTTATTGCGGCATTTGCCGAAATAGCGTTGCCAGTAACCGAAGATTTAGATATTCAAATTGCTTTACGTTTTGAAGACTACGGTGGCACGGTAGGTAACACCGTTGATCCAAAATTTGCGTTCAACTACAGAGCAACTGAAGATTTCTCTGTACGTGCTTCTATCTCAACTTCGTTCAGAGCACCTTCTGTGTTTATGCAAAACGGTGGTGCCACTAGTTTGCAGCAGTTGAATGATCCACTTATAAACGCTAATGCATTTGCCGCCGTAAGAACTTCAGGGAATGCCGACCTTACGCCTGAAGAGTCTACCGCTTATAACATTGGGTTTTCTTTGGAGCCTATCGACGATTTAACAGTAGAAGTTGATTATTGGAACTTTGATTTTAAAGACCTAATTATTCAAGAAAGTGCACAAGCAATCTTGTCCTTAAATCCTAGTGACACAACTCGTATAATAAGAGCTGGAGATCCACTTACCGGACCTTTAATTCAAGTGAATAATACATTTGTGAATGCGAGTTCACTTAATACATCAGGTTTTGATTTTGTTACTAGCTACAAAATAGAGACCGAGGGCATGGGTCGATTTACGCCTACATTGCAAATGACTTATGTTACCGAGTATGAATTAGACGACCCACAGGCCGGCATAATTGATGGAGCAGGCAGACGTAATTTCACGAACATTGGTGTTTCATCACCTGAACTACGCGCTAATTTGGGATTGAATTGGACTAACGGCGCTTATAGTGCAAATATTTTTGCGCGTTATATTAGCGCTTACGACGACGATCAGAACTGCGCCGATGGCGGGCCTATTGCAGCTGGTTGTTCAGCACAAGGACTAAAAGAAGTTGAGAGCCACACGATTTTTGACGGACAAATAAATATTGATATAAGTCAGTTGCTGGGTACACAAACAAGCTATTTACTTAGCCTTGGAGCTATTAATATGCTTGATGAAAACCCTCCACAGCTTTTCACTAACAGTGGCTTTGATTCAAAAGTACATGACCCTCGAGGACGTCAGGTATACGCAAGATTCGCTGTAGAATTTTAATCAACTAGGCACTATTAATAGACAATTTGCTTGCTAACGCTTGTTAAAACTACAAAACGGCTTCTTTTTGAAGCCGTTTTTGTCAGCGTCATATTCTAGCAGATGGTGATCTGCTTTTAGTCTGCAGTCGTTTATATTGTTATGATGTAGACATTAACTCGATACGCTAGAGGAACTTACATATGCCAAATAAACTAAGCGATAAAGAAATAAATCACCATTTGCAACTTTTAAATGAAAAGGCGGGGGATAATAAATGGCAAATAAAAGACGACAAGCTACATAAAACATTTACCTTCAAGAGCTTTATTAGAGCGTTTGGGTGGATGACACAAATTGCGATTTGGGCTGAAAAATTAAAGCATCACCCTGAATGGTTCAATGTTTACAATAAAGTGGTAATTGATTTAACGACACATGATGTGAATGGTATAAGTGAGCTTGATTTTGAACTCGCAAGTAAAATGGAACAGTTTTGCTCATAAAACGAGCTATACATTTCGTTTTGTGTAAACTTTGTGCAAGCAGTAAAAATATCGTATTTAGCAGTTGCATACTAAATTCTGCTATGTATAATACGCCCAACTTGAAGAGACAGAGTTCAAGTTAACCGGAATTCAAACGCGGGATGGAGCAGTCTGGTAGCTCGTCGGGCTCATAACCCGAAGGTCGTAGGTTCAAATCCTGCTCCCGCAACCACCTTAAAAACCACGCTTAGCTGCGTGGTTTTTTATTTGCGATATTGTCGCGGTGCTAGTACAATTACAAACTTGAGTAACGAACTCCCTGAATGTTTGCATAGTCTGAGAATATCTATGTTAGAAGTCATTACAAAGCAACGTTAAAGCAAGCAGGTATGACTAAATCTACTGCGTAGGTTTTATCAAAATGTACAAGCAGCTATTACTATTTTGTGTCAGCAGCATCAAATAACTTGAACTTAGGTAATAGCTCCGCATGCTCGGGGCTTTTTTGTTTCTGTCACGCACTTAAAGCAATGTTTATTGGGCTATAAGCCCTTTTTTTATATGTATAAATGGAGTTGGGATTGTCACAGCTTGAAAAGAAATTAACACAAATGCTTGAAGCTCCCGTCGAGGCGGTTGGTTTTGAGCTAGTAGGCGTAGAATTTATTCGTGCTGGTAAGCATTCTACCTTGCGAATATATATCGACTCTGAAAATGGTGTCGAAATAGAAGACTGTGCAGACGTAAGTCGCCAAGTCAGTGCCGTACTAGACGTTGAAGATCCTATTACCAATGAATACAATTTAGAGGTTTCATCACCAGGTATGGACAGACCTCTTTTCAAACCTGAACATTATAATCAGGTACTTGGACAAACCATAACCATAAAACTACAAATGCCGCAAAACGACAGGCGTAATTTTAAAGGTACATTACAAAGTTGCGACGAACGTAGCTTTGTAATGGTCGTAGACAATGAAGAGTTCGAACTGGCTTATGACAATGTGCTAAAAGCCAACTTAGTGCCAGAATTTGAGTAAATTTATTATGTTCTTAACATCAGCTATGAGGCGAAGATGAGCAAAGAAATACTACTAGTAGCAGAAGCAGTTTCAAATGAAAAACAAGTGCCAAAAGAAAAAATATTTGAAGCTTTGGAGTTTGCATTAGCAAGTGCCACTAAAAAGAAAAGTGAGGGTAATATAGAAGTCCGTGTCGCTATTAATCGCGAAACAGGCGCTTTCGATACTTTTCGTCGCTGGATGGTAGTTGCGGACGATATTGTGCAGGAAAATCCCTTTGCTGAAATAACTATTTCAGCGGCACAAATCGACGAACCTGATATCCAATTAGGTGAATTCGTTGAAGACCAAATTGATTCAATTGCATTTGACCGGATTACTACACAAACCGCTAAGCAAGTAATTGTACAAAAAGTGCGTGAAGCCGAGCGCGACCAAATGATAGCCGAATATCAAGATAGAGTAGGCGAGCTGGTAACAGGTACGGTCAAAAAAGTAAACCGTGAAAATGTACTTATCGACTTAGGAAACAACGCAGAAGGGGTTATTTTAAGAGAAGATATGCTGCCTCGCGAAACTTTTCGTCCAGGCGATCGGGTGCGTGGACTACTTTACGTTATCCGCCCAGAAGCACGCGGTGCACAGTTATTTATTAGCCGTACTCATCCCGACATGTTAGTTGAATTATTCAGATTAGAAGTGCCAGAAATAGCAGAAGAAACATTGGAAATTAAAGCATGTGCTCGCGACCCAGGCGCACGCGCTAAAATTGCAGTGAAAACCAATGACAAACGCTTAGACCCTGTTGGCGCCTGCGTAGGCATGCGTGGTTCACGAGTGCAAGCTGTTTCAAGTGAATTAGGCGGCGAACGCGTAGACATCGTTCTGTGGGATGAAAACCCAGCCTCGTTCGTTGTGAATGCGATGTCTCCAGCTGAAGTTTCTTCGATAGTGGTTGATGAAGACGCCAATTCGATGGACATTGCTGTAGAGCCCGATAACCTAGCTCAAGCTATAGGTCGTAACGGTCAAAATATTCGCTTAGCTAGTCAGCTTACCGGATGGGAACTTAACGTGATGACGGTAGCTGACTTGACTACTAAACACGAAGCAGAGAATCAAAAAGTACTATCAGTGTTTACTGAAGGGCTAGAAATTGATGAAGATTTTGCGCTGTTATTAGTCGACGAAGGTTTTACGAGTTTAGAAGAAATAGCCTACGTGCCTATTAGTGAGTTACTCGACATTGAAGGACTAGATGAAGAGCTTGTTGAAGAACTTCGCAGTAGAGCAAAAGCCACCTTAACAACCCGAGCGCTAGCGAATGAAGAATCGCTAGAGTCGGCACAACCGCAGCAAGAACTTCTAGATTTAGAAGGCATGGATAAGCACATAGCGTTTATACTAGCGAGCCGCGGCATCACCAACCTTGAGTTGTTAGCTGAACAAGGCACCGACGAAATTAGTGACATTGAAGAGTTAAGCGAAGCGAAAGCGGGTGAGCTCATCATGGCAGCGAGAAACCTCGTTTGGTTTAACGAAGAATAGGTCAATAGGAGAATTATTCGATATGGCAGAAGTTACCATAGAAAAGTTAGCAAGTGATATAAGCACGACTGTTGACCGATTATTAAAGCAATTCAAAGATGCAGGCATAGACAAAGCAGCCGCAGATAATGTAACTGAAGAAGAAAAGCAGAAACTGCTCGATTTTTTAAGTAAACAACATGGCGGCGAGGGCGCAAAAGCGCCTATGAAAATGACTCTTCAACGTAAAACAACCACGACGCTCAACTTAGGCAAGTCTAGAGCGGTTAAAGTAGAGGTACGTAAGAAACGCACCTACGTTAAACGTTCAGACGCTGATTTAGAGCGCTTAGCACAAGAAGAAGTGCAGCGTAAAGCCGATGACGAGGTACGCCAAGAATTAGAGCGCCAAGTAGCTGAAGCCGCTAAAGCCGAAGCGGTGGAAAAAGCTAAAAAAGTGGCTGAAGCGCGCAAGCAGCAAGACGCTGAAAGAGCTACACGTGCAGAAAAAGCCAAAAAAGAAGCGGAAGAACGCAAGTCTACTGACTCTAAATTAACTGATGAAGAACGCAAAGCACAAGAACTTGCTAGAGCGGAAGCTGAAAATCTTAAAAAGCAGCAAGAAGAAGAAATCCAGAAAAAACTTGAAAAAGAAGCGATCAAAGCCGCCGAAGATGCACGTAAGCTAGCCGCTGAAAACTCGCGTCGTTGGAAAGAAGAGGAAGAACGCCGCAAGAAGGATGAAGCTAAAGAAGTTCATTTGCATTCAAATCGCTATGCGCAAAGAGCTGAAGACGAGGAAGATGCGCAGATAGAGCGTGGTGGGCGTCGTCGCAAAAAGTCTAAGAAGAACGCAGGTGAAGATCTTAAACATAGCTTTAATAAGCCAGTAATGCCAGTCGAAAGGGTTGTCAAGCTAGGTGAAACAATCACCGTTAGTGATTTAGCTAGCCGTATGGCAGTTAAAGGCACGCAAGTTATTAAGACGATGATGAAAATGGGCGAGATGGCAACTATTAATCAAGTGCTTGACCAAGAAACGGCTATACTTGTGATTGAAGAGATGAATCACAAATACGAAATCGTTAATGAAAATGCGCTTGAAGAAGAGCTTATTGCAAACTCTGAAGGCGGGCAGAAAGTGTCGCGTGCGCCAGTTGTTACCATAATGGGTCATGTTGATCATGGTAAAACATCTTTACTTGATTATATTCGACGTGCAAAAGTTGCCGACAGTGAAGCCGGCGGTATTACTCAGCACATAGGGGCATATAGTGTACAAACTGACAAAGGTCGCATCGCGTTTTTAGATACGCCAGGACACGCGGCATTCACAGCAATGCGTGCACGTGGCGCAACTGCAACCGATATTGTGGTACTAGTAGTTGCTGCCGACGATGGCGTGATGCCGCAAACCAAAGAAGCCATTCAGCATTCACTTGCCGCTGGTGTTCCCATGATTGTGGCCGTAAACAAAATGGATAAAGAGTCGGCCGATCCTGATCGCGTCAGAAACGAACTTTCACAGGTGGGTGTTATCTCTGAAGAGTGGGGCGGTGATTACCAGTTTGTCAGCGTATCTGCCAAAACAGGCATGGGCGTTGACGATTTATTAGAAGCGATTAATATACAGGCCGAAATGCTTGACCTGCAGGCAATTCCTGATGGCCCAGCACGCGGTATTGTGATTGAATCTCGGCTCGATAAGGGCCGTGGTCCGGTTGCTTCAGTACTAATACAAGCCGGTGAATTACGCGCTGGTGATATTTTATTGTGCGGCGAAGAATACGGACGTGTTCGGGCAATGCGCGATGAGACAGGCGCCGATATTGAATCGGCAGGTCCTTCAACCCCTGTCGAAGTATTAGGTTTGTCAGGCATACCTATTGCTGGTGAAAGCGCGCTTGTGGTGCAAAATGAACGCAAAGCGCGTGAAGTAGCAGCAAAGCGTCATACTAAGCAGCGTGAACTTAAATTAGCTAAACAGCAAAAAGCTAAGCTTGAAAACATGTTTGCAAACATGGAAAGCGGCGATGTTAGTGAGTTAAATATTGTTCTAAAAGCCGATGTACAAGGTTCAATTGAGGCAATTGCCGACAGCTTAACAAGACTGTCTACCAGTGAAGTTAAAGTGAACATAGTAGGTAGCGGCGTAGGCGGAATAACTGAGACTGACGCTAGCTTAGCGGCTGCATCTTCTGCAATTGTCGTTGGCTTTAACGTGCGAGCCGATGCTACAGCAAGAAAAATGATTGAAGCTGAGGAAATTGATCTTCGCTACTACAGCATTATTTATGAACTAATTGACGAAGTGAAACTCGCGATGACAGGTATGTTGGCGCCAGAGTTTAGACAGCAAATCATTGGTTTAGCCATGGTTCGTGATGTGTTTAAATCACCTAAAATTGGCGCAATCGCAGGCTGTATGGTAACTGAAGGCGTAATTAAACGTAGCAATCCAATTCGTGTACTGCGTGAAAACGTAGTTATATATGAAGGTGAGTTAGAATCATTGCGCAGATTTAAAGACGATGTTCAAGATGTCAAAAAAGGCATTGAATGTGGTATTGGCGTTAAAAACTATAACGACGTTAAAGTAGGCGACCAAATAGAAGTATTTGAGATTGTTGAAGTTAAACGCGAGTTATAGCACTTAATAAAACCAAATAGGACGGAGGCCATGTGCCTCCGTTTTTGTCACTATGCTATTTACACACAGTGTAGTAATAGTAAAAAAGGTAAAGATATGGCCAGAGAATTTTCTAGAACCGACAGAGTTGGTCAACAAATTCATAAAGAGGTAGCAAGTATACTTCAGCATGAATTCAAGCACCGTGAGCCAGAAGTAGGCATGATTACTGTATCGGGCGTTGAGGTCTCGAGAGATCTTGCGCATGCAAAGATATTTGTTACATTCTATAGCAACAGTCCTGAAAAAATAAATGATGACTTTGAAAAACTACAAGAGTCTAAAAGCTTTGTAAGGGGTTTATTAGGCCGACGAATAAGAATGCGTAACGTGCCCGCCGTACACTTTTTCAAAGATAGTTCCATAGAAGAAGGTGCGCGTATTTCAGCCTTAGTGAATATAGCGGTGGCTTCTGACAAAGCTAAGCACATTGGTGAGGAAAACCACGATGAAGCTTCTGATACACATTCAACAAAGAATAGCGATGAATAAATGGCGCGAAAAAGAAAAGGGCGCCTAATAAACGGAATATTATTAGTTGATAAACCACAAGAAATATCTTCAAATCAAGTGGTTCAGCGTGTTAAGCGTATTTATAAAGCGGCTAAAGCCGGTCATACAGGTGCCCTAGACCCTTTAGCCACAGGTTTATTACCAGTATGTTTAGGTGAGGCGACCAAGTTTTCTCAGTTCTTACTTGATGCTGATAAAAGTTACTTTGTAACCGCAAAGCTAGGCGAAAGAACCGACACTTCAGACGCCGACGGCGAAATCGTAGAATCAAGGCCCGTACTAGTAAATGAAGCTGATATAAAGGACGCCATTAAGCACTTCATTGGCCCAATTAAGCAAATTCCATCTATGTTCTCAGCGCTTAAGTATGAGGGCAAGCCTTTATATTTTTATGCTCGTCAGGGTATTAACATAGACAGACCAGCGCGAGATATCACAATTCGTAGTATTGAATGGATCAGCCTAATTGGGGATGAACTATCATTAAACGTGAGCAGTTCTAAAGGAACCTACATTAGAACTTTAATTGACGATTTAGGTCAAATGTTAGGCTGTGGGGCGCATGTTATCGTGCTTCGTAGAACGGCAGTTGCCCACTATAAAGCGTCACAAATGCTGACATTTGATGAGCTTGATTTCTTAGTTGAAGCTAGTCGTGATATACAAAATAGCCAGCTCAATGGTCCAAAGTCACTGCATGAAGCTGAAGACTTCACAGATCTAGATAACTTGCTGCTGCCCATGGATACACCTATAGAGGCGCTAGCAAGAGTTGAAATTTCAGAACAAGATACTTTGTATTTTCAGCAGGGTCGCAATATTATAATAGCGTCTAGTTTGCTTGACAATATACAAGTAGCGGAAGTTGTTCGCGTTTATCAAGCCACTAGCAATCTCTTTTTAGGCGTTGCCAGTGTGGACGACGCAAACATGATACACCCGAAGCGTGTAGTGGTTTACTAAGATTTTATTGCGCATATGTTATGCAAAACAGGTAAGAATTGGAATAAGCACTTGCGCTAGTTTAATTAATCTTTATACTACGCCCTCACTTTGCGAACCTGAATTAGTGATTGGGTTCGTTTCACATTATTTTTTGGAGATATTATGTCACTAACTACAGTAGAAACAGCTAAAATAATTGCCGAGCACGGCCTTAAAGAAGGCGACACAGGTTCACCTGAAGTACAAGTTGCTTTGCTTACTCACAACATTAATAAGTTACAAAGTCACTTTGCAGACCATAAAAAAGATCACCATTCTCGTCGCGGGCTTTTAAGAATGGTAAGTCAGCGCAGAAAACTTCTTGATTATTTAAAGCGCAAAAATGCTCAGCGCTATTTAAACATTATTAAGCTTTTAAGCATTCGCCGCTAGGCACTTGCGTCAGTATAAATTTAGTTAAAAAAAGCATCTTAAAGATGCTTTTTTTATATTTATATTTTATGTTTAAGTGGTTATGAAGTCACAGTACATCGCCATTTTTTCTGATCTGTTTATCAGACAATCTTATTGGCAACCTCATCTAGTTTGTTTTCAAGCTGCTGGATTTTTTGTAACAAGGTAGTATTTCTTTTTTCCAACAAAATAAGCTTTTCTGTCATGTCTCTAAGCGATTGAACTTGGGCTGTATTTTTTTGCCTGTTGTCGTCTAGCTTAGCGTCTAGCGTTAACATTTCATTTGCTTGAGCATTCACCTTTGTATTTACGCCGTCTATACGCGACTGCATGTTAGCGGCAGCAGTTCTATTGTCTGCTAGCTTATTTTCTAATTCTTTACTTAAGCGACTGGCATCTTTTTGAAAACCTGTAAATTCCGTATTCAGTGCTTTTATTTCTTGTTGATTTTTGCGCCATGCAGAAGCCCATAACTTATCCATTTGATCCCACAGTTCTTCGCTTTTTTCGGCAAGTTCACCCACTTTAACCTGCAGTTCAACTGTAGAGTTACCCATTTCTTCTCCAGTAGCGGACAACCTGTCTTCAAGAGATTGAATTCTACTCGCACTTTGTGCGAGTACTTTTTGATTTTGCACATTAGCGCTATACAAATAGGCTGAAGCAGCACAGGCAATAACGGCAACAATTAGAACAAGGCTGGTGAACGAATTGTTGCTTTTAGGTGCACCTGCACTTGTTTTAGCGCTGCCTTGTCGATTTCCTGCCGATGGGATCCTGTCGCTCAATTCAATATTTATGGGTTCGAAATCTTTGTCTTTGGGATCGTCTGACATCCATCAGGTCCTTTTATTATAAATTGTTTAACACGCTGCTGATATCATACAACAACTTGTAAAGCCTGATAACGTTTTATCGTAAATTCTACAAATAAGTCACCTTAGATCAACTGATTGGAATATAGGCTTTACACCATAGATTATTAGGTAATGCTAAAGCTGCACTGATACATATGAGGTTAAATTGAAAACTGTCATTCACCTTGGGCGTGCGGTCATTTATATTACTGGCGCGCCTTGGGATATTGATGGCGTTTTTATAAACTTTAAAACTAATCTGCCTATTAAGCGTTGGTGGATTAGATTGAGATCCGCCGCAAGCTGTCTAATATTGATGCTATGTCAGCATTAGGATTAGCGGCCACCGAGCGAACATAATCTTTATTATCTATTTGGCAGCGACTAAACATGCCAGTCGGTAAAAGGGTAAGCAATTCATCCACCGACATTGTTTTGTGAGCAAAAATGGTAAGGCCTGTTGTGGGCCGCTGCCATAGTATGAATTGGCTATGCAGTTCAACAAAATTCGCTAGCTGATTAGCCATGTCCATGTTGGCGTTGATGCGCTGAGCAAAGCCCTCTTCACCCCACGCTAAAATAGTCGCTAATAACGACACAGCGGCGGCTCCACGGGAGCCTTGCAGACCTATATTGGGGGCCACCAAATAATCAGAACCCACGCTTATAGCAACGTTGGCAATTTCCAAGTGTTTAAACAACACGAGTGCGCTTTCTTTAGGTTGAAACAGCCATTTATGCGCCGAAATAGCAACCGAATCAGCCGCTTCAATCCCCGCTAAAAGATGCGCATGCTCGTGGCTGAGCCTTAGTGGGCCGGCCCAAGCCGCGTCTACATGCACCCATGCTGCATTAGCCGCGCTTGCTATGGATAAGTCGTCAACCGCACCGGTTGCGGTAGTGCCTGCGGTAAGCACTAAGCAAGCCGAGGACAAATCACCTAGCGCATCTTTATTGATAGTGCCATTCGCGCATACGGCTATTGACTGATAGCTTAGGCCAAGTATTTTGGCCGCTTTTGCTACACTAATATGCGCAGCTTCAGAAGCTACTACCTTGGTGATCCCTTTAGCATCGCGCGCTGCCCAAAGTGCGGTTAAATTAGCAATTGTAGAGCCCGCACAAAAATGTCCACCTTGCATGCCAAAATAAGGCGACAACCAATCAATTACTATTTGTTCTGCTTGACGCGCAAAAGGGGCGGTTGCTGGATGCAATAAATTTTGATTAAGACGCGCGTTAAACATAGACGTCGCCCAAGTGATCCATGGCGTTGGCGGATCCATATGAGCTAATGCATGCGCAGAGTCTAGTGGTGCGGCTTGGCCAAGAATAAAAGGCGCGAGTGTATTTAAGGCGACATTTTCGCCGACGCCCTGTTTCGGCAGCGTAGCACTAAAATTTGTTTTATTGTTGATCCCAGGGGTTTGCTGCAAGTGCATTTCAGTAAACGACTCGCTCAATAAATCGACCGCTCTATAAAGGCTCGCATTAAAGACAAAGCTGGTATCTTTTGGCTTATTGCTCATATTTTCCTGCCGTCATTAAAACCTTTCCTAACTATACGCTACCCAACTGTTAGCTGTCTTACTAAATGATATTAAGAACAGTCCAAGCGCAATGAGTTGAAAAGCAACTTGAATAATAGCAGCGCGTTCCATGCCCTGGGCACTAAATAATAAAACCAATGCTGCGCCTAGTATCGATAAGCGCGCATATATTGGCGAGTAAGAAATATTCACCAGTACCTTAGGAACAGTACCTCACTTACAGACCATCAAATGCAATATGAAGATTAAATAAGATAAACGACATTCCTGCTTTATTCAACAGGTGCTGATTTTACTGAGATAAAAGCTGACAAACTGCTGGTTAGTAAAGGTTTTGGTTGAATGAAATTGTGATTTTGTTATTGTAAAAGGTAGGTTCACTTTAAAAGATATGCTAGGTTTGTTTCTTCACGCACATTTTATGTTCAGGTAAAAGCTTGTGGAAAAGGAGCGACTCGTTTTAATATAACAGCTGGTAATCTTAAAACCTTGGTAGTGCTTATTTGTTTATTGGCAAAAAACACCGCATTGTCGCTAAAGTCGATGAACTAGTCCAAAGCTTAATCTACGCATATAGACATTCAGATCGCATATCAGATGATCGGTCAATTAAGCAGATAAATTTTGTGGATTAATGGCCTCATCAATCCAACTCTGACGATTTATACTAGTGAAACACCCTTATCAAAATCAAATAACTAAGTATGCTTGCTTACTTCTTATCATCAAAGCGCCTTAATAGGTCACTTAATATAATGCAACCGGATTAATCATCGCCTGCACAGTCCCAACAATACGAGGCTGGCCTAGCACAAACATAAACTCATTAACACCTTCTCTTAGTAATGGACCCACGTTCATTGTTTCTAAAATATAGATACCGTTCTGTTTAAGCAATATAACGTGGCCATAAAATACCTTATCTCCCTTGGGTGCAGGAATAGGCTCCAATCCCCAAGTGTCTGAACCTACAGCCATCGGATTGAGTGAAGCAACATATTGTGCTCCTGCATTGTTCAAGCCTGGTGCTACGCTTCCCCATATAGCAGGATCGCTAGCAAGCTTGCCCTCAGTCCAGCCGGTATGAAACAAAATGATATCGCCCTCACCCATTGTTACACCTTGCGCTTTTGCAGCCGCTTTTATGTCAGCAGGACCAAAGTGCTGGCCCGCCTCCATTACCTCAACGCCGGCGTGCGCCGCCATATCTAGTATGACAGCTCGCCCTACTAATGGAGGCACTGCGTGCGTGCCCAACTTGGTCAAACCGGTGATTGCGCTTATTTCTTTTTCATCTAAACAGTTATAGTATTTGCCGTTTTCTCCGAAATGACCCAATCCATCTAACTGCGAGCCTATACCCACCCATGTTTGCAAAATATCATCATTATAATTGGCCTCATAACCCATAGCAGTTAACTTTTGACCACCTTGCTGATTGGGTTGCACCACTTGCAAACTTAACGACCGAGGCGGAAAAGCGGGCGCATCGGGACCAATTGCAATCCCCAATGGCATCGACTTACCCTGCTTAATAAGCTTCGCAGCTTCTAATATGCGCTGCGGCGTCACCAGATTCGCAGAACCAAGCGTGTCTTGAGCGCCCCATTGGGAAGAAACATCGCAATCTGCAAAAGCGCCGCTAGTCGCTAATCCAAGAGTAATGAAAAGGGCTGAAAGGTGTTTGAATGTCATGTTGTTTCTCCGTTATTGAAAACGTCCGTTTAAGCATAAATCAATAATAAAATTTAATACTTTGAAGCGTAATAGCACGGCATTTTTGAGACATTGGCAAGAATTTAATGTGGTAAGACTAACATACTAAATTGAAATGTGGCTCATCTCAGGTCAAATTCCATAACAATAAAGGTTCATACTTTTAGTCAGTAAATGGCGGACAGCTGCCTTAAGCATTCCGCTCATTTCGCAACTGTTAATTTGCATCTAAAACTGAGCCATAGAGGTGCGGCCACTCGCAGGCGGTCCGTCAATTTCTTTGCTCTGAGTCGACATCTGCCACAAGGCCACTTCGCCGCGGCGGCGCACTGCGGTCATGACCTGAACCGCGACACACCGATAATGCGCAAAGCGCCTCCTAGGAAACAGCAACTGGCGCGTCCTGGGCTTGAGAATACTGTAACGAACAAGATTTCTGCGACAAAACGTTTTTCGTAGAGATTAAAGTAGGAAGTGTTTCGAAATTTTCACTTTAGACCAATCGCCCAAATTACAGACAAAAAATAGTTGATTAAAATAAGCGAAGACAGAGCGAACCCAATTATGAGGCTGTAACAAAATTTGTGTCCTGCTATTTAATTATCAGTCTATTCACAGTCTATTCACAGTCCATAACTACAATTGCATCTTCTAGTAATTGTACGTTATTAAAACCTAGGTTTTCCGCCGTTATTAGCGATGAGATTGGAATTTCATAGACGTTAATTACACCTGTTTCGGCTCCACATACTGCAACCACAACATTTCCATCATTACCTTCAGAAGAGCAAATGACATTAATATTAGCGTCTATTAATTCTGACAACATATTGTCTAACGGTACTCCGCTTTCAACATCACATTGAACCGATCCTTTGTATTTATAAACCAATACGGTATCGTCTTTATCTTTGTCGTCACATCCAGTAAAAAGAAAAGTAGCACACAATACGAAAACTAATTTATTCATATTCAATGTCCATTAAGTTGCCATAAAACTAAGTTCTCCATTTGGTTTTAGTACTATACTATTTATACTTTGTATATGTAATACTTGGTAATCTATTACCGACGCTTAGGTTATTTAAAAAATACTGACTTACCTTTATAAAAAGCACCCTATATTGGCACAAACAAGTAACTTACTGCCACCTATGCGAGCAACTCCACGGCAAGAGTTTACTAGCAGGGACTGCTGGGGCCTTAGCTTTATCTAATTTATCCACCAATCCTGTATTCTTACAAAGAGAGTCGGAATCAACACGCCTGCCAAATGTTTTTGTCTATTTACTGAATGAAACCCATACCTAGCGCTAGCAAATCTTAATTTTCTTTACCATTTACCTGTTCCAACGGTCACATCAATAACCCTAAATTTAGTAAAATCAGACTCTGTTGAACAGGTGCTGATTTTACTAAGATGAAAGCTCACAAACGGCCTGTTGCTAAGAGTTTTGGTTGAATGAAATTGTGATTTGGTTATAGTAAAGGGTAGTTTCACTTTAAAAGATACGCCAAATTGCCTTCTTCACGCACATTTTATGTTCAGGTAGAAGCTTACGGAAAAGGAGCGCCTCGTTTTAGAATAGCAACTGGTAATCTTAAAACCTTGTTAGTGCCTATTTGTTCATTGGCAGAAAACCACCGCATTGTCACTAAAGTTGATGAACTAATGGCGTTATGTTACCAATTAGAATCGCAATCAGAAGCCAGAATCCAAGTGTAGTGGCAAGCTATCATAGAGGAATTAAATTCTACGACTAACACAGGTTTACCAAACAACTCGGCTTGCAGTTTAGCACTCTTAGTTGCTTCAATAGTAATAGCCATTTTTACCCCTAAAATAATTTTATCCTCATGTTTACCCACAGTTGAATTGGTTTAATACTGTACAAGCTGATCAGATTTGTACAGTTGATGACATCTACGGGGGTTGTCTAACAAGATGTTTAGCGGATTTTAGGTGTAAAAAAAGACGCCGTTGTGGCGTCTTTTTTATCGGATTGGTGGAGCTGGCGGGAATTGAACCCGCGTCCAGAAAGCGTCAACCATTGGCACTACATGCTTAGTTTGTCTTTATTCTCGTAATTAAGCTGCGAACAAACACGCCATTTAATCACATACCCGATTTAGTTTTAGTGGTTCAGCTCTCAGGTATAAGCATCCACACGAGCCTTTTTGGGTTTGACTCTTTGAACTCCCCGTCTTAAAGGCAGAAGCTAGGGCAAAGAGGCTCTATGCAGGGTATTAAGCTGCTAGTGCGTAGTTTTCGTCGTTTGCGACTATTTTTTTGCGGCTTTTTAAAGAGGCAAACCGCACCTCTGCATGCACCTCAAGCATCATTGAATCCTGTCGAATCCAGAGCAGCCCCGATGTGATTTGTATATTAACATACTACACTTACAATAAGCACTACAGTAATTACACTATTTATTATTGAAATATTAACCTTTCTTCATAATACGTTCTTTTTGGCGCGACCAGTCTCTGTCTTTAATAGCATCTCGTTTGTCATGGTCCTGTTTACCACGGGCAAGATAAATTTCAAGCTTTATCCAGCACGCTTTCCAATACATAGCGGTTGCTACAATGGTTAAGCCTTGTCTGTCCATGCCGCCCATAAGCTCTTCAATTTCACGCTTATTCATTAATAGCTTGCGCATGCGTGTTGGGTCACATACAACATGAGAAGAGGCTTGCGTGAGAGCTTGGATGCTAATGTTCGTTACGTAAGCTTCGCCATTTTTGATAAATACGTAGGCATCGGTTATATTTGCTTTGCCAGCGCGAATACTCTTTACTTCCCACCCCTGTAAAGTAAGCCCAGCCTCAAACTTACTGATAAGTTGATAATCGTGGCGCGCTTTTTTATTTAACGCGATGGTATTGTTATTTGATTGTTTCTTTTTCATCTCTGTATTATACCTATAAACGCGATGAGGGGAAAACAATCGTTTGTAAAATGATAACTATTATTTAGATCAATCAAAACAATGTAGCAAGGCGTAAAATATATGCGTAAAATGCATCCGAAGGATATTTATATCTCGACGCTTGAAAAATTGATTTTTACCCTTACTTTTTTTAACCAGCTATCAAGAAGCCCTTATAAGTTGAGACATGCCAAATATTAATAAAAGTGCCTTAGTTCCCTATAGCGCTAAACAGATGTATGCACTGGTGAATGACGTTGAATCCTATCAAGACTTTCTGCCAGGGTGTCGTTATAGTGAAGTGTTATATGAAACAGAAAATCACATGGAAGCGAAAATGGTGCTAGTCAAAGCAGGGATAGAACAAACCCTAGTTACCAGCAACACCTTAGATGAAGGCCGTAGTATTAAAATGAGTCTGTCAAAAGGGCCATTCAAAGCCTTAGGCGGAGGCTGGACTTTTACGCCTTTGTCTGACGAGGCCTGCAAAATAGAGCTATCTTTGGATTTTACTTTTTCAAGTAGAATGGTCGACATGGCATTTGGGAATGTCTTTCGCTCAGTAACCAGTAACATGGTAAAAGCCTTTACACAGCGAGCCAAACAGGTTTATAGCTAGTGCCTGTTAATAAAATTTTCATAGAAGTAACTTATGCACAGCCGGCTAAGCAAACGCTTCTAAGCTTAGCTGTAGAGGCCGATACTACGGTGCAAAGTGCAATTGAACAGTCTGGCATACTAGACATGCATACAGAGATTAATCTAAGCGAAAATAAAGTGGGCATATGGTACAAAGTGACTAAGCTGTCTACGGTGTTGAAGCTAGGCGACAGAATCGAAATTTATCGTCCAATGACAGCCGATCCCAAAGAAGCGCGTAAACTGAGGGCATTGAAGGCTAAAGATGAGGGACGGGCTAATAAAATAACGGGTGCCAAGGTGTGATTACACACCGCTGTTAAAGACACCCAACATATTACATTTAATACTTTTTGCGTTTAAGTCCTGTATTCGCCAATATCTTCGCTGATATTTCCTCTACGGAGAATTTAGTGCTGTTTATAAATGGGATCTTTTCTTTACGATATAAATTTTCAACTTCACGCAGCTCCATTCTGCACTGCGGCATAGACGCGTATCTGCTATTGGCGCGTCTTTCAGAACGAATTGCATGTAGCCTGTCGGCGCTTATGGTTAGCCCATACAGCTTGTCTTTAAAACGTCTCAGTACAGGCGGCAGCTTCAATATATCGCCCATATCTTCTTCGGTAAATGGATAATTCGCCGCCTTAATGCCGAATTGTAGCGCTAAATATAAGCTAGTAGGTGTTTTTCCTGAACGTGAAACGCCCACGAGAATAATATCAGCTTCTTGATAATCTTTTAGGTTCGAACCATCGTCATTGGCTAGGGCATAGTTAACAGCTTCTATGCGTATGTCATAGGTTTTCTCATGTATTGAGTGCGTTCTATGTTTTTCGGGTTTTGAAGGTACACCAATGACCTTTTCTAATGGAGCAACAAACTGATTTAAAAAGTCGTAGTTAATTCCAGGTGAATTGCTAATTATTTTACCAATTTCAACGTTCACCATCGTATAGAAGACGAGAGGCCGGTCACCAGATGCCTCGAACGAGCTTTTTATTTGTGAAATGACCTCTAGGGCATGTTGTTCTGTTTCAACAAATGGGATAGTGATATGTTCAAATTCAATGGGAAATAGCGACAATAATGCATGCCCAAAAACCTCTGAAGTAATAGCAGTACCGTCTGATATATAGAATGCTGTTCGCACAACATCTCCTTAACAATGTTGTAATTAAATTACGGGAAAAAATAAATTTTACTTTCACGTGAAAGCGCACTTACAATTCGTATATTACAACGCTAGCACACTTAGGTGTTTTGTAATAGAGATTGAAATTTGTCAGCTAATATTGCTGGTTTTTATTGCCACATTTGAAATTTAACGCTTTTCCGGAGGTTTTTACAGTGCAAGAATATGTTCTTTGGTATCAAGAATTAGGCATGGACGATGTTAACCGAGTGGGAGGCAAAAATGCTTCTCTTGGCGAGATGATATCAAATTTATCTAATGCTGGTGTTCAGGTTCCCGGTGGTTTTGCGACCACGGCCTATGCATTTAACCAATTTTTAGAAAAAAGCGGTGTTGAATCACAAATTTATACCTTACTCGACGCGCTAGACGTAGACGATGTAAATGCACTAGCAAGAGCAGGTAGCCAAATTAGACAGTGGATCATAGAAACGCCATTTCAAACTGAATTAGAAGACGCCATTAAAGTTGCTTTTGACAAACTTGTTGAAGAAGGTGGCAGCGGTGCTTCGTTCGCAGTGCGTTCTTCTGCAACAGCTGAAGATATGCCTGACGCATCTTTTGCCGGACAACAAGAAACCTTTTTGAATGTAAAAGGGTATGAGTCTGTATTAATCGCTATGAAGCATGTGTTTGCGTCCTTGTTCAATGACCGCGCTATTTCATACCGTGTACACCAAGGCTATGACCACAAAGGCGTAGCGTTATCGGCAGGTGTCCAGCGCATGGTACGAAGCGATCTATCATCTTCTGGCGTTATGTTTACAATTGACACTGAGTCAGGTTTTGAAGACGTGGTTTTTATTACTTCCTCATATGGTTTAGGTGAAATGGTAGTGCAGGGCGCGGTAAACCCAGACGAGTTTTATGTACATAAGCCAACCTTGCAAAGCGGCAAACCCGCGGTGCTGCGCCGTAACATCGGCAGCAAGCTCACGAAAATGATTTATTCAGAGGATTTAGAGCACGGCAAGCAAGTAGATATTGTGGATATTGACAAATCGGACAGCAAGCAGTTTTCAATAAACGACGAAGAAGTAATGGAATTAGCCAAGCAAGCCATGGTAATTGAGAAGCACTATGGTCGTGCTATGGATATTGAGTGGGCAAAAGACGGCACCGACGGCAAGCTATATATTGTACAGGCTCGACCAGAAACCGTTAGAAGCCGCGAAGACATGCAGGTAATTGAGCGCTATCAGCTTAACGGTGACGCGAAACTAGTATGCGAGGGCCGTGCAATAGGCCATAAAATCGGTGCTGGAAAGGCAAAGGTATTAGGATCTATTGCCGAAATGGATAAAATTGAAGCGGGCGACGTGTTGGTAACGGATATGACCGATCCTGATTGGGAGCCTATCATGAAGCGTGCCTCGGCCATTGTGACAAATCGCGGCGGGCGTACCTGCCATGCAGCAATTATTGCACGTGAAATGGGTATTCCAGCTGTTGTAGGCTGTACGAATGCAACCGACTTGATAGCAACCGGCGATGAAATAACCGTGTCGTGTGCCCAAGGTGATACCGGCTATATATACGGCCAACTGCTCGACTTTGATGTGACCACCTCCAGAGTAGATGCAATGCCTGAATTACCGCTTAAAATAATGATGAACGTGGGCAACCCTGAACGTGCTTTTGACTTTGCTAGACTACCAAATGAAGGCGTAGGCCTTGCAAGGCTTGAATTCATTATTAATAGAATGATTGGTGTGCATCCAAAAGCACTGCTTAACTATGTTGATCAGCCTTTAGATGTAAAAGAAGAAATAGACGACATGATTGCAGGTTACTCGTCGCCTGTAGAATACTATATTCAAAGACTGGTGGAAGGCATAGCATCTATTGGCGCGGCGTTTTCCCCAAAAAAGGTTATTGTTCGCATGTCAGATTTTAAGTCTAACGAGTATTTCAACCTTGTTGGCGGATACCAATACGAACCTGACGAAGAAAACCCAATGTTGGGCTTTAGAGGGGCTAGCCGCTATATATCGGAAAGTTTCAGAGACTGTTTTGCACTTGAATGCGAAGCTATCAAACGAGTACGTAACGACATGGGCTTAACCAATGTTGAAATAATGATCCCCTTCGTTAGAACGGTAGACGAAGGGCAGCAAGTGATGGATTTACTTGCTTCAGAAGGTCTCGTAAAAGGCGAAAACGGCCTGCGTGTTATTATGATGTGTGAACTGCCATCTAATGCCTTACTAGCGGATCAGTTTTTAGATATTTTTGATGGATTTTCAATAGGATCAAACGATCTTACTCAGCTTACACTAGGTTTAGACAGAGACTCTGGCTTAATAGCACATTTGTTTGATGAACGAAACGAAGCCGTAAAAGTGTTACTCTCAATGGCAATAAAAGCTGCTAAAGCACGTGGCAAATATGTGGGTATATGCGGACAAGGACCTTCTGATCATGAAGACTTTGCGGCGTGGTTAGTTGAGCAAGGAATTGACAGCGTTTCACTCAACCCTGATACGGTAGTACAAACATGGTTGTATTTAGCCGAGCAGCACGCTAAGTAAGACTCGCTTCTTACAAGGATGAACTTAAAAAGCCACCTTGCATAATAAATAGGTGGCTTCTTACTCATAATCTCAATGACAAAGCATTTGCTTGTATTTACGTCATATTAAGAAAAGATGTTACCGTAATTTATTGCGGCAAAATGTGAAAGATAAATAAACGTCAACAATGTAGAGCAGTAGCAAAAACAATCACCACTGTAAGTAGGTGTTAACCTTGTGGTTGCCTTCTTTGAGCAGCAAATTTCTCTAACTGCTTTCGCTTCATTATTTTGCAGCCCATTGTTTTTTAGTATTTTTTCTGGCTAGGTAGGCAACTAATGCGACGGGATGTCTGCGTTTAAATAGTTTTTTAATAGTTTTGTCAATAAGATACCTCTGTAAAATAGGCATTATTACAGCACAATTAAGATTACGCTACTAGCTTGACTATAATGTGTTATCAACCTGTAGCAATATTTACTTAATCTTTTTTTATAAAAGAGTTGTGTGCTTCACGTTTACTATGCTGTAAATATATATTGGCTAGTATAAAGAGACAATATTTTGAAATAGATAAATATTAAATCTAGAGTCCTAGGTGGGCAGTAGGTATACTAGTGATTAATAATAAGGAGCTTATTTGTTGAACGTTCTACCACAACTTTCCCCTTTAGACACTGTGTCAAGTGAAACACGCGATTATTTACGTACACTGTCGGGCACCCAATATAGCGGAGAGATAGAAGTGACTTACGGTAGTCGTTTGGCGCTTGCGACTGACAACTCAATTTATCAGCAACTGCCACAAGCAGTAGTTCTGCCTAAGAGTGTGGCTGACTTACAGCTAATTGCACAAACCGCCAATATGCAGGCTGCAAAGGGTAAAGCGGCTATTACATTTAGCGCACGGGGGGGTGGCACAGGTACTAATGGTCAATCGCTAACGCCCGGTATTGTGGTTGATACTTCCAAGTATTTGAATCAAATTCTTGAGTTGAATTTAGAAGAACGGTGGGTACGGGTCGAGTGTGGCGTGATAAAAGACGTGCTCAACGATTTTTTACGACCTTACGGTTATTTTTTCTCTCCTGACCTGTCTACCAGTAATCGCGCAACCATTGGCGGTATGATAAGCACTGACGCATCAGGACAAGGCTCGTTGGTGTATGGCAAAACAAGTGATCACTTGTTAGGTCTTAAAACCGTGCTGGCAAATGGAGAGATGCTAGCAACGCAGCCGATGAGCCTGCAAGAGGCTCAACAAACGGCATCTTTAGACACCACGGTGGGCGCTATATATCGACAAATCTTAGCCACTTGTGTCAATAAGCGTGAAGATATTCTGGCTAAATTTCCACGACTAAATCGCTTTTTAACCGGCTATGATTTAGAACACGCTTTTGACGATATACAAAACAAAATAGATGCCGGGCGCTTAATTGCCGGCGCCGAAGGCTCACTGGGTTTTATTGCCGAAGCAAAGCTCAATATTACCAAAATTCCCAAACACACCACCCTCGTGAATATCAAGTATGACAACTTTGAATCAGCACTGCGTCATGCCCCTAGTATGATTGCTGCAAATGCAACCTCGGTTGAAACAGTCGACAGTAAAATCTTAAATCTTGCTCGAGCCGATCTTGTTTGGCACAGTGTGTCGGCTCTCATAAGCGACGTACCTAATAAGGTCATGGATGGCTTAAATATGGTGGAATACAACAGCGATGACAAGCATGAAATTGACCGAAAAATTCAAATTCTGTGCGACCGCTTAGATGCTGAAATACAAAATAACAATGAAAATGGCGTTATTGGTTATCAGTTAACATCGTCGCTACCTCAAATTAAAAAAGTGTACGGCATGCGCAAGCAGGCTGTCGGCTTACTGGGTAAAACAAAGGGGGCAAAAAAGCCCATTGCGTTTACCGAAGATACCGCGGTTCCACCAGAGCATTTAGCCGACTTTATTATGGAGTTTAGAGAGCTACTCGATAGTCACAAGCTCGATTACGGCATGTTTGGTCACGTTGACGCAGGCGTTTTGCACGTACGCCCCATGCTTGATATGTGCGACCCTGCACAGGAGCAATTGGTAAACACGATTTCGCATGAAGTGGTCGCCTTAGTGGCAAAGTATGGCGGCTTAATGTGGGGCGAACATGGTAAAGGTTATAGAAGCGAATTTGCCCCGGCATTTTTTGGCGAGTCTCTTTATGACGAGTTAAGAAAAATTAAGCGCGCATTTGATCCACACAACCAAATGAATCCGGGTAAAATTTGCACACCTTTTGATTCAGACCATCAATTAGTCAAAGTGAGCGACACCAAGCGGGCCAGTTATGACCGCCAAATTCCTATTGCATTTAAACAAGAGTTTGAGCCAGCCATGAGCTGTAACGGTAATGGTCTATGCTTTAACTACGACACAACGTCACCTATGTGTCCTTCAAGTAAGATTACCCACGACAGAAGACACAGTCCTAAAGGACGTGCAGGTCTCATTAGGGAATGGTTATTACAATTAAGCAAGCAGGGAGTAAGTGCTGAGACAGTGTCGCCTAGCAGCTTTAAAAGTAACCCGGTGGCGAAGTTATTTAGAAAGTTTTCGTCTCAAGACGATTTTAATCATGAAGTATTCGACGCCATGAACGGCTGTTTAGCGTGTAAGTCATGCTCAAGTCAATGTCCCGTTGGCGTTGATGTTCCCGACTTTAGAGCCAAATTCCTTGCTATTTATTACACTCGTTATTCACGGCCATTGAAAGACTATTTTGTTGCCAATGTAGAAACACTTACACCGCTTATGGCAAAAGCTCCCAGAACAGTAAACGCTTTAGTGCAATCTGCTCTTGGCTCTTGGGTTTTGCGCAACGCCATTGGGTACGTTGATACGCCAGCCCTGTCTTCGCCTGTTATTGAGCAGCGAGTTAAAGGGATCGCGCTTGTATGTAAGACACATAAAGATTTGACTATATTGCAAAATATGAGCGATGAACAACGTCAGCAGCATGTGCTTATTGTGCAAGATCCTTTTACCTCTTTTTATGATGCTGACGTTGTTGAGAAGCTCGCTAGTTTTATCAACAAAATAGGTAAAACACCTGTTTTATTACCGTTTTCGCCAAATGGAAAACCTCAGCACGTAAAAGGCTTTTTAGACAAGTTTGAAAAAACCGTCAATAAAACAGCTAGTTTTTTAAGCAGTATTGCTCAGCTTAACATTGCAATGGTGGGAGCCGATGCTTCTTTAGTGCTATGCTACCGCGATGAGTATGCCAAGATATTAGGACTTGCTGCCAATCAATTTGCTGTGCAAACGGTGTCGGAATGGTTACAAGGTTTAGATTTACGAAACATCACTGTGCTTGATAATCAAGAAACACGACACGACTACAAGCTGCTAGCGCATTGTTCTGAAAAAACAGCCTTGCCCGAAACAGAAGAAACGTGGAAAAAAATATTCGCTCAATTTGGTTTAACGCTCAATGTTACTAGTGTTGGCTGCTGCGGTATGGCGGGTACTTATGGCCATGAGTTAGAACATTTCAATAACTCAAGAGGTATATACGATCTTAGCTGGTCTGTGCATGCTAAGATGTCGACGCAAAGCAGTAGCGATGGCACTGCTGAAACGACTCTTGATGAATCAAGTACCCATAAAAACCCACAGCAGATACTGGTGACAGGTTACTCATGCAGAAGCCAAGTTAAACGTTTTGAGCAGTATAGGCCAAAACATCCTATTGAAGTGCTTGCGGGCATGCTCAAATAAGCAGGTAAATATACACGTAGTTAACAATATGTAAGATAACGATAGTAGTGAAAAAATGACAGATGAAATAAATAGCCAGGAAGCCCTATCAGCATGGGTTAAGCAGCAGTTCCAGAGAGCTAATAAACACCTTGCTGAAAAAGGAATCTTGTTTGACACTGTGGTTGTCGAAGAAAGTCGATACATGGCACCTGAAGTGGCGGTGTGGAAAATAAAAGACACGAAAAAGAATGTTTATTGGGTAATAAGCGGTAATTTACCTGCTGATGCTATTTCGGTTTCCGTGGCCAATTCAGCCAGAGAAGCAATACGACATTTCTCGTTGTCGTGGCAGTTAAAAGCGCAAAATATAATGAGCAGTGCAATTGTTGATAATACACAAAAAGAATTCGCAACATTACTGACTGAAAAAGCAGAGATGCTTTATGAAGTGCAAGAGAATGAAAAGTGGTGGCAAACAGGATAATGTCCCATCTTTGTCAGCATGTGGTATCCGCAAAATTATGCGCGTGATATTCACCGCTGCCATTATTGAGTGCTTACCACCATAAAGCATTACTCATCAGAGCTTTCGGTTTTTCTGTTAGTGAAAAAAGTCGTTCTTTTGACACGTATAGAAGCCGTTTTTGGCTCAAATAAAGTCTTTTCAATTGTCATATTAGGTAAACTAACATAGAACTTGCTTAACTCTTTATTGGCTTTTTGTTCAGCTTCGATTATTTGAACAATTTCAATTTTACTGATTTTGCTGGTTTGTGTAGGCACTACTTCGTTAGTTGAACCAGGTAGGGCGCTTACGTTGGTTAAGCTTGTAATAAAAGCCAAACTTGCGATAGTTATATTCACTTCTTTTCCTTTGTATAAAAAATGTTTAAAAATTGCATTAAATTCGACAAATTAATAATACATCTTTAACATATTGGTTTTTAAAGATATATTTTGTGTCACTGTCTATATTACGGCTACAATTGAAAAAAGATAAACGACAAAAATTGATTTTTCGCATGAAAAAAACTAATATTTAAATCTACTTTTATACAAAGACTCATTATGCTAAAACGATTACCACCGCTTAACTCACTCAAAGCATTTGAGTCTGCCGCTCGCCACCTCAGTTTCACTAAAGCTGCAGACGAATTGTTTGTGACACAGGCTGCGGTTAGTCATCAAATAAAAAGTCTTGAAAGCTTTTTATCAATGAAGTTATTTCATCGTAAAAATCGCTCCTTGCTATTAACAGAAGAAGGTCAGTCCTACTTTCATGACTTACGCGATATTTTTGTGCATCTGCAAGAGGCTACCCAGCGTTTGGTGACACTTGGCACTAAAGGCGCAATCACAATCGCTACGCCACCCAGTTTCGCTAGTCAATGGTTGGTGCCACGGCTGCATCAATTTTCAGCCCAACACAGTGATATAGACGTGCGTATCAAAGCCGTTGACGCCGATGAGGGTTTTTTAGATGATTCGGTCGATATAGCAGTTTTTTACGGCAGGGGCAGTTGGTCAGGACTTGCCAGCACTAAACTGTTATCAGAATATTTAACGCCTATGTGTTCGCCGCGATTATTAGAAAGAGGTAAGCCGCTTGGCTCACTCGAAGATTTATCGCAGCACACCTTATTGCATGACAATACTCGAATCGCGTGGAAGAATTGGTTGAGCGCATTTGGCATTAAAAATATTAATGTCAATCAAGGGCCCATTTTCAGTCACACTATGCTGGTGTTACAAGCCGCCTGCATAGGTCAAGGCGTCGCACTTTCTGACACCGTGCTGGCGAAGCCTGAAATAGAAAGTGGCCGCTTAATTTGCCCTTTTAACGAGAAGATAGAATCGAAACTGAGTCATTATTTAGTTTGTAAGGAATCTCAAGTAGAACAAAGCAAAATCAAGGTGTTTAGTGAGTGGATGCTATCGCAGGCAAAATAACAATAATGGCAGCCGCCATTTACTTTAAAGAGCATTAATTAAAATGGACCTATTATTTTACTGCCGTGGCGGATACGAAGCCGATTTATTAGCTGAACTAGAACAAGCATTAGGTCAAAAGGGTCTGTTTGGTTACGCTAAAATGTCGAAAAACAGCGCTTTTCTTCGCTATTGTTTACCGCAACATAATGCGCAGCCTTACAGCCTCGAGTCGCTAAAAGCGATCAATGAACAAGTCCCCACATTAGAAAAGTTAGTATTTGCCAGACAAAAACTGCATGTACTTGCTGACATAGAGTTTGACAGCGAAGATAGAATTAGTACTTTGTTAAAGATGTTTGACGCGCATGCTTTGCCGATGTTTTCAGACGTATTCGTTGAGTACCCTGATTCTGAAGAAGGTAAACAGTTGGCTAAGTTCTGCAAGAAATTTACGGTACCGCTGCGTAATAAGTTAAGGCAGCAGGGGCATTTACATAAAAAACCGTCGAACAATCAACCATTTCTGCATTTGTTTTTTCAACAAAGCGGTAAGTGTATAGTGGCAATAAGTATAGTAAATGATAGAAGCCTCCATCACTTAGGAATACAGCGTTTAAAGATGCCAAGTGCCGCACCTAGCCGTTCTACCTTAAAGCTTGAAGAAGCCATTCATCTTTTTTTCAACGAACGCCAAGCAAGCGCTTTATTTAGCCAAGGCATGCGAGCGGCTGACTTAGGCGCGTGCCCAGGAGGCTGGACCTATCAGCTAATTCAGCGAAAAATAGTGGTTGAGGCCGTTGATCATGGTGAAATAGCTGAAAACTTAATGGCAACAGGATTGGTTGAATATTACAGCCAAGACGGCTTTTTATATAAGCCGCAGCACAGCAATGTCGACTGGTTAGTGTGCGATATGATTGAGCAGCCCACACGCGTGAGTGAATTAATGCTGCAGTGGTTAGAAACTGGCAAGGCTAATGCCTGTATTTTTAATTTGAAGCTACCGATGAATAAACGACATAAAGTAGTTGCCCCAATATTGAGCCGATTAGAAAAAGCCTTGAACGACCGTTTTAGCGAAATTGTGATCAAGGCAAAACATTTGTATCACAATCGGGACGAAATAAGCGTGTTAATTATAGTTAACACCCAAATGATAAGTTCTTATAAGGAAAATAAGCGCTAAGAGCCTGTATTAGGGCTAACGTCGCGTAAAAAGAGGGGGTTCTTGTGGGAATATCAGTGCTTAAAAAAAATCCATATAAAAAATAAGATACAAAATGGTGTAATTTATATCCAATGCCTATATAATTCGCCGGAAATTTTTAACGAACTAATAAAGTGGGAAGCATGTCAGAACTAGCTAATTACAGAAATATTGGTATTTTTGCTCACGTTGACGCGGGCAAAACAACCACAACAGAGCGTATTTTAAAACTTACTGGTAAAATTCATAAGACTGGTGAAGTACACGATGGCGAATCAACGACCGATTTTATGGAACAAGAAGCTGAACGCGGTATCACCATCCAATCTGCTGCAACGACTTGTTTTTGGAGAGACCATCGTTTAAATGTTATCGATACTCCAGGGCACGTTGACTTCACGGTTGAAGTTTATCGCTCATTAAAAGTATTAGATGGCGGCGTAGGCGTTTTTTGTGGTTCTGGCGGCGTAGAGCCACAATCAGAGACTAACTGGCGTTATGCTAACGATTCTGAAGTAGCACGAATTATCTTTGTGAATAAAATGGATCGCATGGGCGCAGACTTTTACCGTGTTGTAAAACAGGTTAAAAAAGTTCTAGGCGCAAATCCATTAGTAATGGCATTACCCATTGGTGTTGAAGATGGTTTTGTGGGTATTGTTGATGTACTAGAGCAAAAAGCCTACGTTTGGGATGACACTGGTTTGCCTGAAAACTTTGTAATAACGGATATTCCTGCTGATATGATTGAAATAGCGGCTGAATATCGTGCAATGCTTGTAGAAATGGTTGTTGATCAAGACGACGACTTAATGATGGCGTACATGGATGGCGAAGAGCCCTCTGTAGTTGACCTGAAGCGTTGTATACGCAACGGTACACGTAAATTAGATTTCTTTCCAACATACTGCGGTTCAGCGTTTAAAAACAAAGGCGTTCAAAACATTCTCGATGCAGTTGTCGATTATTTACCAAGCCCAACAGAGGTTGACCCGCAAGACCTTACCGATCCTGAAACAGGCGAACCTACTGGCGAAGTAGCTACCGTTACTATTGATGAGCCATTTCGCGCACTTGCGTTTAAGATAATGGATGACCGTTTCGGCGCATTAACATTTATTCGTGTTTACTCTGGCAAATTGAATAAAGGTGACAGTATTCTCAATTCTGCCACGGGTAAAACTGAACGCATTGGTCGAATGGTTGAAATGCATGCAAATGACCGAACTGAAATAAGTTATTGTCAAGCCGGTGATATTGTTGCAATTGTTGGCATGAAAAACGTGAAAACAGGTCACACCCTTTGTGACCCGAAACATGAATGTACGCTTGAGCCAATGATTTTCCCAGAGCCGGTTATATCAATATCAGTTGCGCCTAAAGATAAAGGCTCAACTGAGAAAATGGGTATTGCAATTGGTAAAATGGTGGCTGAAGATCCATCTTTTCAAGTGGAAACAGATGAAGATTCAGGTGAAACTATTCTAAAAGGAATGGGTGAACTCCATTTAGATATTAAAGTAGATATTCTAAGACGTACCTACGGTGTTGATTTAGCGGTTGGACAACCTCAGGTTGCGTATCGCGAAACAATCACACAAGACATCGAAGACTCTTATACGCATAAGAAGCAGTCTGGTGGTTCTGGCCAATTTGGTAAAATTGACTATAGAATTCGCCCCGGTGAAGCGAATACTGGTTTTGTGTTTAAATCAGTTGTTGTAGGCGGTAACGTACCTAAGGAATTCTTTCCAGCGATTGAGAAAGGTTTTAAGAGTATGATGGGCCAAGGTGTTCTTGCAGGTTTCCCAGTATTGGACGTTGAAGTTGAATTATACGACGGTGGCTTCCACGCGGTTGATTCTTCGGCTATAGCATTTGAAATTGCTGCTAAAGGTGCATTTCGTCAGTCTGTTCCAAAGGCAGGTCCACAGTTAATCGAACCCATCATGAAAGTTGATGTGTTTACGCCCGACGACCATGTTGGTGATGTAATAGGTGACTTAAACCGTCGCCGTGGCATGATTAAAGACCAAGAAGCGGGTGTGACTGGTGTGCGAGTTAAAGCCGACGTTCCACTATCAGAAATGTTTGGCTACATTGGCACTTTACGTACTATGACGTCTGGTCGTGGTCAGTTCTCAATGGAGTTTTCACATTACAGCCCTTGTCCTAAGAATGTATCTGAAAAAGTAATTGAAGAAGTGAAAGCACGCAAAGAAGCTAAAAAATAGCGATTTTTGGCCTCTAGCTCAGCGAGTTTTTTGACTTGCTAAGCGCAAAAAAAACCAATCGTACAGATTGGTTTTTTTTTGCGTAAACTAATCACTGCTATCGCCAAGGTAATCCATGTCCTGCGCATAGTGAGTTTTTTGATTGCGGCTACCTTTTCATACCGCGCTTTAAGTCCCTGTTCAGATATTTGCGCTGCAGGACTATATTTGTGTATAAGTTTTATAAGGAAATTAATCATGTCAACACATCCTAATGCAGGAAAACAAGCTCAACAAAGCGAGCTAATTAATGTGGCTAAATTAACCAGTGATTATTATAGCTTACAGCCAGATATGAGCGATCCAAGCCAAGCGGTAAGCTTCGGGACATCAGGTCACAGAGGAAGTGCATTTAAAAGCAGCTTTAACGACGCCCACATAGCGGCTATTTGCCAAGCCTTAGCCGAGTATAGATTGGCTAACAATATTACGGGTCCGCTTTTTATTGGCAAAGACACGCATGCACTGTCAGAGCCTGCACTTGTCACTGCAATAGAAGTGTTTAGCGCAAACGAAGTGTCGCTAGTTATTCAAGAAAACAATGAATACACCCCCACACCAGTTATTTCTCAAGCGATTGTATCTTACAACAAAGGGCGTTTATCTAATCTTGCTGATGGTGTGGTGATTACCCCTTCGCACAATCCGCCTGCAGATGGCGGCTTTAAATATAATCAAACGCACGGCGGTCCAGCCGAAAGCGCTGTAACCATTCAAATTCAAAACCGCGCAAACGAAATACTTAATCATAAATTGCCCGTGAAACGGCATATTATCACCAAAGCGATGGCATCAAACTTTGTGAGCACGACTAACTTCGCAATAGACTATGTTGCGCAGTTGTCCGATGTTATAGACATGCAGGCTATCGCTAACGCTGGCCTAAGTTTAGGCACCGATCCCCTTGGCGGTTCGGGTATTCACTATTGGGATATGATCAGTGAACGCTATAATATTGATATAAAAGTGGTCAACAAATCGATTGACCAGCGTTTTGCATTTATGCCCTGCGACAAAGACGGCAAAATACGCATGGACTGTTCATCTGCATTTGCCATGTCGGGCTTAATAAAGCTCAAAGATGAGTTTGATATTGCCTTTGGCAACGATCCCGACTTTGACCGTCACGGCATTGTGTGCAAATCAAGTGGCTTAATGAATCCTAATCATTACTTGGCGGTTGCTATTAACTATTTATGTCAGCATCGGCCGCAGTGGTCTGCGAGTTTGGGCATAGGTAAAACCTTAGTGTCTAGTAGTATGATTGACAGGGTAGTTGGCAGGCTTGGGCGTAATTTGCTGGAAATGCCCGTAGGCTTTAAATGGTTTGTTGATGGCTTAGTCAATAAATCGATTGCCTTTGCCGGTGAAGAATCTGCAGGCGGCATCTTTCTACGTCGCAACGGTGAAACTTGGGCAACCGACAAAGACGGATTCATATTAAGCCTCTTAGCCGCTGAAATAACCGCTGTGACAGGCAAAGATCCGGGTGAACATTACACTGACTTTACCAAAGACTTCGGTGAACCAAGCTATACCAGAATAGATGTCGCTACGAGCTTAATGCAAAAACAAAAGTTGTCATCATTAACGGTAAGTGATATTGCTGCTACGATGATGGCGGGCGAGAGCATTATCAATGTGCAAACTCATGCACCTGGTAATAATGCGCCTATTGGTGGTATCAAGGTGAGTACGCAAAACGGCTGGTTTGCAGCGCGTCCTTCAGGCACTGAAGACGTGTATAAAATTTATGCAGAAAGTTTTAAAGGTGAAACTCATTTGCAGAACATTATTAGTGAGGCTGAGGCATTAGTTGCAAAGGCTATTTAATAGCTAAATGTATATTAATAGCTATCATAATGTTGTAAATATGTAAAACAAAGCGGATTAAAATTTATATATATCGAAATAGTATTAAAAATTAACAGGTTTTTAACGTTTGACTTGTTTTATTAGCGCTACATTGTAGAGTTGAAGAGAAATCTATAATAAAATTATGGGATGTTTTTTCTTTTTCAGGGTATTTATGAGTAGTCAAACAGATTCAAACATCACAACACCAATAAAAGCGGCAGCAAAGCTTAGAAAGCCAGCAACAACAAAAGCAAACCACGCGAGTCAATCAGAGAATTCCTATAGTACCAAATTAGATAAAAAAGCCTTCAAAGCATCGGTAATATCGCACTTGCATTCAACCTTAGGCACCGACGAGAACAAGGCCGACAATCACGCGTGGTTCAAGGCCACCAGCGCGGCAATTCAAGAGCTTGTGCTTAACAGATTACGTACCACTCAAAAAACGCACTATATGAACGACACGCGCGCGGTGCATTACTTTTCTGCTGAATTTTTAATGGGTCGTTTATTGTCAAACAACATGCATAACTTCGGCTTATTTGAAACTGCAGACGCTGCGCTAAAAGAGTTAGGCGTTGATATAAGCGATGTGCTTGAAGAAGAGCCTGACATGGCCCTCGGTAACGGTGGTTTAGGTCGCTTAGCCGCCTGTTTTATTGACTCATTAGCCACAATGGAACTTCCAGCAATTGGCTATGGTATTCACTATGAAAATGGATTGTTTAGGCAGGAAATAAAAAAAGGTGCGCAAATAGAGCGTCCGGACAGCTGGCGAGACTACGGTAATCCGTGGGAAATTTGTCGGCCAGAATCTACTCAAGAAGTACCGTTATACGGCTATGTTGAAACCAAATATGGCAGCAATGGGAATATTCAAAAAGAGTGGCACCCAGGCTCTATCGTAAAAGGAGTTCCTTGGGATATTCCGGTAGTGGGTTACGGCGGCAATACGGTAAATGTGTTGCGTTTATGGCAAAGTCAGTCATCTAGTCATTTCAACTGGGATGTATTTAATGCCGGAGGTTATGTTGACGCTCAGCGCGAAAACATTCAGGCCGAAACAATATCTAAAGTTTTGTATCCAAATGATGAGACCGAAGCTGGTAAAGAGCTGCGTCTTATTCAACAATATTTTTTCAGCGCGTGTTCTTTAAAAGACATTATTCGCCGTTATAAGCGCGCCCATGGCGACGATTGGACGCGCTTTTCTGAGCAAGTTGTTATTCAATTAAATGACACGCACCCAGCCATCGCAATTCCTGAGTTAATGCGCATATTGGTTGATCGAGCAGAGCTTGATTGGGATACCGCATGGGCTATTTCATCTAAAACCTTCGCCTATACAAATCACACTTTGTTGCCTGAAGCGTTAGAGCGTTGGCCTGTGCGCATGCTTGAAAAAATATTACCGCGTCACCTAGAAATTATCTATGAGATTAATCATCGTTTTATGCAAGAGCTTGAAAAGAAATGGCCCGGCGATAATGTGATGAAAGCGAAGTTGTCAATTATTGAAGAGTCTGATGAAAAAATGGTCCGAATGGGTAATCTCTCGGTAATTGGTTCGTTTAAGGTTAACGGCGTTGCTCAGATCCATTCTAAATTAGTCAAAGAAAACCTCTTTCCTGAATTTGATCAACTTTATCCAAATAAACTGACTAACGTAACTAATGGCGTGACGCCAAGGCGCTGGTTAAAAGCGTGTAATCCTCTATTATCAGCATTAATCACCAAGAAAATTGGCGACCAATGGCCGGTAAATTTGACGCAGTTAGACAAGTTGTCAGTCTTTGCCGACGACAAAACCTTCCAAAATCAGTTTATGAAGGTAAAGCAAAAAAATAAGGAAGCCCTAGCTAAGGAAATAAAGGCGATTACCGGCATAGCGGTAGACACTAAAGCTATATTTGACGTCCAAATAAAGCGCTTACATGAGTACAAGCGTCAGCACCTTAACCTTCTACATATTATGGCTTTGTATAAGCGCCTGCTTAAAGATCCTAGTTACGACATGCATTCGCGAGTGTTTATTTTTGGTGCAAAAGCAGCGCCTGGCTATACTCTTGCGAAAACGATTATTTATGCAATTAACAAAGTTGCGGATAAAATAAATAACGATAAGCGCATAAACAATAAGATTAAAGTCATATTTTTGCCAAATTATCGTGTGTCGCTAGCGGAGAAAATGATCCCCGCTGCAGACGTATCTCAGCAAATTTCAACCGCGGGTAAAGAAGCTTCGGGTACTGGCAACATGAAACTTGCCCTAAACGGCGCGGTCACCATTGGCACGCTAGATGGTGCGAATATTGAAATTGCAGAAGAAGTTGGCGCAGAGAATATCTTTATTTTTGGTAAAACGGTAGACGAAGTAGCGGCCATTAACAAAGCCGGATACAAGCCGTATGATTATTACTATAATAATAGCGAAATAAAAGCGCTACTTGACTGGCTTGATACAGACTACTTTACACCAGAACAGCCAGGAGCGCTGTCGAGCTTAAAACGCAGCATGCTAGAAGGCGGTGATCCTTACTTAGTGCTTGCCGATTTTGAGTCATACAGTAAAGCTAACGAAGCACTCGACAAAGCTTATAAAGATAAAGATCGATGGGCAAAAATGGCCATTCTAAACACCGCTAAAATGGGTAAGTTCACCTCGGATAGATCGGTACAAGAATATGTGGACCGTATTTGGAAACTTGACACATGTAAGGTGTAGCCTAGCTAAGGCTTATATTAAAGTATAGTAAGAACAAAAAAACCGGTTTACCCGGTTTTTTTGTTTAAGATATATCAACAATCTCTGATAAGACATAGAAGCGTATTTTATTAAAACTCGATCGCTAGGATTGTTACCTTTTTTATGAGTGTAAAATTAACGAAACATTTTAATGAAACTCTAAATCGATAGAGCGTGTCAGCGCTGATATTTTCGGTGTTACATTCACCCACACAGCAACTTAGACAAGCTTGCGCAATGAGCATGCTCGTTTATACAATTATTTTAAAACGCCTATGTTGGTAGAGGGCACCTGTTTTATTGCCGACTTTAAGGCTTTTTATTTTCTGAAGCGCTACAAACGGATACGGTTTTGGCCATGCTTAAGGTCGTTAATTTTCAATATATTATTCACCAATAGCACCAAAAAGTCGGCTAAAACTGTTATTATATTAATGGAATAATATATGAATGGGTGTAGTCAACGGTATGCAATTAGCAAAAAAATCTTATGAAAATTATAGTCATGAAAACCTTCTTAGTGTAATTCAATCCGATTTTCTGCAGTTTTCATTACAGTATACGAGTGAAAATCATGGGGCAGAATTCACGTTTGATAATGGGATATCTATGTGCCTCTTAGCCGATGGCATTGTTGCTTTTAATCACAATAACAAATCACCTACTAGTAAAAGCATCGTGCTGTCGTGCGGCATTCATGGCAATGAAACTGCGCCTATAGAAATTTGCAATCAACTTGTAAACGATTTAGTTAATCAGAAAATAAAGACAGATCATCGTGTGCTCTTTATCTTTGGCAACCTTGACTCAATGCCCAGTGCCCAACGTTTTATCGAAGAAAACCTGAATAGGCTTTTCAGCAAAGAGCAGTCATCAACAAGCATTGAAGGGTTAAGAGCTACCAAAATAATGCGTATTGTGGATGATTTTTTTAGCGCAGCCAGTGAGACTGCCGATCGAATTCACTATGACTTACATACCGCTATTCGTCCTTCAAAAAATGAAAAGTTTGCGGTATATCCGTTTTTACACGGCAAACCTTATTCTAAACAACAGCTCGCTTTCTTGTCTGCGTGCGACGTAAATACAATATTACTGTCGCAGTCGCCCACCACCACATTTAGCTATTACTCATCGTTAAATCATAATGCTAATGCTTTCACGGTTGAACTAGGCACAGTGATGCCGTTTGGTCAAAACGACATGTCAAAATTTACAGCGTTTATGGCGACACTCACCGAGCTATTAACTAAGCCTGACGTAAATCTGCCTGATTTCGGTCAGTGTAATATGGACATCTTTAATGTTAATCAAGTTATAAACAAGCACCATAGCGACTTTGCACTTCATTTTGACGACAACATTGCTAACTTCGAAACCTTTTCAAAAGGGGCCTTAATTGCCAGTGAAACAGGCTGTGAATATCGTGCCCAGCACGACGGTGAAGCCATTGTGTTTCCTAATGCGAACGTGGCCATTGGTCAACGCGCGCTGCTAACGGTTATTCCCTATGCGCTTTAAACTTGATAGCCGCTTGGCACAGGATTCAAGCTTGGTGACTGTAATTGGCTTAAGTCAAATAAGATTGAGCCATGACAGTCGATACCCTTGGCTTATCCTGATCCCACAAATTAATAACTGCAGCGAGCTTGATGACCTATCGTTTGAACAGCAAATAGAGGTACTGAAAGCCTCGAATATCCTAAGTGCTGTGCTTAAAAACTGCTTTTTTCCCACTAAATTGAATATCGCTGCCTTAGGCAACATGGTGAAACAGTTACATATTCATCATGTAGCGCGATTCGAGTACGATGATGCATGGCCAGGGCCTATTTGGGGCCGAGGCCATGCGATTGTTTATGCCAGTGATAAAAAAAAGGCGCTAATAGCCTTGCTGCGCCGCTCAATCACTAATTCAGTATATGCGACAGCCAATTAAATAACATTAAGCTTAAAACAAAGGATAAGTAATGATTATTACTACAACACATACAATCGAAGGTAAACCTATACAGGCCTATTATGGCGTTGTTATTGGTGAAGCTATTATGGGCGCTAATCTATTTAAGGATTTATTTGCCTCTATCCGCGATATTGTTGGCGGGCGATCGGGTGCATACGAGCAAGAGTTAACCAAAGCCAGGCGTGTTGCATTTGAAGAACTAAGCTATGAGGCTCAGCAATTAGGCGCGAACGCTATTGTTGGCGTCGATTTAGATTATGAAGTGGTCGGGCAAAAAGGCAGTATGCTTATGGTCAGCATTAGTGGCACCGCCGTGCGAATAGGCTAAGCGTTGAAGTGCATTTACAGTATTTTTACCTATTGAATAGCGGCAAAAACAGCGTAAAGCCTATTTAAATAAAGGCTTTTTCTATCGTTTAGGAAGGTCTACTTAGTTGACGATTCCTCTTCTTTTCTTGCATCTTCTAATTTTTGTTTTTCTGTTTTCTCATACGAATCGGGAAAAACAAAAGGCTTATTGCTTTGTATAAGCAGCATAATATTACTAATGATGATGGCTAATACGACTACTATAATAATGATAATCCACGTGGTACTAAGCTGCATATGTGTATCCTGTCATAAATTCATGGCCCTAAATTAAATGTATATTGCTTCACGAGGCGGGGCAACTGCTGCAAAATAAGTTCTTTTCCTAGTATATCAGCCTGCTCAAGCTGTGAATACAGTTCATCAATGACAAAGCCTTCTTGTATGCTTGTCGCTTCGCTTTTGTACGATAAATGCCAAGGCTCCCGAGCAACGCCGCCCACGTAGTTGGCATAGGGCAAATAAAACCCAAATTGTGAAGCGTATTGAATAATCCATTTAGAAAGCTTTTCGCATGGTCCGCCATTTTCGTACTCGCTGGGTATTAAGGCCAACTTATGCTTTTGAGCATGAACCGATGCGCGATCGTATACGTCAAAATCAGTGCCCCAATGATGACGGCTGGCGCCCGGCATTGCGGACCATAGCATGATAGCGTGAATCTTTTCTTGCTCGCTTAACTCACTTGCCAGCAGCTCTGTATTTTGCAAAGTATACAGCGGCAGCTCACCTGAGAATTTGCGATTCCAAATCGATAGTTGTTTATCAAAATTACGAAAGCTGCTGCATATTTGCATATCAATATGCTGTGTGGCCGCAGCGTCCTGCATCTCAATAAAGGGTAGCGCCACGTTCTTATGCAAAAAGTGATTATTGCCTATTGGCACTAAATGAGCTTCACTAAGACCCATTACTTCATTTGCCCTGCTGTTAAATGCGTTCATGTAAGCAAGTTGACCAATACTTGGTAATACACTTTCTCCAGCGTAATAACATTGGCGATATTAACGCACTCGTCTATTTTGTGAATAGTGTTGTTTTCAGGTCCTAGCTCAACTATTTGAGCACCCGTTGGGGCAATAAAGCGACCGTCGGAAGTACCGCCGGCTGTGGATAATTCGGTTTGAATGCCGCATACCTTTTGAATACTCTTAACAACCGCGTTTACCAGCACGCCAGGTTCAGTTAAAAAGGGCAGGCCATTATACGTCCACTGTATGTCGTAATTAACTTTGAGACCTTCGAGTATAAAATAAACGCGCTCTTGGATACATTCGAACGTAAGCTCGGTAGAATAGCGAAAATTGAAAACCATACTCGCGGTGCCCGGCACTACGTTAGTGGCACCTGTACCGCCACTTATATTTGATATTTGCATACTGGTGGGAGGGAAAAAATCATTTCCTTCATCCCACTTAGTATTCACAAGCTCAGCAATAACAGGCCCAAGTGCGTGAATAGGATTGTCGACTAAATGCGGGTAGGCGACATGTCCTTGCATGCCTTTAACGTTTAAGTTTGCGGTTAATGACCCTCTGCGGCCATTTTTAATAACATCCCCAGTTACGTTAGTGCTCGAGGGCTCACCTACAATACAGTAGTCTATTTTTTCATGGCGCGCTTCTAGGGTGTCAATCACCTTGGTTGTCCCATTTATAAAGTGACCTTCTTCGTCGCTAGTAATTAGGTAAGCAATTGAGCCTTTATGATCAGGGTAGTCCTGCACAAATTTTTGTGTTGCCACCAGCATAGCGGCTATTGACGCTTTCATGTCGGCAGTGCCGCGCCCGTATAAAAAACCATTATGTTCGGTAGGTGTAAACGGGTCAAACTGCCATCTTTCGATAGGGCCTGTTGGCACAACATCGGTATGGCCTGCAAAACAAAATACAGGCTGGGCAGCACCGCGCCGCGCCCAAAGGTTTGTGGTGTCGGCAAACACCATGGTTTCATTTACAAAGCCCTGTGCGGCCAATTGTTCTTTCAAATATGTTTGGCAACCTGCATCGTTTGGTGTTACCGAAGCTCGGGCCACTAATAATTTGGTGACGTCTATAACATCAAGCACCATATAAAAACTCCTGATAAGCACTGTCGTTAAAGCCTACTATAATCGCCTGGTCAGTGTCGCTGGATTGCTTGACCAAAAGAGGGCGCTTGATAAGTGAAGAATGCTCGCACAGCAAATCGAGAACAGCGCTGTTATCTTCATTTTGCGCATCCACTATCGACTTTTCTTCATCTGATAGCTTACGGTAGGTGGTACCGCGTTTATTAAGCACTGTGTCGATGCCACTTGCAGCAATGCTTGCCTCAATAATGCCGCGAGGTACGCCGAGCTTTTTATAGTCGTGAAAGGTGTATTTAATATCTGCGGATGCTAGCCACTTTTTGGCCTTTTTAACCGTCTCGCAGTTCGGTATACCGTACATTGTGAGCATATTTTTACTTCTCAGTTTTAAATCAATGTGTTAATTAACATGAAAAAGGTGCGTCAAAAAAGTTTGTGTCATTTATTAGTTAAGTTCCTAAGTAGTTATCCTGTAGTCATCTTGTATCAACGCTTCTTTGGCTGTCTTTAGCTGATTCTCTTTAAGCAATATAATATCAGTGTCAAAGGTAGATACTATAAATACACTCACTTGGGCTTTTGCTAGCACACTGCTAATTTCAGCCATTATTCCCACTAATGAAAGATTAAGTGGCCCAAGGACTTCAAGCGCTCGCCAGTCCAGATCAGACTCTAAGGCGTCAATAGAAAGTGACTGTGGCGCTACAATAGACAGTTCGTCGAGCGTTTTGCCAATAAAAAATAGGGAGCACTGTAGGACCTTTGATGGAATTTCACTGCCAACATCTAGGCTATGAATGGCGAATGTCTCTTTTAGCACTTTTAGTGTTTGCTTAAGCAAATGTCTTTCCTCTTTCTTGCATTATGCTCATGTTTATCCACTAAAGCTGTGGATAAGCTTGTGTGTCACCAGTGCGTTGTCCACTAAGTTAATGAAAAATATAGCAAATATCAAGTGCTTAATATACATTCGATTAACGCTTATTAAGTAGTATTAGGTGTATTTATTTGAATTTCAATGAAATAATTCACATACTGCCAAGACTACACTATTGGAAGAACATTAATATGCAGGCCCTATCTTTTTATGCTGGCAAAACCGCCATGGCCAGAATCCAAGCTGAAGGGTTAACGCCCAGCATGTTTAGCGCGTTTTTAGGCGCAAGCGGCGGCCCTAAATGGTTTGTGCTGGCGGGTTTAGATAAAGTCGTTTTCAATGAATTTATGCATAAATCACCTCAGCATGTGGATATTATTGGAAGTTCAGCAGGAGCCTTTAGGGCAACATGTTTCGCCCAAGACGACCCTTGTGCGGCTATTACTCGCCTAGCCGATTGCTACTCTACCTTGGTGTATTCTGAAGAACCGAGCGTTAAAGAAATTACCCAAAAAGGAATTGAGCTACTCGATTTTATGGTAGGTAAAAACGGCGTGAAAGAAGTACTAGCCTCAAATACTAAATCGCTACATATAGTGGTGGCGAGGTGTCATGGTTTAACCGCGTCTGAAAAAAAGCTTAAGCAGCTCGCTGGGCTTGCGCTTGCGGCAGGACGAAATGCACTATCGCGAAGAAAGCTCGCGAGCAGCTTTACGCGCGTGATATTTTCATCTAATAAGAAAGGCTTTGCCTTCAGTGAAAAAAATCCGATAAAGACTGAACAGGGATTGTTAACGCCAGAAAACTTTTTGGACTGTCTAATGGCTTCAGGCTCAATCCCGGCGGTTATTGAAGGCGTTAAAAATATAGCGGGCGTGCCAAATGGCACATTTAGAGACGGCGGTATTATTGATTACCATTTTGACATGAAAATAGACACGCCCAACTTAGTACTCTATCCACACTTTTATGCGACACCGACACCGGGCTGGTTTGATAAATCCTTAAAGTCTCGCGCATGTCATCCTAAGAGCTATGATAATGTTTTGCTAATAGCCCCAAGCGATGAATTTGTCGCCAAATTACCCTATGCAAAAATACCTGACAGAAAGGATTTCACTGAGATACCTGCGCAAGAACGCATTGCCTATTGGACACGCGTTATAAAGGAGTCAGACAGACTTGCTGAACATTTTTTAAACGTTGTTGAACACAGTGAGCCTGGCCAGTTCATTAAACCTATAAACTTACAACGCTAATGTAAAAAAGCACTTGCCTATCACGGCCTTGGTAGCTATTATACGCGCCGTTGGCTTGGTTCAGTCAGCGAAGGTGTAAAATCCTCTTTTACACCGCATATAAGCATAAATGTGCGCCTATAGCTCAGTTGGTTAGAGCGCTACCTTGACATGGTAGAGGTCCCCAGTTCGAGTCTGGGTAGACGCACCAATATTTATTAGGCTTGTAGAGATATCTTAAAATTGTTAAACACTAAATTTTTTGCTCTGCAAACGGTATGCAAACAATTAATAGCTAATTTGAAGAAAATTTTGTATGTAGCGTGCAGTCAGCATCCCAACATTGTTTGTTGATGTTATGCCTGTTATTAAATAAAGATTGTAAATCTTTCTAACCGTTAACTTCATTTTGCTTAAGGTGTTGTGCTTGCATTCGTCGAACAGCGATCAAATACCGCTGTTATTTGAAAATTCCTTTAGAAAAATGGCCGCTTGGACTTAAGCAAAACACGCTTCCATGACTATCTGCGCACCCAGTGGCTCTTTTTTTCAGATAGCTGCTAACCACGTAAGCCCTTATTACTAAGTATTTTTTACACAGCTACTGCGCTATTCCTACTCATTATGATTACCAAATGCTTAAATGTTCGCTTATTTATCAGTTGTTCTGTTTTACTGCACTTGGCATTTGATCAAGTAAGTCGCGTTACCTGTGCGCCTAGATAAACAAGGCAAAGCGAAGCTTATTTTGGTTCGTTTTTTGCATTAGTGAAGATACTTTATGACACTTGCAAATTATTTGAGCATTCACCTACAAGAGCTGTCTTATGTCAATTAAAATAAAAGATTCAAAGCAGGAGCCTAGCGAAAATGATCTATCGGTCTTAAATCAGGAATTTCACAAGGGATATAAGTTAGCCAAACAAGCGTCGATTCAACGAATAAAAGACGGCAACGTAATGCTTATAGTGAGAATGGACAGCCGCCTGTTTATTATGAATGGCGAAAAAGTGGATGAACACTTAATTAATAAAGAGCGCTATCATTCCTTAAAGGCGGCGGTACACACAACATTAGCTGCCTTTTACAACCTTACTCAAAACAAGCTGTGTGACGCAATCTCTGATATAAAAAAGTGGACTAAAACACTTAGGCAAGAACTAGCTGACGACACATTTGCGTTAATAGCAGATGCAACAGATGAACTAATAGTAGATACACAGCAGCACGGGGCGGTAAGATACCAAGCGCTTGCAATCTATAGCAAGCAGCTGGAGTCGGTGTTCTCTATCATTATGATGAAAGCAGCAGATGACGAAATTGCCAATATTGTTGAAGCGCTAGACGCAGCGTACGAAAAGTATGATAAGTCCAGCGCGGATATTTTCATGGTGGTGTTTGGCGGTCATCAACCAAGGTATAGGGAATTGGCTAAGTTAGTATTTACGAAATGGTTTAATGAGTTAGATGGACATCTCGTGAATGCAGATCACCACGTCAGATATCTTGAAGGCGGTGAAAGTCTTGATAATGCCGTAAATTTGATTACAACAGCAATGACTGACAGTGAGCTAGCGCTTATTTTTATGGGTTCTAGTGAGACACTCAATCAAGATGCGCTTGGTGTAGTGGCGCAAAAGTCATTAGTGCGTTATTGGTCTAATCGAAACGCGTCGCAAGAAACCCAGCGCAAATAAACGCATGACTATAGAATTGCAGGAGCGCATCAAAGTGAATTGGTAATTTTTATCTTACTGTAAGTTCACCATTTGAGGTGGCGCGTTGGAAGTTCAATATCCATCGGTTTATCAAAGACATCCATTAATCCAAGGCATCGTGACCAATCGGTTTGCAATTTGACATATCGGTTCCGCCTGCGCTATCAATATTTTTAGCAAGGTCGCGCAGTGCGCTACGAACGCCTTCTTCAAGCACGGGGTGATAGAATGGCGCGGCTAGCATGTCAGCGACAGTCATTTCTCCCTCAATAGCAAGAGCCAATTGATGCGCTATATGTTCACCGCTTGGAATACACATTTCGGCGGCGACAAGGCGGCCCGTTTTACTGTCGGCGTGAATGCGCAATATACCAGCAGCAGTTTGCGCCATACTTGCCCTAGCTTGCTGAGAAAAATCAGCGCTGCCAGATGAAATAGATGTTTCGTCAAGCTGTGATAATGGCGGCCCAACTAATGCAAGTTGAGGAGAGCAGAATACAATTGATAGGCCGGTGCGTCGGCATAACCCTGAATCTGAGTGATCAGGCGCAGCAATGCGTCCTGCGATAGAACCTTCGTCAGAGGCTTCGTGTAATAGCGGGCGATGGCCGTTTGCATCACCTACTAAAAAAACAGACAGCTGGTCTATACGTAATGTATGCGGGTTAATCTCGGGCATGCCCTTATCGTTAAGTTTCACACCCAAATTTTCTAAACCTAAATTACTTATATTAGGCTGTCGACCAATGGCAACTAAAACGGCATCGGCCTCGAAACTCCCCCCTGCACCAGTTACCCGTATTGCACCATTTGCTTCTTCCAACTCAGCTTTAGCACCAAGGTGCAGTGGCACTTCTTTTTCAATTAAAGGACGAAATTTTGCTAAAACTTGGCTGTCGTCAATGCCTGCTAGACTTTCACCGGAGCCAAAACCCGCCACATCGATACCAAGTCGTGCAAGTGCTTGCATAATCTCGATGCCTACAGCTCCCAGTCCGACGACGGCAATACGCTTTGGTAAGTCGGTTTGCTCAAAGATGGTGTCAGAGGTCAATATGCGATCTTCAAACTTACGCCACTGCTGAGGGATTATGGGGCTGCTACCTGGCGCGAGAATAATTGTGCGAGCTTCAAACTTTTTACCGTTAACTTCTAAATGCTTAGGTCCCAGTAGTTTCGCGCGGCCTGATATTGCGCGCTTACCCATTTTGTAGGGTGTAGCTTCTAGGTCTTCTACAAAATTATCGCGCATTTTCCTGACTCTTGCGAATACGGCAGGGATGTTTGCATAGACCGACTCCGCTCCCTCAATACCAAATTCGTCAAATGTATGTCGAGTGTGGAATGCGTTTGCAGCCTCAATTAAGGCTTTTGAGGGCATACATCCTACAGCAGCACATGTAGTGCCCCAGTGACCATCATTAATGAGTAAAAAGTCTTCGGTATATTGACGAACTTCCCTTAATGCTGAGCGGCCAGCCGTTCCTGCTCCTATAATGATAGTGTCTACTTTCATAAACTTATTTGCCCTATTGTATTTTAAAACAGCTTGTTTCGATATATGTATTGAAGCGCGTGCACAAATCAAACCAATTCTTAAGTTTATGTTTTTATTGCTTAAACTAAATTTTTTAGCTTAAAAATTTATAATAGGGGGTCAGAATTACAGAGCTAGAGTAGTTTTTTCAGGATTATCAAAGAATACTATGAACAATTTATTTAATGAGGCTGAAAATACTGCGCTTTCTTTTCTACATTATTCAAAGTCGACCTCAATCTGGGCATAAACAAGTTCTATAAGTGCTCAATCTTAGTGGTGTGCGTTACTAGTTCCAGCGTTATTTAAAGTAAATTTGAACCAATGTGTAATGCTAAGTATTTATTTAAATCACTCTGGCACTTATTTTGCTCATTCATAAAATGTTGCACTCGCAGTTCGATAAAAATGTTTATCCTTTTACGATTTACGGACAACGCCTGGCACTATGCTCAATATATGATTCTGGCTAGGTTTATTACATAGCGCTACTGCGAGAAACGCTAAACAGCAAAATAATATTGCAGGATAAGAGAGACAGGTAATTAATAGGAGATTAATATGGCTGGTGGTTGGGCGAAAGATGGCGCAGTACAAGATCAGATTGACGCAAGTGTTATCGATGCAGTGGCCTTTGCTAAAAGCAAAATGCCGCGAGGCGAGAGCGCAAAATACTGTGAGGAGTGCGGTAAATCTATTCCTGAGCTAAGGAGAGTCGCGATACCGGGCGTGCAGTTGTGCATCAGCTGTCAGCGGGAAATGGAAAAGAAGCAAGTTAGTCAGTCGGGTATTAATCGCAGGGGCAGTAAAGATAGTCAACTAAGATAAGCATGGGTCTTCTTTGAATTAGCTATGTCATTTGATATGCTTAGTGCTAATTAAACGACTACAAACGATTGGCTGGCGATATTTGAATGAATCAAACTCAGTCTGCTGCTATTGTTTACTGGACGTGTTTTCACAAAAACTATAATGTTTTAGTTTACACACCTTAGTCAACCCTTTAAAAGAAATCTATGAAAAAAACGCTTATCATTACAGGTGCGTCATCTGGCATTGGTTTAGCTATTGCTAAACGCTTTCATTCGGCTAATTATGCTATACATAACTTAGATATTACCTACGGCGACGTTGGGCATTACCACCGGTGCGACGTCACTAAACATGAACAAGTCAGAGCCTGTGTTGAATCTATCGCCGCTGATTATTCAATAGACGTGGCAATATCAAACGCGGGTATGCACTTTTCTGGCAACATAGAAAAGACCTCTGAATCTGACTTTACTAAGGTAATAAACCTCAATGTAAAGGGCGCATATTTGCTGACACAAGCGGTTTTACCGCATATGAAACAGCGGCAAAATGGTGTAATTTTATATATTGGGTCAGACCAATCGACGATTGGCAAGTCTAATTCTTTTATTTACAATCTTAGCAAGCATGCTTTGGCGTCTATGGCGAAAACCACCGCGTTAGACTATGCATCTTACAATATTAGGGCTAATACCCTGTGCCCGGGCACAATAGAAACGCCGCTTTACCACAATGCCATTGCAGCGTACTGCAAAAAGTCGGGTGCTGACTTAGCCGCGGTTCACGCTCAAGAAGCCGCATTGCAGCCCTTAGGTAGAATAGGGCAGCCAGAAGATGTTGCGGCAATGGCGCTATTTTTAGCATCGGATGACGCCGCGTTTATCACCGGTAGTTTGCAGGCGATAGACGGCGGCTACACTACAGGCTAATTTAACGCACAACTATAGGCTTATGCCATGCACAAAATAATTGATCCACACGTTCATTTTTTTGATTTAGCACAAGGTGAATATGCTTGGCTTTTGCCGCAAAACCAGCCGCATTGGCCTGACAAAGCACTCATTAACAAAAATACAATGCCAGACAGCTTGCAGGTATCAGATCATTGTTTGCTTTTGGGCGCCGTTCATGTTGAAGCGGGTTTTGACAACCTAAATCCAAAAAATGAGCTTGACTGGTTAGAGTCGCAGGTTTATCCACAAGCGCCTCTAACGCAGTTCAGTACGATTGGGTTTATCGATATATGCGCTGATTCAAACATTTTTCAACTGCAGCTTGACGGCATGAAAAGCTATCCAACGCTTTGTGGCTTTCGATATATATTCGATGCCCACACTCCCATGTTTGAACAAAAAGCGCAAATCATGCAAAACTTGTCTCTTATTAGCCAAGCAGGCTTGTTACTCGAGTTTCAGGCAGACTTTACCAACACCGCTCTTATACGAGCAGTAATCAGTCTTTTATATTCACTGCCTGAGCTGAAAATAGTGATTAATCATGCGGGATTACCCCCACAAAATGATTCTGGCAGTTTTGGGTTATGGAAAGAAAATATGCGTTTGTTTGCACATTTGCCTAAATGCTACGTGAAATGCTCAGGCTTTGAAATGACGAGCAGGCAGTATACGGTAGAACATGTTTGTAGTGTGCTAAGTGCAACTGTGGATTTGTTTGGAGAAGATCGAATGATGATAGCCAGTAACTTTCCGCTGACCTCATTAACAATGAGTTACTTTGCCTACTGGGAGCTTATGATTGCGTGCGCACAGCAGATTGGCTTGGAGCTTGATAAGGTCTTAAACACAAATGCAAAAGACCTATATGGGTTTGCCTAAGAAAGACGTCACTTTACCCTTTATCTTATCGAGTAAAGTGAAACGTAAAAAGTTATCTGACCGTGACCATAGGCGAACGTTTCACTATTTTATCATTTAATTCAATACCAATACCGGGCAAATCAGGTACCTTGAACTTCCCGTTTACAGGTTGATAGTCCTGTAAACACAGCTCGCGGTTCCAATGTTTTATGGCGTAGGTATGGTGTTCATGTATAAGGAAGTTAGGAATAGCGGCTTCTAACTGTAGAGCTGCCGCAGTGGCGACAGGACCACCGCACACATGGGCTTGAATGCGAATGTCGTATACGTCGGCGTAGTCACACACTTTCTTTGATTCGGTAAAACCACCGCACAGGCCCACATCGGGCTGGAGTACGTCAATTGACTGGTCTTCAAAATAAGGGCGCACATCCCAGCGGTGATATAAACGTTCACCGCCCGCGATTGGCACCTTAACATTCTCGGCTACTTTTTTATGCACCGCTGAATTTAGGTAACTTACGGGTTCTTCAAACATCATGCAGCCGACTTCTTCTACTATTTTTCCCATTTGAATGGCCGATGCACAGCCCATTAAGGAGTGCGCCTCAAAAATAATATCTACGTTGTCGCCTACCTCTTCTCGGATAGCGCGTAGTCTGTCGCCAAATAGTTTCATTTGCGCGGGGGTAAATAAATTAGTCCTATTGAAGCTTGAGTCGCCGTTTGCGTCATACACAATAGGGTCGACTTTTACCGCGTCGTAACCTTCAGCCATTGCCTTAGCGGCAGCTCTTTTATAGTCATCAGGTGTGAGCATTTTTATACAGTCTTGGCTCCAGTCAAATTGCAACTGGCTGGCATAGGTGCGCAGGTTATCGTTTGTTTTGCCGCCTAGCAGTTGGTATACAGGCACATTTAGGGCTTTGCCTTTTATGTCCCAAAGCGCGATGTCTATTGCGCTCATGGCGGAATATAAAACAGGTCCGCCGCCTAAACCCCAAAAGCTCTCGCGTAACATGCGTGACCATAATAGTTCGGTTTTGAAAGGGTCAAACCCTATTAACACCGCTTCTGCAATTTCTTTAATCATCGCGGCTGCGGCGCTGTGTCCCCAATCATATGCCAAACCAGCCTCACCTACGCCGTGAATGCCTTCGTCGGTAAATATTCGCACAAATATTGGATTCCATGGCGGACGTTCAGGACAGTGAATATCGAAGATTTCTACATGGGTTATTTTCATAAATGCTTCTTATCGTAAAGGGTTAAGCTGAATCGCTGTATTTGTTTGTTGCTATATGAGGTGCCTACTTGTCAAAGTCGGGGTAGGCCCGTTTCACGCGGCGCATCATAGCGGGCCATGCTTTTTGGCCGCCAGTTAGGCCCGTGTGAACAATATTAGCTTGGGCTTTTATGCCTTGAATAACCTTATGGTTTACATTTATAACATCGCCAGCACCATGCTGTAATTTAACTTGAATTTCGCACGCACGCAGTAAATCGTACATGTGCATAAAGGCGTCACCGATGGTTTTCCCCATTGTTAAGGCCCCATGATTTCTGAGTAGCATAAAGTTTGCGCTACCTAAATCTTGCTGCAGACTTATTATTTCGTTGTGATCAACGGCTAAACCTTCGTAGTGATGATAGCTCATGCTAGCTAGCGCAAATGCGGCGTATTGGCTATATGGCAATAAACCTTCTTTTGAGCTGGCCACAGCAGTCGCGTCGCTATGATGCAGGTGCAAAGCGCATTGATCCTCTGGGCGGGCATGGTGAACGGCGCTGTGAATGGTGAAGCCTGCTGGGTTTATTTCAAACGGTGAATCAGGGTCGATTATATTGCCGTCTATGTCAATTTTAACGAGGTTTGAGGCCGTTACCTCTTCAAAACTTAAACCAAATGCGTTTATGAGTAGATCTTCAGTTCCAGGAATACGCGCCGATACGTGGGTGTAAATTAAATCGTCCCAGCCATGCATGACTAATAGTCGATAGCAGGCAGCTAGCTCAACTCTGGTCTGCCATTCAACCTTGGATACTTTTGTGCTTAGGTCTACGTGGGGTATGTCGTACATCATTAGATCATTTATCCTTGTTTGCATCAAAAGCATACCATGCAAGACTAGCTTTGGGCACCAGGCAAAGGCAGCATTTTCCACCAGTTAATCAACTATATTATAGATAATTGGCTTATTGACTGCCTTTTAAGTCACAAACTTGCCTCGAACGCAGCAATATTGTCACAGCGTTCAAATATTTGCTGCCATATTTGAATATGAGACTGCATTGCTTCGGTGTATGCCTCAAAATTTAATGTATTGTGCAACAGCAAGTATTCATTAAATGCGGTCGGCATCTGTGGTGCTTGTGCAAGTTGCTCCACCAAAGGAGACAGCTGGTAATAATAATTGTTTAGCTGCCCCGCAACAGTTTGAATACGCTCTGCAAAGAATATTCTAAAGATATTTCGCATTACCTCAATGCTCTCCTCTTCTTTGCGTGTACTGCAGGTGTTGTTGATTAAATAAGTATTCAGCAGTCGAGAAATGTTATTTAACTCCTGTGCAAGCAACAGCTGTGTGCGCCACTTTTTTGCCATTAATGGCGTGTTATTTAGCTGTTGTAAATGAAGCTCTAAAGCAGATGCATTAACGGGATGTTCGTTTTGACTTTTCAGCAAAAAGTTTAATGCCAGTTTGGTGGCTTGAAAATTATCGTTGCTGGTACCGCTTATATAACCTGTACCCCCAGTGAAATGAGTATCGGTTTCAATAGACTGAGTAATCAAATTCGCCCATACCTGAGGGAGTTGCTGCTGCTTTAATGCAGACCAGTCGGCCAATTTAGCGACAAGTTCAGTCTTACCTTCATTCTCTTGTAAGCTGCGCTGACAGGCTGCAAGTTCATGTACAAGCTCGCTTTCATAGGCATATCGGCTTGAGGGAAGCTGCATCTTACCCAAGGCGGTATTTCGCTGCGCTACAAGCTGATTCAAAGAACAGTCGTTAAAGGCAAAAAGTTCGCGTAAATTGATGCTCGTTCGCTCAATGTCAATTTTTAGGGCTTGCTTGTTGGGCGCATAAAGATTATTTACTTCAGGCAGGGATTCAATCGCTATGCCGGTGTAGCTTTGAAGTCTTTCGCTGTAATCTTCTAAATCGACTGCGATTTTTTTAGTATCGCTGCAGCCGCTTATTATCAGTAGTGCAACTAAGGTCATTGCGGGGTAAGTAAAGTGCTTGGTGACCATGTTTGTAGTCTCGTTATAAACAAAATTTATGTGTAATGTTACCTGTTTAGCCTATGGTTTGGGTCACTATTATGCGCATATTTGTATTAAATAAGCGTAATGTACGTAAATATGCAATAAAGCCCTTAATTTGTAGGTTTGCGTAATTGCATGTTGTGGGTGCATGTCGGTATAATCTGCCTAGTTGTTAAGTATCGTAAACCCCTAGGAATTTGTTTGTCGGTTGTTAACTGACTTGATTGAAATACGAATCGTTCAATTAAACATGTCCTCATCATACAAAATGCAAGTGGCGCTTGGTAGGTGTCACCACTGCTAAAGGAATTCTATGCCCGTAATTACACTCCCCGACGCAAGTCAACGTTCATTTGAAAATGCTGTTTCTGTGTTAGACGTCGCTAACGACATAGGGCCAGGCCTAGCAAAAGCTACTATAGCGGGGCGTGTCGACGGCAAGCTGGTTGACGCCACCGACTTAATCAAAAACGATGCTAGATTACAAATAATTACCGCTAGAGACGACGACGGGCTCGAAATCCTCAGGCATTCTTGCGCACATTTACTCGGACACGCTATTAAACAGCTTTACCCCGACGTGAAAATGGCCATAGGGCCCACTATCGATAACGGTTTTTACTATGATGTAGATTTAGAAGAGCCTCTTAACGAGCAGGCGCTTGTGCAGCTTGAAAAACGCATGCTACAGCTGGCTAAAACTAACTACGATGTGGTTAAAGAAGTGGTTTCATGGCAGCACGCTAAAGAAACTTTTGAAGCTAAGGGTGAGTCCTACAAAATTGAAATTCTGGATAATAATATTGCGCAAACTGATACGCCTGCGCTCTATTATCACCAAGAATATGTTGATATGTGCCGTGGTCCTCACGTGCCGAACATGCGCTTTTGCCAGCATTTCAAATTAATGAAGGTAGCGGGTGCGTATTGGCGAGGAAACAGCGACAATAAAATGCTTCAGCGTGTATATGGCACGGCTTGGCCAGACAAAAAGCAGCTAAAAGCGTATTTAAATCGCTTAGAAGAAGCTGAAAAACGCGATCACCGCAAGCTGGGCAAAGCGCTAAACCTATGGCACTGGCAAGAAGAAGCACCCGGCATGGTGTTTTGGCACAACGATGGTTGGACAATATACACCGAAATAGAAGCTTTTATTCGCAAAAAGCTGCGCCAGTATGGCTATGACGAAGTAAAAGCCCCTTTAATGATGGATCGCACCCTGTGGGAAAAGTCAGGTCATTGGGATAAATACGGTGAAAATATGTTTACCACTATATCTGAAAAACGTGAGTACGCTATTAAACCGATGAACTGTCCAGGGCATGTGCAAATATTCAATCAAGGCTTAAAATCGTATCGTGATTTACCCTTAAAAATGGCTGAGTTTGGCTGCTGCCATCGAAACGAACCCTCTGGCGCACTGCATGGTTTAATGAGAGTACGCGGCTTTACACAAGACGATGCACACATTTTTTGTACCGAAGAACAGGTGCTTGATGAAGTTACGCAGTGCATCAAAATGGTCTACGACACCTATGCCACTTTCGGTTTTGAAAAAATAGTGGTTAAATTATCCACTCGACCTGAAAAGCGCGTGGGTAGCGATGAAGCCTGGGATAAATCTGAAATAGCCTTGGCGGATGCGCTATCTAGAAACGACATTGAGTTTGACTACCTGCCCGGTGAAGGCGCTTTTTATGGGCCCAAAATTGAATTTACACTATATGATTGTTTAGATAGAGCATGGCAGTGCGGTACTATACAGCTAGACTTTTCAATGCCAGGGCGCCTAGGCTCAACCTATGTAGACGAAGACGGGGAACGTAAAACACCCGTTATGATCCATCGCGCTATATTGGGTTCGCTGGAACGCTTCATTGGTATTTTAACCGAAGAGTACACCGGCGCATTTCCAACTTGGTTAGCGCCAACTCAGGTAGTAGTATCTAACATTACTGATTCCCAGTCAGACTACGTCACGCAGGTAGCAGCGCAATTATTTGAACTTGGCTGTAGAGTAAAAGCCGATGTGAGAAACGAAAAGATTGGTTTTAAAATAAGAGAGCACACAATGAAAAAAGTGCCCTACTTGTTAGTTGCAGGCGACAAAGAAAAAGAGTCGGGTCAAGTGTCCGTTAGAACGCGCAAGGGAATAGATCTTGGCGTAATGTCGGTAGCTGAATTTGCTGCATTGTTATCAGATGACGTGAAAACTAAAAAATTAAATAGCACTACAGCATAGAATAGGTATAATGTTAAGCGCGTATGGTACACGAGGGCTAGATCTGTCGGTACACAAAACTTAAAAACAAGTTTTGCCATACATTCGCTACCTATAAAAATTCTTGGAGGAATAACAAATTAAAGGCGTTAGTAATAAATCTCAGGGTGATAAATCCCGCATTAACGAAGACATAACAGTAAATGAAGTTCGCTTAGTACAAGCAGATGGTGAGCCCGCAGGCGTCGTCACGATTGAAGAGGCCATAGCCCAAGCTGCTGCAGCAAATTTGGATTTAGTAGAAGTTAGCCCTAATGCTGCACCTCCGGTCTGTAAAATTATGGACTACGGCAAGTTCTTGTTTGAAAAGAGTAAAGCCCAAAAAGAGCAAAAAAAGAAGCAAAAGCAAATTCAGGTCAAGGAGATTAAATTTCGCCCTGGCACTGATGAAGGCGATTACCAGGTAAAACTGCGCAACCTGCGTCGCTTTTTAGAAGGTGGAGACAAAGCCAAAGTAACAATACGTTTTCGTGGACGTGAAATGGCTCACCAAGAAATTGGCATCGACTTATTGAAACGAGTTAAAGTCGATCTGGAAGATATTGCTATTGTAGAGTCTTTTCCGCATCGGGTAGAAGGTCGTCAAATGATCATGGTACTTGCACCAATCAAGAAGTAGTATAGGTTTACAAGTTTTTTAGTCTGCACAACTAACGACACCTTGCTGCAAATATTAACAGCTCATGTTTAAGGCATCACGTTAACGTATTAACATTGCCGGTGAGTACAACAATGCGGAGTTTTAGCAATGCCTAAAATGAAATCAAACAGCGGTGCTGCAAAACGTTTTAAGAAAACGGGTTCAGGTCGCTTTAAAAGCAAGCAGTCTCATTTACGTCACATTCTGACCAAGAAGAGTACTAAGCGTAAACGTCATCTACGTAGCAAGAAACTCGTTCATAAGAGTGACCACGCTCTTATTCAACGTATGTTACCGTACGTATAAACTTAGCACTTCAGGAGACTTAAAAAATGGCTAGAGTAAAACGCGGCGTAGTAGCTCGCGCACGTCACAAGAAAGTATTAAAACAAGCTAAAGGTTATTACGGTGCACGTTCACGTGTATATCGCGTAGCGTACCAAGCAGTAACTAAAGCTGGGCAGTATGCATACCGCGACCGTCGTAACAAAAAACGTCAATTCCGTCAGCTTTGGATTGCGCGTATAAATGCAGCATCACGTCAAAATGGTCTTTCTTATTCTCGTTTCATCAACGGTTTGAAAAAAGCGTCTGTTGAAATAGATCGTAAGATACTTGCAGACATCGCAGTACACGACAAGTCAGCATTTACTGCTCTTGTTGATGCAGCAAAAGGCGCATTAGCGTAATCTATTAAACCAAGCTATTAAATTAGTAGTTTAAGTTCTTTTTTAAAAAAGCGAGCAGGAAGCTCGCTTTTTTAATTTTCAACCATTCAAAACTTCCCCTGTGCGCTTCTTCTTTCGATAACATCAGCCACAAAATTTTGCGTTAAATCTATTAATTACCTGTTTTAATAACATTTTATGAATAAATGCGATCAAACTTGTGTAAAATACACTACTGAACAATATAATAATCAGCGCTTATATTACAAGCGTAGATAATGCTCGATAAAGAGGTCGTAATGGAGCTAGAAGTAATCATCGAAGAAGCACGCCAGGCCGTTGAAGGGGCAAATACGCCGCCTGAACTTGATGCAGTGCGCGTTGCCTTTATGGGTAAAAAGGGCAAAGTAACCGACTTAATGAAAGGTCTTGGCGCGCTAAGCGCAGAGCAAAGGCCAGTCGCTGGACAAAGGATAAACCTAGCAAAACAAGAAGTTCAAGGCTTAATTAACGCTAAAGTACAAGGCTTAAAAGAAGCTGAATTAAATGCTAAATTAGCTGCTGAGTCTATAGACGTTAGTTTACCGGGCAGAAGTATACGAATGGGTAACTTACACCCGGTGAGTCGCACCATCGCCAGAATCGAACACTTTTTTGGCGAACTAGGCTTTGTGGTAAAAGAAGGCCCTGAAGTTGAAGATGGTTTTCACAATTTTGATGCGCTTAATATTCCCAAAAATCATCCTGCGCGGGCCGATCACGATACGTTCTATTTCAATCCCGACTTAATGCTGCGTACGCAAACCTCAGGCGTGCAAATTCGCACCATGGAGCATGAAAAACCACCGCTTAGAATTATTTCCCCTGGGCGCGTTTACCGTAACGACTACGATCAAACCCACACGCCTATGTTTCATCAGGTGGAAGGTCTAATGGTCGATAAAAACGTCAGCTTTGCTGAGCTTAAAGGGATTATTCATGACTTTCTGCATCACTTTTTTGAAGAAGATTTACAAATTCGCTTTCGTCCGTCGTATTTTCCTTTCACTGAACCATCAGCTGAGGTTGATGTAATGGGAAAAGACGGCAAATGGCTAGAAGTATTAGGCTGCGGCATGGTGCACCCAAACGTATTAAAAGCGGTAAATATTGATCCTCAAGAGTATACCGGTTTTGCATTTGGTATGGGCGTTGAACGCCTCACCATGCTGCGCTACGGCGTAACCGATTTACGTTCATTTTTTGAAAATGACGTACGTTTCTTGAAACAGTTTGCATAGTAAGAGTATTACATGAAATTCAGTGAATCTTGGTTAAGAGAGTGGGTAAATCCCAAAATAGACACCGCAGCACTATGCGAACAACTTAGTATGGCTGGCCTTGAAGTAGATGGTATTGCGCCTGTAGCCGGTGAGTTTACCGGCGTGCTTGTAGGTGAAGTAGTGCAATGCGCCAGACATCCGGATGCCGATAAGCTGCAGGTAACAAAGGTAGATGTAGGTAGCGGTGATCTGCTTGACATCGTGTGCGGAGCACCAAACTGCAGAGCAGGTATAAAAGTAGCCGTTGCGATTGTAGGCGCGGTTTTACCGGGTCCGTTTAAAATTAAAAAGACAAAATTACGGGGTGAACCGTCACACGGTATGTTGTGCAGTTTTTCTGAGTTAGGCATGGGCGATGATCATTCAGGCATAGCCGAGCTGCCCCACGATGCCACTATTGGCCAAGATTTTCGCGAGTACTTAGACTTAAACGACAATATTATTGAAATTGATTTAACGCCTAATAGAGCCGACTGTTTAGGCCTTAAAGGCATTGCTCGAGAAGTAGGCGTTCTCAATCAGCTGGACGTCAAAAATTTAGCTATAAGCCCCAGTGAAATAAGCACACATGTTGTACGCGGCATTAAACTGGCGAGTCCCCAAGAGTGTCCACGTTATTTGGGCCGTATAATTGAAAATGTTGATTTAACGGTAGACTCTCCACTTTGGCTAAAAGAAAAACTGAGACGCAGCGGCGTGCGTTCTATTGACCCTGTTGTAGACGTTACAAACTATATATTGCTAGAGTTAGGTCATCCAATGCATGCTTTTGATAATGCAAAGTTAAGCGGCGATATAATTATTCGTCACGCGGTAAAAGATGAGAAGCTGACATTGCTTGATGGCAACGAAATAACCTTGCTTGAAAATACCCTCGTCATTGCCGATGAACAAAAAGCGTTAGCTATGGCCGGCATATTCGGTGGGGCAGATTCAGGTGTGCAAACGCACACCAAAGATATTTTCTTAGAGTCAGCTTTTTTTAGTCCTGACGCCATACTTGGCAAGGGCAGACAATATGGTTTACATACTGACGCATCGCATCGCTATGAGCGCGGGGTAGATCCACAACTACAAACAGATGCTATGGAAAGAGCCACACAGCTTTTACTTGAGATAGTAGGCGGCAAAGCGGGCCCCATCACAGTAGCGCAGAGTGAGTCGTATTTGCCTGTACGTAATCAAGTAGTGCTAAGAAAAGCGCGTCTAGCACATGTGTTAGGTGCAAATATTGAAAATGACAGAGTAAGCGACATCTTAAATAGGTTGGGTATGAAGGTGGTATTCAACAGTGGCCATTGGGAAGTGCAAGCGCCATCATACCGCTTTGATATTGCCATTGAAGAGGACTTAATAGAAGAAGTTGCTCGTGTTTATGGGTATAACAATATTGCAAACACAGCGCCTTTAGCCCGCTTAAATATGTCGTATCAGCAAGAAAAAGTCATTAATCTTAATAGCTTTAAGCAAATGCTATGTGCCAAAGGCTGCCAAGAAGCGATTACGTATTCCTTTGTTGACCCGAAAAAACAAAGCTTGCTGTTTCCCGAGGCGAAAACGCTTAGTTTGGAACATCCTATTAGTGCCGACATGTCGGTGATGAGAGTGAGTTTACTGCCAGGCTTATTGCAGGCGCTGTCTTATAATCAAAAGCGTCAGCAGCAAAATTTGGCTCTGTTTGAATCGGGCCTTGTCTTTAGCGCTGATGAAAACGCGGAGAACGGCGTATATCAGTGTGTTAAGCTGACAGCGGTTTTATCTGGCAATACTGCGGGAGAACACTGGTCGATCGCGAACAAAGCACGCGACTTTTATGATGCTAAAGCCTTAGTGGAAGAAATATTAAGTATGTCAGCAGGGCACATTGAGGCAGAGTTTGTGCCCAGTCAGCATACTATTTTTCACCCAGGCCAGTGCGCTTCGATTGTGGTAAATAAAAAAGTAATTGGCCTTATTGGCGCAATACACCCGCAGTTTGAGAAGCCATTAGGCTTAAATGGACGCACCTTTGCGTTTGAATTAAATGTGGCTGATATTGAACAAAGAAACCTGCCGTCAGCTCAAGCTATTTCTAAGTTTCCGGCTATTCGACGAGACCTGGCAATTACTGTTTTGGAAAATGTAGACACGGGTAAATTACTAAAAAGTATCGAAAAAATTGGAATATCTGGACTGCTTGGCATAAACTTGTTTGATATGTATACTGGTGAAAGTATAAACAAAGGTGAAAAAAGTCTCGCCTTATCAATATGGTTTCAAAGCGTTGATAAAACATTAGAAGATCAAGAAATTCAAGACACTGTCGATAAAGTAGTTAGACACTTGCGAGACAATTTTAGTGCAGCATTAAGAGATTAATATTTATGGCATTAACCAAAGCAGACATGGCCGAACATTTGTTCGAAAAGCTAGATTTAAACAAGAAAGATGCAAAAGATCTTGTTGAGTTATTCTTTGAAGAAATCAAAAAGTGTTTAGAATCTGGAGAGCAAGTAAAGTTGTCTGGCTTTGGTAACTTTGATTTGCGGACTAAAAATGAGCGGCCGGGTCGAAACCCTAAAACCGGTGAAGATATTCCGATTAAGGCTCGCCGGGTGGTAACATTTAGGCCTGGTCAAAAATTAAAAAGTAGGGTAGAGAATATTCCGCTTAAGTAACAGGGTAAAAATGGGTAAAGGTAACTTCTTTTTTAAGCGCATAGTAGTTGTGTGTGCTTTTTTGATGTCTGGCTGTACAGAAAATAGTGATCCTGATGACCCTAGGACCAGTGAAGAACAAGTAAGCGTATATAACGAGCAGCTTGTTTCACCTCCTGAAACCTCAAACACGCCTTTATTGACCTTAGAAGAGATGCTTGGCGCAATAGACGTGCAGCAAGCCCTTGCTCAAGCAGCAGCAGACGATGACGCTGAGGCTTTAGCACTTTGGCAAGAAGCTTTATTAAGCGCCGCAGACCAAGTTAATTTAGCCCCAAATGAACGTTCCCTAATTACCGGAAGACAAGGTCTAAAGTATTTAGAGTTTCAAGGCATGAAGACTAACTATCAAGCCGCATTTGAACGCGTTTTCTTAGAGTTTGAAGACGTAAGTAAAGTCTATGAAAATTATCCTGCCTTTAAAAATTTGCACGAACGCTCAATGGCATTAGTAAAGCAGCGCGATGAACTGGTAGCCAAAGTAGCTTCCCAACTCAAAGAAGACGGCTATGATGGAGATGAAGTGGCGGAAGCTAGACGACAGTGGCAAAACTTCTTTTTGAGCGAATCATCTACAAACTAACGCCAGACGAAAGCCAAGACAATAGTGTGGGTTGGCACATAACTGCAGGGTTTCGCAATAGCCTTATTTGCCGGCATTATAGTAGGTACGTTTTCATCTATATGTATTGCCGCGACATTGCCTGAGCTAATAGGCTTGAATGCTAAAAATTACGAAGTGACAGTAGATGAAGAAACTCAGGCCTTAATGGATAGGCCATAAGCATAGATTGTGAGGCGTTTGTTTTTCCTAACAACACCTCACTTAATGACATCTTTGAGCTTATCGCGACGGTGTAAAGTTGATTTCATGCTGTATCTTTTGGGGTAAAAGTGGTGTATTTCCTTGCGCAGCATATTCGTTGAATCCTGTTTTGTAATACGGCGACATAAAATGGCCAGACTGACCACCGGGCACGGTTAGTATGGCTTTATCTTCATTTCCTGGGCGTACGATAAGGCGCTGTGACGCCCCAAAAGAACCTGATTGCACCGCGGGTAGAAAACTATCACCATAGCCTGCTACTTCAGGCATATCTACCAGCGTACTTAAAGGCCCTAATGTAGAAGAAAACGGATGTTTCACCTCAAGTGCGTTTACATTGCCCCAGTTCAACTGGCTTAAATCATCGCTTTTTGCGTCATGCTGCTCAATAAGACGCGTTTTTGTATCATCATAAACGCTGAGCATGAGTGCAGGAAAATCATCGCTGTTCTGGGGTAACCAATCTTTCGCGTCTTGTTCTATTATGGCCCATATTGCAGGCTCTATGCTGCGTAAAAGATAAGACGTGGATAAGTCATGTTCTTTTAATATTTCATTTATGGGCACTAAAAGCTGATTAATAACACCACTGCGAAACATACGTACCAAGGTATAGCCCACAGAGTCTGCACACGCACATGCACCCCAATTATTCAGGGCATCAATATCATGTGAATACTGCTGTGGTTTGCGGTTTAGAGTGTTCAGCAGAAGCTCATGCCAAGGTTTTAGGAATAGAGCGTCGTTGTTTAATTGAATATCGTAAAAATCTTGTTCATTAAAACGTGCTTGCTGCATCAATAAATCTTTAATTTGCTGCTGGCGTGCTCCTAGTGCATAGCCACCGTCGCCAAACTGCGCTAAATCTTTTACGCCAATAACTCTGGCGTTGGCGGTCCATAATCTGCCATTTTCCGGGTTAATGTTGTTAGCTGGCATTAATTGCGGTTCATCCCATAGTGGGCTGTACTGTGCTTCGGCAATGGCATAACGAGGGAGTGGCTTTCGCATCGTCATAGCGCCCGTTAATTGCCACGCTATACTGCCCGCGCTGTCGGCAATTAGCATGTTTTGCGCAGGGATGCGTACTTCTTTAGCCAGTTTGAGCCCGCTTTCAATATTGATCACTTTTGCCATATCGGCAATGCGAATGTTTACCGCGTAGTCTTGATGTGCTATCCATTTTAGGGCGTATCTCTGGTCTTTGAATTTACGCACCGGCCCGTATTTGCTCATTTCAAACTCAAGTGTTTCACTGCCGCTTTGCGTTAATATGGTTTCGGTTATTGTTTGGGTAGATGTGGCGTCATCCAATTTTATCCAGTCAACGTTATCAATATTTGAATTGGTAAATCCCCATGCAATATGACCGTTTGAGCCAACTATAATTGCGGGTGTACCTGGCAAAGATACCCCAGTAACGCTTACATTTTGCTCTCCGCTTTTGTAGTTAAGCTGTGCTCTGTACCATATAGCGGGCACGCGTAATCCTAAATGCATGTCGTTACTAAGCATCGCGCTTTGGCTATGGCTCAACTCACCAATAACGGCCCAACTATTGCTGCCGTAGTCGGGTTGCTCTTGCACCGAATCATAGTAATTAAAAGCCACAGGAGGCTTGTCTTTAGTTTGCTTCATTTTTGAGAGTTGTGGCGCTGGCGGCACCTCAACAGGCGGTATATCGATAATACTGAAGTCGATAGCAGCTTGATAATTGCTTGGTAATGTGAAAAAACGATACATCGAGTCGCCAAACAGGTCTTTTATGACGTTAAGCCGAAAGTCTCTTTCGGTTTGCGCTAGCTGTAAGTCAATATACATACTGTAGCTGGCTAGCAAACTGTCAACAGGCACCCAAGGGGCAAATTTGCTGCCGGTTAATAAATACTCAAATGGCTTCATTGAAAGGGATTGTGCGGCTTCGTTTACCCCATTGGTATAGGCCGATAGAATTTGTTGTTCTTGGCTTGAAAGGCCGTCAAAAGCTATTTGTGCACGTTGACGAAATTGATGAACACGATGTTTTTTATCAACGCTTAGCGCTCGTTGCCCTACAATTTCAGTAAGCTCGCCAGCCGCTTGTCTGCGTAGCAAGTCCATTTGAAATAAGCGGTCTTGCGCGTGTGCGTAACCTAGAGCATAGGCAGCGTCGCTTTGCGATTGTGCGCTAATGACCGCGGTGCCAATGCTGTCTCGGCGTAAACTAGCAGGTTCAGCAATAGTAGATGTTGTTATGTTGCCATCTAAACTTGGCAGGCTGGCGGTTAAGCCTATATAAGCAATGAGAATGAGCATTACAGCAGCAGCGCCAAGACCTAAAAAGCCCCATTTAATCGCCTTCATATATGCGTACCTTAGTTCATATCGTGAAATTTAACATAAGACTTATACGTTAATGTCTACAACGCCCGCAGCGTGGTTGCAGTGCCTTGCCAATACAAATAAATAATCAGACAAACGATTAACGTAGGCTAACGATATGTCATTTACCGCATAGTGTTTGGACACGCTAACGAGTCTTCTTTCCGCACGCCGCGCGATTGTTCTTGCCACCTGCAAATGCGAAGCCACCATGCTACCACCTGGTAAAATGAAGCTGGTTTGTGCAGGTAGGTTTGTTTGCAACTCATCAATACTGCTTTCTAAGTGTTCAACGCTGGTAAGTTCTAGTTTGTCGCTGTCTGACAGAGCAAAGCCGATGGCAAAAAGTTGCTGTTGACACAACAGCAACTTTTCTTTTTGCACTTGCATAGATTCTTCATCTAGGTGGCTTGCGCATAAGCCTAAGTACGAGTTTAACTCGTCAAGGGTGCCATAGCAGTCTAGCAATATATCGTCTTTGTCCATTCTAACCACCGTACTGGTGTAAACAGCGGTTGTGCCTTTATCACCTTGTTTGGTATAGATCTTCAAGTATGTATCCTTGGTTTGTTTGGGGTTAATTGTCAACGTTGTCAAGCGTGCGCGTATCGCTTATTGGCGGCGTAAATCTTTCTAAGTGCACAATGACACCAAAAGCTGGATGGTCAAAGTAATGGATTTGCCGACTAATAATGCGCCTTCTTTGCTTTGATGGAAAGGCCGTTAGTTCACTATTACCATTTTCGTCGATGGCGAGTGAAAAATGATTAAACTCACTGTCTATATGCAGGTAGGGCACTTGGCTTACATAGTCTAAGTAGACTTTTATTTTGCCTTCTATCTCATATTGCTGTGCAAGTGAAAACGGTATCTCTTTTTCATCGTCAAGCGCTGGTTCCTCTTCTAGCCACTCGATGGATTTAAGGTTTTGTAGATCATCTTTTAAATTTTTAAAGAAACGTGCGTCGTCGTTTTGAGCTAGTGCAAGATTAGCTTCTTCGTATGCTTGTTGCCACTGCTTAAAGCTTTGGGTGTTTTTGGCTGCGAGCAGTTTCCCAGCGCGAACGCGAATAAACTCTGCGTTTTCAATGCCAAACTCAATCTCTTGTCGCCATGCTGTATGTAAAAGTGGCGTAATATCACGTTGCCTAAATATATTTTTAGCAAAATCTTCCAAAACTAAGTCAGTTTGTGCTAATAATTGTTTACTGCCCCAAAAATAGCTGTCAGTACTGAATAAACGTGGGCCTATTTGAGGCAAAATAAAATAGCTTAACGGGGCTTGCAAAAAGCTGCTCACACAAGACATGGAAAATGACGAGTTTGCAATATTATCCAATTGATTATTTATAAATAGAATATCGTTTGTTAATGCAGACAGTCTTTCTTTTTGATGCTGGCCTACTGGCTGATCATTACCCAAATCACGCTTGCTTGCATCAGCGGAACTGCTTAAATCAAAGGGTGTAAGTAAACTAGCTAATAGGCTTTCATCAAGAATAACAATGTCAGATGTTTGCTGTGGGTTAACATCACATAAGGGCAACGCGGTGCGATATTTATCTTCACTAAACGCTTTTTGTAAGGCTTTTAAGTACAGAAAATTACTGCTGTAAGCTGTTTTTTGCGTACCGTTACTATTATGCGTATCGATGGCCAATGCAGGCCCAAAGTTCTCATTATTATTGGGCAACAGATCGCGCTTAAACACAATGAGTTCAACATTAAACCACCATTGCGTCTCATTATTATTTTGTGCCAGTACTACAACGCTACCTAACATCAATGTTAAAGATATTGTTGCACAGATTATAAGTCGCTTAGTCATTATATTCCATAGTTATCGTTACGCGTAACAGGTTTCAGCGAGTAATTCTATAAGGTTAAGGGTATAGTCTAGTCTTTCCTTATTGGCCGGTGTTTTACACATAAAGCGTATTTTAGTAGGCCCTTCAAACTTAAACTGAGACGATTTCTTTTGCACTAACTGTATTAATGCACCAGGGTTAACTTTTGCGTCTTGCTCAAACTCAATAGTACCACCTTGATCGTTAGCTTCAATTTTATTTATGCCTAAACTAGCCGCCGCTAGTTTTATCGCCGTTTGCTGAACTAAGTTTTGAGCGGCGGGAGGTAGCAAACCGAAACGATCAATCATCTCTATTTGCAAGCTATCAATCTCGTCTAAATCTTCACAATTAGCAAGTTTTTTATACATGGCTAAGCGCATATTTACATCGCCAATATAATCCTCTGGTAGTAGTGCCGCTACGCGTAAATCGACCTCAGTTTGTTTGCCTAAAGTATCTGCTAAGCTAGGTTCTCTGCCGTCTTTGAGTGCTTCTACGGCTTTTTCTAGCATTTCCATGTACAAGTTGAAGCCTATTGCATTTATTTGCCCAGATTGGCCGTCGCCTAATAATTCTCCCGCGCCTCTTATTTCAAGATCGTGCGTCGCAAGAGCAAAGCCCGCGCCTAGTGTTTCAAGTGAAGCAATAGCTTCTAAACGTTTGCTGGCGTCTTTGGTCATTCTTCTTGGGTGTGGCGTTAGTAAATAAGCATAGGCTTGATGGTGCGAGCGGCCCACTCGCCCGCGCAGTTGGTGGAGTTGCGCTAAACCTAAATGGTCGGCTCTGTCGATAATAATCGTGTTAGCACTTGCCACGTCTATGCCGGTTTCGATAATAGTAGAGCATACCAGGACGTTGTAGCGCTGGTGATAAAAGTCGTTCATGACGTTTTCCAACTCTCGCTCGCGCATTTGTCCATGGCCTATCGCAATACGTGCTTCAGGCACTATTTCGGCAATATCAGCGGCTGTTTTTTCAATTGTCTTTACTTCATTATGTAAGAAATATACTTGCCCGCCGCGCAATATTTCTCGCATTATGGCTTCACGAATAATGTCAGTATGGCGTTGTTGAACAAACGTTTTAACGGCGAGACGCCTAGCAGGCGGCGTTGCAATAATGGACAAATCGCGCATACCGCTTAGCGCCATGTTTAAAGTACGGGGAATCGGAGTAGCGGTAAGGGTGAGTATGTCTACGTCAGCACGTAGGGCTTTAAATTTCTCTTTTTGCCTGACGCCAAATCGATGTTCTTCATCTATTATTACCAAGCCTAAATCATTAAATTTAACATCGTTTTGTAAGAGTTTATGCGTGCCAACCACAATATCAACTTGACCATTGGCTAGTTTTTGCATAATTACTTTTTGGTCTTTTTGACTAACAAATCGCGACATCACTCCTATTTCGAAGGGAAATTGAGAAAATCTGTTTTTAAAGTTTTCGTAGTGCTGCTGTGCCAGTAAAGTGGTGGGCACCAGTATTGCCACTTGTTTTCCGTGAATAGCGCTTATGAAGGCGGCCCGCATGGCCACTTCGGTTTTACCAAAGCCCACGTCGCCGCATACTAAGCGGTCCATTGCGTTATTACTGCCCATGTCTTGCAGAACTGCGTTGATAGCCGTTTCTTGATCGGGCGTTTCATCAAATGGGAAGCTGTCAGTAAAACGTCGATATTCTAGCCAATCAATGGGGTAGGCGAAGCCCGGTTTGGCTGCGCGTTTTGCATAAATATCAAGCAACTGTGCCGCGACATCACGTACTTTTTCGGCCGCTTTTTGTCGTGCTTTTGACCATGTGTCGTTGCCCAATAAATGCAGCGGCGCATTTTCAGCTTCGCCACCGCTGTAGCGACTTATTAGATGCAGCGAAGCTACCGGCACATACAGCTTTGCTTTTTTTGCATATTCAATCGTCAAGTATTCGGTAGTAAGGCCACCTACATCAAGCGTCTGCAGGCCTAGAAAACGGCCCACACCATGGTCAATATGTACTACTGGATAACCTTGCGACAGTTCGGCAAGGTTTCGTATAATAGCGCTTTCATCGACCGATGTGGCTCTACTGCGCTGCTTACGCCGACTGACTTTATGACCGAGTAGCTGTTTTTCAGTAATAAGCAGCAAAGGATAGGTTTTGTCGCTGCAGTCAAAACTTTCTTCTACTTGGCCTATTACAATGCTTATGGGGCTTTTATGCGCTAATGCTTGGGTAAATGAATCAGCAGACACGACTTTTATCGCTGCTTTTTTAAGAATGTTGATTAAGCTTTCTTTGTGTCCCGTAGATTCGGCCACGAATATGACTTTTTTGCGTGTTTCAGCGGCGCGTTTAACTTCTGCTTGAATAGCAGAATAAGGATTCGTGGCTAGTGTATCAATGCCAATGTTTGACACCGCTTGGGTTGAAAATGGTGTGTTCGTCGCTGATTTTTTCACTATCTCACTGGTGATTTTGGCGCTGGGCCACTGTTTCAGGTAGCCATTTAGCTCTTGTTCAGTCAAAAATAGTTTTTCGGGTGGCAACAGCGGGCGCGCTAAATTGTATTGATACTGCTCATACCTGTTTTGCAAATCTGTCCAAAAGCGTTCGCTGGCAGCAGGAATATCATGCGCAAAAACAAGTAGTGAATCTTCATGTAAGTAATCAAACAAGCTAGCGGTGTTTTCGAAGAACAAGGGCAGGTAATATTCAATGCCGCCGGGCATGGTGCCCTTACTTACTTGGTACAAAACAGATTCATGATCATTGTTTGCCGACTGGCTAAACTGGTCTAAATAGCGGGTGCGAAAGCCTGAAATGGCCTCTTTGTCTGTGGGAAACTCGCGTGCTGGAAGCAAACGAATGTTGTTTACTTCTTCTAAACTACGTTGTGTAGACGGATCAAAATAGCGAATAGAGTCTATTTCGTCGTCAAACAAATCGATTCTAAAGGGCTTGTCACTGCCCATCGGGAATAAGTCGATAATAGAGCCGCGCACACTAAATTCGCTGTGTGACATCACTTGCCCCACATGCAAATAACCTGATTTCTCAAGGTTGCGTCTAAACTCGGTGGGATCTAAGGTTTGATTTCTCTCTAAATATAATAAGTGCTGTCCAACATAGGTAACAGGAGAGAGTCTTTGTAGCAATGTGCTCACCGGGACTAAATACACGCCGGCTTTTTTCTTGCTTAATAAATAGAGTGATTCAAGTCGTTTTGACACAATGTCTTGATGCGGCGAAAAATGATCGTACGGCAAGGTTTCCCAGTGCGGGAATAAGTTGACACTCAAGTTCTCGTCATTGCTAAAAAATGCTATCTCTTTTTCAAGTTGATAGGCCTGTGCGGTGTCGGTGGTAATAACAATTAAAGGGCCGTTGTGAGCTTGGGCGGCTTTGGCAATCGCAAGTGATTGTGCGCTACCGCTTAAGCCTGTCCACTTAATACGATCGGTAATGTTGCGCTCTTTTTTGGTTTTTGGTAATCGCGGTTCGATAATTGACGACATATTTTTAAAGCATACTCTTAGTGTAAATTGTTTGAAATGAATCTTTAGCAGTGAATTATGCTGCCTGCATTATTATAAGGGTGTTCGACGCGCTGCAATGATTGTTAGCCTATGGCTGTAAAACGCGAAGAATATTATCATAAAGCAGGCTCATAACCTCTATTAAGGCTATTTTTGTTTTTATAAGGGCTTATTGGCAAGTGAGCATAGGCTGAGTTTTACCGACTCAACTGCCTCGCCATAAGCATAGACAACGGCTGGTTCTGTGCTGATGTAAACGTATATACGCTTGAAGGGATCATATACACCCAAGGGTAAATAATAGTAAACTTGCATGCAAACAACACCCATTTTTCGCTAGGTTACTAATTTTAAATGTCAATTTCTGCTTTTGTCGCGTTGAGATATTCCCAATCAGGCACCAAACAAAGTTTTGTTGCGTTTATTAATCGCTTTTCGATTGTCGGAATAAGCCTAGGTATTGCTGCTTTAATCGTGGTTTTATCCGTCATGAACGGCCTAGAAGGACAATTGAAAAAACGTATATTAGGGATATTGCCGCATATAGTCGTGGCAAGTGAAAACCCTGTGCAGCTGCCGCCTAATTTAGAGATTCAAGTATTAGCGCAGGTACCTTACGCTGAACGTGAGGTAATTGTGCAGTCGCGCTCTACAGTGGCCCCTTTATTTTTACAAGGTACGCAAACGCAAGCGGCAAAACCATTTTCTATTGTGGCTAACAACATTATTGATGGTAATTGGGACAGTCTACTATCTGGAAGTTTTAATGTGGGTATTAGCCGAATTTTAGCCGCTAGTTTGGATGTGAGTTTAGGCCAGCAGCTTAGGCTAATTAGCACCGACACTAGTATTTATTCACCGCTTGGTCGCATACCAAGCCAGCGCTTAGTAACGGTTTCGTTTATATTTGATATAAACTCCGAAATGGACGATAAGGTGATGTTTATTCATCTTGATGATCTGGCACGACTTTCACGTAAAAAAACAACGCAAATACAGCAGCAGCGATTATTTTTGCGTGATGCCTTTGAGTATCTTCCCGTGGTTGAGTATTTAACGGCAAATGATTTTTCGCTTAGAAATTGGCGCGAGCGTCAGGGTCCTTTATTCGACGCCGTTAAAATGGAAAAAAACATGATGTCGCTTATGCTGTTACTGGTCATTGCGGTGGCGGCGTTTAACGTGGTGTCGGCCTTGGTTATGGTGGTATCAGAAAAAAAATCAGACATTGCGATTTTACAAACCCAAGGTATGTTGCCTAAGGATATTATGAAAATATTCTTATTCAACGGCATATTTAATGGCTTAAAAGGTATCATTACGGGTATTTCGCTTGGCCTTTTAGGCTGCTGGGGCTTAAACGATATTCTGCAATTATTGGGATCTAATTTAGCCTTTGGCGAAAATGGGCAAGGCTTGCCTATTGATATTCAAGCGAATCAACTGGTGTTTATTGCACTGGGATCAATCATATTATGTGTGTTGGCAAGCTGGTACCCCGCTTACAAAGCGCAGTCAATTACGCCTGCAAATAGCTTGCGTAGCGAATAATTGCTATTATTTATCATCATATAATTTTTAGCTGCTGGCGGATGCTAGCAGCACAACATCTAGGGAATAACAGTGAGTAAAGTATTCATAAGTTCATCGTCGCTACTGCAGGATTCGTTCAAAGTTGCTTCACAAGTGTTTGAAGATGGCTTTAGGCCAGACTTTATAGTGGGAATTTGGCGTGGTGGTGCGCCCATAGGCATCGCGGTACAAGAATTCTTTGAATACAAGGAGGCGCCCACCGACCATATTGCGGTACGCACATCGTCTTACTATGGCATCAATAAGCAGTCTAAAGAGATAAAAGTGCATGGCTTGCACTATCTGGTTGAAAACGCAAATGCCACCGATAAGTTACTCATTGTTGATGACGTATTCGATTCGGGCCGCAGTATTGAAGCCTTAATTAATCAAATAAACAGCTTGATGCGCTTAAATGCACCTAAAGAAATACGTATTGCAACACCTTACTACAAGCCTAAAAATAACAAAACTAAAAGCAATTTAGTGCCTGATTATTATGTGCATGAAAGTACTGATTGGCTAGTATTTCCGCATGAATTATCAGGACTGACAAAAGAAGAGATTATAGCGGGCAAATCTGAACTCAACGATTTACACGACATCCTTTTTAAGTAGCGCTTAGTGCGACTACTTTCCATCAATGTAAAATTTGTCGTGGAAGGTATGCACTAAGTCTGGTTTGTAGATGATTAAGCAGGTAATACTGAAGCCATTAAAAAAGGCTTCAGGAAACATCATCAATATTGTCATGGTAGTATAGTTATCTTTAATAATGTCCCACGAGTAGATGCCTTCGGCCAAATAATATCCGCTGAATGAGAGCATTTTGGCTGCCATGGTAATTGCACCGGGGAAAAACGCACACACAAAAATATAGACAAATAACTGGCGGGGTACACGATGAAACGAAAATGCGAAAATACCGTAAGTGATTAGAATGGGCAAAAGCACCCCAAATAGCCCATTTACCCCTAGCATGCTCCATTGCTCAGTGCCTATAGCTGTCATTATAAGCAGTGCGGTTGTGGCAACTAAGACCGCCCAGCGAAAACCTAGCACGAGTGTAAGCGTGGTTAACCACAAAAAGTGCATAGTTAAGCCATCATAAATGCTGACTCTAAATGACCATAAAAACAAAATGCCCACAATTGAACCGAAAATTATATGCTGCCACTTACGTTCTTTTATAATACGGGTGTAGTCAACTTTGCTCGCTACGTATACAAAGCCAAAGGCGTAAATAAGTATGCTGATTGTTTGAATAGTGGTCACTAGGTACTACCGAATAGGGCCCAAAAAACACATAGGGCATTGAAAGATATGCTTTATGAAAAGCTCAAAGTCTTTTCATATGCTTACTATAGCAGATATGCTTCTTATTAATTTAGGATAAGTGTTTCTAAAAGCACACAGCCTTGAATATAATTAGTAAGCGCCGCTATTACGTTTACACTAGCGACTAATGTATACTACAAAACAATTAGTGCAAACCCTTGCACCGTTTAACAGTATAAGGCCTCTCGTATTTATGTCATTGTTTAAGGCGTTATTCCCATTTTTTGATGCGTCCAATGAAGTTTACTTAGACAGCGCTGCTACCAGTCAGCGTGTCAATGCAAGCCTGCTTGCAATGCAAGAATACTACTGCCAATACAATGCTAATGTGCATCGCGGTGGGTATGTCAGCGCTAGGCTTGCCTCCAATAAATACGAAGATGCTAGAACAGTAGTCGCTGAATTTTTAGGCGCAGCGGATGCCTCGCAAATTATATTTACCAGTGGTACCACCGATGCAATTAACTTAATTGCAAATGGTCTTAATATCGCCGATTTGCAAGGCAGTGAAATACTCTTGTTTGAAAGTGAGCATCATGCCAATTTATTGCCTTGGCAGCATTTTGCCGCAAAGTATAGCCTAAGCTTAACAAGAATAAAATTAGGTGATAACGGTACCTTTAACCAGCAAGAACGCAAAGCCGCTTTAGCCAGTATAACCCGCAATGTTGCTATAGTGGCAATGGCCCATGTTTCTAACGCTTTAGGTAATATTTATCCAGTTACTGAATTGTGTAAAAGAGCTGCTGAAGTAGGCGCATTGAGCGTAATTGATGGCACTCAAGCACCAGCGCACATTACAGTAGATGTATCGGCTATACACTGCGATTTTTATGCGATTAGCGGGCATAAAATGTATGCGGGAACAGGTATTGGTGCGCTGTATGGTAAAAAGCATTGCTTAGAAAAGCTCACTCCCAGCAAACTTGGCGGTGAAATGATATCTCACGTTACTTGGGATGCTTATGTGTTGCAACCTGTGCCTGGTAGATTTGAAGCAGGCACACCCAATATTGCCGGCGCAATAGGCTTGGCCGCAGCAGCAACGTTCATACAAGCTAACCTTCAACGTATCCAAGAAACTGAACTGGCATTAGCCCTATATTTATTGGATAAAATAAATCCCTTAGCGAGGTCTCAAAAACTAGTTATTTTGGGTAATATTGGCACTCCCGAGTACTTTACTAAAGAAAGTTCGGCTATTGCGTTACTTTCATTTTATATTCCAAAGATACATGCAAACGACATAGCCGCTCATTTTGCCAGTCACGGCGTTGCCATTAGGGCAGGCCATCACTGCGCCATGCCGTTAATGCAAAGTCTGTCTATAGAGGGTTGCGCGCGAATATCGGTAGCTTGCTATACCACATATCAAGACATTGACGCTTTTGTGGTGAGCCTTTATCAACTTTTCCAAGAAAGTGCTAACGATGACCGAAAAGCTATCACAAAGCCCAAACAGTTTGCAAAAAGCTTGAGCGCACTGCCAACAAACATTGGAGACGCCGTTTCACAAGCGCCAGATTGGAATGCCAAACATCGCTTGTTACTAATACACAGTAAAAGCCTAGCAACATTGCCAACACACCAGCGCACCGTTGCTACAGAAATAACAGGCTGTGAAGCGAGGGTGTGGATGTCACTTATTCATAGCGACGAAAAGCAAGCTATAAATGCTAGTAAGCGAAAGCTTTATGCATATTCAGAAAGCAAAGTTATTCGCGGCATCCTTGCGTTAATTATTGAAAAAGTAAACCAGCTACCTTATGAAGAAGTGTCTCGCCTTGATATTCATCAATACCTCAACCAAGTAGGTCTGTCACATTATTTTAGCCAAGGCAGACGCGATGGCATTAGCCAAGTTATTCAAGCTATTTGTAAAAAATATACACAGGCTAGTTAGAGGTCATGGACGCTTCACTTACTTTTAGCTTCAATCCACTGGCTCATGTACTTACTCGTTTGAAACTGATGATGACTTAGCATCTTGTGCAAAAAATTGCTTTGTCTGTCGCTTTTTATAGTACTTATTTTGGCATCTATAATATTTATAAAGGAAGCGCGATTGGTTTGCGTGTTGTAATCACTTAGTAATATATCTTGTCCATTTTGATGAGCCTGCTGCCATTTTTGTTGGTCCGTGTACAGTCTTATTGCTGCAACAACAAATTCATCTATACTAGAGGCTATTTCACCTGCCCAAGGTTTATTAGTAATCCCTTCACACCCTATGGGGGTGGTGACCGACGGGGTGTTGCACTGCATTGCATCGAGTAACTTTCCTTTTACACCTGCACCAAATGAAATAGGGGCAAGCATTATTCTTGCTTGTTGTATAACGGTAAACTGATGCTGTGCAAAGCCATGCACAAAAAAGCCGAGTTTTTTATTTTCAAGCTGCTTAGCTTTAGGCGACATATAAGCGCCGTATACATTACAGCTAATATTTGGATAGTCCTTATGCAAGGCTTTATAAATTTTTGGCCAGCACTGCTCTGCGAGTATCTTAACCGCATGATAGTTAGGCGCATGCCTAAAATTTCCAATAAAGACAAAATTCTGCTTATGTTCAGCGCTCATTGATGTGTTTGATAATGCCTCGCATGATCCAGGTAATATGAAAGGAACATGCGCAACCTGATTACTAGGAACGTTGAAATGTTCAATTAATAGGGCTTTTTCAAAGCCTGACAGCACAATCGTAAGATCGGCTTGCAGCACACAGGCAATTTCACGTAGCGCAATATCATTGTGTAACAAAGGTAGGTTGGCGCATTGGGTAATATCGGTTTGCTGCATAAATGTGAGCGGGGCATTTTGCTGTTTTAATAACGCTTGGCGAGCAGCTCTGAGGCAATGTAAGTCTTCAATGTCGAGTATTAACATAGCCTTTGGACATGTTTTTTTTACGCGCCAAGCAAATTGTTCAAAGCTAAGGTAGCGGTCAAAAATAACAATGTCAGGCTGTAACTCTTCTATTTTAACGTTGAAACTATCGCAATTAAGCTGTATTGGAAACATCTTCACATTCATTGATGATAAGTCAAAGGTTTGTGGTGTAGTTTGCGCCGCACTGCAAAAGCTTACCTGCCAGTGATTATGCTGGGCAGCTTTAATATAGCTGATGATATTTTGGCCTGCAGCAGACGATGTTGGTTCAGGCCATACAAAACCTACGAATAACACATGCATTGTATTTTACACCTAGGTATTTAAAGATGTGAGCATTAAAAAATAATCGCGTTACATTATTCATGCAACATTAACACTATGGGCTTGTTAGTTCCCTAAGTATAAGCTAAACAAAGCTTAAGTCGCCATATAGCGCTTAATTAAATAGTTAATCGAAAATAGCAACCGTTTGTCTGCTCAACGCAATAACATCACCTTGGGCATCCCAAATTGTGGCTTCGGTATGTCCGTAACCGTCAGCCGCCTGGCGGGTAATCGCTTTATAAGCAAGCCAGTCGTTTGGCAAAATTTCTTTATGCGGATATACAAATTCTACATTCCAACTGACCGTGCTTGCGGGTGCCGGTAACTTTATCATTTGTAATAATGTGGGCGGCCAAACGTCAATAATACTGACAATGTGAGCATCGCTTATTTCTTTTGGAGGATTCTTATAACGCATCCAGCCATAATAGTGGCTTTTTTTACCGCCCAGAAAAGGAATGCCGCCTTCTTGTATGCAAAGATCAAAATGCCGCAAAAATGAAGGCGTAATTTTTGGTATTTGTGGAATATACTTTGATTTGGTGGGTGTGACCAAATTATGCTTTTCAGTATTGTTTACTACTACCTTAGATTTACGCCCTTGGGCAAAACAAAATTGACTTAATACGCACACCTTCCCGTTTTGAAAGGCACGCGCCTGGATCTGAGACACATTTTTACCACTGCGAACAATTTCGACCGTAATAATGAAGGCTTCTTCTGAAAGTAATGGACCGACAAAATTTGTCGACATAGAGCGTAAAACTCTGTTTGCATCTACATACGATTTTGCGGCGCTAAACAGCATACCTGCTGAAAGTCCACCGTATACGGTGCGTCCTTGTGACCATTGCTTCGAAATAATATAACTTTGTTCTGGAAAGTCACTGTGGTTTTGCGTGGCGTTCAGGTAATAGTCAATATGCATAGTAATGTAAAGCTTGCTTCTCTGGTCGGATTAGTTGCATTGTTTATTAATCTGCTCTGTTAATCAAGCGCTGTGATCATTAAGCTTTATCAGAATATTTTATGTTGCAAATAAGTGTGGTCAGCATGAAGCTTTAGTAAAGAGAATAATAAAGTGATGCCCAATCTATCTAAGTAGATTGGACATGCTTAATATTAGTAAAAATAGGCAATAAGAGGGCGTTGACGTCGCTTGATGTTTTGCTGCTCAATAATGTCTAGTTCTTCTTTATTCGCGAAATGTGAGTCCCAATGCGCAAGTTTTGGTTTCATAAGCGCAAACCAAAGCGGTGGTATAAGAGCAATACCAATGGTCGACACATAGCCGCTTATCATCATGGGCGCTTCTGGCATAGGCTGTAATTTTTCAAAGGGCATAGCGCCATGCTCGTGATGATGAGAATGACGAGGCAGGTTAAACATAGCCCAAGTGCTAATTTTTCTGTTTGAATTCCATGAATGCTTGGGTTTTACCGGCTGACGAGGATCACGCACTAAGCCGTAGTGCTCCATGTAATTCACTATTTCCAATATACATTTGCCAGTAGCTCCAATTAAGCCTAAGAATAAGGCACCTTGCCAACCGGCGATCATACCTGCAGCGAATAAATAAAGGGCCGACATTAACCAGCCACGGATTACTTTATTATGCTGACTAAGCAGTGCTTGTTTTTTGCGTGCTAAGCGCTTTTTCTCAATGTTCCAAGCAGATTTATTCGTCCCAATAATGGCATACACAGTGTGCACGTATACATTTCTGCCTCGCGGCGCGGTGACCGGGTCAGCCTCGGTGGCTACTTTGGCGTGATGATGATAAACATGCTCTATTGAAAAGTTAGCGTCTAAGGTTAAACTCATTAACCATCGGCCAAAACAAACATCGATAGGCTTGGCAATACGATGCACTAATTCGTGACCTACCACGGTGGCGATACCGCTCAACATGAGCCCACAAAATACCACGGCTATCGTTAATTCAAACCCGCTAGTATTTAGCTTTGCCTGCACGAAATCATAGCCAATGAATTCTGAAAACGTCACCATAAAAGCCCAATTGTGCGGTGTTACTAACCACAATGAGCTTATGAGTAACACTACAAGCAATGGCGCAGAGCCATACAACATAGTATTTATCACCACCCTGTTTGCCAAGGTAGGCGTACTGGTATCATCGCCAAATAGAGCGTCGCCAAGCACATATATACTCGCAAACATGGCAAAGCCAATAAGGATGAAGTAGTCAGCAAACAATAAAAATGCGCATCCTAACAGCACGATAGCGTAATAGTGAAAAAACTTTAAATAGTGAAACATATGGCAACTCCTCTTTTAACTATGGTGATAGTGTGGACCAATAATAGTGATTGGGTGAGGATTAGGATTGTCAAAAAGGAGTCTTTAATTGCCAATTGGCGGGAAAAGACGTATATTTGCTTATTTAAGTGAAATAACGGAAGGTGAATTTATGCAATATGTGCCGGTATATTACTTAGGACACCTAATTGATGTGTTGCAAGAGCATGCATTTCCTATACACGAATGGCTTCAGCAGCAGGGTATTAGCAAAGATAAGCTGTACTCGTATGATACTAAATTAGACCCCGCTCAATTTGATCAGCTTTTAAAAAAAGCCTTGGCTCACCCAAGCAGAGAGCATTTAGGCTTAACCGTTGGCAGAAAATTACAAATTGCGCACCACGGCACATTTGGCCTTGCGTTATTAAATTGCGAAACCATCGAAGACATGATTAAGTTCGTACAGCGCTATTTGGTCATCCGTATTCCCTTTATTGAAATTAGCATTGTGTCGTACGACACAGAGGTAGTGGTCTTAGCCAAAGACACACATTGGCAAGGAGAGCTGCATCGTTTTGTAATAGAAGCGGTAACCGGCGCTGTGTTAAATGTATTTGCAGCCCTGCTACAAAGTGTGCCTAGTTTGTCTATATCGCGTTTATTTTTTGACTATGAAAAACCCGCTTACGCTGAGAAATATAATAGTTTGGCAGTGAAAAAAATAGAATTTAATTACGGCTACTGCGGTATTGCGATTGATAAGCGTAGTTTACAAGCTAAAATTCCTAACGTAGATAAATTGAGCTTTATACAGGCACAAAGAGCCTGTGAGCAGGAGCTTGCACGATGGTTGCGATTTGCTAGTTATACAGGTAAAGTTCAACAGTGTTTAATGCAGTATCAGTCTTCAAGGCCTTGTTTAGGTGATGTAGCGACGCAGCTCAATGTGAGCGCGCGTAGTTTACATCGCTACTTAAAAAGCGAAGGGACTAGCTTTAAAACAATTTTAGATATTCATCAGGCTGCAATCTCAAAAGAATGCCTACTCATTTACGGCTACTCTGTTGCGCAAACCGCCGCTACACTTGGATTTGTCGACATGGCGAATTTTCGACGCGCGTTTAAACGCTGGTATAAGGTAACCCCTTCTGCATTTATTGCGGATAATAAAAAATAAGACGCTTATGACAACGAATGAACAGCATACTATAGTGCACTTTGCGCACGCCAATGGTTTCCCGTCGGGGAGCTATCAGAAACTCTTTGACCATTTACCTAAGCAGTATGCCGTAATAGCTTTGGAAAAATTCGCCCACAACCCTTGTTATCCTTTAAACGATAATTGGGAAAATCAAGTAGCAGAAATGATTGACTATATTGAAAAGAACAAGGGAAAACACGAAAAAGTAGTCGCCATAGGTCATTCGTTTGGTGCGGTGGTCAGCTATATGAGCGCATGCCTGCGGCCTGATTTATTTTCTGCCCTAATAATGCTAGATCCACCCTTAATGACGGGCTTAGCCCGATACGTGTTTAGATTTGCCAAGCGCAACAATCTCATAAACAGACTGACGCCTGCGGGCATTACGGTGCTCAGAAGACAAAAGTGGCACATAGAACAAGACTTACACGCATACTTTGCGGCAAAGTCCTTATTCAAAGACTTTGACCCAGATTGTATCAAAGATTATGTATCGTGCGTGGTGCAAGAGAAAGACGACCACCATCATCTTAATTTTGATGTAGAAATAGAGGCCAATATTTTTCGGACTATTCCGCATAACTTGCCGTCTTATTCGGGTAAATTGAAAATACCAGGACGCTTGATTACAGGCAAAAATACGGATGTTTGTGTGCCAGTGTTAAGAAAACCGTTTTTGAAAGCAAACCCAAGTATTACCCACCTTGAATTTAAGAAAGGGAAACATATGTTTCCCTTAGAATATCCGATAGAAGTTGCTGCGCTGATTGAAATAGCGATTGCCGATATGGGCTTAACGGCTCCTAAAGGCAAGCAAATTTGTTGCGCTTAAACGTTATTTGAGCGCCGCTAACATTTCGCGGGTCACCAGCACAACGCCGTTTTCAGACACTCTGAACCCTCTTGCACGGTCGTCATCGTGGTTCACGCCTATATGGGTGTTCTCAGGTATAATGGCACGGCGATCAATAATGGCTTTTTTGATAATGCAGTTTTGCGCAACCTCAACCCCTGGTAATAAAACAGATTCGTGTACGTCTGAATAAGACATGACTTTTACGTTTGAAAAGCAAATGCTGCGCCTTATTGTGGCCCCCGATACTATGCAGCCGCCAGACACTAATGAATTTAAGGCTTCGCCTCGACGATCGTCTTGCTCCCACACGAATTTCGCGGGAGGTAGCTGCTCTTGATAAGTCCAAATAGGCCAGAGTTTGTCGTATAAATTAAGCTCGGGAATAGGGGCTACTAGCTCCATGTTAGCTTCCCAGAAACTGTCAAGTGTTCCCACGTCGCGCCAGTATGAATCGTTTTTAGCGCTCTTTTTAAAGTCAAATGCGCATACTCGATGATTGTCTATAATACTGGGAATAATATCTTTCCCAAAATCATGCGCTGAGTTTTCATTTTGCGCATCTAATTCAAGCTGTTCAAACAAGAAGTCAGTATCAAACACATAGTTTCCCATTGAGGCCAGACAAGAGCCTGGGTCGTCAATTAACGGGGCTGGGTTACTTGGTTTTTCAATAAATCCGGTGACTCGGTTTTGTTCATTAACCGATATTACGCCGAAAGCATCGCGTGCTTGCGCAATGGGCACTGACATGCAGCTAACGGTCATTTTTGCACCAGACTCGACGTGTTGAGCAAGCATGGGGCCGTAATCCATTCTGTATATATGATCCCCCGACAAGATCATGACATATTTGGGCAACTCATCTCTTATAATGTCGATGTTTTGGTACACTGCATCGGCGGTGCCTTGATACCAGTCTTCCGAAAATCGCTGCGAGGCAGGCAATACTTCTACCGACTCGCCTAATTCTTTTTTGAAGTGGCCCCAACCTCTGACCAAGTGGCGAATTAAAGAATGTGATTTGTATTGTGTTAATACGCCTATATTACGAATGCCGGAGTTAATGCAGTTTGACAGAGGGAAATCGATTATTCTGAATTTACCGCCAAAATACAAGGCCGGTTTTGCGCGCCAATTTGTTAGTTCGTAAAGCCTTGAACCTCTGCCACCAGCGAGAATTAAAGCGTATGTGTCGCGAGTAAGATTACTAATATAACGATTGTTGGGCTTTTCCATATTTTTTATTCATTAATTTCATATTAACGTAAATCTATACTAATTTACTTTATTGTACAGAGCAATGCCTGTTTTAGACTGATTTTTTCGCCCTAAGACATCGCTGATCTCTTGGCCAATATGCACCATCTTTTGTAAGTCTACACCGGTTTCAATGCCCATATTATTGAGCATATACACAAGGTCTTCACTGGCTAAATTACCAGACGCACCGGCCGCATAAGGACAGCCGCCCAGTCCACCCACTGACGAGTCGAAGGTATTAATGCCTTGCTGCAAACCAATAAGAACATTGGTAAGGGCTTGTCCATAGGTATCGTGACAGTGCAAAGCAAGTTTGTTTATAGATATCTGCGATATTAATAAATCAGTTAGCTTTTTTGTTTTAAGCGCTGTGCCTACACCAATGGTATCGCCTAAAGACACTTCGTAGCAGCCCAGATCCAGTAGTGCTTTGGTCACATCTAATACTGCTTGAGGTGACACATCACCCTCGTAAGGGCAGCCTAATACGCACGAAACATAGCCTCTTACCGGCCTATTGTCTTTTTTTGCTTGTTCTATAACGGCGGTAAAACGCTCAATACTGGTGGGAATATCACAGTTAATATTTTTCATTGAAAACGAGCTTGATGCACTTGCAAAAACAGCCACCGTATCGGCGTTTGCTGCTGACGCGCCCTCATAGCCTTTAAGATTGGGTGTAAGGGCGCTGTAAATAACGCCTGCTTTTCGCGTAATATTGGCAAATACCTGATCAGAATTAGCCATTTGTGGCACCCACTTAGGCGACACAAAACTGCCTGATTCAATATGCTGAAGGCCAGCTTGGCTTAAAGCATTTATCAAATTAACCTTGTCTGCTATGTGTAACAGGCTTGCTTCGTTTTGTAAGCCATCTCTTGGCCCTACTTCAACAATGTTTGCATGGCTTGGGTAATTCACTTGCATTTTACACGCTCATTTCTTGTTCGTCGGCAGCAGAGCTGTCAGCTAGATCGGCTTTAAGCGATACTAACACTTGGCCGCCGTCGACTAAGTCGCCTTTGTTGCCAAAACATTCGCTTACGGTGCCTGCAAATGGCGCGCGCATGCTGTGCTCCATTTTCATGGCCTCAACCACGGCCAGTAAGTCGTCTTTTTCAACCCGCTGACCCTGTTTTACGTTCATGGCCACCAGCGTGCCGTTCATGGGCGCAAGAACATCACCAGCGTGCAATTTCTCGCCTTCAGTGCCCATATTGATTTTAGGCTTAATAACTTTCAGCTCGCCGGTGTTGTCTAACAACCATGCCACATCGTCATTTTCATAAATAGGGTAGCTTGCGATATGCTCGCGAGCATCCACATTGAGCACATTTTGTGTTTTTGAAGCGCTGTAAACGTGATCTATGTCGTTAATAGTGATAGACCATGTGTTTTTATCGATGTGCTTTTGTGAATAACGGTGATAATTGTCACCATGCGCAAATTCAAGCTCTTGCGCTAGTGTGTGGTTAAGTCTAAATCCTGGATAACTTACGCTGCCTGTATAAGCGTTATGGTTAACATCATTTGTATTGCTAAGGCTCAGCATGGCACTCACTGCTATTATTTGCACTGGGCTTAGGCCTTGCACGCTATCAGGAATCTTCTTATTATTCGTGGCAATTACGTTACCATGTCGTTCAATAAAGTCAGTGGTGAGGATTGCTTTTCGAAACGGCTCGCTGCTAGCAACTTGAATCAGATAAGGAATATTGGTGGTTACCCCACAAATCATATATTGCTGTAAAGATGTAATGAGAAGCGCCAATGCTTGATCACGATTTTCCGCCCATACCACCAGTTTTGCAATCATGGGGTCGTAATAAATAGAAACTTCGTCGCCCGATACCACACCAGAGTCTATTCGTACGTGTTCGTTTTTAGGCGGTTCAAGGAGATATTCGATTAAGCCGGTAGAGGGCAAAAACTCGTTATGTGGGTCTTCCGCATAAATTCGCGCTTCAAAAGCATGGCCTTTGATTGACAATGCGTCTTGTGATTTTGGTAAGGGCAGGTTGTTGGCCACGGCTATTTGCCACTCAACCAGATCTTCGCCTGTGATAAATTCAGTTACGGGGTGCTCTACCTGCAAACGAGTGTTCATTTCCATAAAATAAAATGCGCCGTCGCTGTCGAGTAAAAACTCAACGGTACCTGCATTTGTATAGCCAATAGCATGGGCGGCTTTAAGTGCGGCTTCGCCCATTTGCTGGCGAATGTCGCCTGTCATCCCCGGCGCGGGAGCTTCTTCTATTATCTTTTGGTGACGGCGCTGCACGGAGCAATCTCTTTCAAACAAATATACGCCCTTGCCAAAATTGTCGCAAAATACCTGTATTTCGACATGTCTTGGTTCGGTTAGGTACTTTTCAACCAGCATAATGTCGTCGCCAAAGCCGTTCATTGCTTCACGTTTGGCGGCGTCTAGTGCCTCAAAAAAATCTTTTTCTTGCCATACTTGGCGCATGCCTTTGCCACCGCCACCGGCGGCTGCTTTTAACAAAACGGGGTAGCCCATCGCATTGGCCTGATCACGTAAGAAACTGGGATCTTGATTGTCGCCATGATAGCCGGGAACCAAGGGCACATTCGCGGCTTCCATAATAGTTTTTGCCGCCGACTTTGACCCCATTGCACGTATGGCGGAAGAATTTGGCCCTATGAAAATAATGCCATTTTGCTCACATTTATCGGCAAAATTAGCGTTTTCTGATAAGAATCCGTAGCCGGGGTGAATTGCATCAACACCTAAGGACTTAGCTTTTTGTATAATCAAATCGCCGTTAAGATAACTTTTCGTGGCCGGCGCTTCACCTAAGTAAACCGCTTCATTTGCCATTTTAACATGCTGAGCATTAGTGTCGGCCTGCGAATACACGGCAACCGTTGCGATACCAAGCTTATGTGCACTTTTCATGACTCGGCAGGCTATTTCACCGCGATTAGCAATGAGAATTTTTTTAATCATGAGTGTCTACCCAGTTCGCAGGACGCTTTTCTAAAAAGGCAGCAAGGCCTTCTTGGCCTTCATTTGATACGCGTACTGCGGCAATTTGTTTGCTAGTATATCGCATCATATCAGCATCAATTGGCTTAAAGGCGACGTGATCCACCAAAGCTTTTGCCAGTGATACCGCAACAGGGCCATTTTTGAGCAGTTGGGACGCAATATTAGCGACTTCACTGTCTAATTCATCTTCACTAACCGCTTCACTGATGAGACCTATTCTTCTGGCACGCCTAGATGATATAACCTCCGCGGTCATAAATAAGCGTTTTGCCAGCCTAGGTCCTACCGCCTGAATAACGTAGGGCGAAATGGTTGCCGGTATTAAGCCTAGTTTTACTTCACTTAAGCAAAATTTACTCATACGACTAGCAATGGCAATATCGCAGCATGCTACTAAGCCAACTGCGCCACCAAATGCGCTGCCTTGAACTTTTGCAATAGTGGGTTTTGATAAATGAAACAATTTTGACAGCATCAGTGCTAATTGCTGAGCGTCGGCTAGGTTTTGTTCTTCGCTGTAGGATGCCATCTTTTTCATCCAGTTAAGATCAGCGCCAGCGCTAAATGATTTCCCCGTCGACTGTAAAATCATAACGCGTATATTGTCATCATTTTCTACGCGTTCAAAGCAGTCAATCAAATTGCTTATAACGTGCTCATTAAAGGCGTTATGAACCTCGGGACGGTTTAGCGTAACCGTGGCAACTGCGTTTTCTATATTTAATTCGACATGACTCATTACAATAATCTCACCTTAGATGTTTGATGTTTATTTCACGGTAGCGACATTTTCCATTAGTTTTATCGCGTCAGCTATTGCATTTTACAGCCAATTTGAGCACTTGTTTTCCGCCAATACGGTTCACAGGCGCGAAATATGCCAACACTTACATTCTAAAAATACCATGTTTGGTTTCTGTAATAGCTTTGTTATTAGCCGCACAAAGCGCCAGCGCTAGTACTTTGCGGGTATCGGCTGGGTCGATTACGCCATCATCCCACAAACGCGCCGATGCGTAATAAGGGTGGCCTTGGCGTTCGTAAGTATCAATGACAGGTTGTTTAATCGCGTCTATCACTTCTTTACTTAAACTCAAGCCTTCGCGCTGCGCTTGACCTTCTTTTACCTGTGCTAATACCCCTGCAGCCTGAGCTCCGCCCATAACTGAAATTCTGGCATTAGGCCACATAAATAAGAAACGAGGGTCGTAGGCTCGGCCGCACATACCGTAGTTACCCGCACCAAAGCTACCGCCAATCAGTACCGTGAGTTTAGGTACCTGAGCACAGGCCACTGCGGTGACCATTTTCGCGCCATGTTTGGCAATGCCGTTGGCTTCATACTGCTTGCCTACCATAAAACCAGTAATGTTCTGTAAAAACACGAGCGGAATATTGCGTTGGCAGCATAGTTGGACAAAATGAGCGCCTTTTAATGCACTTTCACCAAACAAAATTCCATTATTGCCTAATATGCCTACTTCAAAGCCTTCTATGCGGGCAAAACCACACACTAGTGTAGTGCCGTAAAGAGCTTTAAATTCATGAAAATCACTGTCATCTACTACGCGCGCAATAATTTCTTTTACGTCATAGGTTTGTTTGCTGTCTTTTGGAATAATGCCGTATATCTCATCCATGGGGTAGCGTGGCGCTATGCTAGAATGTTTTTGCAATGCATTTGGTGTCGGTCTGTTTAGTCTAGCAACTGCATCGCGCGCAATGCTCAATGCGTGATGGTCATTATTGGCAAGATGGTCAACTACGCCTGAAGTTCGACAATGCACGTCGCCTCCGCCTAAGTCTTCAGCCGTGACAATTTCACCTGTAGCGGCCTTTACTAAAGGCGGTCCGCCCAAAAATATAGTGCCTTGTTCTCGCACTATAATAGATTCGTCGGCCATAGCAGGAACATAGGCACCACCTGCGGTGCACGAGCCCATTACTACGGCTATTTGCGGGATATTCTGAGCAGACATGTTGGCTTGATTAAAAAATATTCGCCCAAAATGCTCTTTGTCTGGGAAAACATCGTCTTGTCTGGGTAAATTAGCGCCACCCGAATCGACTAAATAAATACACGGTAGATTATTTTCTTGGGCTATGGTTTGGGCACGCAAATGCTTTTTAACCGTAAGAGGATAGTAACTGCCGCCTTTCACCGTCGCATCGTTAGCCACAATCATGCACTCTATACCATTAACCTTGCCAATGCCCGCAACAACACCTGCGCAGGGCACATAGTCGTCATATACTTCCCATGCAGCGAACTGAGCAATTTCCAGAAAGCTCGCGTTTTTGTCTATTAAAGCCTCAATACGATCTCTTGGCAGTAATTTACCGCGTGAGAGGTGGCGTTCTCGTGAAGATTTTCCGCCTCCCAGCATAATTTGAGCGACTTTCTGCTGCAAATCGTTTACTTGGGCCTGCATATGCAAACGGTTTTCTGCAAAGGCGTCATTTTTTGTATTTATTTTTGATTGAATAATGGGCACTGATGAACCTCGTTATTTTGATTCGTTAAAAAGTTCTCTGCCTATCAGCATGCGTCTTATTTCGGAGGTGCCAGCGCCAATCTCATATAACTTCGCATCTCGCAGTAAACGGCCAGTAGGGTAGTCATTTATGTAGCCGTTGCCGCCTAGTAGTTGAATTGAATCAAGCGCCATCTTGGTGGCTAGCTCTGCCGAATATAAAATAGCCCCAGCGGCATCTTTACGCGTAGTTTCCCCGCGGTCACACGATTTGGCGACCGTGTAAACATATGCTCGCGCAGCGTTCATTTGGGTGTACATATCGGCTACTTTGCCTTGTACTAATTGAAACTCTCCAATGGATTGACCAAATTGCTGGCGGTCGTGAATGTAGGGAATTACCGCGTCCATTGTGGCCTGCATAATACCTAGTGGGCCGCCCGATAGCACTAAGCGCTCATAGTCTAATCCGCTCATTAGCACTCGCACTCCGCCGCCAACTTCGCCCAAAATATTTTCTTGTGGCACTTCTGCATCTACAAACACAAGTTCGCAGGTGTTTGAAGAGCGCATGCCCAGTTTGTCTAGTTTTTGCGCTTGACTGAACCCAGGTGTGTCTTTTTCAACGATAAACGCGGTAATCCCTTTAGAGCCGGCCGCGGTATCAGTTTTAGCGTAAATAATGAAGGTGTGCGCGTCGGGGCCATTGGTTATCCACATTTTATTGCCGTTTAAAATGTATTTGTCGCCTTTTTTATCGGCTCTAAGCTTCATACTCACCACGTCTGAACCAGCATTAGGCTCACTCATTGCCAGTGCACCAATGTGTTCACCAGTCACAAGTTTACCTAAATATTTTTCTTTTTGTGCTTGAGTACCATTTTTGGCGAGCTGGTTTACACACAAGTTTGAATGCGCGCCATAGCTCAAGCCGATGCCGGCAGACGCGCGGCTAATTTCTTCCATGGCAACGGTGTGCGCTAAATAGCCCATGTCGGAACCACCAAATTCTTCACTTACTGTGACGCCTAACAGGCCCATGTCGCCTAATTTTGCCCATAATTCGTTAGGAAATTGGTTATTCTCGTCGGCTTTAGCGGCCAGTGGTGCAATTTCATTTTGGGCGAAGTTATAGACATGTTCTCGTAGCATATCGATGTCTTCACCAAGACCAAAGTTTAGAGTAGGATAGGGCCCAGTTATCATGCAACACCTCGTTTAATATCGTTAAGTTCTTCTTCGCAGCGTGATTCAACATCGTCAAGTTCATTCATTAACATTTGAATGTCATTAAATTGCTGCTCTAAAACTGCACGTTTTGTTTTGGTAAGCTGCAGCATTGTTTCAAGCTGAGCCGCTGAATTAGGATTGGTATCGTAGAGTTCAAAAAGAGTGCTAATTTCGGCCAAAGAAAATCCCAAGCGTTTGCCTCTTAGAATTAATTTTAAGCGGACTTTATCTTTGCCATAGTAAACTCTTGTCTGGCCTTTTCGTTCGGGCACCAACAAATGCTGTTCTTCATAAAATCGGATTGAACGTGGAGTAATGCCGAAAGATTTAGCTAATTCACCAATACTGAAGGTCTGCAATGACATGTGTATGACAACTCGTTAACTATAGTCTCTCAATACTACTTTACGTTTACGTAAAGTCAAGTTAACGTAAACGTAAGCTTGGCTTTTCGCTTGTTAGGGGCATTCGCGGCAACGCAAATTATTTCTGTTTTCGAGTATCATCTGGCATTTGTCATAGTCTTTTTTTTTGCCAAAAAGTGTTTCTTGTTCAATTTTATTGAAACTCCAACGTGCAACAATTTGTCTGGCCTAAGTGTTAATTTTATTCCCTTCATTCCCTTCATAAATACCTTTTTTCAATGCTCTTTTGGTAAAGCCAAGGACTTACATACCGGTTAGTTGTTGAGCATAGCGCTGTAAAGACTGCAATATTTTCATCTTTTCAGGATATTGTTGATATTCTTGACTTAGTTCGTCAATCGATTCAAAGAACTCTTGTAAAGACAGACAGCTCTTTTTGTTACCTTGCGTAAGTCGCTCTTGTACGTGTTGCTGCCAGCGTGTTATTTCATTTTCATCTAAAAGGTTAGGGTAGTTGCGAGCGCGGTATCTGAACAATAGTTTGTTTAATAAGGCGCTTTCAAACTTACCACTAAAGGCTGCAAGCTGTTCTGGAAGCTGTTGCCTTACAAAGTCCTTGAGCCTTGTATCGGCTGGTGATGGAAAATCACTAGTGTATAGTTGTTCATCAATATTATCGGGCACAGGCTTAACGTCAGCTTGTGCATAAACACCTGTGCATAAGTCTTTTAAGTGGGGCAAATTTGCTAAACGTTTATAGTGTTTTATGGCAAGATCTACATCAATTCCTAATTGGGCTGCTCGTTCGCCAGACAGAGTTTTGATAGGCGCAACAAACGGGCATTTATTTATGGCGATATTGTATAGTCTGGGAGTATCTGCAACAGCATCAACCAAGGCGGCAGACGATGACGAGTCTGAAACCGAGGTCTGTGTAAATAAGGCTTGTTTTAACTGCTGTGGTTCATTTTCTTCAAATAAATTGATTGGTTTTAGTAAATCAATGCAGATAACCGCATTTTTATTATGAGGGTGTGAACATACAGGCATGATAATACTGCAACATCCCTGCACACTTGAGATAAAGCCACTTACATGCACAAAAATATTTTTTTGAAACTGCTGCAGCATGTCGTTTACGGTATGTTTATTGCGCAATTGCCAATAGTAGTCATACAGCTTAGGCTGCTTGGTCTTAATAAGTTTTGCAATATTAATGGTGGCATGTACATCAGACAGCGCATTGTGAGCCGCTGTATGTTCTATGCTATTGGCTTGCGTTAACGCTTCTAGTTTAAAGCAGGGCTTACCATCTTCATACAAAGGCCAGGCAATTTGCTGTGGCCGAAGTGCATAGCAAGCTCGCACCAAATCAATAACATCCCATCTGGAATTATTGTGCTTGAACTCGCGTTCGTAAACGGGGAATAAATTTCTAAACAGTAAATGCCGCGTTACTTCCTCGTCAAACTTCATGCTGTTATATCCTGCTACGCAGGTATTTTCTTGGCTAATTTGCTGATAAATTTTTTCAGCAAAGACGGGTTCTGGTAGACCCTTGTGTAAGCTGTAAAAAGGTGTGATACCAGTTACTAAACATGCTTTTGGATGAGGCAGATAGTCAAACGGCATTTTACATAACCAGTCGATACTGGCTTTATCATCAATTATATCTAAATTTAGATCGGTGCGAATAGCGGCAAATTGCACAGGAAAATCTACCTTTGGATTTATGCCGAAAGTTTCATAGTCGTGCCACAAAATGGTTTCTTGTATCTCATTAGTCATTTATGTCTTCTCAATCTCCATTGGCGATGTGTAAGCTTGATTAGTAAGCGCTTGAATTTATTAGCTACTTTACACAACCGTTTTTAAATAGCGCTGCGTGCACCTACTGCTTTATGTATGCAGTTTTCAAAGACAGCTTGTGTGTCCATGATTATAACCTAAAGAAAAGACGAGATAGACTCAATCCTTATTTTTAAAAAAGTTATAAAGGATTATTTTTTATTTATTTTAGGAACAAACATAGAGTGTTTTTTTACTTTATTATGTACATAACGGTCAAAGGAATTTGCAACATGAATGAGTCAATCCTGCCCAATAACGAATACATAGAACAGCACAGCACAAGTGGCAACGATTTTGCGTTGAATAATCGCACCGCGCCTTTCTTTTCGATGCGAAAGTTAAGAGTAATATACAATGAATTAGTGGATAGTACCGGTTTTGAGTATTCTTATTTCGACTCATTTAAGTATCAAGTATTAAACTCGACCGCGCCGCGGTTAGAGCTAAACAGATGGCAGTCAATCGCGGCTCGAAGGTAATCGAAAGCAGATAATGAGATAAATAGATACTTGAGTACGACATTTACACTCTATTCTTAAACTCATTACCTAAAAGCATGTAAGACATTGGACATTTTTAAATAATCCTCTTATTCTGCACTTCTGATTAGAATAAGAGGGATTATCATGCTATTAGCTATTTTGCACCGCTCACCCCAAAAAAATAAGGCGTCGTTAGGCACAAATATTGGTCCTGATAAACATTCAAGCAAAGCTATGAAAAAACCGTCATGGTTAAATTCCTACAAGCCTGCTAATCTTGTTATGTCGCTGTATTTGCTTCAATTTGCCGCAAGCGCGGTAAGTGCTGATTTGATAAAAGATACTCTAGATGCCCCAAAAGTTGCGATTGCCATTCATGGTGGTGCGGGCACTATTTTAAAAACAAACATGACAGCCCAACAGGAAGCCGAATATATAGACATCTTGACCAAAGCGATTAAAAGCGGTCATGAGCAGCTAATGCTAGGCAAAGACGGCACAGAGGCTGTTACTGCTGCAATTATGATCATGGAAGACTCACCGTTATTCAATGCGGGTAAGGGAGCGGTTTACACCTATGAAGGCATACATGAATTAGACGCTTCCATTATGCATGGCGAACAAAAACAAGCGGGCGCCGTAGCCGGTATTAAGACAATCAAAAACCCGATTTTAGCTGCTTTATTAGTCATGCAAAAGTCTGAGCATGTTATGCTTACAGGCACCGGCGCCGAGGCATTTTCAAAGCTGCATAATTTGGAAACGGTGCCAAATAGCTACTTCAATACGCAGCGCCGCTTTGAGTCTTTGCAAAAAGCTAAAAAACGTATTGACACAGCCGCGGCTAACGCGCAAAAGCCTATCCGTAACCAAGATCTAATTGAATATCAAGATCATAAATATGGCACAGTAGGGGCGGTGGTTTTAGACGCCAACGGCAACTTGGTGGCAGGCACCTCAACCGGTGGCATGACCGCTAAACGCTATGGGCGAGTAGGCGATTCTCCCATTATAGGCGCGGGTACCTATGCCAACAATCAATCTTGTGCAGTGTCGGCTACCGGCCACGGCGAGTATTTTATTCGCCACAACGTAGCATCCGATATTTGTGCTCGTGTGCAGTACCAAGGAGTCAGCCTTGATGAGGCCGCCAATACTGTTATGTTTGATGTGCTTAACGAGCAAGCCGGCAGTGGCGGCGTTATAGCGATTGATAACAAAGGCAATATTGCGATGCCTTTTAACACTCCAGGTATGTATCGTGCCAGTATAGACACCAACGGCACGCTAACCGTAAAAATATATAAAGACTAAATGACCATTTCTACAAGCCTTTCAACGCAGCTCGACAAATGTAAACTTCAAGACCAGCTGGCACTTAAGCGCCGCTGGTCAAAATTAAACACTATTAAGGACAGCGAGAAGAAAGAACTCGCTGTTCTAGCATGGCAAGAAAGCCTTGAAGCCGCGCAGCAAAAGTTGAGCGTACGCACCAATGTGAAGGTATTTATTGAATACCCATCACTGCCGGTGTCTGATAAAAAAGAAGATATTAAAGCACTGATTGCCAAACATCAGGTGGTGATAATTGCGGGCGAGACCGGCTCAGGTAAAACCACCCAGCTACCCAAAATGTGTTTAGAACTCGGCCTCGGCCGTAAAGGCATGATTGGGCATACTCAACCACGGCGACTAGCGGCGCGCAGTGTGGCAGCAAGAATTGCTGAAGAGCTTAAGACCAGTGTGGGTCAGGTAGTAGGCTGTAAGGTGCGGTTTTCAGAACAAGTGTCTGACATTAGCCTGATTAAGCTATTAACCGACGGTATGCTGTTAGCCGAAATGCAGCAAGACAAACTTTTGAGTCAGTACGACACCATCATTATTGATGAAGCGCATGAACGCAGCCTTAATATTGACTTTTTGCTGGGATATTTGAAGCGAATTTTGCCTGAAAGACCTGACTTAAAAATTATTATTACCTCGGCCACCATAGATCCTCAGCGCTTTTCTGAGCACTTTAACCACGCGCCAATTGTGGAGGTGAGCGGCCGCAGCTTCGCCGTTGATATTCAATATCGCAATTATGTTGAGCAGCAGCAGGCTGAGGATCAGATTGAGGCGATTAGCCTTGCGGTAGAAGAGCTTTTTGCCCACGGCCGCGGCGATATCTTGGTTTTTTTAAGCAGCGAACGAGAAATTAGAGAAACCCAGCAGGCCCTGCAAAAGAAACAGTATACGCACACTGAGGTTATTCCGCTTTACGCAAGACTCAGCGCCAGTGATCAGCAAAAGATTTTTCACCCACAGGGGCGAAGACGTATTGTCCTATCTACCAACGTGGCGGAAACCTCTTTAACCGTGCCGGGCATAAAATATGTCATAGACACTGGCTTGGTAAGAATGTCACGCTATAGCCATCGTCTTAAAGTACAGCGTTTGCCCATAGAGGCTATTTCACAGGCGTCAGCTAAACAAAGAGCAGGGCGCTGCGGCAGAACCTCTAAAGGTATTTGCATTCGTTTATACAGCGAACAAGACTTTTTATCGCGCCCTGAGTTCACGGATCCTGAAATTACCCGAACCCATTTAAGCAGTGTTATTCTACAAATGCTTAATTTAGGCTTAGGTGAAATTCAACAGTTTGAATTTATTCAGCCGCCACAAGAAAAGTTTATTACTGACGGCGTGCGCTTATTACAAGAACTCCAAGCCGTTGATATTAAAAAAGGCCGCCTATATTTAAATGAGCAAGGCCGAAAAATGGCGCGCTTCCCTCTAGATCCCAAGTACGCGCGTATGCTGCTGGCTGCGGGAGAAACCGATTGTGTGTCTGAGGTAATGGTAATAACGGCAGGTCTTAGCGTACAGGATCCGCGTGAGCGTCCGCACGACAAACAGCAAAAAGCAGATTTGGCGCACGCTGAATTTGCTGACAAAGATTCAGATTTAATTAGTTTGTTGAATTTGTATCAAGCATTCAAAGCTCAGCAAAAAGAATTGACGCAAAATCAGCTCAGAAAATGGTGCTTACAGCATTTTGTGCATTATCAGCGCATGCGAGAATGGCAAGATATTACTCATCAGGTAAAACACATGCTGGTATCGGTAGGCTTGCGTTTAAATAAAGAACAAGCTGATTATCAAAAAATTCACACCGCAATGGCCATTGGCCTGCTGTCGCAGATAGGCTTAAAAGATCTTAATCATGAATATTTAGGCGCGCGTAACAGCAAATTTAAGATATTTCCCGGTTCGGCTTTGTTCAAGTCACAGCCTAAATGGATTATGGCGGGTGAGCTGGTAGAAACTACCAACCTGTATGCTAGGCAAGTCGCCAAAATTGAAACGCAGTGGATTGAAGCTATCGCTCAGCATCTACTGAATAAAAATTATGTGGAAGCGCATTGGAGCAAAAAGCGTGGGGCGGTAATGGCGTATATGAATGCCTTGCTGTTTGGTTTGCCCATTGTATCTAAACGCTTGGTTAACTATTCAAGCGTTGATCATGTGCACACCCGACAGCTCTTCATTCGACACGCGCTCGTGCAAGGCGAGACCAAACTACAGTATGCTTTTTTAAGCAGTAATCAAGCCCTAGTGGAAGACATTCAATTACTTGAAAAAAAGACCCGCCGCAGAGATATTTTAGCAGACGAAGAAGACTTAGTTGCCTTTTATGAGACGCGCGTTGACGAACATGTTTGCAGCGAGCAAAGCTTTACAAAATGGTGGCGCAATGCTAGCCAAAGAACGCCTGACTTACTCAACTTTGAAAAACATGAATTATTAAAACGCGATGCCAGTGATATTACGGAGGCCGCGTTTCCTGACACATGGCACCAAGGCAGTTTGGTGCTGGCGTTGGAGTACCAGTTTGAACCTAACAAAGAGCTTGATGGCATAATTTTGCTCATTCCTATTGAGCTGCTTAACCAAGTTAAAAATATAGGGTTTGACTGGCTAGTGCCAGGCTTACGTCATGAGCTACTGGTGGCTTTAATTAAGTCATTGCCCAAGCGCTTAAGACGTAATTTTGTGCCTGCACCCGACTACGCCAATGCTTGTTTGCATGAACTCCAAGGCACCGATCAGCAAGGCAACGTGCTGTCTATTACCCAAGCTTTTGCACTTAAGCTATTCAAAATGTCTGGGGTTGCGCTAAGCAGTGACGACTTCAGCATTGAAGGGCTCGACTCACACCTCACGATTAATTTTAAGGTGGTTGACAATAAAGGCCAGCAAGTGGCGGTCAATAAATCGCTGCCAGCGCTCAAGCAACAGCTGCATAAGCAGTTAAAGCAGACCATAGACAAAGTCGTTACCAGCGATATTGAAAAGCAAGATATTAGCAGTTTTGAGGCAGAAAACTTGCCAACCGTATATACTCAATCGCAAAGCGGCTTTGAGGTAAAGGCTTATCCAGCCCTAAGTGCAGCGGGTAAACAGGTAGATATTAAACTGTTTACCTCAAAGGCTGAGGCTGAAAACGCACATAAGCTTGGCATGATTATGCTGATTAAAAAAAATGTCCCTTCGCCCATGAAATACTTGCAGGAGAAACTGCCAAATAAAGCAAAACTCAGTCTGTATTTTAATCCCTTTGGTCAAATTCAAAAGCTCATTGACGACATTATTGATGCGTCGGTAGATGATCTACTAAAGGCGTTTGGTGGCCCAAGCAATATTCGTAGTCAGCATGAGTATAAAAAAGCCTTAGAAGTGGTGCGCATCAAGCTAAACGCCAAGGCTTTAGACATTGCAAAACAGGTTGAAACGGGGCTGGCCATAGCAAATCAGATTCAAAAACACTGCAAAGGCTCTATCCCTTTACCCTTAGTTGCCCACGTTGGACATATAAAACAGCATTTATCTGAACTGGTATATAAGGGCTTTGTGTTTGATTTTGGATTAGCACGACTGCCCGATTGGAACCGCTATTTGAAAGGTTTACTGCAAAGGTGCGAAAAATTAAAGGTGGATGCGAGTCGCGACAGGCTAAACCAGCTAGAAATAGATAAAGCGCTTAATTTGTTTGCAAGCACTCAAACGCAGCTAGATAGGCAGTTGCGCAAAAGCAACGAGTTAGCACTGGTAAAAGAAATGGTAGAAGAGTTTCGAATTTCTTTATACGCGCAGCAATTAGGGACAAAATACCCCATTTCGCTTAAACGAATCTCTATAAAACTCCAAGAAATTGCAATCACCAGTTGACAGCGTAAAGGCTAAGCCATATGAATTAACACCAGATTTACAAAGCAAACACTAAGACAGGTTTTTTACTTATATATGCTAATAGCATTTAAGACTCAATCGTTACAGGTTAATACACAAGCTAGGTGAGTTCAGTCCCAACGATGCAATTATTTATAGTGTAATATTTTCGTATGTACACTAGTACACCAGCAAAATAGAGGGAATTATTAGGGTTGAGGAATTAAGTCCTTCAACTTCATTTATAAACTTAAAACCGTTGAGTTTAGCCCAGAAGAATATTATAAATGGGACTATTGAAAGGCGTAATAATTAACGATATCTAGTAACTAAGATAAATTTATGTATTGCTATTTAACAAACCCTATATCGAGGTGTTTTTAACGCACACCAAACCTTTCAGGTAATAACCTTCTGGGAAGTAACTTGCCACCATATGGTCGTAGTCTTGGTGGAGGCGCTGAACAATGCTTAAACTGGTGTTGGCATCTAAGGCGGCATCGGCCACTATTTTTCCGAATAAATCTGCAGGCATTAAGCCAGAGCAGCTAAACGTAATAAGCACACCGCCTTCTTCTAATAACTCGCAGGCTAAGCGGTTAATATCTTTATACCCTCTGGATGCTCTTACAAGGTGTCGTTTATTTTCAATGAACTTAGGTGGGTCCATAATTATTACGTCAAACTTATCGCCGTTTTGGTGATAAGTTCGCAGTTGTTCAAATACATCTGCTTTTACGTCAATGACTCGACTCGGGATGCCGCTGTTATTCTCGCCACCGATATTTGCTTTTGTACCATCGTTAGCGTTAATAGCTGCGTGTGAATTAACGTCATCCTTAGCGCTAGAGTCAGGATTGTCAGCATGCTCAGTGCTTATATTAAGCGATAAGTTACGCTTACCTGTATCAAGGGCGGCTTGTGACACATCAATGTTGGTTACGTGCTTAGCGCCATTAAGCGCTGCGTAAACGCCGAACGTACCAGAATAACTAAAACAATTTAACACTTTTTTGCCAGCGCAGTAACTGCCAGCAATTTCACGATTTAGGCGCTGATCCAAATAAAAACCTGTTTTATGGCCATTTAGCAGATCTACTTCTATTTTGACATTGTTTTCGGTAATGATAACAGTGTCAGGCAGGATGCCTGTATGGGTCTTCACGAGTAATTCTAAGCCTTCTTTTTTACGCACTTCAACGTCAGAGCGCTCATGAATACAGGCCTGTGGGAATAGTGCTTTAAGCGCATACACAATTTTTGATTTGTGTTTTTCACCACCTGCGCTCAACACTTGCATGACAACTACATTGTTGTACACATCAATTGTGATACCGGGCAGTCCGTCAGATTCACCTGCCACTAAGCGAAAAGCATTGGTGCGAGATTTTAGCAGCCACGGTTTGCGCAGATCAAATGCGCGCTGAATTTTATTTTTGAAAAAACTGTTGTCTATAATGGCGTCTTTGTTAAAGCTCCATACGCGCGCTCTAATTTGAGAATGAGGTGAGTAGGCGGCTTTCGCCAGCCATTCACCCTTAGATGACATTATGTCAACGGTGGCGCCTATTCTGGGCATGCCCACTTCTTCTTCTATTGCGCCTTCAAATATCCATGGATGCTTGCGCAATAATGACTTCTCGCGTTCTTCTTTCAGTATTAGCGCTGCGTTCATTGTTCTGTAAATCCTGTATCTTGGGGCAGATTGCTACTACCGGCGGCTATTCTGGCCAAATCGTCTACCAGTTCATTTTGGGGGTGGCCGTTGTGTGCTTTTACCCAATGCCAAGTAACACGCTGTTGTTGGCAGGCTGCGTCAAGCTGTTGCCAAAGGTCGGCATTTTTAACGGGTTTTTTATTACTAGTACGCCAGCCGTTTTTCTTCCAGTTATGGATCCACTGATTAATCCCGTTTTTCACATACTGACTGTCGGTATACAGATTAACTTCGCAGGTTTCTTTTAACTGGTTGAGCGCATTTATGGGCGCGAGTAACTCCATCCTGTTATTTGTAGTGTGAGCAAAGCCTGCGCTTATTTCTTTATTGGCATTGTTAAATTCTAACAGTGCGCCCCAACCCCCCGGGCCTGGGTTACCTAGGCATGAGCCATCAGTATAAATGTTTACTTTTTTCATATTGGAATATGTTCACTTCTTTTTGCTACTAAGACGTGCCTAAATTGATAAGATATTGCTGGCATAGGGCATAAAACACGCTAAATAAAAATTTCACGTTTTGGTATGGGCAGCCGCGATGGCCGATAGTATACTATTGCCACGCATTAAATAGCACCACAAAGTAAGAGAATAATACAACATGCGACAAATTGTACTAGACACCGAGACCACCGGCATTAACCCCAAAGAGGGTCACAGAATAATTGAAATTGGCTGCGTAGAGCTTATTGACCGCAAGTTAACCGGCAACACCTTTCATGTTTACATCAACCCAATGCGCGAAATTGAGCAAGAGGCGATAAACGTGCACGGGATCACGAACGAGTTTTTGACAGATAAACCACTGTTTAAAAACGTGGTTCACGGCTTTGTCGATTTTATAAAAGGGGCTGAACTTATCATTCACAACGCGCCGTTTGACGTGGGTTTTATGGATAATGAGTTTGCGCTTACCGATCGTTCTTTACCCATGACTAACACTTTTTGTACTATATTAGACACGCTAGTCATGGCCAGAAGAATGCGTCCAGGTCAAAAAAATAGCCTTGACGCCCTATGTAAGTTTTATCAGGTAGACAACAGCCGCCGCACCTATCATGGCGCTTTATTAGATTCAGAAATATTAGCAGAAGTATATTTGTATATGACGGGCGGCCAAACCAGTTTGTCGTTAAATGCAAACAGCGAAAACAATAATAGTGATGGTATTGAAAACGTCAAAAAGCTTAGCCAAAAACCAGCCTTGAAGATTATTCGTGCAACTGCCGATGATATAGCCAGAGATGAAGCTATATTTGGCTAGCAATGAAAAATACTTATACTTTACGGACATATATACAGGCGCGTTTTTGCGGCTATCGTGATAAATAGCAGATTCGCGTTTGCTCCTACAATACAATGTTTAATACAGTAGTGTTTCAATAGTGCTGCTCCAGTAGATGCCCAGTACTATACGAAATTTGCTAATACTGTACGAAATTTATCAATGCTGCACGAAAATCACGCAACAGACTAATTGTTTACAAAAACCAGTTGACTCCTTAATGCTGTCACCGTATTATCTGCGCCGCAATGAGGTAGGCGATAGCGTTTATTAAGGTTTAATACGTAATAAACGCACCAAGCACGGAATTGTTGCAATAAAGTGTTAATGTGAAGTAATTGCGGAGTGGTAGTTCAGTTGGTTAGAATACCGGCCTGTCACGCCGGGGGTCGCGGGTTCGAGTCCCGTCCACTCCGCCAATTTTCATATAATTGATACATTTTACATGGGGCTGTAGTGTAGCTTACCAATGTGGAGTGGTAGTTCAGTTGGTTAGAATACCGGCCTGTCACGCCGGGGGTCGCGGGTTCGAGTCCCGTCCACTCCGCCAACCATGTATCAATGATTATAACACTGCTAAAAACCACGTGGAGTGGTAGTTCAGTTGGTTAGAATACCGGCCTGTCACGCCGGGGGTCGCGGGTTCGAGTCCCGTCCACTCCGCCATTTTTAGTTTTATTGCAAATCTTATCTCTCAAATACATCTATCATATTATTACCTTGGGCTTGTTATTTATAACAGGTACACTATTGCCAAATAAATTTAGTGCGATTGGCTTATGAGTTCTCCTTTATTAGTTGGCAAAAATATTGTCAAAAACTTCATTGATGCACAGCGTAGCGTCGATATTCTTCACGGCGTTAATATAAACGTGCATGCTGGCGAAACACTGGCTATTTTAGGCGCCTCCGGATCTGGTAAAAGCACACTCCTCCATATTCTGGGCACCCTCGATTCTCCATGTTCTGGTGATGTTTTATTTAAGGGCGAAAGCCTTTTGTCGCTGTCCAAAAAGCAGCAGGCGTCTTTTCGCAATACGCAGCTAGGCTTTGTATATCAATTCCACCATTTGCTGCCTGAGTTTAACGCCACTGAAAACGTGGCGATGCCAAAGTTAATTGCCGGTGTAGCAAAAAAAGAGGCCTACGCAGGTGCGCATGAGCTGCTAGAAAGGGTAGGTTTGTCGCATAGGCTAAATCATAAGCCGCATCAAATGTCAGGCGGTGAAAGGCAACGCGTGGCAATTGCTCGCGCAATGATTAACAAACCCAGCATAATAATGGCCGACGAGCCTACTGGTAATTTAGACAACGACGCAAGTGATGACATTTTAAAGCTCATTAATGATATTAATAAAGCAGACAATACCTGCTTTATTATTGTGACCCACGATCATGGCTTAGCCAATAAAATGGATCGTACGCTAACCTTAGTGAACGGTAATTTTATGAATGAAGGTGATGTCGGTAAATGAATAGTTTTGTGTTTGAAATTGCCAAACGATTGCGCCAGCCCAACAAGCAAGATTCCTACATTAGCTTTGTGTCTGCCTCATCTACCGCCGGAATTGGCTTAGGTTGCGCGGTGCTTATTTTATTACTCTCAGTCATGAATGGCTTTGAATATGAACTGCGCAATACTCTATTAAGCATTGTGCCTCATGCGGAAATATTCTCCATTAACGATCGTGGCTTATACCCCGAAAAAGAATTTATTGATTTGCTTGAAAACGATCCTAAAGTTGACGCTGTCTTTTTGTTAAACAAAGCCAGTGGACTGTTGCAGACGGGTAAAAAAATGAAAGCGGTGTCTGTAATAGGCATAGATCGTGAGTATTTTATGCAGAAACTTATCAGAATGAATAACGATGAAGCTTTATTTGATCAGCTAAGCCAAGTAGAAAACGGCCTTTTACTGGGTAAAACCATTATACAAGACCAAGGGATTTCCGTAGGCGACCAAATCCAGCTACTGCTGCCTTCAAGTACTCAAAACTTAAGCTTTGCCGCGCCGAAATCGGCGTGGCTTGAGGTGGTCGGTGAATTATCGGCAGGCGGGGAGCTAAACAATCAGTTAGGCGTGGTGAACAATCAATATTTGGCTACCTTGTTGGGGTTTAGTGACAAGGTTACCCATATAGAAATTAAACTAAAAGATCCGTTTGACGCGCATGAACTGGTTCGAAAATACGGCTTTAATTTTTCACAAGCCGCTTTTATGTCTGACTGGACACGCACCAACGGCCATTTATATCAAGATATTCAGCTTATTAGGACCGTCGTGTATATTGTCTTGGCCTTGGTCATCGCCGTTGCCTGCTTTAACATAGTCTCGGCATTGGTAATGTCAGTAAAGGAAAAAAGCAAAGAAATCGCTATTTTGAAAACTATTGGCGCCACGAATACTGACATAGGCTCTATTTTTATCTTAAAAGGCCTATATCATGGCCTTAAAGGTGCGCTAGTAGGCACGGTGGTGGGTGTGTTGCTGGCGCTTTATTTACCTGAAATAATTACGCTTATAGAAGTTGTTTTAGGCACCCAAGTTTTTTCAGGCGATATTTACTTTACTGGCAGCATTCCTTCAAAGTTAGACTGGCTTGACGTTGTCATAACTGTGTCGCTTGTCATCGTCATTTCCACCATTGCTACTTTGTATCCGGCCAAACAGGCTGCAAATGTTGAGCCTACAGCTAATTTACATTAATCCTTACGCAGATAAAATGGCGCTTTGTTCTTGGAACAAGCGCCGTTTTCGTCACACTAAAGGTTTATAAAGACCTGTCGTTATAAACTGATTCATCTAGTTCGTTCTCAGACTTTGCCACTATACAGGCCACTGTACAATCGCCTGTCACGTTCACCACCGTTCGGGTCATATCAAGAAGTCTGTCTATGCCAATAATAAGGGCAATGCCTTCTACTGGCAGTCCAACCTGTTGCAAAACCATGGCCAGCATAATGAGTCCTACACCGGGTACACCGGCCGTACCGATAGAGGCAAGCGTTGCCGTTAACACCACCATAAGTAGCTGTGATGTAGTTAAATCTATGCCATAGGCTTGGGCGATAAACACAGTGGCAACACCTTGCATAATAGCGGTGCCGTCCATGTTTATGGTGGCGCCAAGTGGTATGGTAAAAGAGGCTACCGACTTTTTCACGCCAAGCTTGCTGCGTGCAGTTGCCATGGTGATGGGCAAGGTAGCGGCGCTACTAGAGGAGCTAAACGCGAAAACCGCTAGTTCTCTCATTTTATAAAACAAAATAAAAGGATTTAATCTGGCGAGTGTCGCCAGCAATATAGGGAAGGTAACGACGGCGTGCAAAACAAGCACTGCCAGCACTAAGAAGAAGTACTTTCCAATATACGTTAAGTCACCTAAGTCGATAGTGGCACCTAACCTTGCCATTAAGAAAAACACCCCGTAGGGCGCTAGGTTCATCACAATATTCACAATTTGCATGATCACTTCATTGGCTGCCTCAAATGCATTTTGGATTTTTTTGCCGCTGTCACCTGCTTTAGTAATAGCGATGCCAAACACAATTGAAAAAATAATAATCTGCAACATGTTGCCTTCGGCTAAAGAGGCGATGGGGTTAGAGGTAAACATATTGATAACAACCTCGACCAAACCTGGGGCTTCATTAACGACGTAGCTAATTTCCTCTGGTCTTTGAAAACCAACGCCAGGCTTAATGATGAGAGCCGCAATTAGCGCAATTGTTATTGCAATACCGGTAGTCAGTATATAAAGCAGCACTGATTTGCCGCCTAGTCTGCCCATTTTAGAAGGATCAGATAAGCCACTTACTCCACACACTAAACTAACGAAAACTAGCGGCACCACCAGCATTCTAAGTGAGTTTATGAAAATGGTGCCGCCTAACTCAAATATACCCTCTACAAAAAAACCTTTGAAAGAAAAGCTGATGCCTAAGGCGGTTAATATTAGGTCACCGCTGTCGTCATACGACAATTGTATGCAGTAACCTATAACGATTCCTAAAATCATGCCGATAAATATACGAAGGGTGAGATTTGTTTTTACAAGGTGAAGTAGTTTTTGGGCACTCGTGCTGTTGTTCACTGCGTTTGACATGCATAGACCTATTTTTATTGGTTATTAGTCTTAATACCTAAGATTGATAAGTATAACTCAAAATCGGAAACCTTTTATATACTCTACACCAGTACGGTGAATTGCTTAAGCCAAAAATTTAAAATGGGTATCATTAATGAAAATCGCTAGGTTAATTTTTACATTCTTTACATCGCTTTGCTTAGTTAATCCGATTTAGCTGTTTTTAACAACGACATCGCCACTGGCCTCACAAACTCCCACGGCATTGTCACGATACAAATGTCGGTAGGCACATTACTGGCAGTGGCACTATTACCGCAAGCGTTGAGAGCTTAGCGGCAGTTTCCATAGGGTTTGCTGCTATTGACACCAAATATCAGTAAGGTCATCAACCCGCTGTGGAACCGAAGCGGCCCGCCGTGTAATAATCTTACATAGCGGACTCTTTGCGTTCAGACGTAAACCTTATATTTGCTGAAAAGGGTACACACTGCCTAGTTGCATAATTTGCGTTAAGTCATCAAGCGCGGTTCTCGATTCTATTAATAGCTGTGGATCGGCTAAATCGTTTGCACTTAATACATCACGGTAGTGTTTATTTACCCATTGTGTAAGCTTGGTATACAAGCTGTCGTTCATCAGCGCATGCTGGTTTACGGCTTGGCGTTGTGCGTCTGTTAAGACCACGCGAAGCCTAAGGCAAGCAGGTCCGCCCCCGTTTTGCATACTTTGTTTTACGTCAAAAAAGTGCACCTTGCTGATAGGGTTGTTGGCCGCTATCACGCGGGTTAAGTAATCATTTATAGCGGAATTATTTTGACATTCCATAGGCGCGATAATTACCATGTCACCGCTGGGTAAATTAATAAGCTGGGTGTTAAATAAATAGCTTTTAACGGCACTTTCAACGCTGACCTGTTCGGTGGGGACTTCTATAAAATGAAAGTCGCCATTACCGTATGCAACGCTAATGTGGCGTTTGACCTGTGCGGTGTTTAAAAAGGCCTGCTCATGGTAAAACAAGACATTTTTATTGCCTACCGCAATAACGTCGTTATGAAAAACACCTTGGTCAATAATATCTGGATTTTGTTGTGCGTATACGGTGTGCTTTTTATCTAAGCCATGAAGGCGAGCAACGGCTTTACTGGCCTCAAGAGTTTGTCTGGCTGGGAAGCACTTGGGAGCGACTTGAGAGTCATCAAAAGCATGTTTTCCATATACAAAAAACTCCACGCCCTTATCGCCATAGTCACTGCAAAAGCGGGTGTGATTTGCGGCACCTTCATCCCCAAAATGATCATTGACTGGTAAGTGTTGATGATGCGTGAAATGCGCATCATCGGTAAAGATCGCACGCAGAATACCGCCGGTTACGGCCGGTTCTATTGAGCGATGGAACTTGTTGGTTAGGTTAGCCGGGGTAAAATTAACTTTTTTGTTGCTGCAGTCGGCGCTAGGCGAGACCGTGGCAGCGTTTGCTGTCCACATACTAGAGGCTGAACAGCACGCTAAGAATATAGCTGGTGCATGCTGTGCAGCCTTTGTTAATACCTCAGCGTCGTTGCCGGTAAAGCCAAGACGACGAAGCGTGTAAACATCAGGGCGTTCTTGTGGTGCCAATACGCCTTGGCACATTCCTAAATCTGCAAGGGCTTTCATTTTTTGTAAACCTTGAAGCGCTGCTTGTTTTGGATTGCTGATAGCTTTTGCGTTAGATTTTGAGGCAACGTTGCCAAACGATAGTCCTGCATAATTGTGGGTGGGTCCAACTAAGCCATCAAAATTCGCTTCAAGTGTTTTCATAAATAACCTTATTCTTGCCATGTTGATGATAAGTACTTTAATGTTATCATGCGCGCGATTAGACGCTGAAGTATACGTACTTAAAAATGCTTGCCAATAAATTTTTAAGAAAAGCACTGTGAAAACAACAGCTTTGTGAATTAATTTTAGATATTTATACGGTTCGGCTTGTTTTCTATTCACTTTGCAGATATATCTTAAAAAGAAATCGCACATTATCAATGCCGTTAGTCAGCTTGACTGGCGTAGCAATCATCTAATTTTATAAGGCTTTTAATTATAAATGGGCAAGTCACTCGTTATAGTAGAATCACCCGCGAAGGCGAAAACAATAAATAAATATCTAGGCAAAGATTTTATTGTTAAATCAAGCGTGGGTCACATAAGAGATTTACCAACTAAATCCCTCGGCCTAGTTGAACCTAAAAAACCCGCAAAAGAACTTAAAGAATGGGACGAAGACGCAAAAGCCGATTATTTAAGAACATATGAATACCGTAAGTTAGTAGACAGAATGGGCGTAGATCCTAAGCAAAACTGGAGCGCGCATTACCAAATATTACAAGGTAAAGAGAAAGTCGTTAGCGAGCTTAAAAAGCTGGCTAAACAAGCTGACACAATTTACCTTGCAACGGATTTGGATAGGGAAGGTGAAGCTATTGCGTGGCATCTGCAAGAGCTTCTTGATGGCAAAGGAAAAGAGTTTAAACGTGTGGTCTTTAACGAAATTACCCAAAGTGCTATTCAAGACGCATTCTCTAAACCGAGCACCGTTGACATAAATAGAGTTAACGCTCAGCAGGCTCGCCGCTTCTTAGACAGGGTCGTAGGTTTTATGTTATCGCCACTGCTTTGGAAAAAAGTGGCGCGAGGTTTGTCAGCCGGTCGTGTGCAGTCAGTTGCCGTGCGTTTAGTGGTAGAAAGGGAACGAGAAATAAAGATATTTGTGCCGGAAGAGTTTTGGGACATTCATGCCGATTTAGCCAGCGCTAAATTAGCCAAAGATGCGCCCAATTTACGTATGCTTGTGGCCAAGCAAAATGACAAAGCGTTTAAACCTTTAAACAAAGATCAAGCAACGAGCGCGGTGGTAACGCTTGAAAAAGCTGATTTTGAAGTAGTGAGTAGAGAATCAAAACCGACGCAGAGCAAACCTTCTGCACCATTTATCACATCGACCTTGCAGCAGGCTGCCAGCACGCGTTTAGGGTTTGGCGTGAAAAAAACGATGACCATGGCGCAGCGCCTATACGAAGCTGGGCACATTACCTATATGCGAACCGACTCCACTAATTTAAGCGGTGAAGCGGTCAACACCTGTAGAGAATACATAAGCAAAAAATTTGGGCCTCAGTATATTCCCGAAGATGCAATTAAATACGGCAGTAAGGATGGCGCCCAAGAGGCTCACGAAGCCATCAGGCCTTCGAACGTTGTTGTAACCGCAAACAGTCTTAACGAAATGGAAAGAGACGCACAGCGGCTCTATGAGCTGATTTGGCGTCAGTTCTTAGCATGTCAAATGACTAATGCGAAATATGATGCGACCACCTTGAAAGTAAAAGCGGCTGACTTTGAACTCACGGCCAAAGGTCGTGTGCTGCTGTTTGACGGCTGGACAAGTGTCATGAGTCAGATCAAGAAAAAAGGTGATGCAGAGGCAGACCTGCCTGATTTAAAAGCGGGAGACACGCTCACCTGCAGTGCGGTAGACCCTAAACAACACTTTACTAAACCGGTGGCCCGTTTTAACGAAGCATCGTTGGTTAGAGAGTTAGAAAAAAGAGGAATAGGGCGCCCGTCTACTTACGCCAGTATTATTTCGACTATTCAAGATAGAGGCTACGTTAGGTTAGATACTAAACGTTTCTACGCCGAGAAAATGGGTGAAATAGTCAGTGACCGTTTAGTTGATAACTTTGCTGATCTCATCAGCTATGACTTCACCGCTAACATGGAGCAAAGCCTAGACGATATTGCTCACGGTCAACTACCTTGGAAAAAGGTACTAGATAACTTTTATGCCGATTTCTCTGAAAAGCTAAGCTTAGCCGAGAGAAGTCAAGACGACGGAGGAATGCTGCCTAATCAAGCCGTTCCAGTCGATATTGAGTGTCCTAAATGCGCTCGCCATATGAATTTAAGAACGGCCAGCACTGGGGTATTTTTAGGCTGTTCGGGCTACGCATTACCGCCAAAAGAGAAATGTACGCAAACCTTGAACTTAACCCCTGGCGATGAGGTTATAAAAGTTGATGACGAAGAAGAGTTAGAAACTGAGGCCTTACGCGCTAAAAAACGTTGCCCTATATGCGAAACTGCGATGGACAGCTACCTTGTGGACGAAAATCGCAAACTACATGTATGCGGCAACGTGCCAACCTGCATGGGCTATGAAATTGAAAAAGGTGTCTTTAAAATAAAGGGCTATGATGGCCCTATTATCGAATGCGATAAATGTAAAAGTGATATGGAGCTAAAAACCGGTCGCTTTGGTAAATACTTTGGCTGCACCAGTGAAGAGTGCAAAAACACACGTAAGTTGTTGAGGAATGGCGAAGCAGCGCCGCCTAAAGAAGACCCCGTGTTTATAACCGAGCTTGAATGTGAAAGCTCTGATGCGCATTTTGTGTTGCGTGACGGCGCTTCTGGTATATTCTTAGCAGCCTCTACTTTCCCACGTTCGCGTGAAACACGTGCTCCACTAGTGGCCGAACTAGCTAGGTTCAAAGACAGAATATCGCCTAAATTTTATTACTTAGCCGATGCACCGCTTAAAGATCCTGATGGCAACTTCGCGCTTGTTCGTTATAGTCGTAAAACTAAACAGCAATATGTAATGTCTGAAGATAAAGCTAAGAAGGCGACTGGCTGGGCGGCATGGTATACAGACAAAAACTGGGTGGTTGATGATACACGCAAGCAGTCTGCAGTAGCTAAAAAGCCAGTCAAGAAGACTACTAAAAAGGTCGCTACCAAGTCCCTTAAGAAAGAGTCCCTTAAGAAAGAGGCAGCTAAGAAAACTCCGCCTAAGAAAGAAGCGCTTAACGCCACCAAGTAAGAAACTACAATGTAGACATTAAAAAAGGGACCTGAGGTCCCTTTCTTTATCTCACTACCACCGCCAATTATTTCCCGGGCGCAGTCATAGGAGCGCTGACGCTTGTCTTTGCCTTAGACAGCGCAGAGGTTTTACTTGAAGCCACATATTCGCGTCTATTTTCATCTGCCATTGCCTTTGAGGCCAAGGTCATCTCACCCATATCGACCGATGCTGGGTTTGTACTTGGGTGCGAAGTAAACTTAAGACCGGTTGAAGGCTGAGTTGTTGTCTCATCAGCAACTCCTTTCTTGGATGCAGGTTTTTTGTCTACCGCTGTTGGTTCCTTTTCTTCTTGTTTAGCTTGCACCTTCTGTGTAGCAACCGATCCAAGCGCAGATGCTTGTGTAACGTCCGCCTTTACTTCGCTTTCTGCAACACCCGAGTCAGATTTTGGTGCACTGTATACTTCGGTTTGGGTGACCGTTTCTGGCGTTTCGTTAGCTAAACTATTTTCTATATCAGCGCTTTGCTTAGCATTTTTTGTTTCAGTTGCGTTGGCTACTGCAACGTTAACATCTGCAGGCTTATCATTGTTGACTAGTACAGATGCTTCCTGAGTTATTTGCTTGGCCTTGTTTTTGCTAACTTCAGCGTCAAATATAAGCTCTACCTGCTGAGATTCTTCAGTATTAGACTGTTTACGTTTTTGACCAGCAGCACGAACGTGGCGCGGCGAACGTCGTCTTGTACGCGTTTTCCCATCAGGTTCCTCATCCGATCCTGCGCTGAGCTTTTCGTTAGCGTCGGATTTTGATTCTGCTTTTTCGTCACTGTCTGCAGCTGCTATACTTTCAGCGATTACGCTTTCGCTTTCAGCGTTTACATTCTCGCTTCCAATTTTTACGTTTTCACTATCGAATTTTACGCGCTCACTTACAGCTTTCAAGTCTTCAGAGTTAGCCTCCACCGAAGCTGTTGATGCTTCACTTGCTGACGCGTCGACATTAACATGAGCATTCACTGACGTTTTAGTGACTATTTTGTCCCGCCCTGCAGTGTTTACCGTAGCCGGTTCAGTAGTCTCAACTGCGACTGCCTGCTTCGTATCTTGAGTAACTTCATCACTCACCCTTACACTATTTCGCTCCGGACGACGGTTGCGGCGTTCCTGTGGAATTTTACGAGCTTGCTTAGGCGGTTTAACCTGATTTTCGTCGTTACCATTGTCGAGTACATTTTCAATGTCAACGGCCTTAGTTTCTTGCTTTCGCGCTGGACGGCTGTCTGCCCGTTTGTTGGGCGCTGGTTTTGAAGGCGCTGATGTTTCTTGCGTATCAGCCTTTACTTTATCTGTAGGCTTCTCAGCATTTCTTTCACTTGGTTTTACTCGCTTGTTATTTCGACTCCGAGTACGCTCTGACTTTTCGCCACGGTTATCGTTACGAGTGTCGTTGCGAGGTGTTCTGCGTTTAGCTTGGTTCTCTCTACTGGCCGTAGGCTTTTCAGTTTCTTTGGTTTTAGTCTCAGGTGGACTGAATATATTACTGACCCAAGCACTTAGCTTGGTGAATAAACTGGGCACATCTAGTGCGGTATTGTCGAGTCTTGCCGCTGGGCTAGAACCATGCTGGGCGATAGGCGCTTGTGCTGGTCCTGACATGCCTTGTAAAAGAGGTTCTTCCCGCGTTGAAGTCTTCGCAGCTGGTGTATCAGCTGCGGTTTCTTTTTCTTCTAATAGGTCTACGTTATAGCTTAGTTCTGCAATAACGTCAGCAGCGCGACGACGTAATATTTGGAATTTTGGCGTCTCTAAATTAGGATTTGGGATAACAATAAGATTGACACCATGGCGCGACTCTAGTAGTTGGATAGAAGCGCGCTTTTCATTGAGCAAATAGGTGGCAACAGTAACGGGTAGTTGCGCCTCTATTTGGCCGGTGTTATCTTTTATACATTCTTCTTCCATTATTCGTAAAACAGACAAACCTATAGACTCAATACCTCTAATGTTGCCGTAACCGTCACAGCGAGGACAAACGCTGTGGGCAGATTCGCCTAACGAGGGGCGCAACCGTTGGCGTGACATCTCAAGTAAACCGAAGCGTGAAATCTTACCTAATTGGATCCGCGCGCGGTCATTCGTGACAGCGTCTTTCATGCGATTCTCAACGTCGCGCTGATGTTTAACCGGCGACATATCTATAAAATCAATGACAACAAGGCCGCCGAGATCACGTAAACGCAGTTGGCGGGCAATTTCGTCTGCTGCTTCTAAATTGGTATTGTAAGCGGTCTCTTCAATATCACCGCCTTTGGTTGCTCGGGCACTGTTAATGTCAATCGACGTTAGTGCTTCAGTGGGATCTATAACTATAGAGCCGCCTGATGGTAAGCGAACTTCGCGCTGAAAAGCCGATTCAATTTGGGTTTCAATTTGGTAATGCGAGAATAAAGGAACTTCACCCGTGTATTGCTTTACTTTACTAGCGAAGTCGGGACGCACCAGTTGAATATGTTTCAAAGCCTTGTCAAAAACTTCTTTATCGTCAATAAGGATTTCGCCTACATCACGACGCAAATAATCGCGAATAGCGCGTACAATAACGTTGCTTTCCTGATGTATTAAAAATGGTGCTGGCTTACTTGTGGCGGCTTCAGATACTGCTTCCCAGTGATGGATTAATACGTTTAGATCCCATTTCAATTCTTCTGGTGATTTACCTACGCCCGCAGTTCTAACAATCAACCCCATTCCTTTTGGTACGTCTAATTCACTCAGCGCAGATTTCAGCTCGGTACGCTCGTCGCCTTCTATACGACGAGAAATACCGCCAGCGCGAGGGTTGTTAGGCATAAGTACTAAGTAACTACCGGCTAATGACACAAATGTGGTGAGTGCGGCGCCTTTTTGTCCTCGTTCTTCTTTGTCTATCTGGACAATAACTTCGGTGCCTTCACGAATAACTTGTTTAATATTTGGGCGACCATCGTAGCGATAGTCTTTAGGAAAGTAAGTTTTAGCAATTTCTTTTAAGGGGAGGAATCCGTGGCGATCTGCGCCATAATCGACAAAGGCAGCTTCTAAGCTTGGCTCAACGCGGGTGATTGTTCCTTTGTAGATATTTGCTTTTTTTTGTTCGTGTCCGGGGCTTTCGATGTCAAGGTCGTAGAGTTTTTGGCCATCTACTAAGGCTACGCGCAACTCTTCTTGTTGCGTTGCGTTAATTAACATTCTTTTCATATTTTAATAGCTCTGTGTCTATGCAGATCTATGAGCAAACAAAGGTTAGCGCAGAGGCTTTCGCCTGTGCTATTTCAAAAGTGCCTGATATGTAAGACGAAGATAAACGAAGCGTTGGTTTGCTTCGTAGCACGCTGTTATGAGTGCTAATATAGGGCACACAATTCAAGGGCCTAAGTCATATTATTATTAACAATAAAGTAATGAGTGGATACGCTAGTTGTAATTAAAATTTAGCGTTACCTCACTACTTTATGCTTGTTAAGTGTGACTCTTTCTTTTCCTACAACTCACAAAAAGTAGTAAAAAACTACTGCATGTTCTAAGGCGTGCTAATATCATGTGTTATCACCAAATGCTTTTTCATTCGATGTTGCCTGTTGTCTGCTGTTCAATCTGCATTGTTTCAATGCGTGTTCTACCCTGTTTGTGCATTATCTCGCTGCACATTAGTGGGAAAACACAGTAAATTTATCGTTTGTGCATTCTCGAAACATTAACCGTTGTTATTTTCGGTAATGGCTCATATTTTTAAAATGAAGAAAGAGAATAACTTCCCTTATTTAACGGCGATATACATCACTTTCGTTAATCTTATCTGTTATGAGTGACTCTTAAAAAGTGCGTATGTCATTAATAAATATGCGACTTTTGGTAGAGCGTTTTTACACAAGCCATGATACTATCACACCAAAATTATATGACCTAGACAATTAGCCACTTAATTATGTCACGGCTTCATAAAGCGCAGCGAGATATCATCACAATAGTAACGGATATTAAATGGTAAATAGGATTATTCATGTCTGATGCCTTCGACAAAGTACAATTTGTGACTATTGAAGAAGACAACCACCTTCAACGAATTGATAACTACCTTGTTAGTAAGATGAAAGGGGTCCCTAAAAGTAAAATTTACCGAATTTTACGAAAAGGGGAGGTGCGCGTAAACAAAAAGCGCGCTAAGCCCGATTATAAACTGCAAATTAATGATTACTTGCGAATACCGCCAGTGAAAATAGACGATATGCCAACTCAGCAGCTTAATGTCAACAGTCTTGCGTATATAAAGGACGCTATTATTTACGAAGATGATCGTTTGTTAGTCATCAACAAACCATCTGGTATGGCGGTTCATGGCGGCAGCGGCCTAAGCTACGGCCTTATAGAGGCTTTGCGTGCGCTTAGGCCCAATAGTCCCTATCTAGAATTAGTTCACCGGCTTGATCGTGACACCTCCGGCTGCATAGTACTGGCTAAAAAACGTTCGGCGCTGCGGCATTTGCATGAACAACTGCGCGATAAAAAAATGGACAAAACCTATCATGCACTAGTGGCTGGTCACTGGCCCGAAAAGCGTAGTAAAGTAAGCGCTGGCTTACAAAAGAATCAGATTCAAAGCGGCGAAAGAATGGTATTTGCAGATGAAAACGGTAAACATAGTGAAACACGATTCAGTGTTATTGGATACTACCCGCATGCCAGTTTGCTTGAAGCTAAGCCGATCACCGGCAGAACCCATCAAATACGAGTGCATTGCCAGTTCGCTGGTCACGCTATTGCAAACGACAGTAAATATGGCGACGAAGCGTTTACTAAATACATCAAAAACCTAGGCTGTAAACGCCTATTCTTGCATGCAAAAAGCATCGAGTTTATTCATCCAGCGAGTGAAAAGTTGGTTAAATTTGAAGCCCCTTATGACAAGCATTTGGCGCACTTAATCAAAGCGCTTGAATTAAGCAAATAAGGCCACTTCCCAAATTTTAGTAGGGTGTTATGCGTTTGAGCAGGCGGCACATAAGGATACTTAAAACCAAATGTCACAAGATGTAAGCAATGTTAGCCATATCATATTCGATTGGGATGGCACTATCATGAACTCAGCAGGCAAAATAGTGAGTTGTATGCAAAAAGCTGCAGCACTAGCGAGTTTACCCATTCCCAATAGTAAGCAGGTGGAACATATTATAGGCATTAGCTTACTGCCTGCGGTGCAGCAACTGTTTGACATTGGTGTTAATAAGGCGCAAGAAGTTTGCACCTATTATAAACAAGCTTATCTTGAACAAGATCAGACACCTTGTCCTCTATTTGACGGTGCTCATGAGTTGTTATCTGCATTGTCTAGTCGATATACTTTAGGGGTTGCCACAGGCAAAGCAAGAAGAGGGTTACAGCGTGCTTTTGAACAAACGAATTCGGCTGTATATTTTAGTGACGCTAGATGCGCCGATGAAGCAGACTCGAAACCATCGCCCGATATGCTGATTCAGCTACTCAAGCAGTGGCAAATTGAACCTCATCAAGCGGTCATGATTGGTGATACTACTTATGATATGCAAATGGCTGAGGCTATATCCATGCCCAGAATAGGTGTATCTTATGGCGTGCACGATAAACTTGCAATATTACAACATGGCCCCGCTCACGTTGTCGACGCTTTGCATGAATTACACTGCATTTTTCCGCAGCGTAGTTAATTTTGTAAGCGGTAAAAAACACACAGTTTCATAGAATGAAGGTAAAAAAAGAAGCATGAACAGTAAAGTAAGTCAGTATAAGGAGTTAGTTAGTCAGGTGTCTGCGATAACTGCAGGCGAAACAGACAGTATCGCTAACATGGCCAATATAAGTGCTATTTTGTTTAATGGTATGTCAGGTGTAAATTGGGCTGGTTTTTATATTTACAAAGACGAACAGCTGGTGCTTGGGCCTTTTCAAGGTAATCCTGCATGTATCCGTATACCATTAGATAAAGGTATTTGCGGAAGAGCAGCGACAACGAAAAGCGTTCAGGTGATTGAAAACGTGCACGATTTTGCAGGCCATATTGCCTGTGACGCTGCCTCAAACTCGGAGGTGGTGGTGCCCATCATTAAAAACGGTCAACTTATCGGTGTTTTAGACGTTGATAGTCCCAGTTTTGCTCGTTTTGATAATATTGACGCTGAATATTTATCAAAAGTTGTTGATATTTTAACCAATACTTTGAATTAGGTAAACATGAAACATTTTGTAGATATTCATACTATATTATCAACGGCTGAGGATATGGACGATATTCATGATGAGCCGCAAGCCGCCAGTGATAGGCTAAATGAGGTTTTACATTTAGTATACGATATGAGCAGTGACGATATACCCAGTCAAGAATTAGAGAATATGCTTAGTTTTGTATGGGAGCATTGGCACCCAGACAAGCATTTATCTGATATTGAGGTTGACGATTTGGTCGATTGGGTGGATCATCTAATGAATACTTGGGATAATGACGCTTATAATGGCGAAGAATGAATAGAAGTAACTATATTTAATGGAACAAGAAAAGTTAACAAATCAAAAAGAAACAATTACGTTTTTATGTAATAAGTATCCAAAATGCTTCTTTGCGGATGGTTCGGTAAAGCCACTAAAGATAGGCATATTCCAAGATTTAGCCAGCGAGCTAGAAGGATTAGAAGTCGTTAGCAAACGTTTACTTAGGGTAAGTTTACGCCACTACACCAGTAGTTGGCGTTATTTATTGGCCGTGAAAGCGGGCGTGGCTCGCATTAGTCTAACCGGTGAAGACGGTGAAGCGGTAGAAGAGCAGCATGCCCAGCACGCTGCCGAGCAGCTTAAAGAAAGCAAAGAAAAAGCGGCCAAATACCGCGAAAACAACCCCAAAGCTCCTAAAAACCCGGCTAAGCATAAAGGTTATGTAAAAAGCAAAGGGATTGACCCTTCTGATATCAGTACGCCGCAGACTAAGACTGCTACTGGCAAAACGAAATCGGGTTCTACAAAGCATTCAAGTAAAACAAGCAAACCTGCAGCTACATCTGTTTTAGCAGATAAACCTCAGGTGTCGCTAGCAATAACTGAGTTGCATATAGGCAATCAAGCTTTGGTGAAATTAGGTAAGGACCCAATGCCAGTAACAATTACCGACATTGCAAAGGACGGTATTTCTGTGCAACTTAAATCAGGTATGACGGTCAAAGTTCAGCAAGCACAATTGTTCAGTTCACAAAAGGCTGCTAATAACTAATTACTATTCTCGAGGTTTCTCACTTATGCAAATAAAACAGGTCGATACACTTGGTCTATTGTCATTCGCAAAGAAGGCAGTCTCCTTTGCGCTGTTTGGTATCGTTACCATTTCAACTGCAGTTTACGCACAGACATCTACAGTTGAAATATCGCCATCTGAATCTTTAAACACTGAACCTGAAGAGGTTTTAGTACTGCCTATTCTATCGCAAGAAAAACAGCATGCTAAGTCGGTTCGACGCATATCTGATTTATTTGTGCGTGCACATTACAAGAAGGTAGAAATCGATGATGCGTTGTCAGCCCAGATATTCGCCCGCTATTTAGATTTGCTTGACAACAGTAAACATTTTTTTATCGCCAGCGATATTAGTATGTTTGAGAAATACGCGGATAAATTTGATGAGGCAATAAAGTTAGGAGATTTATCGTTAGCCTATGACATTTATCAATCTAATTTGGAACGCCGTCAGGAGCGTTTCGAATACGCGCTTACCTTACTTAATGAGGAGTTTAATTTTGAGCAAAAAGACGACAAGTTTTTCTACGACAGAGAAGACGCTGCATGGGCAAGTTCCCAAACCGAGTTAAATGAGCTGTGGCGGCAGCGCGTTAAGTATGACGCATTAAATTTAAAGCTTGCCGATAAGACATGGGACGAAACCAAAGATATTTTGGATAAACGCTATAAACGCGCTATTAGGCGCTTAACTCAAACAAACAGTGAAGATGTGTTTCAAACCTTAATGAATGCCTTCGCCCGCAGTATAGAGGCACATACGAGCTATTTATCGCCGCGAAATACAGAGCGCTTCCAAATGAATATGAACTTGGAGCTAGAAGGCATTGGCGCCGTGCTGAGAAGTGAAGACGATCATACGGTTATTATGAGTTTGGTCGCAGGTGGGCCAGCGGATAAGACGGGACAAATTAAACCACAAGATAAAATAATGGGTGTTGCGCAAGAAGATGAAAAGACTTTTATCGACGTGGTAGGATGGCGTTTAGATGAAGTGGTTGACTTAATAAAGGGTCCAAAAGGTTCTATTGTAAGGCTTCAGGTCCAAAAGGGCGGTACTGATACCAAAAACATTGAAGAAATTGTAATCACTCGAGACAAAGTCAAATTAGAGGACAGGCAGGCAAAAGCTGAAGTGCTGATAGCGCCTGATGGACCTAATGCTGGGAAAAAGTTAGGCGTAATTGAAATTCCTTCGTTTTATCACAGGCTGCATGCCGACGTGATTAAGCTAATCAGTGATCTTAAGAAAGAACAAGTGCAGGGAATCATAATCGACTTGCGTGGCAATGGCGGTGGCAGTTTACCCGAAGCGATAGCGCTGAGCGGTTTATTTATCGATGAGGGTCCAGTCGTACAAATTAGGTACGAAAGCGGCAGAGTAGATATTGAAAAGAACAGAGATGGCATTAGTTACTACGATGGCCCGCTAACCGTTATGGTTGATCGTTTTAGTGCATCTGCGAGTGAAATCTTCGCGGCGGCAATGCAAGATTTTGGCCGCGGTGTTATTATTGGTGAGCAAACGTTTGGTAAAGGCACTGTGCAGCAGCATCGTTCATTAGAGCGAGCTTTTGACGTATTCGATAAGCCTATTGGCGCGGTGCAGTTTACAACCGGTAAGTTTTATAGAATAAACGGTGGTAGTACACAGCACCTTGGCGTTAAACCTGACATTCTATATCCGTCTCCAATTGATCCCGCAAACTGGGGTGAGAGCAGTGAAGATACTGCGCTGCCATGGGATAGTATTGAAAAAGCTTCTTATGAAGTATTAGCAGATAACACCTCTATCATAAAGGCGCTAAGATTGAAGCATACGCAACGTACGAAAGCAGATCCTGAGTTTCAATATATATTCTCAGATATTGACGAGTACAATGAAAATAAAGACAAAAACTTTATTTCGTTAGTCGCCTCCCAGCGTATTGCAGAAAGAAAAGAAATTGAAATTAAACGTCTTACCAGAGTTAATGAAAGGCTCATTAGGTTGGGACTGCCGGTTGTTGAATCACTCGAGAACGATCTGCCAGAAGCCTTGGACAAAATAGACCCATTTCTATCTGAGGCAGCTAATATCACCTTTGATATAATAAAATCAGGTAGCTACGCATTAAACAAAGTTGTTGAAGATGCGCTGTAATAAGCGTAAAAAAAAGGCGCCGTTAAGGCGCCTTTTTTGTTAGCATAGAAAAACTAAATAATAAAAATAAAAAGAGGTGGTTATGAGTGCACGGGGCCATTTTTCCTCAAGACTTGGATTTGTGCTAGCGGCCGCTGGCTCTGCGGTTGGCTTAGGTAACATATGGGGTTTCCCCACCAAGGTAGCCGAAAACGGAGGTGCAGCTTTTGTTGTAATGTATCTCGTTATGGCATTTTTATTGGCCTACCCAGTACTTATGGCTGAATTAATCATCGGCCGTGCTAAACAGACCAACATGATTAGTGCACTTCAAAAAATTTCTGGCAATGTCTTTGGCACAGTAACGGGTAGCATTGGTGCAGCGACTGTTATATTAATTTTAGCGTTCTACAGCATTGTAGCTGGCTGGATGATTTCATATTTAATTGACTCTCTCGCCAACGTGTCGACACTCAATATTGCTTGGTTAACCAGCGATTCGGTTTTACGCAACCTGTTCTTTACTGGGTTGTTTTTAGGGCTGACCTGTGTAGTGGTAATTGGGGGCGTTAGCAATGGTATTGAACGTTGGTCGGTAAGGCTGATGCCTACCTTACTAATCTTAATAATACTATTGATAATATATGTAAGCACACTTGAGGGTGCAGCGGACGGTTGGCGTGCATTCTTAGTGCCCGATGTATCACGAGTGCTTGAACCAGCGCTAATGGCCGATGCTATGGGCCAGGCTTTTTTCTCCATGTCGTTGGGTGTGGGTACCATGCTCGTTTACGGTTCATACATTCAAAAGCGCGAGAACCTTCCTCAACTAGGCACCTCTGTTGCCTTAGTGGATATTGGCATTGCGGTACTGGCGGGCATGCTAATTATTCCCGCGATGTATGTAGCATTAGCAAATGGGGTAGAGATATTCGATGATGGAAAGCTAATTTCAGGGCCCAATTTGATCTTCAAAGTGCTGCCTTCTTTGTTTACGTCCATGGGATATGCTGGTGCTTATGTCGCATTCGTGTTCTTTTTACTCATGACAATTGCTGCTCTAACATCATCAATTTCTATGTTAGAGGTGCCCGTTGCCTATTTGGTTGACAGTAAAGGTTTGAAGCGCAAGAAGGCGACTATTTTACTGACCACAATGGTGTTTGGTATAAGCAGTATTATTATATTCAACTTTGACTTATTGTTTGGTTTTGTTGTTACGTTAACGACTGAATATAGCCAGCCCTTGCTGGGCTTAGTGCTTTGTGTTTTTGCAGGATGGATATGGCAGCGTGATCAAATTTTAGATGAGCTTAAGCAAGGTAACAAAGACATTGAAAAAGGGCTGTTTTGGAAAATTTGGCCTGTGTATGTGAAATTTGTGTGTCCTGTTGTCATTGCACTAATGTTTTTGCGTACGGTATTGTAAACTTGCAATATTTTACGGCGCTAAGTCAAATAATAAAAATACAAACACCTAGAATATGGATAATAATATGAGCTCTAGCATTAAGCAGCCGTCTCTTGTAGATGCGTTAATTCCTATATTTACACTTATTGTGTTGATGTTTAGTGCCGTTATGTTATTTGGCGCTGACTCTTCCTACGGACCTAATCAAATAGCATTGTTGATTGGTATGTTTTTGGCCGTAATCATTGGGCTCAAAAACGGACATAAGTGGCAAGACATTGAAGAAGGCATGGTGAAAGGTATTTCGATGTCTTTAGGGGCTTGTTTAATTCTGCTTTCTGTTGGCGCACTTATCGGCACTTGGATGCTAGCAGGTACAGTGCCCACGCTGATATATTATGGTTTGTCATTGCTCAGCCCTAGCTTGTTTTACGCTGCTAGCTGTCTTATTTGTGCGGTTGTGGCTGTGAGTATAGGCAGCAGTTGGACAACAGCTGCCACCATCGGTGTGGCCCTAATTGGGGTGGCCACAGGTATGGAACTTTCGTTGCCAATCACCGCAGGCGCCATCGTTTCAGGTGCATATTTTGGTGATAAACTGTCACCATTGTCTGAAACAACTAATTTAGCACCTGCTATTGCCGGAACTGATTTGTTTGAACACATAAAGTATATGCTGTGGACAACGGTACCAAGCTTTATCATTAGTCTTATCTTGTTTGTTATGTTGGGTTTTAATGCAGAACTTGTTGACTCAGCGCAGCGTATACAGTCTATGCAAGCGCTATTAAACCAAGAGTTTACCATTGGCTGGTTCACACTTATTCCTCTTTTTGTTTTGTTGGGATTAGCCGTGAATAAGATGCCTGCGTTTCCGACTGTCTTTATTGGTGCAATATTAGGTGCGGTGTGGGCACTTATTTTTCAGCAAGATTTAATTGCGGAAATGGTTTTAGCCCAGTCAGATAGCTCAACTAACCAGTTTATTATTAATACCTTAAGTGTAGGGCAGTTTGACGCTATAAAAAGTGTTATGGTTGCTTGGACTGCACTTTTTAGCGGTGTTTCGTTTAACACCCCAGATGAAAATCTGAATAGCTTGCTCTCTAGAGGCGGCATGGCAAGCATGCTAAATACTATTTGGCTGATTATATGCGCCATGTCTTTTGGCGCTGTGCTTGAGCGCGTTGGTTTACTTAAAGCCATAGTCGCAACCTGTTTAAAGGGCGCTACCAGCGCCGGAGACATGGTAACGCGCACTATCTTAACCTGTTTAGGCACTAATTTAGTAACGGCAGATCAATACATTGCGATTGTCATGCCCGGCAGAATGTACAAGAGAGAGTTTGAAAAAAGAGGGCTTCACCAGCTTAATTTATCTAGAAGCTTAGAGGATGGTGGCACCATTACATCGCCTTTAATACCATGGAATACCTGCGGTGCTTATATGCACGGTGTGCTGGGAGTGCACCCTTTCGCTTATATATTTTATGCGTTTTTTAATTTAATAAACCCAGTGCTAGCGATTATTTATGCCTATTTAGGGATCAAGATACTGCGCCTAACGCCACCTAAGGTGGAAGTTAAAGCTCAACGCTAGACCTTGTTGCTTTATGGCCGGTATAAAGACTATTAATTCTCCATATCAACAGTAGTCATCTAATAATATAATTGACTAGTTTTTATTTCTTCACATAGAGTATTTTTAAATGACTATATCATCAACAACATCGCCACTGCTGAGCAAAAAAAGACGCGATTATACGCCGCCAAGCCACACTATTGAGACCGTCGATTTACGTTTTGAACTAAGCCCCCAAGAGACTAAAGTTACGGCCGTTTCAACGATAAAACGAATTGATACGCAGTCGTCTGTTTTATTTTTAGACGGTAAAGATTTGTGTTTGCAGTCGATTAAAATTGATGACCAAATTTTGACAGAAAATGATGATTATAAAATGCTCGATAATGGTCTAGAGCTTTACACCTCGCTTGCGACCTTTACCCTTACCGTTGTGAACACCATAAAACCCATTGAAAATACAAGTTTAGAAGGGCTATATTATTCAAATAACGCATACTGTAGTCAGTGCGAAGCTGAAGGCTTTCGTAAAATTACTTATTTTTTAGACCGCCCCGACGTTCTCGCTATTTTTACAGTAAGCATAGTCAGCACAGCAGAAGCTGACACTTATTTATTAAGCAACGGTAATCTTATTACAGATACTGGTTTTGAAAATGGTGAACGCACTTGCGTATGGGAAGACCCTTTCCCCAAACCAAGCTATTTGTTTGCATTAGTGGCGGGTCATTTTGATAAGCTAGTTGATGAGTTCACTACTCAAAGCGGTAAAAAGATCGCATTAGAGCTTTTTGTAGATGAAGGTCGACTGGGGCAAGGACAACACGCCCTAGACTCTTTGAAAAAGGCAATGAGTTGGGACGAACAAAATTACGGACTCGAATATGATTTAGATATATATATGATAGTGGCCGTTGATTTCTTCAATATGGGCGCGATGGAAAACAAAGGCTTAAATGTATTTAATTCTAAGTTTGTGTTGGCTGATGCGCACACCGCTACAGATGAAGACTATTTTAATGTAGAGGCGGTTATCGCACACGAGTATTTTCATAATTGGACAGGTAATCGCGTCACGTGCCGAGATTGGTTTCAATTAAGTCTAAAAGAGGGTTTGACGGTCTTTCGTGATCAACAGTTTTCGGCTGATATGTACAGTGATTTAGTGACCCGCATTAGCCATGTAAATGTAATGCGCGAAAATCAATTTGCAGAAGACGCGGGCCCCATGAGTCATCCCATTAGACCTGACGAAGTAGTTGAAATGAGTAACTTTTACACAGTAACCGTCTATAATAAAGGCGCAGAAGTAATACGTATGCTGCACACTCTTTTAGGCAAAGCTGGTTTTAGAAAAGGCATGGATGAGTATTTTGCTCGCCATGATGGACAAGCGGTTACCTGCGATGATTTTGTGAATGCAATGCAAGATGCAAACGGCGCAGATTTATCGCACTTTAAGCGTTGGTACTCCCAGTCGGGTACGCCCAGGGTGAGAGTTGAGCAAGCAAGCACAGGTGACAGCCAAACCACCCTAAGCTTCACTCAAATAAATACACCAACGCGCACGCAAGCGCAAAAACAAGATTTGTATGTGCCCATAAAACTCGAATGTTTTGATAAGAATGGCCACAAAGTCGATACTCGTTTAAAAAATGATACATTAGTGATGAATAGTGCAAGCACCGCGCTAGTTTTAGATGTGCCGAACGAACAAATTACGCCGTCTTTGTTACAAGATTTTTCAGCGCCGGTGCTTATTGAATACGACTATACATTGTCGCAACTGCTAATTATTATTGAGTTTGCTGGCAACGACTATGCGAAATGGGAGGCGTCGCACAATGCTTATATAATGTTAATAAAAGAAATATATAATGCAGCAAATGGCGCAAACAATAATGCTGATATGCAACTGAGGCAAGACATTGAAAAACTGGCTACCGCCATTAAAAATTTGACCGTAGCACCTGAGGTGCTCGCGCAAATTCTGTCGGTGCCTAGCGCAGAATCATTATATTCTCAAATAGAAAAAGTAGACCCGATTATGTTATACCATGCTAGACATAAAGTTGTTGTGCAATTATCGAATACTTTACATCATTTTTGTATACGTCATTACCTACGCTTGTCTCAAAACCCAAGGCCATACGCCTATGAAAAACAGCAAGTAAACAATAGATCCTTAAAAAATACCTGTCTTCACTTACTCGCCCATAGCAGTGCCGAGACAGTGGCACCGCTTATTGCCTTACAATATAAAAATGCGCACAATATGTCGGACCGTTTGGGAGCACTAAAAGCTGCACAGGTCACTCAAGATGATACCTTTGACTCTTTAATGATCGCGTTCGAAGAGCAATTTGGAGATGACGCAGTGGTGATGGATAAATGGTTTGCTATGCAGGCAAAATCGAGTAAAACCGATATATTGGCACATTTAGATTTGCTGCAAGCGCATCAACAGTATTCAATTAAAAATCCTAATAAAGTGCGCTCGCTCATTGGTTCGTTTGCGTTTTATAACACCTTGGGTTTTCATCAAATTGATGGGTCTGGATACAAATATTTAACTGATTACCTAATTACTTTAGATAAAGTAAACCCACAAATTGCGTCGCGATTAATGACACCCCTCATGCAGTTTTCACGCTATGCAAGCACGAATCAAGTGCTCATTAAAGCGCAGCTTAACAGGCTCTACGGTGTAAAGGGTTTGAGCAAAGATTTGTTTGAAAAAATTAGTAAAGCGCTCATTATGTAACCTAGTGTTGGCGTGATTGTTGTATGGTAAAGAAAAGCAATCTTCATCAATCGTACTGTTTTTCAGTGAATTTGCACTATGCCCAATGTGAAGATTTGTATCGCCAACAAATTAAATTTCTACTGGTGACAAACAGTAAATTCGAATGCCTAAGTAAAATATGCAAAGATTTATTTCGCCAAGCTGCCTGCAGGGCAATTACGGGCTAATCGTCGATACTAATAACAAAATCGTTAGTGTTAAATGTATTCGTTAACAATTATGCAATGATTAACACCTCATAAGCGGCTTAAAAAACAAGCATGATATTGCAAGCGGGCGATAAAAGTTTATAAATATCACGTTAATGAAGTAACTGGTACGATTTGTTCTTGCGATTACATTAAAATGATGTAATCATTTTGTTAATATCAAACGAAGTGTTGTGTTTTTTTTTAGCACACCCAAACAAGTGTATTTGAAGAAGGTAAACCCATGACAAATAAGCCTAGCGCCTTTAATAAAACTTCTATCGCAATAGGTATTGCATCAATAATAGCGGCAATGTCTAGCAGTGTTTATGCTGCTAACTGGAGTTTTGGCGACGTAGAAGTCAATTTTGATTCTAACTTCACATTAGCGACAAGTATTCGCGTTGAAGACCGTGATTTTGATCTTATTGGCAACAGTAACCACCCTCAGTTCGACTGGTCTGGCTATAATGCTGCAACCAATGTAATTTATCCAAGCGCAGATGTATGGGCACTGTCAGATGGCGCGTATTCTACTAATGGCGATCTAGGCAACTTAAGTTACGATCCAGGCAAAGCGTTTTCAACTCAGTTCGTTGGCTTACATGAACTCGATGTTAATTACGGCGACTATGGCTTTTTCGCACGTGGCTTCTATTTTTATGATTTTGAATTGTCCGACAACGATAGAGACTGGGCTAATCCTATTACCGGAGTAACGGTTGACCCTTGTAGAGATTCAAATGCTAAAGAGGAGCTTTGCAGTGATGTAAGAATGTTAGACTTCTTTGCTTATGCAAATTTATGGGTCGGCGATATGCCGGTTAGCATCCGTGTAGGTGACCAAGTTGTAAGCTGGGGAGAGAGTACGTTTATCCAACATGGTATTAATACAACTAACCCCGTTGATGTGACGCGATCACGAGCGCCTGGCTCCGAACTCAAAGAAGTATTTATTCCCGTTGGGATGGTATATGCATCGATAGGCCTTACCGATGCCGTGAGCGTTGCAGGTTATTATCAATATGAATATGAGCGTTCGTTGCTGCCAGTAGCAGGTAGCTATTTTGCGGGCAACGACTTTGCAGGCGAGGGCGGTTCGTTTAATAATATCCAACTGGGTTTCACCGGAAACCCTGACATTGACGCAGACACCTTAATAACGCAGCTAAATGGCATAGGAGCAGCCTTGGCCTCTGGTACTATTTCTCCACAACAAGCGGGTCAAGCCTATTTAGCGTATCCAACAAAAGTAGCTGTAAGGGCACGCGGTGACGCAGCGCATGATGAGGCCAGTGACTCGGGTCAATATGGCTTGAAACTATCTTGGTTTGCGTCTGAGCTAAACGAAACTGAGTTTGGTTTTTATCATATTAATTATCACTCTACACGACCCTTAGTATCAGGGCGCACATCTGACTTTACGCCGGCTAGCATTGGCAGAGATTTAAATATCCTAGCGTCTGGTGGCGTGACCAGAGATACTATTACAAACTTAGGTGCATTTACGGAAACAAGATTCACCTACCCAGAAGATATTAAATTGTACGGGGTAAGTTTTAACACCACAGTCGGTCAAACAGCGCTCTCTGGAGAATTCGCCTACCGTCAAGATGAGCCCTTGCAAATCGATGACGTAGAACTTTTATATACCGCAATGCCAGAGCAGCTTGCCAATGCAGGTTTACGTCCAGACTTAGCCGGTATATCACAGTTGAATAATATTGATAGAAATGTAGGGCCCGGCGAGACCGCAGAAGGATTCTGGTTGTTAGATACTTGGCAGGTGCAGATGACTGCTTCGCATGTATTTGGCCCAAGATTGGGCGCCGATAATCTGATACTTTTAGGTGAAGCAGGCTACGTACGCGTTCGAGACTTTCCAGACCCCAGCATTATTCGTTTAAATGCACCAGGCACTGCTCGTACTCCTTCATTAGAACCCATTGGAGATAATAACAGGGAAGGTTTGCATACAGGTATTTCCAATGGGCCAGAAACTAATCCATTTGCCACCAGTAGCGCATGGGGATATCGCTTACTCGCGGTAGCCGATTTTAATAATGTGTTTGCGGGTATGAATTTACGCACTCGCGCGACCTTCTCACATGATGTGAATGGCACCACACCCGATCCACTGTTCTTGTTTCTTGAAGATACTAAATCAGCTAACCTAACATTTACGCTAGACTACCTAAGCAAGTGGTCATTTTCGGCGGGCTACAGTGCATTTTGGGGCGGTATAGGCACTACTAATGCGCTATCCGATCGTGATTTTGCCTCATTTAACATTAAATACGATATTTAAGGACCCAACCAATATGAAAAATTTAAGTGTAATTGCAAGCAGTATTGTAATCGCAATTGCCAGCACTCATGCACTTGCGAAAGTGTCTGATGCTGAAATCGCAGAGTTAGGTCAACGTTTAACACCTTTAGGGGCGATACAGGCAGGCAATGCCGACGGTAGCATTCCCGCATGGAATGGGGGCATTACCTCTGCGCCGGAAGGTTACACGGTGGGTGACTTTCACATCGACCCATTTCCAGACGACAAACCGTTGTTCATCATAACCGCCGCTAATTATAAAGAGTACGCTGAGTTTTTATCTGACGGTCAACAAAAGCTTTTTGAAACATATCCTGATACTTACAAAATGCCGGTGTATCAAACAAGAAGAACCGCTTCTAACCCTCAGTTTGTGTATGACGCTACCAAACGAAATGCTAAAACTGCTGAGTTGATACAGGACGGAAACGGCCTGAAAGGCGCTGCGATTGGCATCCCATTTCCGATTCCTCAAAGTGGCGTTGAGGCTATATGGAACCATACGCTTCGCTACAGAGGTCAAGGTGTTCAGCGAAATGGCGGGCAAGCGGCGGTAACCGCAGGCGGCGATTATAACGTTATTGGTTTTGATGAACAGCTAATGATAAAATATGCCGAGACGGGCATGACACCAGAAAGGCTGACCGAAGAAAATATACTGTTTAAATTTAAGCAAAGTGTAACTAAGCCAGCAAGGCTTGCCGGAACCGCTTTACTCGTTCACGAAACGGTTGATCAGGTTAAAGAGCCACGTCAAGCATGGACATATAATACCGGCCAAAGACGTGTTCGTAGAGCGCCTAATATCGCTTACGATGCACCGGGAACCCAAGCCGATGGACTGCGCACAACCGACGATTTTGATATGTTTAACGGCTCGCCCAATCGTTATAACTGGACACTCGTAGGCAAGCAAGAACTTTATGTTGCCTATAACAGCTATGCTATTCACAGTAATAACGTTACCTATGAAGATATTCTGCATGCTGGGCATGTAAATCCAGACCTAACGCGATTCGAAAAGCATAGAGTGTGGGTTGTTGAAGCAAACATAAAAGATGAATTTCGTCATATTTACCAAAAACGTGTGTTCTATATTGATGAAGACAGTTGGCAAATTCAAGTCGCTGATATGTACGACAACAGAGGCGAGCTTTATAGAGTTGGCATTGCGCATGGTGTAAACTATTATGATGTGCCGACTCATTGGTCCACGCTTGATGTATATCATGATCTCAATTCGCGTCGTTATCTCGCCATAGGTTTAGACAACGAAGAATCAATGTATGACTTCACCATAGCGCTTGATGACAGAGAATTCACGCCGCAAGCTTTGCGACGAGAAGGCAAACGTTAATCGCAAAAACGGCTGGCTTTGCCAGCCTTTTTTTATGAAAGTGAGAAAGTGAGAAAGTGAGAGAGTGTGAAAGTAAAAAATATTAGTGTAGCGGCCGTTCTTAGTTTACTTGGGCTTGCAACAGCAAATGCCAACGAGCTATCTTTTATAGCGCCTTTAGTGAAAGAGTCTTTACTGTTGGGTGTAAGCGAAGGCAAGCACAATGTAATTGTAGGTGAGCGTGGCCATATATTGGTTAATCAAACCACGGGTGACGCGTTTGCTGAAAATTTTAGGCAAGTTCTGTCTCCTGCTAACGTCACCTTAACCGATGTATTTAGTCTGAATAACTTTGCATGGGCAGTTGGGCACGATGCCACAATAATTAAATCTTCCGATGCAGGCCTTACATGGACATTAGTGCAAAGCGACCCTGATTTAGATAGGCCGTTGCTGAGCGTCTATTTCTTCGACGAAAAGGAAGGTATTGCTGCTGGTGCATACGGACTCTTCTACCGCTCAACTAACGGTGGTGATTCATGGGTGCAAGAAGGACACCCAGGGATGTTGTCGCCAGATGACAATGATTATTTAGACAGTATTAAAGATGACGAAGCCTTTTATTTAGAAGAGCTGTCGTTTATTTCTCCTCATTTGAACAAAGTTTCTGCAAGTGAAAATACACTTTACGTTGCCGGTGAAGCTGGTTTATTGGCAACTAGCAGCGATAAAGGCAAAAGCTGGAAACGTATTGATATAGGTTATCAAGGGTCTTTCTTTGACGTTGGCATACTACCTAACGAAATATCGTTAGCCGTTGGTTTGCGCGGTCATATGTTTGTATTGGCAACTGATGAACAATTACCTATTGAAACCTGTGTAACGACGTCCTTAAATTCAGTGATTACATCTGAAAACAAAGTGTTTGTGGCGGGCAATAATGGTGTGATATTGAGCATTGACATTCAAAAACTAAACGAAGACTCTGCTAACGCCTACGACACCTTCGATAGAGCCAACATCGCTAATTGCAAAAGGCATCCCTCTGTTTCGCTTGTAAACACTGACTTTTCTGATGCAATTTTAGGCGGTATTATATCCAATGACCGTCTTTTGTTAGTCACCGCAGGTGGTTTAAAAACAATGGTAATAGAAGAATAAGATGAACCCATTCGTTAAAAAAATTGAAAATATGGTGTTTGAGAATCGCATGGCGGTTGTCATCGTCTTTTTAATCGCCACGGTATTCTTAGCCTATCAAGCCTCTTTGCTCAAATTAGATGCTGGCTTTACCAAAAACATTCCACTTAACCATGAGTTCATGCAAACCTACATCAAGCATCAAGAAAATTTTGGTGGTGCAAATAATATATTGGTGTCGGTATGTGATAAAAATCAGACCATTTATAATCAAAACTTTTTTGACACACTTAAAAATGTACATGACCAGCTATTCTTTATAGAAGGCGTCAATCGCTCCCTCGTTGTTTCGTTGTTTGCACCCTCTACTCGCTTCACAGAAATTGTAGAAGGTGGCTTTTCAGGTGGCCCCGTTATACCGGCTGACTTCAACTCCTCTGATCCTGAATCGCTACAGATTGTGCGTAAGAATATTGATAAAGCAGGTATTGTTGGACGTCAAGTCTCTAACGACTCGCGCTGCGCTATGGTAACGGCACAGCTTTTAGATATAAGCCCTGAAACGGGAGAGCCTCTTGACACCTTGCAAATAGCCTCAAAGCTCGAAGATCAGCTGCGCGGCCAATATGAAAATGAACAAACAAGTGTTCATATTATTGGCTTTGCCAAGATGATTGGTGATGTGGCTGATGGTGCTAAAGATGTGCTTATGTTCTTTGCTATTGCCATCGCAATAACGGCTATTATGGTGTACTTTTTCTGTAAGTCACTTGTATTAACGTTTTTACCTTTGGCGTGCTCCATTGTGGCCGTTGTTTGGCAACTAGGTCTGCTTACGGTATTCGGATTTGGCATGGATCCCATGTCTATTCTAGTGCCGTTTTTGGTCTTTGCGATAGGGGTGAGCCATGGCGTGCAGATGATCAACGCCATGGGCAAGAAAGCGGCAAAAGGTATATCGGTTAAAGATTCTGCCCGACATGCGTTCTCATCGTTATTGATACCGGGCGGAGTGGCTTTGCTGTCAGACACGATTGGTTTTATGACGCTCTTAGTGATTGATATCGGCATAATAAAAGAGCTGGCTATTACCGCCAGTATGGGGGTTGCGGTTATTATACTGACTAACCTGTTGCTGTTGCCTGTGCTTATGTCATATGTGAAACTATCAGACTCGCATAAAGAGAAATACGCCAAAGAGCCTAAAGAATCGAAATTTTGGTTAATGGTATCCAACTGTGCGTCGCCTAAAATTGCGATAGGTATTGTGGTCGTTACCGGTGCACTCTTCGCATGGGGAAGTTATCAAGCACAATACCTGAAAATAGGCGACCTACACGCCGGAGCGCCTTCTTTACATGAAGACTCTCGCTACAATCAAGACACCTTCTTGATTACCGACAAGTTTGAAATAACGGTTGACTATATTTCGGTTATCGTTGAGGCAACGCCTGAAGCTTGTACGCGCTTTGAAGTAATGAGCGCAATAGATGAATTCCAATGGAAAATGGAGAATATTCCGGGCGTTCAATCCGGCATATCGCTGTCGTCGGTAGCTAAAAAAGTAAACGCTGGTTACAACGAGGGTAATCCCAAGTGGCAAGCACTACCGCGTAATCAGTCCACCATGGTGCAGGCGGTTTCACAAGTACCTTCTTCGTCTGGATTGTTAAACAGCGATTGCTCGGTTATGCCTGTAATCTTGTTTATGGAGGATCATAAAGCGGAAACAATTGATACCGTGGTGAAGGCTATAAAAGAGATTAGTCAAGAGTATGAAACAGACGAACTCACGTTCAAATTAGCATCGGGCCCTGTTGGCGTGATGGCGGCGACAAACGAAGCGGTTGAGGCTTCCCAAGATCCTATGCTGTATTACGTATTTGGTGCCGTAATCATATTATGCCTTATTAGTTTTCGTTCGATAAGGGCGACGCTGTCAGTGGTAATACCGCTTTACGTGGTGTCGGTCTTGGCACAAGCATTAATGACCTTTTTAGAGATAGGCTTAACGGTGTCTACTTTGCCAGTGATTGCCCTTGGGGTAGGTATAGGCGTTGACTATGGGATTTATATTTTGTCGACTATGTCGCAGCGTTTAAAGGCGGGTGACGATGTACAAACTGCCTATTTAGAAGCTTTAAAAGAGCGCGGTAGTGCCGTATTGTTTACCGGCATCACGCTGGCGATTGGCGTGAGTACATGGGTATTTTCAAGTTTAAAGTTCCAAATGGATATGGGGATACTACTCACGTTTATGTTTTTAGTGAATATGTTAGGCGCAATAATAGTGTTACCTGCTATTGCTTTTCTGCTGTGGTTTAACTCACATAAGAAATAACTCACATAAATTACTAAAAAAGGACCAATAAGGTCCTTTTTTTATACATTTTGAAACGATGGGAAGCAAAATGTAAATATTTAGTTAATATAGCTGGCAAACCACTATTAAATCTAGGAAAATGAAAGGAATTACGTGCATTTACAACTAATTCAAATATTAAAAAGGCGGGTATACGAACATGTCGGTCACGCACCAGCAGCAGTCAGTGTTATTAGAACAAGTTTTTTCGCTTATCAACGATAAAGTCGATGCCTCAGAATCGAATAAAGTCATTCAGTTTGGGAATTTGCTGTTAAAGACAATGTCGTTTGACGATTTGGACGGTCGCAGCGATAGCGATTTATACGGCGCTATTTTGAGCTTGTGGAAGCTACTGCAAAGTAAGAAAAATAGTGAACCATCCATCAAAGTGTTCAATCCTGAAATTGCCAAACACGGCTGGCAGTCGTCGCATACGGTTATCCAAATTATCGTGGATGACATGCCCTTTTTAGTCGACTCCATCAAAATGGCGATTAACAGACTTAATATTACATCACATCTGGTATTGCATTCTCCTATGCACTTTACCCGTGAGCTTAATGGCAACGTAGGCGCGTTTGTCGAAAAATCAGAGCGCGGAACTAAAGGTTGCTCTGAAACCGCATTTTTGATTGAGATAGATCGCCAGTCTCGCCCCGAGTTTGTAAAAGAGCTTACCAGTGAACTGCATTCAGTGGTAAGTGAAGTGTCTCTGTCGGTAGCTGACTGGCAAACAATGCGTGAAACCTTAACTAATATCACTAAAAATTTCGCCCAGTCTAATAGTAATGCCCTAAATGAAGTTAAGTCTCAGAGCAAAACCTTCTTAAACTGGCTAAATGACCATAATTTCACGCTAATGGGATATCGTTACTACGACGTAAAAGCCATTGAAGGCGATCACCGCTGGATACCCGTAGACGAAAGCTCTTTGGGGTTAATGAAAAATTCGGTAAGTGCACGGGAGCGAGTGCTGTCTAATGTGCCTGCTAGCGCGCGCAAGGAAGCTTTAAGCAGCAACCCACTAATGCTGACTAAAACCAGTTCTAAATCGCGCGTTCATCGACCAGCCTATATGGATTATATAGGCATTAAAGATTTTGATGAAAAAGGCAATGTTAGCGGAGAGCATAGATTTTTAGGCTTATACTCTGCCTCTTTCTACAACAGTAGCGCCACCGACTTACCCATGCTGCGAGAAAAAATTGATAGAATGTGCGTTTTCTCAGGCTTCGAGAAAGGCACGCATGCTTATAAAGCGTTCGTTAACATTATAGAAACTTACCCACGCGACGAGTTAATTCAAACACCTGATCAAGAACTTGCGCAAATTATTTTGGGCATTTTTCAGATGCAAGAAAGAGGAATGACCAGAATATTCGTGAGAAAAGAAGCGTACGGACGCTTTATTTCCTGCATGGTATACGCGCCAAGAGAACGCTATAACACTCAGTTAAGACGAGACACTCAGCGTTTATTAAAAAACGCATTTAATGCTAACGGTGATGTTGAATTTAATACGTATTTTTCAGAATCAGTTTACGCAAGAACGCATTATATTGCGCGCGTCAAAAACAACAACATGGAATTCGATGTGAATGAGATTGAAAAGAACCTGATTGAGCTCACCAAAACATGGCAAGACAAATTAAACAGTAAAATTGTCTCTGTTTATGGTGACGAGCAGGGTAAAAGTATCGCCCAGAAATATGATAACGCCTTTACCCGTAGCTATGCCGAACAAAACCTACCGAGTGCCGCGCTTGTCGATATTCAACGAGTAGAATTGCTCAGCGACGAAAAAACATTGGACATATTGTTTTATCAACCCCAAGAGGAAGTATCGGGTAGTAACATTGTAAAACTAAAGCTTTATCATAAAAATGAGCCAATTCACCTGTCAGATGTACTGCCAATTTTAGAGAACTTTGGACTTAGGGTAGTGGATGAAAGACCTTATAAAGTGACCACTGATAAAGGCGAGCTTAGCTTCGTAATGGACTTCACCATGATTTACAAAACGAGTAGCGTTTTTGATATGGAAAAATCCCAAGAGCTTTTCCAAAAAGCGTTTACCGCTACCTGGGATGGCGACTTAGAAGACGACGGCTTCAACCGCTTAATTTTGAGTGCTGGCATTACCGGCAGAAGAGTCACCATTGTGCGCGCATACGCAAAATATATGCGCCAAATTGGGACGTCGTTTAGTATTGATTACATCGCTAATACAATGGCGAGCTACCCAGAGATCGCTAAGCTTGTCATCGACTTGTTTCACCAGAAATTCAGTCCAAGTATCCGCAGAAACAAAAGTAAAGTTGAAAGCATACAAGCCAACGTAATGGCTAAATTGGATACTGTATCTAATTTAGATGATGACAGAATTATTAGGCGTTATTTAGAACTTCTTAATGCGACTCTAAGAACCAACTTTTATCAGAAAACCAAATTAGGCGCGTTTAAACCCTACATTTCATTTAAGTTACTGCCAGAGCTAATTCCTGATATGCCTTTACCTCTGCCTAAATTCGAGATATTTGTATATTCTCCTAGAATTGAGGGTGTTCACCTTCGCGGCGGAAAAGTGGCGCGGGGTGGACTGAGATGGTCTGACCGCATGGAAGACTTTAGAACAGAAGTGCTAGGCCTTGTAAAAGCTCAGCAGGTGAAAAATACCGTAATTGTTCCGGTTGGCGCAAAAGGGGGGTTTGTGTGTAAGAAAATGCCATCGGGAGCCGATCGGAAGACCATTCAGGCAGAAGGGCAAGCCTGCTATAAAATATTTATTAGAAGCCTATTAGATATTACCGACAACATTAAAGACGGACAAATTATCCATCCTAGAGACGTGGTGCGTTTAGATGAAGATGACCCGTATTTGGTGGTAGCAGCTGATAAAGGCACAGCTACCTTTTCTGACATTGCCAACGCGATATCAAATGAGTTTGATTTTTGGTTAGGCGACGCTTTTGCCTCTGGCGGCAGTGTTGGATACGACCATAAGAAAATGGGAATTACTGCACGCGGCGCGTGGGAGTCAGTGAAGCGCCACTTCCGTGAAGTTGGTATAAATTGCCAAACTACGCCTTTTACCTGCGTAGGAATAGGTGACATGGCAGGTGATGTATTCGGCAACGGTATGCTGTTGTCGCAGCAAACTAAGATTGTGTGTGCGTTTAACCATATGCATATTTTCTTTGACCCTGACCCCGATCCTGAATCCAGCTATAAAGAGCGCAAACGTTTGTTTGGTGACCCTAGTTTAAGTTGGGATGATTACGAGCGCTGCCTTATCTCAAAAGGCGGCGGTGTTTTTAAGCGCAGTGACAAATCAATCAAGCTTAGCCCAGAAATGAAAAAATGGTTAAACACGCGCCAGCTCACCATGTCACCCGTTGAGCTTATTTACAATGTATTAAAAATGCCAGTAGATTTGATTTGGAATGGTGGTATTGGTACCTATGTAAAAAGCAAACACGAGTCGCATTCTGAGGTCGGAGACAGGGCTAATGACGCAACGCGCGTAAACGGCGCTGATGTTAAGGCGAAAATTATCGGCGAAGGCGGAAACTTAGGCTGCACTCAGTTAGGTCGTATTGAATATGCAGCATCTGGCGGTCGTATAAATACCGACTTCTTTGACAACGTGGGCGGTGTAGATTGTTCAGACAATGAAGTTAACATCAAGATATTGTTAAACACGGTCGTAAACAAAGGTGATCTAACTGTAAAGCAGCGCAACAAATTGCTCTACGAAATGACTGATGATGTTGCTCAAATAGTGATTCAAGACTGCTACCGTCAAACCCAATCGCTGTCAATTACCCAAATGATGGGGGTAAAACAGCTTAAAGAACAGCTTCGATTTATTCATGGTCTTGAACGAGAAGGTTCACTTAATCGTGAATTGGAATTTATTCCCTCAGACGATGAAATATCTGAAAGAGTAGTGACGGGTCAAGGCTTAACGCGCCCAGAACTTGCAGTACTTATTGCGTACGGCAAGATGGTACTCAAAGAAGAATTTAATATAGAGGCTATTACTACAAACCCTTATTATAATCAGTACTTGTTAAATGCATTTCCAAAAGTGCTAAGAAATCAGTTTGCTGAACAAATGCAGGAGCATCCTCTTCGCGGCGAAATTATTGCGACAAAATTGACCAATGAAATTATTAATGACATGGGCCTTAATTTTGTGCATCGAATTCGTGAAGAAACGGGTGCAAATGTTGTTCAAATTTGTAACGCCTACTCTATAGTAAAAGCCATTTTTAATATGGGTAGTCTATGGGAGTCAGTAGAGGATTTAGATAATGTAATTAGTGCTGGTCTGCAGCTTGAAATTTTAGACGGCATGCGCCGAACATTACGCCGTATTGTGCGCTGGTATATCCGCCATGGCGAGTTTAAACTAGGTATTGACGAAGCGATTAAAAAATATTTGCCTGCGTTTACTGTCATTAGTACGAATTTGACTAGCTTTTTGGTAGACGAAGAAGTGAAAGAGGTAGAAGACCGCTGTGCCTTTTTAGTATCGGAAAATGTGCCTAAAGAAATTGCATATAAAATTGCCAGTTTAAGCAACTTATTCTCGTCGCTTGATTTAGCCCAAATGGCAGAGCTAAAAGACCGGCCAGTGGAAGTGGTTGCAAGGCTTTACTATCAGCTTGGTCATAAATTTGAACTTCACTGGTTTCTTACTCAAATTATTCAACAGAGTGTTAGTAATAATTGGCAAGCACTGGCAAGAGCCTCTTATCGAGAGGAACTTGATTGGCAGCAGCGCGCGATAACCCTGGTTTTACTGCAATGTTCACCCGACAGCGCCGACGCCGACAAAATACTTAGTGACTGGTCAAGCACTAATAGTGTTAAAGTAGCGCGCTGGTTGCACATGATGACTGAGTTTAAAACCTCAGATAATCACGAGTTTGCTAAATTTTCTGTTGCCTTACGTGAATTGATGCTGTTAAGTATCAGCGCAAACCATTAAACTATAACTCGCAAAAAGTACTCAGCCCTGCTTGCAGGGCTTTTTTATATCTAGGATAAAAGTGTATTCAATCGTTCAAAAATTGTTAATGCTGTGTGATGCAGAACGAAGCCATGATTTTTCGATGGCTTTTCTTAAAGGTTCTCAGCACAACCTGTTGAAAAACATTTATGCCCAATCGCTAAGTGGCAAACCCCTTGAGTGTTTGGGCTTGAGTTTTAAAAACCCAATTGGCTTAGCCGCAGGCTTAGATAAAAACGCCGAGTGTATAGACGCGTTTGACGCAATGGGTTTTGGGTTTATTGAGGTAGGCACCACTACGCCTTTAGCGCAGTTTGGCAACGACAAGCCCCGAATGTTTCGCTTGCCACAGCATAAAGCCATTATTAATCGATTGGGCTTTAACAACAAAGGGGTCGATTACCTTGTTGAGCGCGTAAACCAAAGTAATTACCAAGGTGTGTTGGGCATTAATATTGGTAAAAATAAGGATACGCCTGAAGAAAATGCAATAGATGACTATTTAAACTGCATGCGCAAAGTCTATGAGCTAGCGTCTTACATTACCATCAATATTTCGTCTCCTAACACCCCAGGGCTGCGTAATTTACAATACGGTGATTTACTTAAAACCTTGCTCAGTAGCTTAAAAACAGAACAAACTCTTCTGCACAAAGCAACCGGGAAGTACGTACCATTGGCGGTCAAAATAGCCCCTGATAATACACAAGCAGAAGTTCATGATATTGCCACAGCACTCATCGAAACGGGTATGGATGCAGTAATTGCTACTAATACCACACTTGCCCGAGATAGCGTGCTTGGGCATAAACATGCTGATGAAATGGGTGGGTTAAGCGGCGCTGTCTTAACTAAGCAAAGTAACGATATCACGCAAATGCTGAGTAAAGCACTCAACGGTGCAATGCCAATTATTGGTGTAGGCGGCATTAGTAATGCACAAGATGCTGCTCAACGCTATGCTTCTGGCGCTCGTTTACTCCAAGTATACTCCAGTTTTATTTACCAAGGACCACCGCTACTAAAAGAACTGACCAATGTATAAATTTATAGTAACCGCTGCCAAAGGGCTTGACGAATTATTAAAGCTTGAAATAGCAGAAATGTTAAATATTCCTGATGACGAAATTCAATCTTTTGCCCGCGTTCAGCCAGGCCAAGTAAGCTTTGAAGCTGAATTAAAGGACGCCTATAAAATATGCATGAGCTCTCGCCTAGCTAACCGTGTCTTAATCGTCATGAATGAGGGTAAAGCGGGTAATGCTGAAGAGCTATATACGCTTGCCTCTCAGGTCGACTGGCCGCAGCAATTTAGCAGCCATACCTCGTTTGCGGTGCAGTTTGTGGGCGAAAGCAAAACAATCAACAATACCCAGTTTGGTGCCTTAAAAGTAAAAGATGCGATTGTCGATTCTTTTGTAGAAGATGGTCAATCCCGTCCTAATGTTGAAAGACAATTTCCAGAATTTCAGGTGCATGTAAGGCTAAGGCGTGAAAGTGCGGCTATTTGTATCGACTTGTCGGGCACTAGCCTGCATAAGCGAGGGTATCGAGAAGCCACTGGCGATGCCCCTTTAAAAGAACAGCTTGCTGCTGCAATCTTATATAGAAGCGGCTGGCACAAAGACTGCTCAAAAGCCTTGCTAGATCCAATGTGTGGTTCAGGTACCATCGCTATTGAAGGTGCTATGATAGCGGCTAAGATTGCGCCCAACGTTGAGCGTAAGCTATGGGGCTTTAGGCACTGGTTTGGGCATCAGGCCGCTGAATTTGAAAGCGTTAAAGCCGAACTAATAGCTCAGCAGAAAGCACCAGACGGGCCTATTTACGCTTTCGATATTAGTACCACTATTTTAGATTACGCCGTGACCAACGCTGAAAACGCAGGGGTTGTCGACTATATTGATTTTAAACAGTGCGATGCACTGCATGCAAAAGTAAAAGAAACTCAAGGTTACATCGTGTGCAATCCTCCTTATGGAGAAAGACTTGATGATTACGTTGGTCTGCTGCCTTTATACTCTCAACTAGGCAGCCATTTAAAAGCCAATTTTGCTAATTGGAATGTGGCGCTGTTAAGCTCCAATGACCATTTATTAAAAGCGCTTAAACTTCGCACCCATAAACGGTTCAAGTTATTTAACGGAAAGCTAGAGACTCAGCTAGCCTTGTATCAATTGACTCAAGATAACCTAACTGCTTTTCAGGCTAAGCTCAATGAAGACGAGTTTAGCAACAGGCTCAGCAAAAATGTAAAACGCATTGCGACTTGGTTGAAGAAAACTGACACAAATGCGTACAGAGTTTACGACGCCGATTTGCCAAACTATAACTTTGCCATCGACTGCTACGCCGACTACGTTATTGTGCAAGAATATGCACCGCCTAAAACCATTCCTGAAAATGTTGCGCAAGAGCGTTTAGCCCAAGCTTTGCTGCATATTCCGCATATTTTAAAGGTGGATCGTAAACGTATTGTGCTTAAAGTGCGTAAAAAGCAAGAGGGTAAAACGCAATATCAAAGAGTAGATACGAAGCAATCGCGAATCGAAGTTTATGAGAATCAAGCTAAGTTTTTGATCAACCCGACTGACTATTTAGATGTGGGCTTGTTCTTAGATCATCGTATTACCCGTCAGCGCTTTGCTGCGCAGTCGCGAAATAAGCATGTATTAAACTTATTTTGCTACACCGGGAGTGTGTCGGTACATGCAGCGTTACAAGGTGCCAAATCGGTTACGTCGGTAGACATGTCCAACACTTATATTCAATGGGCTAAAGATAACTTTGCCCTAAATAATCTGCAAGGGGCATATGAATTTTTGCAGGCAGACTGTTTAGTGTGGCTTGCTCGACAAAATCCAGCAAATAAATTTGATATGATGTTTGTAGATCCGCCTTCATTTTCCAATTCAAAACGCATGGAAAACAATTGGGATGTGCAGCGCGACCACGTTGCACTTTTAAGCGATGCTAAAAATATGCTGGCCAGTGACGGTAAAATTTATTTCAGTAACAATTTACGTAGTTTTAAAATTGATGCCCAAGCTTTAGAAGCACTTGGTTTTAGCCTCAACAATATAGGCACCCAAACCATTGATGAGGACTTTAAACGCAATCAAAAAATTCATCATTGCTGGATATTAAGCCTATGAAAATAACATTATATAAAGGCCCTCAATGCGAGCTTTGCGATCATGCTATTGCGATTATTAAGCAGTTAGACGAGCCCATTGAACTAGAAAAAGTGAATGTTAGAAACTCAAGTGAGTTGTATCATTTATATGGTGCGCGTATACCGGTAATAAAAAAGAATAATGCTAGCATAGGTGGCAGCGTCAGTAATGCTTCAAATAACCCTCCACATAGCTCAACAAACGAGCTTGGTTGGCCATTTTCTCTCACTCAGCTTAAGGCGTTTCTTGCATGAGTTTACTTCAAATTAAACAGGCCAGCATATTGTTTGGTCAGCCACCTTTATTAGACCAAGCCGAATTTGTGCTGCACGAAAAAGAACGCGTATGCGTAGTGGGTCGCAACGGCAGCGGTAAGTCTACCATGCTGCAGGTACTTAGCGGCGAAGTGAAGCTTGATGAAGGACAGCGCATAGGGGCAAATCATGTGAACATAGCGCGTTTAGCTCAAGATCCGCCGACCAACAATGATATTTCTTTATTTGACTATGTGGCCGAGGGTTTAGCTGAAGACGCCTATGCTATTAAAGCGTATAACGCGCAAATACATAAAATTGCTGAAGACAGCAGCGACACCGCGCTGGCCGAATTACAAAGACTGCAAGAGATACTCGACGCGAATAATGGTTGGCAAACCGAGCAGCGCATAAACAATGTACTTTCCCAGCTAGGTCTGGACGCAGAGATGAGTCTACAGGGCTTATCGGGCGGTTGGCGACGCAAAGCAGCACTGGCAAGAGCCCTGGTGTCGCAACCCGACATATTGCTACTAGATGAGCCAACTAACCACCTAGACATTGATATGGTGAAGTGGTTAGAAAAAACGCTACTGTCTTTTCAAGGGGCCATTGTGTTTATCAGTCACGACCGTGCATTTATTCGCAGCATGGCAACCCGCATTGTTGATATTGATCGTGGCAGCGTGACCTCATATCCCGGCAATTATGAGAAGTACCTTGAACAAAAAGCCATTGATTTAGAAATTCAAGAAACCCACGCGCGCGAATTTGACAAAAAGTTAGCCAAGGAAGAGGTATGGATCCGTCAAGGAATAAAAGCTAGGCGCACACGCAACGAAGGTAGGGTAAGAGCCTTAGAAGCTTTACGGTTGGAGTTTAAAGCTAGGCGCAATCAGTTGGGCAACGCTAATATTGTGAGCTCGGTAGGTGTTAAGTCAGGCAAACGGGTGTTCGAGCTTAAAAACGTCAATTATCAGTATGGCGACAAGCCTGTTATTCAGAACTTAGATGTACTCATAAACAGGGGTGATAAAGTCGCCTTTATTGGCCCGAACGGCTGCGGTAAAACAACCCTTATAAAGTTGCTTATTGGTCAGTTAGAGGCTCAAAGCGGTGAGGTTTTTCAGGGCGCAAACTTAGAAATAGCGTATTTTGATCAGCATCGAAATCAGTTGGATCTAAATAAATCCTTAATAGATGAAATAGCTGACGGTAAAAGAGAAATTGAAGTAAACGGCTCACCTCGACATGTTATTAGTTATTTGCAAGACTATTTGTTTTCACCTGAGCGGGCAAACGCACCAGTATCGACCTTGTCAGGGGGAGAGAAGAACCGCTTGATGTTAGCAAAGCTAATGCTCAAACCTAGTAATCTGCTAATATTAGATGAACCAACCAACGATTTAGATGTCGAAACGCTGGAATTATTAGAGTCTTTGCTAGTGGATTACAAGGGTACTTTGCTGCTAGTCAGCCACGACCGTGAATTTATTGACAATGTCGTAACGTCAAGTTTATTTTTTGAAGGTAATGGCAAGATATCGCAGTTTGTAGGCGGTTATGAAGATGTTCAGCAGTGGTATGCAAGCCAAAGAAGTGCCGCTGAGAAAACGTCTTCGGGGTCAGTAATGAAGCAAAGACTAAATGCACCGCCTAGTGCAGGTAAATCTACAGATTCGGCTACTAAGGTCAGTGCGAAAAAGTTATCATATAAAGAACAGCAAGAGTTACTGGCCTTGCCAAAGCAATTAGAAACATTAGAAGAAACGCTTGAACTTTTGCAACAAGAAGTAAGCCAGACTGATTTTTACAGTCGCGATACTTCCAAAACGCAACCGATAATAGATAAACTAGCTCAGACTGAGCGTAAATTAGATACTACATTTGCGCGTTGGGAAGTGTTGGAATCATTACAGAATAATCAGTAGTTACAGGAAAATTCATGAAATTAAACCGCATAACAGCTTTGTTAATGCTAAGTAGTTTACCTTTACTGGCAAATTCAGCTTCGTATGAAGTGGTCGAACTGCCAGGCGCTAGCATGTCATTAAATCAATTTGGCAGTGCTATAGACGAAACAGGCTTGGTGTTAACGACAGCCGTTCGACCCTTTAATCCGCCTATTGACTTGTCATTAATCGATTTGTCGATTTTTACGATGCTAAATGATCCCCAAGGTGCAGCGCGAGGTGACTTTGAAGAAGAAGACTATAAGCTTATAGCCACTTTTCTTGTTGCTCAAAACGCAAATCAGCAAAACTCCTTATTTGGTCAAAAACTAGCCACAGAGCTTGTCTACTCAAGCGATGGCACCAGCTTGAATTATGTTAGCGGCTTAGATGAAATCGCCGATGCCACGAATGGTTTTACGTTTGCCCAACGCTCGTTAGTCGGAGATTCGGTAAACGGTACACACATTGTTGGCACAATGGCAGGCCCTTTCTCTAAAATACCTTACACAAATAGCGAAGGTGTTGAACAAGTTTATAATTTAAATACGTTTTCATCACGCGGTTTTGTGCAAGTAGGCAATGCTGTCACCCAACTTGTGCCAGAAAATACAGAGGCAGGGGGGGTTAGCACCGCTCAGGCAATAAATGCTGGTCTGCAAATTGCTGGCTCCACCAGTATTGGCCCGGCACCGGTGTTAGTTGATGTAATTGCTAATTGTGCAGATGATGAACTTCGTCCAGACGAACCTATAGAGGCATGCTTATATAAGCTGCGTATTCAATCGGGCAACGTAGACAGTTTTCGTAACGCAACAACGGAGCGTGCAGCAGTATGGCAAGTAGATGTAAACGGCGCGGTAATAAGTAAAACTATTTATGGCTTGGTATTTGAGCCCCAAGAGGAGTCACGACTCGCATTGTCTACATCAGCAATTGCCATTAACGATAATGGCGTTGCGGTAGGTGTGAGCGATGCACCTTTTTTCAACCGTACTGACGATACCGCTGTAATTTTTGAAAAGGGGCAAACTATTCGCATTATTGAAGATGATGCCTTAATGCCTAACGCCGCAACCGGTATCAATAACAACGGGCTTATTGTCGGTTTTCAGCGATATTTAGTGGGCAGAGACGTGCGCACGAAAATGTTTACTTTTGACCGCAAGACCGATGTTTTGACATTTGTTGATGGTTTTTTTGTAAACTCATCCACAATCCCAAGAGCTATCAATAATAATAACCTTGTTGTTGGAGAGGCAGACCGAGACGCTGGCATCGGTTTGAGGCAGAAAAGTGGATTTTTATATGATATTAATACTGATACTTTTTCAGATTTAAACTCGCTTCTAGCCTGCGATGCAAACTTTACTATTGTAGCTGCCGACGATATTAACGACAGCGGTGAAATAATTGCAAGCGCATTGGTAAGAAGACCCGCGCGTAACGTGAAAGGGGAAGAAACAGATGGCCTTGTCGATACAGTCATTGCAGTAAAGTTAATGCCTACTGGTCGGCAGCCAAGTGAATGCGGACCTTCTGAAGACGATATATTTGCTATTGAACGAAAAGGTGCGGGTGTCGGTTTTTTGACTTTATTAGGATTATTCGTAATTAGTGTGTTTAGAAGACGTATTTAAAAAGCTTAGCTTGTAAACATAGAAAATATTAGGATATTTATTCTACTCCTCCCAAAGCCATTCTAGCAGTGGCTTTGCTATTTTTTAATAACTATTTTGCTTATTTATTTCATTTTTTATTGCTAAATAATGTAAGGTGATCCTTCCATATTTTTCAGGCACTTATCATTATTAGCGTTATTTCAAGGGATTACCTTATTGAAAAACTGCTTACATAAGTGTATCAATTAGGGGTAGAGCTTTGATGTTGCCACCCTTAATTATTAAACCGTGGAGGCAACACTTTGACATTGCAGTTAGTGTTCAAAATGTTCATATAAACAAGCGATATTAATTCTCTACTCTATTTATGTAATCTTATTTAATCTAAAGAGGCTATTAATGAAAAGACAAAAAAGAGATAAGTTAATAAGAGCTCATTCAAAAGGCTATCAAGCTGGCATTGTAGGTCGTTCTAAGGAATATTGTCCATTTCAGGCGACCAGCGCAAGATCACATTGGTTAGGCGGGTGGAGAGAAGCATTCTCAGACCGTCAGTTAGGCTTTAGTAGCAGATAATAGCAGTAAGTTCGTAATCAAAGCATTTAGCAAAAAGCCCGTCTTGACGGGCTTTTACATAACATTTACGTAAAGTCCAGAAAATTTAAAAAGCTGATGTATCTTGAAACAAACCGACTTTTAAATCTTTTGCGGTATAAATAACGCGGCCGTCTACAGATACCGAACCGTCAGCCATACCCATGTACAACCTGCGTTTAATAACGCGCTTGAAGTCTATTCTGTACGTGACTTTTTTCGCGGTAGGCAATATCTGACCTGTGAATTTAACCTCACCCACACCTAGTGCTCTGCCTTTTCCTGGACCACCGGTCCAGCCTAAGAAGAAACCAACGAGCTGCCACATAGCGTCGAGTCCTAGGCAGCCCGGCATTACCGGATCTCCTGGGAAGTGGCAATCAAAGAACCAAAGATCAGGTGAAATATCAAGCTCTGCTTCAATAAAACCTTTACCGTTTTCACCGCCTTCTTCACTAATATTGATGATACGGTCCATCATTAGCATGTTAGGTGCAGGCAATTGGCTGTTACCAGGTCCGAATAGTTCACCGCTGCTGCATGACAATAATTCTTCCCGTGTAAAACTGTTTTGATTCATAGGCATAGTCTTTTCTTTTTCAGTTATTATATTATTCTAATTATGCGCTAATTTAGCGAACACTTGTACGCAAAACAACTCTGAGCAGTTAAAAAAAGTAAAATAATTTGATTTTTGTTTTACACTGTAAGTAACCGTTGGTGATTAATACAAATATGAAAAATAAAAAGTTAGTAGCAAACGCTGAAAAACAAAAGCGTTATAGAGATCGACAGAAATCTTTGGGGAAAAAAATGGTGCGCGGTTATGTTACCCCTGAGGCCATGGAAAATTATAAAGAAATGGCCGAAATAACAGGATGGACCGACAACGATATTATCTCTAACTCGTTACGCATAACCTATGCAGCTTATAGGAATAGGCAAATCCGTTTTTTAAATAAGTGGTTGCAAGAAGATGATGTTCGAAAAAAGGCAAAGCAAAATAAAGACTCTAGTTAAGTACTGAATGCTTGCGTAGCACGCGTTTTGCCTCGCGTTTAACGTCGTCACGCTTTCTAAACGCCCATAGCCTGTCGCGCGCTTTTTTGGCTGCAAGGGTCACATCCACAATCGGCAGACAATAGTCGCGCTCTACATTAATATTGTGCATAGCTGCTTCTAAGGGCGGCATAAGTGCAGGTTCATGAATGTAGTGATTAGGCAAACTGGCAATTTCGGGCACCCATTTGCGAATGAATACGCCATCAGGGTCTTTTTCCTGCGACTGTTTGATAGGGCTATATATGCGAATGGTATTGGTGCCCGTAATACCGGCCTGCATTTGAAATTGTGGGTAGTGAATGCCAGGCTCAAAATCAAGAAACAGTTTACCTAAGTAATCAACACCTCGGAGCCAGTCTATATTCAGGTGATGACATAGAAAGCTGACTACCATAGCGCGCATTCTAAAATTTAAATAGCCCGTTGCGATAAGTGCGCGCATGCTGGCATCTACAATAGGAACGCCTGTTTTTCCTTGCTGCCACGCTATTAGTAGTTCGTGACTTAAAGTTGAACTGTCGTATTCAAATTTTCCATAAGCTTTGTTGACTGGCCTAAACTGCATGTGGTGTTCACTTTCAAACTTTTGTATGAAATGACAGTGCCAGCTTAGTCTGGCACAAAACGCCTCTATAGAACGGGCCCAACCATCGCGATGACGGTGCTCTAGGGCTTGTTGAAATACTTGCCTTATTGATATATTGCCCCAGGCTAAGTAGGGTGATAAGCGCGAGCATGTTGTTCTTGCTTCGTCTGGTTTGCCAATGTTGCCAAAATAGCGTTTGCCTCTTGCTTTGAAGAAGTCGTGTAAAGTGTACCAAGCGCGCTTTTCACCTCCTGGTTGAAACAATGAAGCTGGTGTTAGCCATGCTTGCGGCAATTCCTCAAGTAGCACACTAAAGGCGAGGTTTTTTGTATAAGGTTTTATATCGCTAAGGACAGGGTCGACAACCGGCGCCGATATTTGTTGATACCAGTGCTTTCGCCAGGCATATCTATGGTGCAAGGGACGTTTAACCGCGCTATAAGCCGACTCTTGCCATTTAACATGGTGCTGTTTGCACCATTTCTCCAGCTCAATATCGCGTAAGTAACTTGTTTGTAAGCCTATTTCTTGATGGCTAAATATATGGCTCAAGCCTTGATGGGTAAGGGCTTCTACTACGCTAAGCATATCTTTTTGAAAGATGCTCACTGTGATGTTAAAGGGTAATAACTGTTGATTTAGATCAGCGATAGACTCACAAATAAAGCGCCAATGACGCAGGTCCATATGCGGGTCTGCTAATTGTAAGGGTTCAATAACATAAGCAATTACAATGGGCTTGCCCAAGGTAATTGCATCAACAAGTGGCTTATGATCACGCAGCCTCAAATCCCGCTTCAACCATACCAGTGAAAAAGTATCACTCGTGTTTGCGTGTGAACCTTGCATTGTGCTTGCTACTGCCATTTAGAGATGAAAGCTCCTTTCGGATCGTAAATTTCAGTCTGCTTCGCCAGATTAAATTGGCGATGTCCGCGAGGATCGCTGCCTACGCCAGCCAAATACTGCCAATTGCCATAATTGCTGGCAACGTCAAAATCTATTAATACTTCTTCAAAGTAAGCCGCACCGTAGCGCCAATCTAACTGTAGTTCATGCACAAAGCAGCTTGCCACTAGCTGGCGCGAACGGTTCGACATAAAACCGGTAGCGGCAAGCTGTTTCATTGCAGCATTGACAATAGGGTAGGCGGTAGTGCCGTCTTTCCACTGCATAAAAGCAGCGTCGTTATGCATAACGGCGGGCGGTTTGTTTTGTATGCCGCCAAAATTGAAAAATAAGCCAGCTTGTTTTTTTGCCTGCAGATGAAAAAATTCACGCCACAGTAATTCAAAGAATAGCCAATAGGTGGAGTCGTTTTTTACGCGCTGGGCTTCATACTTTGTTAGCTGCTGATTGATGTAGGCGGGTGATACGAAACCTGCGGCGAGGTAGGCTGAAAAGCGACTTGAAAAATCCCAGCCGTCTAAGCCATTTCTGGTTTCTTTATAGCTTGCTATTGAGTCGGTATTAAAGAAATAGTCGTTTATGCGGGCTCTTGCATTTTCTTCACCGCCTGTATATCCATTTTTGCTGCTTGTGTGTTTTGGCTTGTAGCTTACAAGCGGCTCAGTGTTTAATAAGGGCTTGTGTACACTTAGCGTTTGGCTAAGCTTTTGATTAAATTCCTCTTTTAAATATTCTTGCAGATGCTTGCGAACAGTCAGATTCTTTTCTACCTTTCGCCGAAATGGTGAGAAAACATCGGGCATGTCTGCCATATCGAAGGGCAGTGCATCGTGCATAAGTAAATAATGACTTTGCCCATCAATAAGATGGGTTTTAGGGTGCAATTTTCGCAATTGCGCAATTTGCTTTTGTTCATTAAAACCATAGTGATGCTCAAAACTGATGCAGTCTATATTATTGTTATTGATAAGTTCGCTTATATTTCTAACGGGATCGCCGCTAAACATATGCAGATCTATGTTTGCATCGTTTAACGCAGCTTCAAGAGCCAGCAGGCCCTGATCTAAGAATGTATGCCTATGCTTGCCTAAATGGCAGTGTCCATATTTGCTTCGCCTTAGATTTTCTGGGTCAAATATGTAGGCTGCAACCACGTAGTCGCATTCATTAACAAGTTTATGTAAGGCTTCATTATCATCAATTCGTAAGTCGTGTCTGAATAAATGCAGGCCAAATTTATGTGCTTTTGTTTTCATATCGTTTCTTTTCGTTTCATTATTAATTTTTGGACACTGACGTTTAATTACTAACTTAGGCTCCTAAGCGATCTATATTAAAGTGTGTAGAGTAAAAAAGGGTATTATGAAGCGTAGCTAAAACCAAACAAGTTCACTAATAATATGCCCAGTCCGCCAGAAAATAACAACAAAGCGTCTATCATGTGGTTCAGACAAGATTTACGCGTGAAAGACAACCCTGCACTCATCAAGGCTGCTAAACAAAGCAAAGTATTGCCGGTGTATATTTATGATACTAGCGTGCCGCAAAATGCAGTGTTAGGCGGCGCGTCTAAATGGTGGCTACATCACGCGCTTGTGGCTTTGCAGGAATCGCTGGACGGCAATTTGTTGGTATTAAGCGGAGATCCACAAGAGATTTTACTGTCGTTGTGCACTCAGCATAACATTTCTAGTGTGCACTGGAATCGTATGTATGAGCCTTGGGCAATAGCACGCGACACCGCCATTAAAAAAGCACTCAAGGCCAGTGAGTGCGATGCGCTAAGCACAAACGGCAGCTTGCTATGGGAGCCCATGCAAGTGCTGAAAAAAGATGAAACACCCTATAAAGTATTTACCCCTTATTATAAAAACGGCTGCTTAAATGCCCCGGATCCACGTTATCCGCAGCGCAAACCGCCGTTATCATTCATGGATGACATGGACGAAGTGAAGGGATATCAAGGCGTTGACAGCCTAGCCCTTCTTCCGCGTGTTAACTGGGATTTGCATATGCAAGAAATGTGGAATGTCAGTGAGCAGGGCGCGCAGTGCAAGCTAGAGTATTTTATTAAACAGGCCATTGAAGAATATAACGATGACAGAAACGTACCGTCTGTTGCCGGCACATCACAGCTTTCTCCGTATTTTCATTTTGGTTTGATATCGCCAAATCAAGCATGGTATGCAGTGCACGACGCCTTTAATGGCAGTCGCGAAAATAAGGGAGTGTACGTCTACTTAAGTGAGCTTGGCTGGCGAGAATTCTCTTACTATTTGCTATTTCATTTTAACGATATTCAAAATAGAAACTTCAACACAAAATTCGATAACTTTCCGTGGGTGCAAGACAAAGAGGGTTTGCGTGCTTGGCAACAGGGAAAAACCGGCGTGCCTATTGTGGATGCGGGTATGCGAGAACTTTACCAAACCGGCTATATGCATAATAGAGTGCGTATGATAGTCGCGTCATACTTAGTCAAAAACCTGTTAATTGACTGGCGTGAAGGAGAGCGGTGGTTTTGGGACTGTTTGTTAGACGCAGATTCAGCGAGTAATTCAGCCGGTTGGCAATGGGTCGCTGGCTCTGGCGCAGATGCCTCTCCTTACTTTAGAATATTCAATCCTATTTTACAGGGTGAAAAGTTCGATAAAGAAGGCGCTTATGTTAAAAAATATTGCCCGGAACTAAGCAAGCTTGGCAAAAAGTTTCTGCATAAACCTTGGGAAGCCAGTGAACAAGAGCTTTTATCTGCCAATATTGTGTTGGGTAAAGACTATCCAAAACCGATTGTTGACTTAAAAAAATCTCGTGTTAGAGCACTCGATGCGTACAAGACGATTAAGTAAACAGTATTAATTCAATAGCCCATTTGCCGTAATCTTCGGAGCGTAATTATGTCAACCCTTTGCTTGTTATTAGGCGATCACCTTAGCCTAAACATGTCTTCATTAAGCAGCATCAATAAACAAACCGACACGGTATTATTGTGCGAGGTGAAAGCAGAAGCCACCTATGTAAAGCATCACAAAGCCAAAATTGCATTTTTGTTTAGTGCTATGCGTCACTTTGCCATATCCCTGCAAGATAATGGTTATAAAGTCGAGTACGTTCACTACAACGATGAAAACAACCAAGGCTCGCTGTTTGCTCAGGTACAATACATGGTGAAACAGCTCGGCATTGAGAAGGTGGTGCTAGCTAAACCTGGTGAATATAGACTATTTCAAGATGTTGAGACGTGGACTGCAAAGCTTAACATTCCTGTGGTGGTAAGAGATGACAATCGCTTTATGGCCAGTGAACAGGATTTTACTGATTGGGCAGAAGGTAAAAAACAGTACCGTATGGAGTTTTTTTATCGTGAGGTGAGAAGGCGTTTTAATATTCTGATGGATGATAAGCAGCCCGTAGGCGGAAAATGGAACTTTGACGCTGACAACCGAGAAAAGTTACCTAAAAACTTATCACCGCCCGAGCCAACTACGTTCCCCCCAGATGCAATGACTAAAGACGTCATCGCTTTAGTGAAAGAAGAGTTTGGCGATCACTTTGGCGATATTAACGACTTTCATTATGCGGTTACCAGAGAGCAAGCCTTAGAAGTGCTAAAGGTGTTTATAGCCGATAGGCTGCCCAAGTTCGGGACTTACCAAGACGCTATGGTGCAGGATCAAGCGTGGATGTATCACTCACATGTTTCGTTTTACATAAACGCAGGCATGCTGCACCCTGAAGAAGCAATACTGGCGGCGCAGGAGGCTTATTATAGCGGGCATGCGCCCATTAATTCAGTGGAAGGTTTTATTCGGCAAATACTCGGATGGCGTGAGTACATGCGCGGTTTTTATTGGTACTTTATGCCAGGCCTAAAAACGGATAACTATTTGCAGGCGGTAAACGCGCTTCCCGAGTTTTACTGGGACGGTAAAACCGACATGAATTGTTTGAGCCAGTGTGTAAAGCAAACTAAAGAGCATGCCTACGCTCATCATATCCAAAGACTCATGGTACTGGGTAATTTCGCTTTATTGGCAGGGCTTGATCCTGAGCAGGTAAACGAGTGGTATCTGATTGTATATGCCGATGCTTACGAATGGGTAGAATTGCCCAATGTAAGCGGCATGATCTTATACAGCGACGGCGGTCATTTGGCCAGTAAGCCTTATGCGGCAAGTGGTTCATATATTAATAAAATGTCTAATTACTGTAGCCATTGCCACTACAGTGTGAAAGAAAAAACCGGTCCGCAGGCCTGTCCTTTCAACTACTTGTACTGGGGCTTTATTAATAAACATAAAGATAAGTTTGAGAAAAATCCACGAATGGCCATGATATATCGCACTATGGCAAAAATGGACCAAACCAAGCTAGGCCATATGCTAGACGACGCCGACAAGTTCATCATTAAATTAGAACAGAATGAAAAAGTCTGATTTACCCACTAAAACCTGCTTGGTTTGTTCCTTGCCCTTTACGTGGCGTAAGAAGTGGGAGCGAAACTGGGACAGCGTGAAATATTGCTCCCAAAGATGTAGGCGCAATAAGCGGGGATGACTACCTTTCGTTTTTGACAGGAGAATCATGCCAATGAGCAAGATTAAAATAGATTTTTTATACTAAGGCCCACTAACAAGGCAAAACTAAAGCTCAATAAAGTCCCTAGCATAATATACTCAGTTAATTTTCTGTCGTTTTGACGGCGCATATCGCCAAATCTAAAGACACTTTTGGCGGCTAATAAAAAACCTATTGCGGCAAATTGACCCAATAAAACAAAGGTAATAATTAAAAATCGCTCGAGTGCTCCTATGTATTCCCCCGCGGTTTGTAAGCCTGAGTTCTCTTGAGTTGCTGCTTCAAACTGTTGAAGGTAGGGTCTTAATAGCAGTTGAATTAGGATTGACAGTGGCTTGTAAGCGAGCAGATAGCCAATAATGATAGCGAAAACACCGATGGTAAATTGCGTTTGCATGAGGCTTAGTATACTGGCAAACGTTATTCCCGACAGCCACAAGCTGACACCTAGCAAGATGAGTAAATGGCCCGTTTGGTCTAACACAAAATATTTAGTCGTAAAGCCCATATAGGTTTTCCATATGTCAATCATGTAGTGAGTCACAATAATAATGAGCAAAGCTAAGGCCAATTCGCTCGACAGCGCCACACCGCCAACATATAAAGCAGTAAAGGTAAGCAAGGTATGCACGCTCATGTGCTTGAGTAGGCCCACCGATTTTATCTTATATTTTACTTTATCCATTATCCACGAATAAGGCTGTAGATAAAAATCGGCCACAATATGTGCTAGCACTAAGCAGGCAAATAACATCATAAAATCAGCTCCTTTACGTTGTCTTCAAAATAATATATAAATTGTTTGATTAAATCGGCATTACCACGCAGCAGATGCGCGTTAACATTTTGCCGCGACATATCAAGTAAGGAGGCAATTTTTTTTTGTTCAGGAAAATCGTGCTTAATGTACCAGTAAATAACCAGCGCCTGCTTGGCCGATAGCCCAGTAAGAATCCGATTTAAAAAAGCCAAACTCAAATAAGACGCGCGATTAAAGGACTCTACATACACGCCTAGTTCTGCGCTGTTTACGCTGTCTAATTTACGCCCGGACTGCACAAATACATCGTCCATTCTATCATGCAGGCTAGTCACAGGCGTACTAATAAAGCCAAGTGCCAAAGATTGGGTAATATTGACAGGAACGTTAAGAGTCGACAACATAAAGAGTTTTAATAGCAGCGAACTGCGCAGTGAGGAAACGGCATTAGGGTACATAATTTGAAATGCGTCACCTCGGTAGAACTCAATAAGACTGTCTTGTTCTGTTTGAATATTACCTAGACATTTTTTTAAAGAAGCCATTGTTAATGCCAGTTGATCCACTGGTATTGAGGTTGAACCCACCAGATCGCTGGTTTCGACTGCTATAAGGTTTTTCATTCTTGTTACTCTATTTACATTTTACGCTACATATTGAGTATGCAATAAAGCGACACTAGGTGCAAACGAAAATAATTGCTTTACCATACGCAATTGATTTAGATTGCATCACAAGCTAGCTAACTTTTTAGGCTAAGTGCAAGTGGTAAAAGCAAAAATATTGTAATTGTTGAGTGTGCAAACGCGCGTACTTAGTATTCATTTCGCATATTACTGCTTTAACAAGTCATCGCAGCATCATTATTGTATACTTTAACTAAGCCATACCTCTACAACAGTAAAATTTATGAAAATTATCGTTGATGCAGACGCTTGCCCAGTTGTCATTAAAGAAATATTATTTAAAGCAGCGCAGCGCACCGGAATATCGCTACTATTAATCGCCAATCATGCGATGAAAATACCGCCTAGCAGCAATATTCAGTTCATACAGGTGCCTGGAGGATTTGATATTGCCGACGACGAAATAGTTGAAAGAGCCCAAGCAAATGACTTGATAATAACGTCTGATATACCGTTAGCAGCAGACGTTATTGCCAAAGACGGCTTGGTGCTCTCTCCGCGCGGCGAAGTGCTCGATAAAGAAAATATAAAGGGGCGCTTAACCACGCGCGATTTTATGGATACAATGCGCGCAAGCGGCGTGCAAACTGGCGGGCCACCGCCTATGAGCCAACGCGAACGCAAAGAGTTTGCCGGGCATCTTGACCGTTTTTTAGCAAGCATCGCGCGTTAGCGTATTGTGGGTTAAGCAGCAGCCTAGCAAAAGCGATGGGCTGAAACTGCCTGCCAGTATCATAAACATCGGTATTAAAAGCGCAGAAAAAAGCGGTAAAACTGCACAAAGCCAGTTTAGGTAAGCAACCGCGATAGAGCAGTCTAATGTAGTATTGTTGCTTTCTACTTTACAGATGGACAAATTTAATGAATAGTAAAAAGGCCTTAAGGTTACTGATAGATATAAAGATTTTGCCTTCTCTTTTACTGCAGAAAATTCAACGTCCTAACTCGATTTAATTTACGACGTTTATCTCGCTAAATTTAATTCAATCTGCTTTCACCACTTGGTGCCCGGTTCTGTTTTTTCTAAGCAGACTAAGCCATCAGTATAAATGTTTACTTTTTTCAATTGTTAATAATGCGCCAATTACGCATTATTAACGTCATTTCTTTGATACCATCAATAGTATAGAAGACTCACTGAAAGTGTTCATAATTATATTATATCACCACACATATTTTAAGGTAATTTAGCCAATGGAAATGGGTATTTTGGTCATATTGGTTTGCGTAGGCGGTTATTCAATGCTGGCTAAACGCTTATCTTCAACGGTTATTACCGCGCCAATGGTGTTCATCACCCTTGGTTTTTGTGTGTCCTACTTTGGTATTTTGCAAGTAAACGATTTTGACGAAGTGCTATACCTAACAGCCGAAGTCGCGCTTGTTGTGCTTTTATTTTTAGATGCATCACAGGTAAACCTGAGACACTTACAAAAAGAAAATAGCTTACCTCTGCGCATGTTGACAATTGGTTTACCGTTTGCCGTTTTGCTAGGCACTTTGGTCGGTATGTTGTTTTTTCCTACATGGTCAATAGCACTTATAGCACTTTGCGCAGCCATACTTGCACCTACCGATGCCGCCCTTAGTCAGGCGGTTATCACTAACAACATAGTACCTGAAAATGAGCGCCAAACCTTGTCGGTTGAAAGTGGCTTAAACGACGGCCTTGCGCTACCGGTCATTTTATTTTTTGCCAGTTTTTTAACCCTGCATGAAACACAATCAAGCAATTATATTAAGTGGTTGGCCCAAGGCGGAAGCCAAATTCTTATTGGTGTTTGCGTTGGTGCAGCAGTGGGTTACGTTTGCGGACGCGTGTTTTTATTTGGTGAATCGCACAAGTTTTCCTCCAGTATTTATGAAAGTATTGGTGTACTGGCCTTAAGTGGCACCGCTTATTTAAGCGCTACTATGTTGGGTGGCAACGAGTTTATATCTGCTTTTGTGGCTGGCCTTACCTTTGGTCAATTAGTTAAAGGACACTGTCGATTCATTTATAAATTTACTGAATCTGAAGGACAAATATTGGTTTGGGCTGCATTTACGGCCATTGGCATTGGTCTGTTACCGCAAGCTATAGATCAGCTCACGTTACCGGTAGCCGGATTTATTCTTGTGAGCTTGTTTTTTGTGCGTCCCATCGCCATCTACATATCATTATTAGGATCTAAAACCAAACCTGTCACGCGTTTGTTCATGGGCTGGTTTGGCCCAAGAGGCTTAGCCACCGCTTTGTTTGCTTTGTTAGTGTCGCGTGAAATATTACCAGAGCATAGTCAGGCGGTATTGGTTGTTGCCATTAATGCAGTTTGGATGAGTACACTACTGCACGGTATGTCAGCGGTTTTTTTAGCCAAACGCTACGGACAATTTACGGCCAAGAAACGTCGCTAATGTGTTAAAAGGAGCATTTTATGAAAAACCATAGCAGTACTGGCCAAGACCAGTTAGAACATCGTCTTATTGTTGAAGGCGCAAGTTGCGCCAGCTGCGTGAGTAAAATTGAAAAGGCGTTGAGTAATATACAAGGTGTGCAAAGTGCCCAAATGAATTTTGCACAAAGAACCGTCACGGTGGTGTGCAATGTAGCCGATGCTTCATTAATTTCATCTATAGAAATAGCAGGTTATAACGCAAAGATTGACACTAGCGAGTCAGAAGAAGCGATTGATGAAAAAGACAAAGTAGACGCTCAATACTATAAAGAGCTAATGCGTGATATGTCACTGGCACTGCTGCTGGGCGTACCGCTCATGATTTATGGGTTCACTATTGGCGAAATGACCGTCAACACGAATACCGAAAGACTCGCGTGGTTTGTAGTTGGTCTATTAACATTGGCGGTTATGGTATTTCCAGGCCGCCATTTTTATGTGGGAGCCTATCATTCGTTTAAAAATCATTCTGCTAATATGGATACGTTAATCGCGCTTGGCACGGGAATCGCTTGGTTATACTCAATGATGGTGGTTGCCTTGCCTGATTTGCTGCCACTAATGGCGCGCCATGTTTACTTTGAAGTAAGCGCCATGATAATAGGCCTCATTAATCTTGGCTTAGCGGTTGAAGTTAAAGTGCGAGGTAAAACGAGCCCAAAATTCTAAACCGCCTATTGGACGCTTAGCGGATGTTATTTCCGCCTTCTTTGTCCCTACTATCAAGATTATCGCGGTATTAAGCGCAATGGCTTGGCTGAACTTTGGGCCAACACCCAGTATTGCTTTTGCCATGGTTTCGAGTAGGCTCGGAACATTCACTGGCAATGGCAATTGTTGATAGCGCTAAAGAGCAGGGCATAGATCCGCGAATCATTAGCGATTTTATGTCAACTGCAGGGCAAGGCGTATAGGCCACTTTAGATAACAGCTCGCTTTTATTTGGAAGTGAACCTTGGGGAGTTGATTGTTGAGTAGTCGAGTAGTAATGTCAATAATCCACACTTAGGATTAGAAAAACAGCGTTAATTAGGCGGGACTTAAAATGTCTCGCCAAAGAAGCAATTAGTCTATAATGTGCACAATGTCAGTTAATATGCAATTTTTAAAACTCGCACAAAGGAGCAAATCAATATGTTTGATTCATCAACTCTAAAAGATAAAGTGGTTTTTATTGCTGGCGGTACAAGCGGTATAAATCTTGGGATAGCCAAGGGTATGGCAGCAGTAGGTGCGAAGGTGGCCGTACTTGGCCGAAACTCAGACAAGGCGCAGGCAGCCGCGCAAGAGATTACCCAAAGCGTTGAAAATGCTAGTGGGCACAATGCAATAGCCCTGTCTGGTGATGTTAGAGATCCCGAACAAGTAGAGATGGCTTTACAGTCTTGTGTTTCACAACTGGGCAAAATTGACTGTTTAATTTCTGGTGCCGCTGGGAACTTTCCAGCACCGGCTTTGGGGATCTCACCAAAGGGTTTTAAGACGGTTGTCGATATCGATCTGCTTGGCACATATAATGTGTTTCATTTAGGCTTCAAGCATATTAACAAAGGTGCTTCATTAATCGCGATAACGGCTCCACAGGCAGTAACAGCAATGCCGTTTCAGGTTCATGTTTGTGCAGCCAAAGCCGGTATTAATATGATGATTAAATGCTTAGCACTTGAATGGGGTGCATCTGGCATTACGGTCAATGGCATTTCGCCAGGGCCAATCAATGGCACTGAGGGCGCCGAGCGATTAGCACCTACGCCTGAAGCGAAAGCAACAATGGTGGGCCAGATTGCTAGCAAGCGGTTTGGTGAGACCAAAGACATAGCCGATGCCGCAATATATCTTGCCAGTGACATGGGTCGCTATATAAATGGGACTATTATGACAGTAGATGGAGGCACAGAACTTGGAGACGCTAGTGCAGATTGTCTTATTGTTCCATCTCGCTAATATAAGCTTTATTGACGCTAAATATGCTAATTTATCAACTTGATGCAAATTGTGAACATCTATGTTCAAGGAAACTGCAAATGCATCTATACTCATGGCGATGGCACTGTGGTTACTTCAATGATCGGGATTAATAGTTATAAGCGTTTTATGGCGCATATTTGACTTTATCTACCGACGGTTGGAAAGTCGCTAGGACGAGTCTACAAACCCGCAACGAAAACAATAAAGCTGACGCTTGGGAAATACAAACACTGCATGGCTTCAATGCGCTATATCCTAATGATCTTGCAACTGGACATGTATTAGGCGACGTAAGAGGCGCATTGACTTTGAGCAATGGCCTTAAGTAGATTTTGGCTTATTGAGTAAACTAATTAGGCTAGAGGTGTCGTAGCGATTGCCGCCGCGGGCCTGAACCTGCGCATAAAACTGATCTACGAGGGCAGTAACTGGCAGGGCGCTTTTATTTCTTTTAGCCTCGTCTAGCACAATACCTAAGTCTTTGCGCATCCAGTCTACTGCAAAGCCAAAATCAAACTCTCCTTTTATCATGGTGGACCACCTATTCTCCATTTGCCAGCTTTGCGCAGCGCCTTTGCTAATAACGTCTATGACTTTGTCTACTTCTAATTCAGCATTTTGGGCAAAATGAAGGGCTTCAGACAAACCTTGAACCACACCGGCTATGCATATTTGATTGACCATTTTAGTTAACTGGCCTGCGCCAACAGGGCCCATAAGCTGATGCTTTTGGCTATAACAATTTAAAAGCGCAATAATAGCGTCATAATGCCGCTGATCACCGCCCAACATAACCGTCAGTTTACCATTTTGTGCACCGGCTTGACCGCCAGACACGGGTGCGTCTAAAAAGCTTATGCCTTTATCGCCGCAGGCGTGCGCTAATTCGCGCGCAAGCTCGGCAGAAGTGGTGGTATGGTCAACCAAAATACTGTTGCTGGTCATAGAGGCAAGTACACCATCTTTTCCTAGCACAACTTCTTTAACGTCAAAATCGTTGCCAACACACAAAAATACCACTTGGGCGTGTTCACATGCTAATGCGGGAGTCGCCTTGCTATGTCCGCTGTAGCTTGAAAGCCATGATTGAGATTTACTGCTGGTACGGTTATAAACCGTAACGTCATGCCCGGCGCTTGCTAAATGACCTGCGATAGGAAAACCCATCGCGCCTAAACCAATAAACGAAACTTTCATTTAATATCCTTTTTATCGTAAATAACGTGAAATAATAGTTATTCTATATAAGCTACACGACTCCCTGCGCAATCATCGCGTCAGCTACCTTAACGAAGCCAGCTATGTTGGTGCCTTTCACATAGTCAATATATTCGTCATCGCCTTTTCCATATTTGACACACTGTTTATGGATTTCCTTCATTATATTGAGCAAACGTTCTTCTAGTTTTTCAGCCGTCCAACTGTATCCAATTGAGTTTTGGCTCATTTCTAAACCAGATACTGAAACGCCGCCTGCATTAGAGGCTTTGCCTGGAGCAAATGCTATTTTGTGACTATGAAGAAGACGGACAGCATTGGGCGTGCAGGGCATGTTTGCCCCTTCTGCTACTAATATACAGCCGTTATCTATAAGTGCTTGCGCTTCTTCTTTATTTAGCTCGTTTTGAGTAGCGCAGGGAATTGCAATGTCGCAGCTTACTGACCATGGTCGTGCGTTTGCCACGTACTTTGCATCAAAAGTGTCTGTATATTCTTTGATACGTCCACGTTTGTTATTTTTTAAATTCATTATAAAATTGAGCTTTTCGTCATCTATACCATCCTCATCATAAATATAGCCAGAAGAGTCGCTCATTGTGACTACTTTAGCGCCAAGCTCTATCGCTTTTTTGCAGGAAAATTGAGCAACGTTGCCCGATCCTGAAATAACAACCACCTTATCATTGAGCGTTTGCTGCTTAGTCTTTAGCATTTCCACAACAAAGAATATGCATCCATAACCCGTTGCCTCTGGCCTAATTAACGAGCCGCTGTAAGACAAGCTTTTACCAGTTATTACTCCCGTAAACTCATTCTTTATGCGTTTGTACTGACCAAAAAGATAGCCGATCTCGCGTCCGCCAACGCCAATATCGCCCGCAGGAATGTCGGTGTTAGGCCCAATATGACGGAAAAGTTCGGTCATGAAGCTTTGGCAAAAACGCATTACTTCGTTGTCTGACTTTCCTTTTGGATCGAAATTTGATCCGCCTTTAGCACCGCCAAGGGGAAGGGTGGTTAAGCTATTTTTAAAGACTTGCTCAAAGGCTAAAAACTTTAGCACGCTTAAATTAACTGAAGGGTGAAAACGCAAGCCGCCTTTAAAGGGGCCAATTGCGCTGTTCATTTCCACTCTGTAGCCTCGATTAACCTGAACGTTACCGATATCGTCTACCCACGGCACCCTGAAAATAATAATGCGTTCTGCCTCGACCATTCTTTCAAGAATATGATTTCCCCGATATTTTTCATTTGCATGAATGAAGGGAATGATACTGTTGGCTACTTCGTCTACTGCTTGTAAAAACTCGGGTTCGTTAGGGTTACTGTCTTTAACGCGTTGAATAAATGCGTTAATGGTATTTTTTACCGATGGGTTATTTGTCATTATGCCTACTTTATTGCACCTTGAGGTGTTGGTTAAAACAGCGGTCAATTTGCGTGTAATAAATCGATAAAAAGATAATTGAGCGCGCATTATTGTTGGAAAAGATTACTATAGTAGATATTTTGATTACACATTGTATTATTTTAATAAGTTGACACTATGTAAAAAAAATATCAGTTTTCGGTAAATAATGACCTTAGACACGACGCTGATTAAGTAATTAGGCGGTGCGACTATAGTTTTTGTGTTAATCTTTAACCGTAAAATTCATCGCAATTATAACACCATACAAGCAGGAGAACCCATTATGCTAGTCACTTTTTCTAATCGTTCGCACGGTGACATAACAATGTTCGGCGATGTGGCCGTTAACTTACTTAAATTTATGGGGCACAGTGGTAAAGTACCAGGCGCGTTTTATGCGCAAGATGTCCCTGCCGCGCTAGCGAAACTCGAAGCTGAGATTGAATTAGTTAAGGAATCTGCACAATCACAAGAGCAGGAACAAGACAGTGACGACGAAACTTTTGATGTCAGTTTATCCAAGCGTTCTCTGCCATTAATTGATTTGCTGAAAGCGGCAATTCGTGACGAGACTAGCGTAATGTGGGTCGATAAGCACTAAATTCTCATTAAATGTACGTCATAGCAGCAGCACTTTACATCCAAGTAAAACTAGCACAATACCCCCAAAAAGTTCAGCCTTATTACCCAACCAATTAGAAGTTCGTTGGCCTAAGTGTACACCTACATAACTGAATATAAACGCAGTAATGCCTAATAATAAACAGGCGTAAACACCGTTCGCGCTCATTACTGTGAGTGTAAAGCCTGCGGCGAGAGCATCTATACTTGTGGCAACTGCCAGTAGTAACAAGGCATAGTGAGAATATGTGCGCGATGTCGAGCTATTTTTATCTGCAAAAAAGATAGCTTCATAAATCATTTTAAGACCAATAATGACCAGCAATATAAATGCTATCCACTGAGCAAAACTGCCAAGCCAAGCTAATATTGCGATACCGCCAAAGTAAGTAAACAGGGGCATGATCCCTTGAAACGCCCCAAAATATAGAGCTGCAAGCCATGCTAATTTTCGCACGCGAGTGATATCGCGGACGCCTATCGTTAACGAGACTGCAAATGCATCCATACTCAAGGCAACAGCAAGGGTTATGACGTCAATCATGGTGACTATTTGTTATTTTCATGTTGTGATTTTTTAGATGTTAGATTTTATTACACTTTAACAAAGTATAACCGAAACTATGCGTAAATGATGTGGGTATTAATGATGTAATCATCCGTTTGCAGACGGCAACGGTAGAATGGCACAAGCAATATCTGGACACGCTTTATGAATAAATACAAAATGTCTGCAGCTGGCGATTTGCTGCATTTAGAAAAGCTGAATAAAGTATTGTCCTAGCTGGAACATAAATAAAATTTTGCTTTCATGAAAAATTCAAAGGATATGAATTGGTCTGCTTAATGATGTGTAGGCTATTGTTTAATATAACATTACATTTATTCACATGTTATACACGAATAGTTCCAGTTATTATACACAGATATTAAAATGGCGTATAATGTATATTATGTTAAATAATAACTTATCAAGGTTTAATCCACAATTGAGACTGTTGTGAAATTTATCGTATGATTAAGTAAAAGTGCCAGTAATTGCATTGCTCCCCTCTTTTTTACTCATCTATTTTCTATTTTAAATAAAAGTGCCTGTAATTAATCTGAATTAAATAGATAAAATTCAATTGGTTAGGAGCGTTATTAAGTGAAAATGACAGTAATTCTGAGCCTTAGGATTTTAGTATCACAAAATTGTGGGTTTTAAGGGACGCATCTGTTGAAATTAACAAGCGGTAAATCATTTATTACTTGGTCTGAAAGCTCCCGATGTCGGATAATTTTAGGATTTATATTGCTGTCATCTTGTGAGTGACCCTTGGTGGGTTTTATAGTACGTAATAACGGGACGTGATTACTTCAACTAGGTATAAATTGCAACTTCTGCACACTGTCATGTGCCTATTTTTGAGCAGCAGCCTGCGTGAAATGTAAACAACTAATTTACATAGAACAGCCGAAATAGAATATCCAAAGTATGTTGTTCTGGTCAAGTCCAACCAGGCACCCTACTCAATTTTCAACGCTTTTTTAACGATATTCAATTTCATTATCAATGCTTCGATGATGCGTGGCATTTTAAAAATAAAAATATATTAAGAGATTAAAAAAAGCTTACCAACGTCAGTAAATGGTGGTTATACTTTTTTATGCAAAGATTCTTATGTCTCGTATGGCACGTTAGATGAGCTGTTATGCCCGTTTGGTAAAAAACATAATACTAAGTGTATTACCAAGAAACAAATACAGCTGCATCCAATGGACTAGTTTACTTTACATTACGGGATAGATTTGAAAATAAACTAGAAAGTCCATTGATTAAAAATATTTCAGCGCATATAGGGTTAGGCGTTGAATATTTAAGAGAAATATCTATCTGGACAAACACCGGGAATGTCCAACATAGAAATGAACTTAAAATAATGTCTATCTCCTTAAGTGTCGATGAAGGTTTGTTGGTGCTAACATTAGTTAAAAAAAGTGAAATTGACAAACTTGAAGAAAGTAAATCAGACAAAATGAGAAAGGTTTAGGCCTAAAGAGTTTGGCAAAACATAAGCGAATAGTTATACATTCGACTGGTCAAATATTGAGCCTTAGACAAAGTAGTATCGACCAGTAAAAATGGAATAAACCATCTTCATAATTTCACCTTTTCTAATGACCGCAATATATCGATTGCGGCCTTTTTAGCCGGAGCAAGAGTGACAATTTAGTGGCAAAAGCAGTTTGCTTGATGTCGTTATAGGCATTGCAATACTCCTTAATATTATTGCAGTTGCGGTTACAGGTGTAATATTGCCGGTAGTGCTGTCCAAGTTGAAAAATGACCCAGCCCTGTCGGGCCCAGTCATTTTAACTACCGTTACTGACATTGTGGGATTTGTCGCATTTTTAGGCCTAGGCAGTACTTTTCTACTGTAAGATGTGGATGACAATACCCTAATGGCATGAGCTTACCCCGCCACATATGTTCCATGAAAACCTAGAGGCAAGGTGCGTTCCATACTAGCTTGTGCGATGGGTCCGGCCTGCAAATTATTCGCTTCAAACACATTAACACCCGACTTTTTGTGTGAGCCTACATCTAAAAACGTTTGTAAAATATACCCAGCATGGGTTTCACTTGCGCCTGCTATCTGCTGCGCCGTTACCAAAATAGGCTCTTCGACCATAACCCCTTTTGGATAGCGATAACTGTCTACTTCACCATCATATGGGGTAAACGCCATCAGCGTATCGGCATGCTCAAGCGCTTGTTGACTGTGGCTAACGCCATAAATCGTACTATTTTGCATTACTGCTCGATCATCAAAGCCAGGAAACTCAAGTGTAGTTTGGCTTTTCACTAACTTTGCTTGGCCAGTGCGCATATTAGCTACTACGGTTGCAGCAAATGCCCGATCAGCGTTAATCTGATTACCAGAGCGCATCAGCTCGCTCATGCCTTGTTGCATCAAATTGGCATTGTCATACCAACACATGTTGACCTGCAAATTTCCGTTTTCTTCAGTAGCATGTCCAAAATGAAAGACAAACCCGGCCGGCAATTCAAACCACTGCTGTTGACTCAAGTCATCTTTGTTGACCACTAATAGCCTCGCTCCTAGCTGTGGCTGCCACTGAAATTTATCAACAAACGTTTTTCCTTTACCATTAGTGAAGGTATAAGGCGGCACAACAAATACAAGTGATTTTTCAGTTTGTGCAAAATCATGCATGAAACCTCTAAAAGGTAAGTCAATCACTTGGGATTTTTGCAGCCCTTTTTTAGGTTCAATATAGTAAACAATTACTTTACCGCTCTTACCCGCATAGGGCGCAAAGCCGCAATTCCACATATTGCCATTTTGATCTATTAATGGATGAGCAGAAAAAGGCATATTAGCTAATTCGTCATGCCATGTTTTTATGCCTTTCGTTTGTAAGTTTTCGGCGTCTAGACGATATGCTGAGCCTCCTTCCCACAGCGCAAGAAGTTCACTATCCCACATTTGCAATGCGGTATTGGCAGTATTAATAGTGTCGTTATTGCGCCCTGGTAGCGCATTTTCAATGACAGTTCCGGTGCCGTTGTATAGGAACCTTTGTGCTTTTTCTTCTTGTTTATATTTAAATGTATGTACGTATTGACCCGAGTGCGTAATACCGCCATCTTGTATCGAAAATTTTTGTACCATACCATCACCATCAAACCAATGCTGATAACGTACCTTGTCTCTTTGTAGCTTAGCGGGACCGTTACGCAAATAATTTCCGTTAAGCCCATGCGGCAATTTACCCTCGACCTTCATTTTTATGGGCGCAAAACTATCTTGTTCAACCGACTTCCAGCCTAGTTTCCAATCGTAGTTTGTTGCAGCGAAACATTTGCTAGCGCCCATTAATGTGCTGCTAATGCCCGCAACCGCAACGGTACTTAAACTTTGTTTAATAAAATCACGGCGTGGCAAGCTAGCTTGGTTCTTATGGCTGTTAGTAGATATCATTTTGATGCTCCAAAGGCATATTTTGTTATAATAGATAGTACTTAAATTTTGAAGGTCGTTTAAACTGCGCAAATTGACTAGCGCACAATAATTTCTATTGCTGATATGCCATCAACCGCAAACGCGGCATCAATGAAGTCAGGCTCACCGAATTTACCGACATTGTTGCTAAAGCCATATCCTTCTTGTGGTATACCAAACATATTAGTATCCATTTTGCCATTGTTGTTCACATCATGAAAAAGCTTAATAGCATAGGTTCCTTTTTCAAGATCCTTAAATGTATAACTCACTTTTTGCGCGCTAGCAGGCACGCTTGCATATTGAACAGGACTACCTTCACCTTTGTAATTAGCCTTCGAGTTGTATAAGGCAACCATTAAGTTACCCTCATTTTTTTCGATATGTTTAAACGTCACATTGAGTTGACTCGTTTTAGCGCTAACGCATAACGCAGTACTCAATAGTGTTACTGTAAGTAAAGTATTTAGAAGTTTCATTTTATTCATCCTGTTGGTTTAGTTGACAGGTGTAGAATAAGCAAAAAAGCACTTGTGCGAATGTGCCAAAGGTTGTTTTATTTAATGTGACTTTTGGCCTATCAATCTACAAAAGCGAATGCATCTTTACCATAACGAATATTCAAGGCATCGGTTAACTGAGCTTTGAGGACCAAAGCCATCGTTTTCAATTTCGATTAATCCAATAACACTCGCATCAAGAGCAACTAAGGCTTCTACTATTTTCACCAATCGTTCTTCATACTCTTTAAAGGTATCTGCGCCGCGATATAGCATTAGCAAAGTGACTCCACTAAGCGCGATAGAGCGACAAATAGCCACCTTCAAAAAACTTAGGATCAAGCCAAATAAAATAATTAAAAAACAAAAAGGCAAAGGCATTAGCCAAATGCTAATTAACTTTTTGAGGATGAATCCGACTTCTATATTTTACCTTTATTAGTTTTTATTATATCGCGGTATCTGATGTCAGCACCACGGGACTAAAACTACTGTATGCTTGCTTACCCTTATATGTTTTTACCCGCTGGACATTTAGCGTCGGGTACAACGTCGGATTATCTAAGACATAATTAATGCTCTCGTGCTGCTGAATATTTGCGTCTAGCCATACCTTTAAGAATTCATCATCTGTAGGTAAAAAACACGGAAAAGCTTTATCATGATAAGGCGCCATTTTTGGGTGTGTATCACGGGTAATAACCGCGCAACTGTACTTACCGTTGCTATGTTTTTGATACAGCACCCCTAATATAAACACAGCCCCACTAGACATATAATATTGGTGCTTGGTCTTGCCCACTTTTTTTGATTCACCAAGGCCAGTCGCAAGTAAAATAGCCCTTTTACATCGAAGACTATGCGACCAGTAAGGACTCAATAAGTTACGCGCATTGAAAGTTGTTCGAGGACCCACTATTAAAAAATCATCTTTAACGCTGCAGTCAAACCACCAGGTAGCGCTAACTTGCTTTAGAGTACCTTCTTCTTCAATGATGATATCAACCGTCTTATTGGGCTCTTGACCAAACGCAGGATAAAACGATTTATAAGAATCTGACAAGAAAGGACGCAACACAGCGCTGGTCATTAAGTATTGATCTTTACTTATTCCGGCGCCATCAATCTCAACAAATCCACACATTTATTTTCCTATAAAATCAAGACCCCTTGATTTCTTTTTTACCTACTGGTCCGGTATCGAGGGGCATTGAACAACCCAAACATTCAGCAACGGCTCGTAGCACTTCATGTTCTTGTGGCGAGTATTCGTTATCTTGCGTGACTGCAAACACACATAATTGTATTACCTTTTCTTTTACATCAAAAGCCAATACCCTTAAAACACTCACTGCGCCGGCAAAATCTTCGATTGATACCTGAGCTTGCTCTCTTAACTGTAAATTACGAAGATAAAGTAAGTGTTCAGCTTTATTTAAAATAATAGGATGCTGACTCGGCTCGCAAAACTCATTGACCAGTACACTTAGCATCGTTTCAATATGCTTTCTAAGCGCGTCAATAGAAAGATATTTGACTTGTCTAGTGTCGGCTGTTTCAAATTCTGTTTTTAAATATTGCGCAACAATATTGGTAATAGACCATTCAAAAATACTCAAGGTATTATTAAAAAAGACTAAATAGCGCATTTGTTCAAGCATGCCTTCATAACGCAGACTGGGTATTTGACGAAGTTGCGGTAACGCGATTTCGAGCAAAGGAAGTCTATATTCTATTGGTAGGTCATATACCAAGTCACCAATATCGCGGGTGGTACAATATACTTCAGTTGGCAAGTAAGTTGACAAATATTGCCATTGTTTACCGATAACAGCATCATCTTGCATGCCCTCTTTTTTGTCATGCGGCTTATCTGTTAGCAATAATGCATACACATATGCTTGCGCGCCAGTAGGTGTGCGTACCGCGGCTATCAAAGATTCAGGTATTGCTTGTAAATAGGCTTTAGCAAGATCTAGTTGAGATTGATCAATCTGTCCAATGCCTGCGGTGAAGGCCAAATGGCTTTTCACGCCTTTACTGATATTTTGCTTAGGCACTTGCTGCTCGGCTTTGTGACTCCTCGAACTGCCTATAAGCTGACTAATACCAGCAGCGTTCGCGGATATTTGTGCATTATCTAAAACCCGCGTATTTTCAAATTTACCTGACCAGTTAGGCTGAAGCTGCTTGATACGTTTACCTAAGGGAGGATGTGTAGAAAATAAAGACGTAACCTTGTTAGTTAGTGCGTTTGAAAAAAACGCATGACTCATACTTTGTGCTTCAGCCGCATCAAGTTTCGAGCCTGGCTTATAACCACCGATCTTTTTAAGCGCATTCGCAATACCTTGGTTATCGCGGGTAAATTGCACCGCCGAGGCATCGGCTAAATATTCTCGCTGTCGTGATACAGATGCCTTAATAGCGTTCCCAAAAAATGTACCGCCATAGCCAATAACGATTAAGCCTAAGCCTAAAAACACCAGTTTACTGCCATCTTTAGAGCGACCTTTAAACGCCGATGCGCGCATAATGAAATAGCCAAGCAGGCCTATTAATAAAATTCCGTGCAAAATGCCCATTAAACGCATATTCAAGCGCATATCACCGTGCACAACATGACTAAATTCATGCGCGATTACGCCTTGTAATTCTTCGCGATTAAAACAATCTAATGCCCCCTGGGTAACCCCAATAACGGCGTCGTCAGTGCTAAACCCGGCAGCAAAAGCGTTAATTGCAGCTTCTTTTTGAAGCACATATACTTGTGGTACCGGCGTACCTGAAGCAATCGCCATTTCTTCTACTACGTTCAGCAGTATTTTGTATTGCAGATTATCGCTTGAATGCGTCACTAAGGTGCCCCCAAGAGATTCGGCCACTACTTTACCACCACTCGAAATCGCCACAGTTTTATATACGCTCCCGACTAATATAAAAACAAAAACAAGTGCCCCAATCACGCCAAAAACTTGCCAATCAAACTGGTTTTTAATGTAATCAACCGTGAACGGCTGGCCTTCAAGGTTCAGATATCCATTTAGACCCATAAAAAGAAAGTTGGTCAGCACAATTAGTGAAAAAACCGCCAAAGCAAAGAGTAAAATCAACTTTTTGGTTTGGCTACGCGCTTTGGCCTGAGATTGAAAAAAATTCATTAAGTCACCTAGCTACATTGCTTGAAAAACAAAACCTGTAAAGCCTTTAACTAATGGCCTTAAAATGACACTTTAGGCGCAGCTTGGATAGCCGCGCTGTCTTCAAATTCGAGTAAACTGGCATCTTGTGCATGACCGAACATGCCTGCAAAAACAGTCTGCGGAAAGCTTTGTTTGTAGGTGTTGTAGGCTAGTACTTGGTCATTATAGGCCTGGCGTGCAAAACCTACTTTGTTTTCAGTGGATGTAAGCTCTTCAGACACTTGCATCATATTTTGATTGGCTTTTAAATCAGGATAGGCTTCCATAACTACGTTCAACTTACCCATTGCCGAGCCTAATATTGCTTCAGCACCCATTAGCTCTTGCATTGCGCCGGCATCGCCTGGCGCGTTTGCGGCACTAGAAAGTCCTTTTTGCGCTTGATTACGAGCAGCAATAACGTCTTCAAGCGTTTCTCTTTCATGACTCATATAGGCTTTAGCTGTTTCAACTAAATTGGGAATAAGATCATAGCGACGTTTTAGCTGCACTTCAATTTGCGCAAAACCATTTTTGAACTGGTTTTTTAGCGCAACCAGTTTGTTAAAAATAGTAATAACATACAGCACTATTAAAACGGCAATTACGATAATAACAATAGTACTAATACTCATGTAAGTTTCCTCATATAAAATTTATGTGCACATAATAGATCATCGAATTGTAGAATAAACGCTTATTCATCTATGTACAACACGCCAAAATTGCAAAAGTACTCGTTTACCGACGTCAATTAATTACACTAGCTATGTTCAGCCAACAATTCACTTTTTACACGGCATTCAGCCATGGTGTCTTGGTTCTCATGGTATTGGCTAATCGTAATTGATGCCGCAAAGTAGTTAATAAAAAAGGCGCAAAGTTGCCTTGCCCCAGCATCTCCTTTGAAAGAACACAACGTAGCCTCAAGCACACGAGAAAAGCCCGAGTCATTTTGCTTATTGGTTACATTGTTCATAAACGCATTAATAAATATAAATTAAGAGGATTGCTGTCTGCTTACAGTCTTCCGTACACAAAATGGCATTGTCAACTTTCCGAATTTAGATGATGAGAATAAGTTTTCAGAAGCTTATGCTAAATCCTGAGCGCAACTTAACCATAAGAATAAAAGCAGCCAATCAAATCGAGTGCACCAGGCAAACTGATATCGCCGTGCTTTATATATGCTATTAGAATATTTTCAAGCACATACCAATTCTGCTCTTCGAGATGAAACTTACCGGCGGGCACCTGCTGATACAAATATGTGCGGCTGGTTTTATTGTGTACGGCATGTTTGCGCTGCACTTGCTACCACAAAGGCCTGGTTTTTTAGTACTATTAGTGTCGGCCCCTCATCTTTTAATGGGCCTTGCATATGCATTGTCATCGCCTGAAGCGTCGGCGTTTTTGTATCCATTGTGGTCTATAGAACTTATGCTAATCGCCTGTTTATATGCGTATTTAGGCATTAAAACAAACAATATATTGTTCAAAATGACTTACCTTATGTTAGCAAATGGCGCACTAACACTTACTTTTCGTCACTACCGAAACAAGCTTCTTTAAAAGTGAAAGTTATCCAAATCTGTTTGACTTGAATTACTATGAGGCGATTTTACTCAGTATGAATTGGCTAATATTAGACGCGGTATATTTGTGGCGCAAGCAGTATACCAATAAGCCAGGTTTGCACTGGGTATACGGCACAATATTAATTACGAGCAGCGCACTACTTCATAGTTACCTTAGTGTGCGCAGTAATCCATTCATCGTTTATCAAGAAACCGGATCAGGTATATTTTCTGTGTTGTATATTAATGGCTTTATTCGAGGCTTATACCACCTTGCACTTTCTTTTGTTGCATTTGATATTGGCCAACAAGAACACTACGTCTATTCAATCGTGTGGTTAGTTATTGCCGCTGGCCTTATTGTGTTCGCGCAGTCCTCTAATAAAACGCTTATTAATAAAGTAGGAACTAGTTTTCATTGCAATGACTGGGAGCAAAATTTCGACTTAGGTAATAAAACGGTCGCGATTATCGGCAGTTTTGCTAGCGCAGTTCAAATAATTTCGGCAATAGTAAACAAGGTTAAAAAGCTTCATTTAGTGCAAAGAATACCTCACTGGATATTGCCTAGGCCGGATTGGACCATTCCTATACTTTTGCGTAAGCTTTTCGCCTTAGGGCCTATTTACACTCTTATTAGAGGGCTCACTTATTGGCTTTTAGAGTTACGCGTAATCGCTTTTAATTGGCTGTAAGCGTATCTTAATATCGAACACTTATTATCCTGCCTTACAACAAGCTAACTGCACACTGCATGATCCCCACGACCATATAGTTGAATTTACTGCAAAGGGTATTCGCTTTGAAAAGTCAGGTGAAACAAACCTTGATGTTGTCATATTTGCAACAGGGTATAATGCGGTTGACGCGATGATTTCTTATTCTGTAATTGGTAAGAACGGACGAAAGTTATCATGCCAATGGCAGGAATACCCGCGGGCTTATTTAAACACCAGTATGCCGAATTTCCCCAATCACTTTGTGGTAACAGGGCCAAATACTGGCATTGGACATACCAGCGCAATATTTGTGATAGTATTTCAACTTATCTATATAATGCACTGCATACATGAAATTATTGGTAATAAAGCGCTGGCAATAGAACCCAGTGAAATAGCAGAAAGCGAATATACCACTATGATCCATCGTGAAATGTCAAAAACAGTATTGTCTTATGAACAATGCACAAGCTGGTATCAAAATGCGCAAGGTAAGGTTATTGCCATGTTTCCGGGTTTCACGTTTACGTTTCTTCGTATGTGCAAAGCATTTAAACCACATCATCACATAATTAAAAGGTAGCCTATGTTTCTTTTATTTTTAACAATTGCGTTTATCGTTTGGTGTCTTTTTTATACCAAACATCATGGTATAGGTAAGTTTATATATGAATCTAGCAATTCGCTGGAAACAAAAGCAGCTAAATTAATTCATGTAGCGCAAACCAAAAACGGCGAAGCGTTTTCGTACCTGACGAATCATCAGCCATCAAAACCTCCTATGCTGCTGCTTCACGGCTTTAGCGCTGACAAAACCATTTGGCTTAAATATGCCAAGCTAGCGAGTAAAGATTATAATCTATTCATTCCCGACTTAATGGCCCACGGTGATATTCAATATAATGAGCAGCAAAATTATAGCGCTTATGAGCAGGCCAAATACGTAAGGCGTTTTTTGGATATCATTAATTTAAAAGAGCCAATTAATATTGTGGGTAATTCCATGGGAGGTATGATTGCGGCTATTCTGGCCAAAGTCGACACTGCCAACAATGACGATGATCATAAAGCCATTGCGATAAATAAGCTTGTACTGCTAGACCCAGCTGGCGCTAAAACAGAATTGGCCTTGCAGCGCAAACAAGAAGAACACAATCCTTTTGCACATGACAGCGTAGATGAGTCTATTGCATTTTTTGACCTCACCATGCACAAGCCCCCTTTTGTGCCGCCTGCGGTGAAAGCTTATCTTGCGCACACTAATTTTCTATCAAGAAAAGAGCAGTTAACGCATATGCTCACTGATTTTTTTAATCCTGACGAATTTTTCGATGTGCCATTCACGACTCGCGCTAATCACATAATTTTAATATGGGGCAAAGAAGATCAGCTTCTGCCTGTATCTGATGCTCAGCACTGGGAAAACCTGCTTGGCTGTAAAGCGTCAGTACTTTGCGGCATTGGCCATATGCCCATGGTGGAGTGTCCAAAACAAACCTATTCATTCATACACTGATTTACACCTATATGCATTAGGTTTTGATAGAGTAGCCTGCAAATACATGTATGCTTAATACATAGCGTTAGGTCTATTTAACTGATTACATTATTAACGAGCCGGTAATCTTAGCTATGGAATTTATACTTTTACTGATTGCTTTTATATTCGGTTTTGCCTGCAAAATAATTAAGATGCCTCCCCTAATAGGTTTTTTGGCAGCTGGTTTTGTGCTAAACGCGATGGGCTACACGCTAGGTGCAGGCTTAAGTACTATAGCCAATTTAGGCATTACCGTAATGTTGTTCACTATTGGGCTTAAACTCAATATAAAAGACCTAGGAAAGACCGAAATTTGGTTTACCAGCCTCGCCCATGCTTTAGTTTGGGTACTAATTGTGTGTCTAATTATACTGCTGTTTATTAACTTGTCGTTGCCCCTCATTAGTGACCTAACTATTCAACAAGCTGCATTAATCGGCTTTGCTTTTAGCTTTAGTTCTACTGTGTGTGTTGTCAAAACTTTAGAGGAGTCGGGTGAAAGTAAAACACGTCATGGCAAAGTGGCTATCGGGATATTAATTATACAAGATATCTTGGCGGTGCTTTTTTTAGTTGCGGCTACTGGAAAACTGCCCTCTATTTATGCACTGGGACTATTTTTATTAATTCCGGCAACGCCCATTTTACGAAAACTACTAGAAGAGGCTGGTCACGGCGAACTGCTACCGCTAAGCGGATTGGTATTTGCATTAGGCGGATATTTCTTGTTTGAGCTAGTGGGCGTTAAGGGTGATTTAGGCGCATTAATAATAGGTATATTGTTGGCTCGCAGCACTAAAGCCGCTGAATTATCCAAATCGCTATTAAGCTTTAAAGATTTGTTTCTAATTGGATTTTTCTTATCTATAGGATTAACCGCGATGCCTACCCTGAACATGGTATTAATAGCGCTATTATTTAGCTTGTTACTGCCAATAAAGTACCTTTTATTTTTTAGCTTGTTCGCCGGCGCTGGCTTACGGTCTCGTACTTCCTATTTGACCAGTTTAGTAATGTCGAACTACAGCGAATTTGGCCTTATTGTGATTGCCGTGGCAGCAAGTGCAGGCATGTTGGGTAACGATTGGCTGGTGGTAATGGCAATGAGCGTTTCGTTTTCGTTCGTCATATCAAGTGTTTTGTATAAACGCTCACATAAGCTTTATATCAAGATAAAAGATAGCTTAAAGCGATTTCAGTTATCAAAAGTGCTGGCAGAGGATCAATACCCTAGCATGAGCGAGGCTGAGGTCTTAGTTATTGGCATGGGACGTGTTGGTAAAGGCGCGTTTAAAGCTCTTAACAATACTTTAGGCAATGTAGTATGGGGCATGGACGCGGATAGCGATCGCGTAAAGAGTTTAAAAAAACGCGGACAAAATACCATTGTAGGCGACGGTGAAAATATTGACCTTTGGGAAAATTTAGACATCTCCAATATAAAATTAGTGCTGTTAGCCTTACCATCAATTGACGACTCATCAAGCATCACTGCACAACTGCGTCAGGTCAACTACAAGGGGCGTATAGCCGCTATAGCCCGATATGAAGATGAAGTAGAATTCTTACTTGGAGAAGGCGTAGATCGCGTGTTTAACTTTTTCAACGACGCTGGTCTGGGTTTTGCTGAAGAAAGTATTTCGCTTCTGGATGAAATGGAAGTCGCCCAACCAAGTAACGCTAAGGATATGTAAAGATAGTAAATATGCTTTGTGGGACTGTCTGGATTGTGGCTGTTATCTTATTAATAATAGTCTAAATGAGAATGATTATATTTCATATCTATATGAAATATATACAGAAATTTTTCTAATCATTGGCGAGTGCGTTCTTTCGTGTTAGTATATCACTATCACCTTGGCCAAAGGATTATCTTATGAAAGGTTCCGCATCAGTTATTAAAGCATTAAATGAGATGCTCACCATAGAGTTGACATCTATTAATCAATATTTTTTACATGCGCGTATGCATAAAAATTGGGGGTTAGAGGGCTTAAACACCGCCGCTTACAAAAAATCGATTAAAGATATGAAGCAAGCAGACAAGCTAATCGAGCGTATTTTGTTCTTAGAAGGCCTGCCAAATTTACAGCAGCTAGGTAAGCTTTTCATCGGTGAGAACACACAAGAATCCTTAGCCTGCGATGCTAAATTCCAGCAATTACAAATTCCAAAACTGAAAGTTGCCATGGCGGTGTGTGAGAAAGAACGCGATTATGTTAGCCGTGATATTTTAAATCACATTCTTGCCTACGAAGAGGAATATTTTGATTGGTTGGAAACCCAAGAATATCAAATTACTAAAATGGGTATTGAAAACTACCTGCAGTCACAAATTGACGCTTAATCCATGAAGGAGAATATTATGAAAGGCAATCAAAAGGTTATCGATGGTTTAAACAGCCTACTTGGTTACGAGCTAGCCGCTATGGACCAATATTTTATTCATTCACAGCTTTATGACGATTGGGGGTTTACCAAATTGTTTGAGCGTATCAGCCACGAATCTGAAGACGAAAAAGGACATGCAACCAAACTTATTGAGCGTATGATATTTCTAGGTGGCAGTCCTGACATGGTGACACGTACGGGGCTACAAATTGGTAATGAAGTCATCGACATGTTAGAAAGTGATTTGCGTATAGAATATGATGTGGCGGCTAGACTAAAAGAAGTGATGGCTTTGTGTGAGACAGAACAAGACTATGTGACGCGTGACATGCTACTTGTTTTGCTAGACGACACTGAAATGGATCATGCACGTTGGTTAGAGCAGCAACTAGGGCTTATTAAGCGCTTAGGTCTACCCAACTACTTGCAAGCTCAGCTATAGCATTTAACATGTGAAAGAGCCTATTCAGGCTCAGTTATAAATAATACAGAGTAGACTATGGTTTGCTCTGTGTTCTCGTTTTGTAGCTCAACAAAAAGTTGCCACTGCATTTTGGGTTCACTGCAACTTCCCAAAAAGGTTATGCCTGAAGTATTATCAAGATGTGTACTGCTTTGCATAATAACGGGGGTTTTACCCATATACATATTATTGCCCTGTATCCACGCAGACTTAATAATAAAACCTGATGAATACGTGAAGTCGATAGTTAGTTCCTCTTCGATAACGGGCGTGTTGGTAAATTCGACGCTTAACTCGAGTGTCTCATTACTAAAAAAACAGGCGTTATTTTGTAATTGGCATTGTGTGGTTTTCGTTAACGGTTTGTTTACATTAGCCATATATATGCCAAAAAATACTATAATTACAAGGCTTGCGAAGACTATCATTTTTAGTGCCGTAGGTTTTTTATTCACAATAAATTTACCGTAAAGATTCCTTTATTGACCAAGATCAAAGCTTAGGCAACTAAAGTATCTTTTTGTATTTAAAAATATTAATATTATACCCAGACGAGTGCTTAGTTTACTGGTTTTTATACTATTCAAGCAGTGTAAGATACTATACAAGCTAATTATCACAAGTTAAGTTTTCTACTATTTCTCGACGCGGAAGTTTCAAAAAATGAGTCAAACAAGCCAGGTTCACCCTGATTACAATTACAAGGTAGTTAGGCAGTTCACGATCATGACGGTTGTATGGGGTATTGTCGGAATGACAATTGGGGTTTTGCTGGCTGCACAGCTTTTTGCACCAGCGTTAAACTTTGACATTCCCTATTTAACATACTCTCGGTTACGTCCACTGCACACTAATTCGGTAATATTTGCTTTTGGTGGGTGCGCTCTATTCGCCACCAGTTATTATATTGTCCAGCGAACTTGCCAAACAAGGCTTTTCAGTGACAAGTTAGCAGCTTTCACCTTCTGGGGTTGGCAAGCGGTAATTGTGTCTGCGGTTATTACCTTGCCTTTAGGATTAACCTCTAGCAAAGAGTATGCAGAACTAGAATGGCCAATTGATATTCTACTTGCAATAGTCTGGATAGCCTACTGTATCAATTTCTTTGGTACATTAGTGATTAGAAAGACCTCGCATATCTATGTTGCAAACTGGTTCTTAGGCGCATTCATGCTTACGGTAGCAGTACTTCACATTGGTAACAGTATGGCGGTTCCTGTGTCAATGTTTAAGTCTTACTCCCTTTACGCCGGCGCAGTAGACGCAATGATGCAGTGGTGGTATGGACATAACGCCGTAGGTTTCTTCTTAACCGCTGGTTTCTTAGGCATGATGTACTACTTCGTACCCAAGCAGGCTGGGCGCCCAGTTTACTCATATCGCTTGTCAATAGTACATTTCTGGGCACTTATTTCTTTATATATATGGGCCGGCCCGCATCACTTGCATTACACAGCACTGCCTGATTGGACTCAATCTTTAGGCATGGTTATGTCAATCATATTATTTGTACCTTCTTGGGGCGGTATGATAAACGGCATAATGACCCTCTCGGGCGCTTGGCATAAGCTTCGTACTGACCCCATACTACGCTTTTTAATTGTATCTTTGTCGTTCTATGGAATGTCTACGTTTGAAGGTCCAATGATGGCGATAAAAACAGTAAATGCGCTGTCACACTATACCGATTGGACAATTGGTCACGTTCATTCTGGTGCACTAGGATGGGTAGCGATGATTACTATAGGCTCGGTTTATCACTTAGTGCCTATTTTGTACGGCCAGCCTAAAATGTATAGCACTAAACTGATAAACGTGCATTTCTGGTTAGCCACAATTGGCGTCGTCTTATATATCGTAGCCATGTGGATGAGTGGAGTACTTCAAGGTATGATGTGGCGTGCTGTCAACTCAGACGGTACCTTAACCTACTCGTTTGTAGAATCGTTAGAAGCCTCTAAACCTTTTTACGTAGTTCGTTTTATTGGTGGTTTATTTGTAGTCACGGGGATGCTTATTATGGCTTACAACTGTTACAAGACAATTGCTGCACCAAAGGTACAAGAAGATACAATAGACGCCAGTCTTGCTATAGGGGGTGCTAAGTGAAGAATCCACATGAGTTGATTGAAAAAAATGTCGGCTTACTGACCATTTTAGTGCTAATCGCCATTAGCTTTGGCGCTATGGCGCAAATACTGCCGCTGATGTTTCAGCAGCAGGTACTTGAACCTGTAAAGGGCCTGCGTCCTTACACAGCTCTTGAAATGGAAGGCCGTGACATTTATATACGCGAAGGCTGCGTTGGCTGTCACAGCCAAATGATCCGCCCTTTCAGATCAGAAACAGAACGCTACGGCCACTACTCAGTAGCCGGTGAGTCAGTATGGGAACGCCCTTTCTTATGGGGTTCTAAGCGAACTGGCCCTGATCTGGCGCGTGTAGGTGAACGTTATAGTGATGAGTGGCACAGAGTACATCTAATTAATCCACGTAACGTGGTACCAGAGTCAAACATGCCTGGTTACCCATGGTTAGCGGAGAATATTCTCACTGGTAAACATACCGCGAGAAAATTAGAAGTAAACAAAATGCTAGGGGTTCCTTACACAGAAGAAGATATTGCAGGAGCAAAAGCGGCTGTTGAAGGTAAAACCGAAATGGAAGCGTTGATTGCTTATCTTCAGTCCCTTGGTACACACTTACAATAAGGAGTGATGAAATGGACCAGGGTATTATAGGAAGTATATATACTGTTATCGTGTTTGTTGCCTTCATCGGTGCTATTTGGTGGGCCTTCAACTCAAGAAATAAAGATAAGTTTGATGACGCCGCGAACATCATTTTTGAAGAAGAGAAGCAAGAGAAGCAAGAGAAGCAAGAGAAGCAAGAGAAGCAAGATAACAATCAGTCAAGCAAAAAAGATCAGGAGTCATAATTAAATGACTATGTTTTGGACAATATGGATCAGTGTAATTAGCCTAGGCACAATTGTAGGCTGCTGGGCCCTTTTGGCATGGACTCTATCGAATAATACCGGTGTTGCTGAAGGTGAAGAAATGGGCCATGAGTTCGATGGCATTACCGAGATAAATAATCAACTCCCTAAATGGTGGACTAATATGTTTTATCTCACCATGATTTGGGGCGTGCTTTATTTAATCGCCTATCCTGGCTTGGGCGCCTACAAGGGTCTTTTAGGCTGGGAAAGTTCGAATCAAGGTATATTAACGCTGGCCCAATCCCAAGAAGAACTCTTGCTAGATATCGCTGAAGATAACCTTAATGAATATGCAATTACGATTAAAAGAGCACAAGAAAGATTTGATCCTATTTTTGAAGAGTATGCAAGAACACCTGTTGAAGAGCTTTCGTTAAATGAAGAGGCTATTCAGGTAGGTAAACGTTTATTCCTACAGAATTGTGCACAGTGTCACGGTTCAGACGGTGCTGGTCAGCGTGGTGGCTTCCCTAACTTACGCGACAATGACTGGCTATATGGCGGTTCTGGTGACAAAATAAAAGAAACCTTAATACTCGGCCGTAAAGGGGCCATGCCTGGCTGGTTAGCACCTTTTGGTGAACAAGGAATTAAAGAGATTGTTGCTTACACATTAAGCCTTAGTGGAAGAGTCGTAGACCAAGGACTTGCCACAGCAGGCAAAGCACGATTCATTACGTGTGCGGCCTGTCACGGAATGGATGGTAAAGGCAATCAAATGATTGGTTCTCCTAATCTTACCGACAACATATGGTTATATGGCGGCAGTGAGCGTGCGGTAACTGAAACGCTAAACTACGGTCGTAACGGTGTTATGCCAGCGTTTGACAAAACGTTGGGTGAAAATAAGATCCACGTTGTATCTGCCTACGTTTATAGTTTGTCTAAATAAGCGAACTATTTAATCGGCTTATCCGTTGAAAAATGATACAAAAAGCCTCGTTTATCGAGGCTTTTTTAATTAAAATAAAGAAAGTGCGCTGCGCATTCTACGCAGCGCACATCACCAATAATATCACCTATCTTAATGGGCGATATTTTATAGGATATTTATGCAAGAAAGAGACACAAAACCTTGGTATAAGCACTTTTGGCCGTGGTTTCTAATGGCTATCCCGCTTTCCTCCATGATGGTGGGATCACAAGTAATTCGCCTTGCATATGATGGCACTAATTCCCTTGTTGCAGATGATTACTACAAAGAAGGCAGAGCAATTAACGCAAGACTCGATAAAATCGAAAATGCGATTGCCCTAAATATACAAACTACTTTAGATGTGCAAGATGGTAGCATTACACTGGAATTCATCAGCGGAGCGCCTCCCACAGGCGAAGCCTTAGTACTAGATTTTTTTCACGTTACACAAGACTTTAAGGATTTTACTGTCCTGTTAACACGTGATGCTGCTGGTATATATAGAAATAATGAAGAGTTTCCAATTCAAGGCAAATGGCGTTTACGTCTGCACCCTATAGATGACGTTTGGAAAGTTCAGAAAAAACTGAGTCTACCGCAGCGTCAGGCATTTAAATTTAATCCCTAATTAAACGGCCGCTTTTTACAAGCGGCACAAGGTATATTAAGAGTCGTTAATGAGCATCGTAATAACATCTGGTCACTGCTTTCACTGCGGTTTGCCCAATACCGAAGGCAACGCGTTCCCTACTACAATTCAATCTATTCTTCACCATATGTGCTGCCCTGGCTGTCAAGCGGTTTCCCAAGCCATTGTTGAAAACGGTTTGGAAAGTTATTACGAGTTTCGTACAGAGCCTGCTGCTCGAGGCGACGCAGCGCTTGACAATACTATGTCAAAATTGGCGGTTTACGACGAACCTGAGCTGCAAGAAGAATTTGTGTTTGAGGAAGGTAAATATAAATCTATTCAGCTAACAGTTGAAGGTATAACCTGCGCTGCTTGTGGTTGGTTAATTGAAAAACAGTTGGCTAAATTAGACGGTATAAAGCAGGTATCGGTAAACGTGTCATCTCGCAGAGCGATGATTAGTTGGGATGAAAGCTTATTAAAGCTGTCGGGTGTGCTGTCTAGGCTAAAGTCGGTTGGATACGAGTCTTTACCTTTTCAGCCTGATCGACATGAGGCTTCTTATAAAAAAGAACAAAAAGCGTTTATTAAAAAGTTAGGTCTTGCAGGCATAATGACTATGCAAGTTATGATGTTGGCTATGGGGCAATATTTCGATGTACTAGGCAGTCTTGAAGATGAAACGGTGTCTTTTTTCAACGCGGTAAGTTTACTGCTGACGACGCCAGTCGTGTTATATTCAGGCAGTATTTTTTATGTGAGTGCATTTAAAGCGCTGATGGCGCGCACGGTTAATATGGATGTACCTGTAACAATTGCTATCGTAGCCACTTATATAGCCGGCATACGAGTGGTAAATAAAAACACGGGTGAAGTATATTTTGAATCCATCTGTATGTTCATATTTTTCTTGTTAATAGGACGCTACTTAGAACATCGAGCACGCCATAAAGCATCGCTTACTTCTGCCAATATGCTAAAACTTATCCCCGTTACTGCGCAAAAGCAAACAGCAGATGGCTTTGTGTCAGTATTGGCAAAACAGCTCGTTAAAGACGATATAGTGTTAGTGAAAGCAGGTGAAACAGTGCCAGTAGACGGTCAGATTACTGAAGGCAGAAGTTATTTTGATGAATCTATGTTGACTGGTGAATTTGAACCTGTGATAAAAACGGTCGGTCAGCGAATCTATGCAGGCTCGCTTAACCAACAAGACTCTATTGTAATGGAGGTAGAAGCCTCTGTTAAATATGCAATGATGAACCAAATACTGCGCTTGCAAGAATTGGCAATGGCGAATAAACCCAAAGTAGCTGCAATTGCTGACAAACTATCCCGCTATTTTGTGGTGGTGGTGCTTGTTATAGCAGCTTTAACTTATTCGTACTGGACGATGCAAAACGATCCGCATGCGTTTTGGATTGCTATTTCAATCTTAATTGCTACCTGTCCTTGCGCACTCAGCTTGGCCACGCCTTCAGCGTTAACGTGCGCCATGGCGAAACTTAACGAACTGGGAATATTGCTCAAAAGAGCTGATGCTTTAGAGCAATTGACACAAACCACCGACATTGTGTTTGATAAAACCGGCACACTGACTCGCGGAGAATTTGCAATTGCACGCACGTGGATAAACCCAATCAGTGAAACTCACTTTGATATCCAAAAAGACACTGTTAAACCCTATGTAATGGCATTAACTAACTGCATAGAGTCTCGCTCAGAGCATCCTATTTCGAAAGCTTTCGAGCGTTATATACACGACAATAATGATACTGAATTTTCAAGTAACGATTTCTCAATAAGTGATTATACCGTGAGTATTGGCGAAGGGGTCAAGACTGCCGTAAATCAACAGCATTATCTGTTAGGCAGTCAATCAATGATATTATCTTCACTAAATGCGCCACTAAGCCGTGAAATTGGTGAGGCAATTAAAGGTGCAAATGTACTGCTGTCGTCGGGTGGCGTTGTATTAGCCGCTTTTTGGGTAACGGATACAGTGCATCCAGACGCCTTAGATATTGTGCGCCAGCTGTCGCAGCATGAGCTCACCATCTTAAGCGGTGACACACAGGTAAATGTAAACAGCATTGCCATCGAATTAGGTATCAAAAATGCGGTGGGTAATAGCACCCCAAAAGACAAACTCGACTATATTGGCAAGTTACAGGCAGATAAAAAGCGCGTAGTAATGTTAGGCGACGGCATAAACGATGCACCTGTATTGGCGGCGGCGGATGTCTCAATAGCGGTTGGCAATGCCTCTGATTTGGCCAAGAACGCTGCTGATGTCATACTGCTTAATCCAAAGCTACAGTCGGTGGTAGATGTGCTTACGATGGCTAAACGGACAAAACGCAAAATCAAACAAAATATAGCTTGGTCTTTAGGCTATAACATTTCGGTGTTACCATTTGCCGTCGTGGGTTGGTTAACACCATGGCAGGCAGCGCTTGGCATGTCGTTAAGCTCTATAATTGTGGTTTATAACTCAACCCGGCTGATGCGTTAAATGTCTAATGAATACTGTTTAATAAGGGCAATGCGATGAGAACTAAGTAATGAGCATAATTTATGTATTAATACCGCTGGCAATTATTATAGTAGCTATAGCCATTGCTATATTCTTTTGGGCGGTAAAATCTAATCAGTTCGATGATTTAGAACGTCAGGGCTACAGTATTTTGTTTGATGACGACATACAGCCAAATAACACAAATAGCGCGAAATCAAGCACTAACAAAAGTGTTGAAAATGACGACGCTGATTTAGACAAAGCTTCTTCAACAGGTGAAGCCAACAGTAAAAGCAAAACGCCCATCAATAAAAGCAAGTCATAGTGTCAGAGTATATTTATTTATCGGCTTTTCTGATTGGCTTGGCAGGAGGTGTTCATTGTATTGGAATGTGCGGTGGTATTGCAGGTGCCTTTACCTTTGCTATTCCTAAAAATAAATCCCATACCCCTTATATAGCATGCTATAACGCAGGCAGAGTATTTTCGTATACTATTGCAGGCGCGGTAACTGGGTGGCTCGGCAGCTTGTTTACTTCCTCTGTTGTGACCGGGTTGTTAATACTACAAAGCCTAAGTATTGTTTTTTTATTGCTGTTGGCACTTTATATTAGTGACTTGTATAAAGGCTTAATACACTTTGAAAAAGCAGGTGCTCGTTTATGGCGACGCTTAGCCCCTGTCGCTAAAAAACTAATCCCATTTAAGAGCCCTGCCCATACCTTCCTATATGGCATGGTATGGGGTTGGCTACCCTGTGGTTTAGTATACTCCGCGCTCACCTGGTCTTTAGCTAGCGGTAGCTTTTTACAAGGCGGACTGTTTATGCTTTGTTTCGGGATAGGGACACTACCAGCGCTGGTAGCGTCTAGTATGGGAGCGAGTTTTTTAATCCCAATTCTGCAGCACAAAGCAACACGATTAGGTATTGCCGGCATATTGTTCTTGTTTGCGCTATATTTGATTGTCGATTTATTCAAGGGTGTGGCATTATAATGAATAATAAACCGTAAAAAGGAATTAGCATTTATGTCTAACACTGAAGTCGCTATTAACTGTCAAAGCTGTAGCTTTAGCCATTTATGCCTGCCTGTTAGCCTGAACGAACAAGAACTTGAATCTTTAGATGATATTATTGAACGCAAAAGGCCTTTGCATAAAAATGACAAACTCGTTAATGCAGGCGATAAATTCCACTCCTTATATGCAGTCCGTTCTGGTTCATTTAAATCCTACATTAGCGATAAAAATGGTGTTGAACAGCTCACAAGCTTTCATTTTCCAGGTGATATCATAGGTTTCGATGCGCTTCAAAATGACATCCATCAGAGTAATACACAGGCGCTAGAAACGGCTATGGTATGCGAGCTACATTATGAAACACTTGATCAAGTGGCCAGCCAGTACCCAAAGCTTAGGAAACAAATTATGCGTTTTATGAGTTCTGAAATAAAACACGACCAAGAGTTTATGATGCTGCTCAGTAAGCGAAGCGCTGAAGAGAAACTGCTGTATTTTATTAATCACTTATCGCAGCGTTTTAATGAGCGAGGGTACTCAGCCAAGCAATTTAATCTACCAATGACCAGAAGTGAAATTGGTAATTATTTAGGTTTAACGGTTGAAACAATTTCGAGATTATTAACGCGTTTTCAAAAAGACGGATTAATTCAAGTTAACGGCAAGTTAATCACCATTACCAACTTTGATGGTGTGCAGCAGCATATTCGCTAATGCAGCAGCATATTTGCTATGAACGATATCAAAATTAGCGAAAGAAAACCGTTAACTGCGCGACCAACATAGAGACAACATGAAAATAGGATTAGCATTAGGCGCAGGTGCAGCCAGAGGTTGGGCCCACATTGGCATCATCAAAGCCCTGCAAGATCTCGGCGTGAAGATTGACGTGGTAGCCGGCTGTTCCATAGGCGCATACGTGGGGGCAGCATTCGCTAGCGGTAAACTAGACGAACTGGAAGAATGGGCTTTCACGCTGTCTGAATGGCAGGTATTTAGCCTATTGGGAATAGGCTTTAAGCGCGGCGGCCTAGCCAGTGGTCAAAAAGTTTTTATTAAGCATAAAGAAGAATTTTGTGCGCCTACATTTGAAGAAATGAACATTCCGTTTACAGCCGTTGCTACCGATTTATATTCGGGTAAAGAAGTGGTCTTTAATCAAGGCGAAGTGAACGATGCTATTAAAGCATCCTGCGCTATTCCTGCTCTTTTTCCGCCTGTAGAACATGAAGGTCGTTGGCTTGTAGATGGCGCGGTAGTAAATCCCGTACCAGTGAATCAATGCAGGCAATTAGGCGCTGATTTTGTCATTGCGATTAATTTAAGCGCTGACTTTAGACCACAGCTAATTGAAAAGTTTGAAAAGGAACACCAAGCGAATCAGCTCAAAACCGACAAACTCTTGGGTAATGCCAGCGGTGGCCTCGTGAAGCAGTGGTTCTCTCCTGATCCTAAGCCAAATAAACTGCAGGCACCGGGAATTGTGAGTGTAATGAGTAGCTCACTGGAAATTTTACAGGCTAGGGTAACCCGTTCTCGTTTGGCAGGCGATCCGCCTGACCTTCTTATTGAGCCTCAGTTAAGGGATGTGAGCTTGTTGGAGTTTCACCGCGCCCAAGAGCTATCTCAAAAAGGCCGAGACGCAGTCAACAGATTAGCGCAGCAAATAGAGTTTCAATTAAATTTAGTAGGAAAGTCGGACAGAACAGAAGGCACCGATAAGAAAGCCCTACTAATACAGTAAAGCCATTATAAAATAGGCTTAACGACTTGTTTTAGCCGTAATACGTAAAGGGACGCTTGGTAATATCACGTTGTTTAATATTGGTAGTTCGTTAGAACTCAATATTAGCTTGCCATCCTTTATTTGCATGCCATTAGACAGCGCTGCCGTTAAGTTTTTGTCTTTAAATTGAATCGTTAAACCGTCAACTTCGGGCATCATAAACGACATAAAACCACCGATATCATCAAAAAATGTGGCGAACTGGTCATACAATAAATCTAACTCTTGGCTCGTATAACTAGATTTTACATGCTCTGGTTTTGTCTCTAACTGTACCGATATATCACAAATGTTAGAGGGCTCTGTTAAATCGAGGATGACAACGGCGTCTGCGAGCCTAAGTGCCCTTTCAGATGGCAATGTAAATCGATATTCCGGCGTAATTTCTATAGGGATTTGCTGTTTTTCAGTGCTGATTCTTGCACTGTTTATTTGGCATAATGATTTGGTCCGAATATTCATAAATCCAAATGCGAACTGCAGCGCATTCGTTTCTTGTGAATCCAATTTTTTAACATGGCTGTAAAACGTTTTGTAAGCAACTTGTAATTCTTCAGATTTTGCCGTTTTTGACGCACTTAGCGACATTATTACTATTGTTAAGCTTATCGCAAAGGTCTTGCCTATTCTTACAATCATGGATTAATTAATTCCTCGTTTATTCTCATCATATGGTGTAGTTCATCAATATATTCTTCACCGCGCTCAGAATATCTGATCAAACCTTCGGCCATTGCGTGCGCGGTAATTGGTTTTTGATTCATGCGTGATTTTTCGCGTATTCTACGCATGTCTTTGTATGCAGGATGACTATTTAAATTTCTCATGTAGGCATACATGGCACTGGAGAGGTCATCGAACTTGGCCACTTCGTGAGCTGCACCGTCGGGGCGTCTGCTCGGCACGAAGCCGCAGCCTTCTCTGAAACACCATAAACCAAAAAAGTTGTACCCTTTTGTGGCAAAACGTGAGGTGCCCCAGCCTGATTCATTTGCGGTTTGCACAAGTACTAATTCGACTGGTATTATATCAATTTTGCGAAATAGCTCTGTAAAAATAGCGTCAAATGATTGACTTGTGTCAACGCGGTACTCGTTTAATAACCAATCGAACTCCGCTTGCTGCTTGCGTGAAAAGTCTTCCCCTGCTAGCTGTTTCGCCTGCAAGCCCTGCACATAGAGTCTTACATTGCGTATATAGTCATTTTGCGCTTCGGCAACGGGTTTTAGATAGCTAAAAAAAGCCTCTTTTTTATCTCTGACTTGCGTAAATTGGGTAAAGTCAGGTACAGGTTTATAAGCATGCTCAATAGTGGCAACTTCTTTAACGCTAGGAATATCGTTAAACTCATCAGGTTGAGGTTGAAAGTACATCAAACCAATAATTAATAGAAGTACAAAGCCAAGTGCAATCGATATTATTTTAAACTTATGCATTGAATAATCCTTCATTTTTAATTGATGACTCATCAGACTCTGAAGATTGATCTATACAAAATAAGTCTTGATATAAAACAGCCTTAGCGTTGAAATACAAAGGCCCAATCCACAAATACGCAATTCCAAAACTAATAAACACAACAACTAGCATAGCTAAAAATATCAAATATAGTTGTAACATTTTCCAAATATACACATTGCTCATTTTAATGGAACACATAATTGCTTTAAGTGGTCGTATTTTTTTGTCTGCAATCAAAGGCAAGGTAAAAGTGGTTACTGCAAATATATAAAAACCAGGAATAAAAAACAACGTAAAGCCAAAAGTAAACAAAATATCGACACAAATAGACGCAAGTGCAAGAGCGGGCAGTAAACGAAAGTATTGAAATATACTAAAAACGGGTACCGATTTGTCTCGCATAGTGTTTATTGCTAGCATATTCACGCCTGTCCATAAAGGGGCTAAGGCGAACGTTAAGGTTAGCTCTATCATGACTTGCTGTGTTTGTGTTAACGGCGATTCTGGCGTAATAAGTAAGGCTATGTCAGTAATGCCAAAAGCGTCGATGTATACTAAATAGATAGCTAAAGTGGTAGCCCAAATGCAGGCTAAGGCTAGTACCAAGGTCCAATTATTTTGTGAAGAAAGCGTGTGGGCTCGTTTGAGGATGCTTTTTATATCAAAATCGTAGCCGCCATTAAATCCATTGAAGCGACCATTTTCAGCAGCAGGCTCATTGGGTGAAGAGTGATTGTTTTCAGGTGGTGGCGTATTATTTTCTGACATATCGCTCTTTAGTTACGTTAAGCTTATAAGAATATATGCACTAATTATAGCAAACTATTGTGATTAGGTGCTATGCCCATAGCAGTATTATTGCCATGACTATCAATACTAGTCCCATCGCTCGATCAAACCAGTGCCCATGTGACTGATAGCTGTCGCGTATTTGTTTGAAATTGGTGATATAAGACACAAAACAGAACCAGGCACCTGTTGCTAGGGCTAAATAAACACCGTAAAAAGTTTTGGTGGCTAAATTTGTGTCAATGGGAATGGCAGCGGTAAAAAGAGCTAAAAAGAATAATGTGGCTTTAGGATTTAGGCCATTGGTAAGAAAACCAATGCCAAAAGCTTTGTACCAAATAGACTTAGTGCGCTGCTCAGGCGATTCATCTTTGAGACTGCTAGGCTTACTGCGCAATGCTGACACTCCTAGCCATATGAAATAGGCTGCGGCTAAATATAGTAAGGTTTGGTAGAGCCAAGGTGTAGTGGCGATGACCAAGCTTACTCCAAAAATAGAGTATGCAACGTGTAGTAAAATACCCGACCCAATACCTAAACTTGTCCATAATGCAGGACGCAGTCCTTTTTGCAGTGACTGCTTTAGCACTATCGCAAAATCGGGACCTGGACTAATAACCGCAACAAAATGCATCAGGGCGATTGCAGCCCAAACGCCTGCATCAATATTCATGTATTGCCTGTTGATAAAGGTAAGCTGCTATCGGCACCCCATTGCGACCAAGAACCGTCATATACCTTTATTTCATTTATGCCAGCTATATATGCTGCTTGGGCCAGAATGCAGGCCGTAACGCCACTTCCGCAGGTAAATGCTAGTGGCGCGCCCTTATAAGGATCAAACACTTCTTTTAATGCTTGCAGTGGTAAAAAGTGGCCGTGTTCATCCTGTATATTGACGTAATGAATGCTGTTTGAATTAGGAATGTGCCCTGCTCTCACATTTGGTTTTGTCTCAGGACTTAGCCCTAAAAAGCGTTCTTCGCTTCTTGCATCTAATACCGTTGTGGTTTTAGCTTGTAAATTATTGTTTATAAAGTCTTTGCCGACAAAACTAAATGCAGGATCTAATACGCAGGTGTATGTCGACTTTAGGTTTGCCACGGGCGTATGTAGCGCATCTTGAGTGGGTAAACCCGCACGCAAATAGCCAGGTAGGCCGCCATCGAGTACGCGTACATCTTTATGGCCCATCGATTTGAACATAAACCAAACTCTTGACGCGCAGAAGTTGCCATAGTCATCATAAATTATAAGGGTGTCTGTATTTTGGATACCAAGTGAGTCGGCTTCATTCGCAAACTTATGAATATCGACCATAGTATTTGACAACTCACTTTGGGGATCGGCAAACTGTACTTGAAAATCAAATAAAATTGATTTTGGAATATAGCTATTGGAATGTGACCGCACAATATCGGGTTTAAGACCTGGGCCGTCGCGCATAGTAGTGTACAATATTTTGACGTGTGTGCCTTTACTGCTATTTGCTTTAGCATAAAACAAATTGAAATCACTAAGGGATATTAGAGTATTTGTAGGGGGCATATAAATCCATAATTGATGTGGTTTTACATGATGTTGTATGTAAACTGTGTGCTTGTCAAATAGGCCTATTTGGCATGTCTATCTGAATTACAGTTTACACATGAGTTGGAGGTAGAATGGTGCCCGGGGCCGGACTTGAACCGGCACACTATTGCTAGCGAGGGATTTTAAGTCCCTTGTGTCTACCAATTTCACCACCCGGGCAACGCATATTTCACTCATTATGTCTTGCACAAAATCTGGAGGCGGAACCCGGAGTCGAACCGAGATCCACGGATTTGCAATCCGCTGCATAGCCATTCTGCCATTCCGCCGCAAAACAATGCAAACACTTAGCAGACCAAGCGTTATTCATTTCAGAAAATCTCCTTGTGCAGATTCTTTTGCAAGAATCTATAAAAAGAGATTGGAGCGGGAAACGAGATTCGAACTCGCGACCTCGACCTTGGCAAGGTCGCGCTCTACCAACTGAGCTATTCCCGCCCTGAAACGAGCCGTGCATTCTACATGCAAATTAAAGGGTGTCAACTACAAATCTTACTAAAAAACACTGTTCAATCAAATTTTGAACAATTACCCGCAAAAGTGTGATTAGGCTGCTATTTTTGCGCCAGCAACGTTTTCCAAGCGGGTATTGTATACACTACCATTGACCATATAGACAGTACTGCTGCTGCGTATAAAAGTAGTTTGCCGAGTATGACCCAGTAAAACTGAAAGTTTATGAATTCATGCAGTCCTGGACCTGCTAATAAACCAATAAGCGCTAGCATTTGGATTAACGTTTTAGCCTTGCCTATAAAACTTACTGCAACTAAATCAGAAGCCCCTAATTGTGACATCCATTCTCGCAGCGCCGATATGTATACTTCGCGCATTAATAATATAATGGCAGGAATCGTGATCCATACAGAGGCGTACTGGTGGGTAATCATAAGTAAAGCGGCCGATACAATAAGCTTGTCGGCAACGGGATCAAGAAAGGCCCCAAACGGGCTAGACTGTTCTAATTTACGAGCAAGATAACCGTCAACCCAGTCGGTAATAGCCGCTAGCCAAAATATAAATGCGCCGACCGCAAATGCCCATTTCCAGTCAAGAAAATAGACTGATACAAAGACAGGAATTAATAAAACTCTCAATAGCGTAATTAAATTGGGAATAGTCCATATCACAGCGGCTGTATTTCTCTTATCAATTGCGTAATGATTAGGATAATAACAGATGTTGACACCTTACGAGTGTAAATAATCGTAAATGATATCGGCGAGGTCTTGGCCTATTCCCGGGACTTTCGCAATTTCAGCTTTACTCGCTTTTTTAAGGCCGTGTAAACCGCCCGTATACTTGTACAGCATTTGACGTTTCTTAGGACCAATTCCGGGAATATCTTGCAAAGGTGACGTAGTTTTTACTTTATGGCGCCTTGCTCTGTGCCCGGTAATGGCGAACCGGTGCGACTCGTCCCGAATATGCTGAACCAAGTGTAATCCGGGTGAATCAAAATCGACTGCAATGGTTTCGTGGGAATAGGCATAAATTAATGTTTCTAGGCCCGGTTTTCGGCTAGTACCTTTTGCCACGCCAATAATGAGCGGTTTCTTATCTTCAGGCCAGTCTTTGAAATGAGATTCAGCCTGAGATAGCTGCCCTTTTCCGCCGTCTATAATGAGTAAGTCTGGCAGCTTGGCATCGTTGGTAGGCGATTTGTAGCGCCTCTTAATAGCCTGTGCCATTGCAGCGTAATCGTCGCCTGGGGTGATGCCGTCAATATTAAAGGTTCGATAGTCTGATTTAAGTGGACCGTTGCGATCAAATACCACGCAAGACGCAACCGTTTGTTCGCCTGATGTATGCGAAATATCGAAGCATTCCATTCTTTTAATAGGTGAATCTAACTCAAGTATTTTTTCCAGATGAGTAAACCTGGCAAAAATAGACTTTTGTTGATTTTGCTGAGTTTCAAGCGAATTTTCAGCATTATTATTAGCTATTTGAAGATATTTGCGTTTTTCATCGCGTACGCCTTCATAAAACTTAACTTTACGTTTTGCTTCTTGGCTTAGTACCACCTCCACCGTGTGCATTTCATCAAACTTAATAGGGATGACTATTTGCTGGGGTATTAATTTGTTCCCGGCTAAATAAAATTGTAGTAAAAACGATTCAAAAACTTCTTTGTCGATACTGCCTTTAGGTATTTTGGGAAAGAATGATTTACTGCCCAAGACTTGATTGTCACGGATAAATATCCCAAAAATACAGGCAATACCATTTCGAAAGGCAAAGCCAAAAACATCCAGTTCTTGCTGGGTACCAGAGACAAATTGTTGTTCCTGTACTTTTCTAAGTGCACTAATTTGGTCCCGATAGCGCGCCGCGGCTTCAAAATTCAAATTCACGCTGGCATCTTCCATTCTGCCTACTAAAGTTGATATAACTTGCGTATTTTTACCCCGTAAAAACATTGCTGCAAGTTTAACTTGCTCGTTATAATCCTCGTCGCTTACAAATCCTTTAACGCATGGAGCACTGCAGCGTTTCATTTGATATTGCAAGCAAGGTCTTGAGCGGGCTCGGTAATAACTATCCTCACATTGGCGAATAGGAAATATTTTTTGCATAGAACGTAGGCTTTCTCTGACCGACCAAGCACTTGGATAGGGCCCAAAATATTCGCCTTTCTTTTTTTTAGGGCCACGATGAAAGCTCAGTCTTGGGTGTTCGTGTTCGGATATAAAAATAAACGGATAAGACTTATCATCGCGAAGAACAACGTTGTAGCGGGGTCGATACTTTTTAATATAGTTGTTTTCTAACAAAAACGCCTCGGTTTCACTCGATACTATAGTGACATCCATATCGACTATATTGTTGACCAAGGTCTGCGTTTTTACGTTGTCTACTGTTTTGCGAAAGTAGCTGGCGACGCGTTTTTTGAGGTTTTTTGCTTTACCAACATAAATTACGTCGCCTCTAACATCATACATTCTATAAACACCGGGCTCGCCTGTGAGGTATTTTAAGAAATGTTCATGGTTGAAGGCGGGTGATGAATTTTCTAGCATTTAAGCAATTGATTGAATGATTTTATGGCGCAGTGCCAAATGTGTTAATCCAACGTCGGAAGTAACGCAGAGCTTGTCAAACATACGGTAGCGGTAGGTATTCACTGTTTTAGCGCTTATGTGTAGATACTTAGCAATTTCGGTCACTTTTTCACCGCGGGTAATCATTATTGCAATCTCTAATTCACGATCTGACAAATCGCTAAAAGGATTGTCGCTCGTGTTATCAAGTTGCCCTAGGGCTATTAGCTGTGCTATTTCAGGCGAAATGTACTTTTGCCCTGAATGCACTTTATAAATAGCTGTGATCATCTCATTGTGCTCAGCGTCTTTAGTAATGAATCCATAGGCGCCTGCCTGCATCACTTTGGTTGGGAAAGGATTATCTTTATGCATTGATATACAAATAACTTTTGCGTCATCGCATATACGGGTAACCTTGCGGGTAGCCTCAAGACCACCTATACCAGGCATACTAATATCCATTAGCACTATATCAGGGCTTTGTTTTCGGCAATATTCCACTGCCTCTTCGCCTGAACCAAGTTCAGCCACAACCTTGAAATCCTTTACGTCTTTCAAAATGCGAACTATCCCTGTTCTTACAAGGTCGTGGTCATCTACTACTAAAATTTTGATCACGTTGTAACAACCTTTTTGGTGTTAGACCATACGGGCTTCTTGTCTAGGCTTATAATATACGATGAGTTTATTAATAACACTATAACTTTGTCTTTTCTAGGGCGTTTAGCAAAACTTATGTGAACAGTAATGTCTGTGAGCATAGCCATGTGTAGCAAAGCAAATTAAGACATTGCTACAAGCGGTAAATAAAATTACAGGTATAAAAAAACCGCTGTTAGGCGGTTTTTTTAAATGTGGCGGATAGCGAGAACGCCACATAGTGATTCTTATCGTATTATACGGTCCACAAAAATTGTTAAATTCATGAAATATAACAATTAATGATTACATAGTGTTCCATTGCGTATTATACTATCAACTTAGTTTGACGGTCTTTATGACGGTCTTTACGAAAGTACTTCGTTACCTTCGTATAATAACAGGTGGTTAATATGTCTCTAACTGATACAGCGATAAGAAATGCAAAACCCAAAGAAAAAGCATGGAAGTTATCTGATGGTGGTGGTTTGTATTTACTAATTAAAACTTCAGGGTACAAGAGTTGGAAGTATGATTTTAGACTAGACAACACCAGAGGAAGCTACACTATTGGTAATTACCCTGATATTGGATTAAAACTAGCGAGACGAGAACACAGAGATGCACGCGAACTAGTTGCGATGGGAATTAATCCTAAGCAGATTAAAATTCAGCGCAAAGTAAAAGACGTGCTTAAAAACAAGCGTTTCAGTTTTTACATGAACCAGTGGCTAGATAAGCAAGTTCTTGCTAACGCAACTTATTCAGATTTGAAGCAGCGTATTGATAAGAATCTAATTCCCTATTTAGATGTTAAATACATCAACGAATTCACAACCGCTGATTTACTAAATGTCATGCTGCGTATGAGCAATAGAGGCGCCAAGGAAACGGCAGTTCGCTTAGCTAACGTTCTAAGACGAGTTTTCAACGAGATATTAATTTTAGGTATCATTGACAGTAACCCTGCACAAGGATTGGCTGAGTTATTACCTAAACCCGATAAACGCATACACAATAACTTCAGTCATATCACATCGACATCTGACCTAAGGGTGCTATTGAAGCAAATTGACTCCCCTACTGTTAGGCAAGATTTTGCTGTTACCCAAGCATTGAAGTTAATGCCTCTAGTATTTCTTCGCCCTTATAACATCAGATTTTTAAAGTGGGAATATATTAACTTCAAAGATAGCATCATCAACATTCCTGCAACAGAACTTAAAAACAACAAACCACTTGATATACCATTAGCGTATCAAGCAATCGAAATTTTGAGAGAAATGCAGGCAGTAACAGGTGATAAAGAGTTTGTATTTGTTACAAGCCGAGGCAACAACACGCCCTTAAGCGAGAACACAACAACAGCTGCACTGAAGCGTTTAATTAACCCTGTAACTAATAAACCATATGGTACAGGCTTCATGACCTCTCACGGCTTTAGACATACTGCTAGTACAATGCTAAATGAATTAGGTTATCACTCTGATATTATTGAATTACAGTTAGCTCACACGAATAAAGATAGAATTAGAGCTACGTACAACAAAGCTCAATGGATGGAAAAGCGTATTAAGATGATGCAAGCTTGGGCTGATTATCTTGACGGACTAAAAACCAATGGACATTAAATCGATATCCTTCAAAGACCTAGTTTCCTTCTCAGTTATTTTAGAGAAACATGCTAACCCCTCCTCTAGGCTTAAGGATTATTTTTTTGCGGGAATTAGAAAGAAGATCCTTTTCTATGCAGTTAATCAATCTGAGAAATATGTTCACATGATTCGTTGGGGCGAAATTGATCACCCCACATATAAGGCAAGAATTTACGAAAGGGAAAAAAAGACCTTCGTCGATAAGGGAGAAATGCTCCCACTGTTTAAAATTCATCAATTCGACAAGCTTTTCAAAGGCGCCTTAAACGAAATTGATCTTTTTGAAGATATCGGAGATTACCATGAACTTGTGGAACCTCAGCAAAGCTTAAGACTTTTCAATATGCATCTACGTGATAGTGATCTAACCCCTCCAACAGAGTTCAAGAACATCGAATATAAGCATATATTTATTCATGCTAAAAACATTGAAGCGATTGAAAAACTATTAAAAACTCAAAGCTCCCCTAAAGCCAACAAACAGACTCGAAGGGAAATCGTTTTCATCAAATGGCTAAAAAATAAAGAGGAACTAGCTGTAAGCAACATGAAGAAAGACGATGTTTGGGAAGAGTTGAGAAAATTAGACCCTCACCTCTTTGCTTCAGAACATAAAAATTTCTTCAGAATTCAAAAAATAATTACCTTTAAACCTGGTCGAAAATTAAATAAGTAAGATTAACCATATTAGTTAAAGCCTAAAGAATACGCGGTATTTAACTTGATCATAATTATGTAAAAAACTTTGACCAAGTTGACCAATTTTGCACCGTCAAAACTTCTTTTAGTATGCCCTGTAGCTCATGCAATACCGCATTATAACAATAGAGCTATTATAGGAAAAACAATATGACAAGTACAAGATTACTTCGGATTAAAGAAGTTCAACAACTCACTTCGCTTTCAAAGAGTTATATATATGATCTTTGCAAACGTAACATCTTCCCGCAAAGTTTACCTCTTGTAAAAGGTGGCACTTCAGTAGCTTGGATCGAAAGCGAAATATTAGATTGGATCGACTCTCGCATAAAAGCACGTGATGAAGGAGTTAAATAATAATGGCTAATTCAAACGTTGACTATAAAAAAGAACTACTTGATAAACAGAGCAGCAAGACCGGTTTAAGAGGGAAAATTAATGCTAATTGCATTGACTGTGTCTATGACCCTATTGAAGCAGGTTCATGGCGAAAACAGGTCGAAAACTGCCATGGTTTCTCATGTTTTTTGTACTCAGTGCGTCCAACACCATTAAAAAATACAAAATAAAAAGCCCGTCACTGAATAAACAGAAACGGGCTTAATAGATTCTTCACACGATTACTATAGCAAATTTTTGTTACTCAGTGGTGGCTTTCTTTTACTTAAGGAAACTATCATGCATAATTTTAACATCCAGAATAATATTTTAACCGCTATTGAAACTATTACTTTAAAGCTTCAACCAAAAGAAGCCATTGCAGTTGAATTATTAATAACGCATCTAAACCAAGAATTAAGCACTTTTGATTTAAGCATCAATAAAATCGATAGCCCAGCACAATGTGTGTGGAGGCTAAAGCAAAAAGGCGCTCTCATTAAATCTGTTAGACGGACAGTGAATGATGCTTTTGACAAAGAACATAAAGGTATTGCTTGTTATACATTACAGGGGTGGAAACAATAATGCCCTATACATTAACCCCTATAAGTCTGCTGACAGCAAAGCAACCGAAAAACACTTGGTTAATAAAAGATATTGTTGAACAAGCTACAACGGGAATGCTCTTCGGTTCACCTGCAAGTGGCAAGTCATTTATCGCTATGGAGATGGCATTTTGCATAGCAATTGGTCATGACTTTGCGGATAGACCTGTTTGCCAAGGACAAGTAGTTTATTTAGCAGGTGAAGGCTTTAATGGTCTTACAAAGCGTTTTAAAGCACTAGAAGAAAAATACCAAACACAAACTAGTGATGTTTTTATTTCTAACATGCCAGCCGCTTTAATATGTGAAAAAAGTAAGGTTGAAGTTCTTGAGGAAATAAATAATATTTGTCCTAATCCTTCATTGATCATTGTTGACACCCTTCATCGTAACTTTGGTGGTGGAGATGAAAATAGTGCTAAAGATGTTGGTAAGCTGATGGAAGTGATAACAGCGATCATAAATGATACTAATGCCGCTGTTCTTCTAGTACATCATTCTGGTCATAGCTCAGGTGATAGAGCTAGAGGTTCAAGCGCACTAAAAGCGGCTTTAGATGTTGAATATAAAATATCTAAAAAAGGTGACGTGGTTACAATGAAAAATACCAAGGTTAAGGATTTTGACGAACCTAAGCCCATTTCATTTAACCTCGTACCCCAACCTATTTCTGGGTGGTTAGATGATGCAGGAAAGCCAGTTAAATCTGCTATCTTAGAGTTATATAACGATACAGTCCCCAAAGGAAAGGTTTTCCTTAACAAGCGTGAAAGTAGCATTTTAAATGCTCTAGAAGCATTGATAGATGACAAAGGTATATCGCTACCACAATCAGCAATAAAAGCTAACCCCATGCTTTCAGGGAAAAGGTATATTCATGTTGATGATTGGCGTACAGAAGTATATCAATTACTTGACGCTGATAAGTTAGACCAACAAGCAAAACAAAAAGCATTCAAACGGGCTAGAGAAAAGCTTGAAAAAGAAAAGCAGGTAATAGTTACTGCCGAGTTGTATTGTTTAAGTTAATTGTTTTCTGTGGTTTATTAGCCAGACAATCAAGTACTCCCCTTTAGGGGGGTGTACTTGTATGTCCGGCATAACCTGAAAACGGTAAATCATTGCAGAAACACTGAATACTTAAAACGGTAGGGTTACAAAATAGCTAGAATGCAAAACATTACTATGATTTACTATATAGACTTCTCTGTGTCAGTGCTATCTTGACTGTGACACCGCTTTTGGTAAAAATTGCACTATATTAAAGGAACTATAATGGACAGCAACAGAAACTTTTTTTCTATTTTATTAATCTTTATGACCGCTGGATGTACAAGCACTGGCATTGCCCCAACAAAAGAAGTAATGGATAACATTTCTCTTGAAAATGGTGAAACAACTTACTATGTAATACGAGAAGACGCATTTGGTGGTGCGGCTGCGACAGTGGCAGTTCATTGCAACAATTCGCAATATCGTTTGAAAGCTGGTGAGTTCGTGAAATGTCCTACCAATGAGAAAGTTAATTATTTATCTGCATACGTTGGTGATGGATTATTTTTTACTGAGGTTTTAGAAAATAACGAAAACATCCCCCCCACAGAGTTTAACAAATTTTATTTAGATAAAAACGACGGCAATAAATTTATATTCTTGTCAACTTCTTTGTTTAGTGATGCTGGCTTCAACATCAACAACCTAATCAGTCAAGAAAATGCTTTAGCAATCATACAGGATGGCTACGATGTGGTTGGACAACCTAGCTCAACAAGCTCCGTCTTGAGGAACACTGCTATAATGAATCCGTTTACAAAATGGAGCCCCAAATTTGTATCTTATGATGTTGAACTCCCGACTCAAATGAAAATTATGGATAAAAAAGATCTTGACCGTATTAGAAAAAAACGAGGGGTAATTGTTTTTCAAAACTCAGGTAATTTATTCTCTTTTGGCCTGTGGTCAGATAATGGATACCATGGAAGTTTATTTAGAAGTTCTTTTATATTTATTGAATCTTCAAAAGCAGAGGAAACCATACACACATACTATGGCGGTAAATATGTAAATTTAACAGTTCCTGTTAATGATGATGGTATAACCTTTGTTTATGCTGACACATCTATAGGGTGGGCTGCTCACAATAGACAATTTACCATTTCTACGGAAAAGTTTTTTGACAAGTTTTTGCCAAAATTAGAGTATTTATCATATGATAAAAATGCTGTAACTGAGATCCCCATGGAATTAGTTGAAGAAGAGGGTCTAAAGTTAATGAAATCGTTAAGAAATTAGAACTAATCTAGGCTACGACCATTCATTAAGCGGCATTTACTGGTAGTTCATATTACCACTTCACAGCGAGTTGATGTGTTTGTCTATTTTGCGTTACCAATTCGTAGCTCAAAATTACTTTTGACTTACCACTTGTACTGGTCTATTTTCGAATTCATATATAGGAATACAGAATAATCCAAACTAAAGAGTTAAACTCTAGAAAGTCCAACCTGTTTAGCTTTTTTCTGTTACTTAGTAGTTATGTGTAGATGTATGTATTTTAAAAACTAGTAGATATAATATTGAATTGTATTTATTCCCTATTTTATTAGCAGCGTAATATGTAACTAGGGGGGGGGGGTGCAGTAAATCGCCTGAAAGGCGCATAAAAAGTACTTGCCTGATAAAAATGCAGACATATTTTCACATAGCGGACTGTGTATGTTTATGTATTTGTTGGCTTAAGAGTACTTAGGCGTTATCTGTATGGGGTGAATTTTAACCCTGATATAAGAAGTATGAGCATGTTTCTTATTCACGCAGGCTCCTTTCTGGATTATGACTTAAATAAAAACCCACAATTAGAACACTTGTATGTTGGTTTGAGAAAAAGTAACAAAAGGCCGATAGGAAACAAAATAATAACAAAAAACCAAATTGCGCACCCTCTCTCACCATTTGAAATACTAGAACATTTTGGACAAGACAACTGCGCCATAAATTAAACTCTCTCTAAATGAAATAAATAAAATTAAGTTTATTAACCAAATTAAACTGAGCCGACGTTAATTACCTGCAAGTTGCATTAAACTAAAGGACTTGGTGCCCCCCGAACCATCAGAATACTTTTCTAAAATACTCATTTGGGTATCATTTATTGAAAACGTTTTTTTTGAGTCGTATTCACCATTGCGCCAGCGTCCTGCATCACTACCCCAGACTGCCTTATTTCCCTTAAGTCCAGACCGATATTTCTATAGTTTTCTGTCCCCCTGCCTTACATAGGACCTTGTGTGTCATGATACTCCCATACCATAACAATTTAAATTTATTCTTCTTCAGCAATAGCTAATAGAGACGCTCTAGTCAACTTCCACAATTTTTATAATTACTTTCAAGACATCGTTTCGAAAGCGCCTGTGCTTTTGATATATCATTCATCGACATTTCATTTTCTAAAAAGTCAAAAAGCGGTTTTGCATCATAGCCGTTATACCTAGAAATGTTAGCCCAGCTATATGATGTAATAAAATCTTGAAGAACACCCTCGCCCATAGCATACATATTCCCTAGGTTAAACTGTGCAACAGCATTGCCTTGCTCCGCTGCCAACCTATAATTCTTCGCTGCCTCTTTAAAATCTTTAAGAACGCCATGACCGCTATAGTACATAAACCCTAGGTTAGACTGTGCAAAGGCATTGCCTTGCTCCGCTGACAACTTATACCACTTCTCTGCCTCTTTAAAATCTTTAAGAACACCCTCGCCTATAGCATACATAAACCCTAGGTTAGACTGTGCAAAGGCATTGCCTTGCTCCACTGACAACTTAAACCACTTTACTGCCTCTTTAGAATCTTTAAGAACACCCTCGCCGCGGGCGTACATATTCCCTAGGTTATACTGCGCACTAGCATCGCCTTGCTCCGCTGACAACTTAAACCACTTTACTGCCTCTTTAGAATCTTTAAGAACACCCTCGCCGCGGTCGAACATATTCCCTAGGTCATACTGCGCACTAGCATCGCCTTGCTCCGCTGACAACTTAAACCACTTTACTGCCTCTTTAGAATCTTTAAGAACACCGTCGCCGCTGCTGTACATACGCCCTAGGACATACTGAATTTCAGCAAAGCCTTGCTCCGCTGACAACAGATACCACTTCATTGCCTCTTCAGAACTTTGAGGCACACCGTCACCGGCATGGTGCATAAGCCCTAGTAATTGCTGCGCTTTAGCATCGCCTTGCTCCGCTGCCAACCTATACCACTTCGCTGCCTCTTTAAAATCTTTAAGAACGCCATCGCCGCTATGGTACATGACCCCTAGTTCGAGCTGCGCTTCAGCATCGCCATCCTGCGCTAATTGTTGAATAACTTCGATTTTTGAAATTTCTTTTTCCGCAGTAGCACTCACATGTATTTGAAAAAATAACAACGCGCTGATAAAAAGTAGTTTAAGCATATTTAAGGTCCAAAGAAATCTACCATGGTATGTGTTAAATAGTGTATTACAGGCTCTTAGTTGAGTAAACCATAGTTCAAAACAACGAAATAAATAATCATTTTATGGCATGAATGTCAGGTTTTGTGGGGTTCTCAAGGGTTGAATGCGTTCTGCATATTCCAGCATTCGCGTTTAAGGTTCAGTAGTATATTACGCTTTGCTTCAAACGTATCCCATCTTATATAAACGGGTATTTCCCAATGGCTTATATCAACAAGTAAATTATTAATGTCAGGACGAGCACAACCATATAGTGCTTTTCTTAATTTGCGTATACGTCTTATGCGCCTGTGCTTTAGCCATTCAGACTGGCAAGAGTAATTCAAACCGATACACTCGCGGTAATAGTAGCCCTATTTGATCGCGTAAAGGCTCTGGCGTTACTTTGAGCATTTAGGCCAAGTGATATATAGCTTATTGCTTGCGCTGCTGTCATCAAGCGTTAAGCCGATAAGGTGAGGCTTGTCGTTAATTGTGAATTGAGCGAAACGCTGGAACCTTTCCCATTAGCAAAAACGGCTAAATCATCTTCGCAAAAACCATCTAACGACTCTAAAAGCCAGCTGTAACGAAGGGTAGCATATAGCCTTACTTCCACTTACACTCAACTTGCAGCTCGCATGCCTGCCTTTAGACCTTCTCTGAAATCAGTTGAGCCAATTGGTGTGACAGGTGCTACAGGACAGATTGGTACAATTACCATATCGCCTTTAATACTTTTATATCCTTCTTCAAAGCCAGAGCAAAATTCTGCTTGCCCTGCAAAAGCTAGTGTACTTGCAATAATTGCTGTAGAAGCGAATAAGCCTTTTAGTAAATTCTTCATAAATAATCCTTTTATTATTTTCTAGCTAATAATGTATAACATTGTGAAAATAAAAATCAAATTAATACTTTATGTTTTTTTATGTTGATTAAATTATTAAGCGACAATCAACTTGACCGGCCATATTGCCCCTAAAACCGGCCTTGGTTGAACGAAAGCTGGTAAAAGCGAAGCTTATGAGCGCACCCGCCTGAGTTGTCGTGCAGACGCATCATGCCCAAGCATTTCTTTCATCGCAATGCGACCCTATTTGGCTGGCAGCTTTATTAAAAGGTTTAGCCGCATGAGAATGTTTGTCGCTCAATAGTTACAATCGTGCACAAATCGACAACTATACCAAGATACAGGTTCGCCCTATTACACTTTTTGCTATTGTTGCTACTTACCAACAAGGAGCAGCACCATTGAAGCTAACCACAGTTCAAACAGAAGTATTAAGCAATAATATTAATCTAGTCACAGAGCTTGCAGAGACGCTCTGCCAAGAGAGTTTACACGAAGGTCAAGGGCATATTCCACTAAACAAGAGACAAGACCAACTAGAACGTTTAGCAACTAGCCTTGATGATATTAGAGGCGCATTATTAGCCGGACATTAATAGGCTGCCTATAAACGTAGTTAATCTCATCGCCAATAGCTGATATCAAAAGTTAATGGTCAACATAACTACGGGTAGTTTGGTTTATGAATTACCAGTCGCATATCTACTGGGTATATGAGGTAACAACTTATACTTCAAGCTTTAGTACCATATGTACCCGTAGATATAAGAACCGGTGAGCAGTAATATTAACGTTGGTAGTTGCATATCTGATTTTTTCTTTAATTTAGTGCTCTTACAAAAATAGTGAAAGCCGACGCCCCTGCCAAATGCGTTTTAGTTTATTTCCCGGATATAACTCTACCTAACGCTATCAAGTTCTAACTTTCTCATCCATGGACCTGTTCCAACAGTCAGTACGATGATCCTGAACTCAGCAAAAGTAGCACCTGTTGACTAGTTCAGATATATTGTTTATTCTAATTTGCCAAAATATGAGGGCTTCCTAGAATGACAATAGCTAGTGATTACAATGCAGTCTTTATAGTCAGTTGTTATATGCAATGGAGAAACTGATGCGTTTTTCGATTATTCTGATTGTTACTCTTTTTTTTGGCTCAGTGCACGCTTCAGACAAAGCTTTTGAAAAATATTCCCCACCAAATTGTAAAATGATAGCTGAGTGGGTTGATGTTCAAGGGCAAAGTAAAACCAGTGTAAATATAAAGCAATCAGATTATCCTAACCTGCATCTGTATGATGTTGCTATTGCCATATATATCAGCCGTAATATGCCTTTATCTAAAAGTAATACTTATGCTTCTGCTTATCTAAATTGTAGAGCTATTATTGCAGGGAACGTTGTTGTAAAGTCTGAAGATTAATTGCATATAACAAGCCATTCAAAAGGACAAAAAACAGCTTGCTGTTTTCGTTCCTCAACATTTTAGCCAACTAAATTTTGTCTCTTAATAGGGCATTAGGCATTGAATCATGCGAGAACATATATGCATAAGAAATCCAGAATATGTTGCAGGTACTAACAGCAAGCCAGAAGTTGGAGTTTTTACGCAAGCCAGAAAAAATCAACGACCTTCCCCCTGGGGTAAAATTAGCGAAGGCGAAACTGTATGGATGAAATGGTCTGGTGGGCCTGTTGTAGCGAAGGCAAAAGTTTCTGGTTATAGGCAAATAATGAACTGTACAGCCTCCCAACTAAAATCTGCAGTAGCTGGCTTTGCTCTTCATGACCTTGATGATTATTGGTCTAGCCTGAGTAATGAATTTAATGCCCTTGTTATATATTTAGATAACGAAGAGTGGTTAGCGTCACCCATTGATTTGGTTGGTAGATCTTATGGATCTAGTTGGGTTGTGCTTCCTGATTCTGATTCTGTAAAAAGATGGATGACAGAATCCAAGGCACCTGAAAAAGTTGTTAAAGATCCACGCGGGCTTAGAACAGCGCGACCAAAGTTGAGATTCGAAGTTTTTCGAAGAGACTCATACAAATGCCAATATTGTGGGAGGGCTGCGCCCGAGTATCCGTTACATGTAGATCATATATTGCCTTGGTCTAAAGGTGGGGAAACTGTTATTAAAAACTTAGTAACAGCATGCAGTGAGTGTAATCTTGGCAAAAGTAATAGACCAGCCTAACAAGGCGCTGCTGTCGAACAAATTCTCTGCTGCACTCTCGTTGCAAGGTCGTAAAGTATTCGAACACATTAATGCCCGCTTGACTTGCCGTGGCAATCAAGGATGTAATGACATCATCGGCAATGTAAAACTAACCCACTTACAAAAAAGTGCAATTGACATACCAAAGGCAATATAGCTGCTGATTATAAAAATGAAAAGACATGCGAACTTAGTAATGGTTATTGAACCAAGTTGAATGGCATTACCTTTCACACCTACCAGGTCATTAAAACACGTATAGAGCGATGTGTTGAACACTCCAGCCATTTGCATAACTTCGTCAACATTTAGCAAAAAGCTTACCTTCTTCTGGTTTAGCCGCAAATATATCTATAATCAATATAACGTTAATGGACGTGCATGGCTTTCCATCCTATGTTCTTTGGCACTCACTTACTGGTCAGTTATTATGTGCTTACATCGCCCTACTGCTTACCTAAACTGTATATTATTGAATTTGGCGGCCGCCTCGAGAAGCATATTAACTAACGGCAGTTACACAGATTTTGTTACAGCCTCCCATTAGCCCAAGTGAATCTGCCTTTGCCTGTTCGCATGCCATCGAGGTAGTTACCCTCATACACCTTACCACTAGCCCAAGTGAATCTACCTTCGCCTGTCAGCCTCCCATCTACGTAGTCACCGTCATACATATCACCATTAGCCCAAGTGAATCTGCCTTCGCCTGTTCGCATGCCATCGAGGTAATCACCCTCGTACACATTACCACTAGCCCAAGTGTATTTCCCTTTACCTGATTTCATGTCATCTACGTAGTCACCCTCGTACACATTACCATCAGCCCAAGTGTATTTCCCTCTGCCTGTCAGCCTTCCATCGACAAAGTCACCCTCATACACATCACCATTAGCCCAAGTGAATCTACCTTTGCCTGTCAGCCGCCAATCGATGATGTCACCCTCATACATATTACCATTAGCACAAGTGAATCTACCTTTGCCTGTCAGCCTCCCACCTACGAAGTCACCCTCATACACATCACCACTAGCCCAAGTGAATCTACCTTTGCCTGTTTGCTTGCCATTGACGAAGTCACCCTCACAGACATTACCATTAGCATAAGTGTATTTCCCTTTGCCTGTCAGTCTCCAATCGACGAAGTCACCCTCATACACCTTACCACTAGCCCAAGTGAATCTACCTTTGCCTGTTTGCTTGCCATCGACGAAGTCACCTTCATACACATCGCCATTAGCATAAGTGTATTTCCCTTTGCCTGTCAGCCTCCAATCGACGAAGTCACCCTCGTACACATTGCCTCTAGCCAAAGTGTATTTCCCTTTGCCTGTTCGCATGCCATCTACGTAGTGACCCTCGTACACATTACCATCAGCCCAAGTGAATCTACCTTCGCCTGTTTGCTTACCATCGACGAAGTCACCTTCATACACATCGCCATTAGCATAAGTGTATATCCCTTTGCCTGATTGCATGTCATCGAGGTAGTCACCTTCATACACATCACCATTAGCATAAGTGCATTTCCCTTTGCCTGTTCGCATGTCATCGAGGTAGTCACCTTCATACACATCACCATTAGCATAAGTGCATTTCCCTTTGCCTGATTGCATGTCATCGAGGCAGTCACCTTCATACACATCGCCATTAGCATAAGTGTATTTCCCTTTGCCTGTAAGCCTCCCACCTATGAAGTCACCCTCATACACACTACCACTAACCCAAGTGTATTTCCCTTTGCCTGTCAGCCTCCCATCTACGTAGTCACCCTCATAAACATTACCACTAGCATAAGTGTATTTCCCTTTGCCTGTCGGCCTCCCACCTACGAAGTCACCCTCATACACATCACCACTAGCCCAAGTGTATTTCCCTTTGCCTGTCAGCCTCCCACCTACGAAGTCACCCTCATACACATCACCACTAGCCCAAGTGTATTTCCCTTTGCCTGTTTTCTTGGCATCTACGTAGTCACCCTCATAAACATTACCGCTAGCATAAGTGCATTTCCCTTTGCCTGTTCTTGTGATTTTATCTCCTATAAACCAGTCCCATCCAGTTTCAGAAGCTCTGACGACTGGCTTCTCGCCAAACTTGCTGTTAAGTTCTATGATCTTCTTTGGCAATGAAACATGGTGAGCGATAGGGTCAATGGTATCTAGCTTTTCGTTAAATCGGCAATCTTTCTTCACTCCCATAACATTAGTCTTACTGCTCCTTACAGATCTTTTTTCTTTCCTATTATGATTGTCAATCAACCAAATAAAAAAGACTAGTAGCAGGAGTATTAATTGCAATTCCCAAATAAAAGCTGTGAGGGCGACAATTACAAAAAAAAAGATAACACCTAGTACTGCAAAAATATTGAATAACGCCTTACTTTTACTATCTAACCAACCACCAATTTTCTCAAACAAAATTAATATTGTTATGCCAGCGAAAATCAACCGAAGAATTGTAAAAAATGATAGGTTCCCAGGAAAAGAATCAAAGGCACCATAGTCCGTGGGGTTGAAGCGCTCTTGCCCAGAAACTTCTAATCCTAATAAACTTAATATTAGAATCAAAACAAATTTAAACGCTACAATATACAATTTTATCACCTTTTCTACGATGGACTATTTACCTAGTATCTGAAGCATCTCTGCATAGACCAATCATTTGAATTTCATCGGAATAATCTTGATCAATTTATCAACAATACTAACAATCAATTTTTAGACACATTTTCAATAATTCTTATCAAGCCCATATCGCCTTATTCAAAACGCCGCTATGCAAGTTGCAATCTGACCTGAAAGACAGCTGTAACGATAGGTAGTGCACAGCGTTACTCTGTCCTTTACCCACCTTGTGTGGTTTTTATAGCTCATCTTCACATAGAGCTTTTAATAAATTTGGAGAGATGGATGACATTATGCTTTTATTTGCCGTGAGGTATCCAATATCTTTACCGCCTTTAATTATCATTGGCGGGGTACTGGTGTATTCATTGAAAGGTGTATGTGAACTGTATTTACTTCCAAACGTCGTATACTCATTCCAGATAGAATTTGCACTGTATTCACTTCCATAAGTAGCGTATTCGTTAAATAGTAAGCGCCTAACCAACCTGCGGTGTAGTTAATATCTTATTCTCTTTAACATGCCAAGGCAACAACGCTTCTATGTCTTCAACCGTCTCAGCATAAGGCAGCTTTTTGAACACGTAGTTGAGATAAGCATAAGGCTCAAGTCCATTTAACTTGGCTGTTTGGATAAGGCTATAATGTACTGCGTTAACGTATGCATCGGCAGGTTTATATGCGAATAGCCACGCTTTGCGATTAAGTTGAGCTCAACATAAGAGAAAAAATTGGTTATTTAGCCAAACCGCGACCGGCCCAAACGCCAGTGCGTTGCTTGATAGCGTTATCGAGACCGCTGAGGCTAACGGAAAAATTCCCTTCGATTATCTTATGCATGTGCTAGAAAAATCTATCGAGCCGGATTGCAAAGTAGAAAGTCTAATGCCATGGAATGTTACGCTAGACTAGGTGTAATTGGTCGGACGCTTACGATATTCCATGTAGTTACCTACTATCCTAATTTATTAAACGTAAGCTATTTGCTTTTTGCGTTAAATGAAAAAAAGGAAATATTGTCCTTTTATTGAGTTTGCGAAGAGAAACTGTTAATTTCAAAAGGTATGTAAATTAATGTTTTTTCAAGGGGCGTTTAACGAACAAACAAAGACGTTTTACTGGAGGTATGGTTTGTTTGAAATATATGTTTTTGGAGTTTTTGCTTCATTTTTAATGGCAATTTGTAATAAGGTTTTAGTGGATGTTGTGAATAGACTATTTGGAGTCTATACATATTTTCAGAATCTTCGAAAAATATTGCCATATATTTTTGATGGTAGTCCATTTATTATCAGGCAGTTAAAAATGGTTTCGTTAGCAATTCTCATATCATTGACGTCATGGATTGGTTTTTTATTTTTCCTATATACGACAATTGACGGCTGTTTTGGTGCTTTAACAGAAAAAAAACAGTTTTTGACAGAAGATTCAAAAAAGTATGCAATGCCTTTATTCAACAACCCACACCTTAGTAGAGAAAAGACTTTTGCTTACAAATGTATGTTAGACATATCCAATGGCTATGACCATAGCTTATTAGGTGAGGCTATCTATGAACGGGAAGAAGAAATTAATAATCAATTTAAACGCAAAAAAAAGAACTGTAATAGAAAAGAATTCTCTGACTTAATTAAGGAATTCTCTGGCTTAATAGCAATTTCGGAATTAGAAAAACTTGACTTTTTTGTAGATGAAACTATAAAAGTAATCCGAAAAGACTATCAATCTTTTAAAGAGCAAGATTTAAAAGATTAGCAGTGCTCTATCTTTTTTAGCTTCCCAAGTTTTTTTAATGAGAAACGCTGTGCAATCACTTTCTCTTGTGAAAATTCATCTGTGACTTTAATATCGATTGATTCAGTAAACATTATTCATTACTCCAATTTGGCTCACCAAGGAATAATGCCAACTCAACTGACCAGCGGTGCAATCTATTTTCATGAGGCTGCTAAAGATGAAATTGCGCAAATCTTCTGCGCTTTATATAAGCAATCACCTGAAAATAGTCGAGTAATAGCGCCTACAAAGGCTCTAGTGGCAGAAATAAACAAACTAACACAAGCCGCTGTTAATGAAGGTAGCGGCAGGCTTGAATTTGAGATGCATGGCCAGAAATTTTTTCAAGATTTAAGGCAGAATGATGTAATTCTATTCACTCAGAACCACTATGAAAAAGGCATTCAAAATGGTTCACTTGGTATTCTTTCTAGCCTTAAATCGACTGGCGATAGTTTTGGCGAAGTAACCCTCGATACGGGTGAAAAGGTTAAAGTTACACCAACAGTGCTAGATTGCATGGAGTTGGGTTGCGCTATAACCCTGCATAAAGCTCAAGGTTCGCAGTTTCCGCGTATCATTGTGGCTCTGCAAAGCGGAAGAATAGTAGAGCGAGCATGGCTGTACACGGCAATGTCGGGAGCTGAGAGCGAAATTCATATCGTTGGTAGTCTAGTTGATTTTAAATATGTAAAAAAGACAGACAGTAACGCAAGTAACCGCAAAAGTTATCTATTAGGATTGCTCATTTAAGAGTTGATTGCTATTTATTTTGTTCTTATGTAACTTAAAGGACACGACCGCTAGCTATCCTTTTTAGCCCTTACATCAGACCAGACTATCAATGGACTACATATGAAATTAAAGTGTATTTATAAAAAAACAATATCATGCCTCACTTTAATATTTCTCCTTGTCGGTATTACAGGATGTGTCAGCCACCCTGTTTTTATGGTCAATACAAATGATGTAACCCGGTTGAAAAATCTAGACCCCTCAAAAGTCGACGAATTGGCTCCTTTCGGCGGACAATATACAGCAATTTTTCAAGCAGCATCTGATGGAAAAACAGAATTTGTAAAAGTCCTGCTGGATAAAGGTGCAAACCCTAATGTTGTAGGCTCAAATGGTTCATCACCTTTATTGGAGGCTGCGAACGGGAGGCATGAGGATATATTGCGACTGCTATTGGATGCAGGAGCAGATCCTAATTTTAGAAATGTTATGGGTGCTACTCCATTGCTATTTGCGATAGGCACGCAAGTTGATATCAGTATTATTGAGGAAATGTTAAATAAGGGTGCTAACCCTAACCTCATGTCAAAAGATGCAGTTAATGCGCACTCCGCGTTAAAGATTGCAGTTGAAAATAGACGTTATGATGTGGTTGATTTATTAATCGACAGAGATGTTGATATTACTTTGCCAAGGGAGCACCCACCGGTTGTAGTAGCCGCTCAAACTGGAGAGTTACCGCTTTTAAAAAAATTCCTTGCACTAGGAGCAGATATAAATCAAATCGCAACTAACGATGGAAGCAGTATTATGCAGTATGCGCTCGGCGCTCAACAATGGCAGATAGCTGAGTATTTAAATGCGCAAGGAGCTGATCCTAGCAATAAGAACTACTCCGGAGAGAACGCATTACACCTCGGCGTAGCATTTGGAATGCCATTATCGTTGATTGACGACTTTATCCTTCAGGGGATTCCAGTTGATGACAGAGCTCCTAACCGAAGTACAGCTTTGATAATTGCTTCTCGTTATAATCAGACTGACGCGGCATTGCGCTTAATTAAAAGAAGTGCTGATGTTCGCGCAACTAATAATGTCGGGGATACTGCATTGCATTGGGCTGTGGTAAATAATAATTTTGAATTAATACGAATGCTTGTTTCTGGCGGCGCAAACATCAATGCTATAAGCAGTAATGGTGTTTCACCAGTTTCTTTAGCAAATAACAATTCTGCGATAATTTCGATACTGCGGAATAATAATAATATTAGATATTCTGAGCCGCCTCAAAAAACTAACTTGCCTAAAGAAAAAAATGTACCGAAGCTACATGCAACTGGAAGCGGTTTCTTTATTAATGAAAACGGGCAACTACTTACGAATTATCATGTTATTGAAGGTTGTGACACTTTCAAGGTCGTGGGCGAGCTTCAATCCACTATCGCAGAAGTATTAGCTTTTGATGCCCGAAATGACATTGCACTTTTAAAAACGAACCTAAAACCAGACACCTTTATTAACTTAAATAACAATCGCAATATTCCTCTTGGCGAGGAAGTTACGGTGTTGGGTTACCCATTGACAAGAATACTCGGAAATACTCTGAAAATAACCACTGGCAATATTAGCTCGCACGCTGGCATTGGCGGTGATACCTCACGCTATCAAATAAGCGCACCTATTCAGGCAGGTAATTCGGGCGGCCCGGTTTTTGATGAGAAGGGTTTTTTAGCAGGAATAGCTGTTGCCACCTTATCTCTACCAATAGATGTTCGATCCGGCTCATTACCTCAGAACGTTAATTATGCTATAAAATCTACAGCAGTTATTGAGTTCCTAGATGCTAATAATGTCAAGTTTTCAAGTGGTAACGGCCTGAAACAGATGACTCCTAAAGAGATTGTCGAGACAAACGAACAAGCAGTATTGATGGTACAGTGCTTTAGATAATACGATATTTATTTTCCTTTGAAATCTTAAAGTTCGTAGCCTAAGCAAGTGTAAATTTAAGGTGAGAAATAGCCCATTTTTTTCGTTTTATTTACGATTTTATCAAAGCTGAAATTTTAAATTGTGTTTTTATAAGTGTTAAATAAAGCTAAATACATGAAATTAAATCATTTTATCTGACTTTTTCACTCACTCACCTGGTGGGAAGATTGAATTATACGTATACTACCGTTCTAAGATAGATAATTTATTCCATAACATACTTAAGCACCTAGGTTCTTTACCAAGAAGACCAGGTTATTGGTATTTAACAGATGAAATTCTCGACCAATGTGCATTTTCCAAAACAGGTGATAAGAAAGATTTATTGACTGCACTTGCCAATCTTAGGAACTCACTACATGGTAATGGAATTCATTAAACTAATTCATTAAAAACTCAAGCTAATGGCATTTCTTTTGATTTCACCAAAGGGAAACGCGTTGAATGCGCCTCGTGGGAGCATATAGTGGTTTTATTAGAATCAAACGTAGAAATACTCCAAGATATTTTATTATCACCAACGGTTGTAAATATTAAAACCGAAATAAATGATGACTTCGCTTCCGGTACTTAAATTTAAACTAAAAGCACATAACAATCACAGTCAAAGTAACGCAAAAAAACGCGCGCTTGCTGTCAGCGTTAGGTGGTCTACCTCAGCTAAATGGAATCAGATACAAGTCAAAAAGTTATGGTTGTAGTAAATATTGGGAATTATTATGAAAAAGTTAATTGCAGCATTTTTATTGAGTTCAACTCTAGCTTCTTACGCAAATGCAGAAAGTGAATTACTTTTTTTTGGCGGCGATGGGCATGACGAATACTTAGGGTGCCTAACTTGTAGCGAAAATAGTTCCGAATCTATTTGTAATGGTTACGGCACTTATGGAAATGAATTTTCATCAAATGGAATGTTCAATGAATATGCAGGATTTGGTAATGAGTATAGCTCAGAAAGCCCGTGGAACGAATACAGTTCAAGTGATTCTGTACCAGTATTAGTAGATCGTGATGGTAATTTTTATGGTTACTTCACGATCAATGAGTACCGCAGTAACGCAGTTGAATTCTCAAGTGGCCTGAAAGAAATGTTTGAGGTAGCCAATGGTGATCTTGAAAAAGTAAGAGTTATGTTATGCGAATCATTCGGTTTTAGCGGGTAAACATGTTCACCTAACAAGCGCATGTTGTCAGACTGGTTTTCCGCTGCGCTCCAAACCAACAGCAGATGCGGGCGTGATGTACGTAATAATTGGAGGGCTAAACAGTTGTGGACGAACTATTTTTACTTTTAAAAAATATCGTATTGCTACCATTTCGCGCTTTATGGAATTTGCTCGTTACAATTTTTTTGGTAACTGCTTTTATATTATGGTTTGGCTTTATCTTTGGTTCAGTAATTGCGGTAATATTAATATTGATCTTTGCTCCAGACCTATTTCTTTTACCTTTAGTAATAGTCGCAATGTATACCAAAATTTGGGAGTAGGTCCCTATGTGTCATGATACTCCCATACCATAACAATTTATGTTTATTCTTCTTCAGCAACAGCTAATAGAGGCGCTCTAATCAACTTCCACAATTTTTATAATTACTTTCAAGACATCGTTTCGAAAGCGCCTGTGCTTTTGATATATCATTCATCGACATTTTATTTTCTAAAAAGTCAAAAATCAGTTTTGCATCATTGCCGTTATACCTAGAAATATTAGCCCAGCTATATGATGAAATAAAGCTTTGAGGCACACCTTCGGCTGAGTAGTACATAAACCCTAGGTGAAGCTGTGGAACAGCAATGCCTTGCTCTGCTGCCAACCTATGCCACTTTACTGCCTCTTTAAAATCTTTAAGAACACCTTTACCGGAATGGTACATAATCCCTAGGTTATACTGTGCTTTAGCATCGCCATCCTGCGCTAATTGTTGTATAACTTCGATTTTTGAAATTTCTTTTTCCGCAGTAGCACTCACATGTATTTGAAAAAATAACAACGCGCTGATAAAATTTACTATTTGCTTAATTTAGGCAGCCGTTGGTTTACCTACTGCTGTCATCAGTTTGTCGTAATCCGTCACGACATCGTATTTCACTTTTTCGCCTGAACCAGCCTCTTCAAGTTTTTTGAAGAACTTTCTGGCGCAATCGATTTTTGTAACTTCAATACCACGCAAATCTAAGCTAGACATAGAACCTTTCGTTTCCGCAATGAAATACACATGCTTAACAGAACCTTCTTTAAAAGAAATGGCCCAATCTGGGTTGTAATCGCCTACTGGTGTTGGGATAAAGAAGCCACCAGGAAGTTTCGCATAAACAATCACCTCGTCGCTTACATCAAGCTTTTCAACGAACTCTTTTTCAACTTTGGAGTCCGTAATTACATAATCGTAGATATGTCGCTTAAGCGGCTCAGTGGCTTTACTAAAGTCTTGCTTACTTTGTGATGCCGTGAATATATTGGAATCAAATGTTTGGTCGGTTTCATCGTAGCTGAGCTTATTAATAATGATGCTAGCCTTTTGCTCCTTAATAAGGCGCGACACTTCTGAAATAAATTGCTCAGGGTTCTTTTTAAATAAACCAAATTTATAATCTTCAATACCAGTTAAAATAGTCGCTACCGTTTTACGAGTTAAAACCGTGGCCTCGCCTATTTTACCCAGCAGGTCATATTCTACCCTTGAATGGACACTACCAGTGGTTTTGTCATCGTAGCTTTCTTTAATGGCAAAACCCTTACCATCTCTCAAGGCTACATCGGTCAGGCCGCCGCTCATTTCGCCCGTTTCAATACGGTAGGTTAACTCAGTGACCTTTAACTCTTTATTAATAGCAAAAATAGCATTATCAATCAGCTCTTGAGAATCAAAGTCGACTTTATAGACTGCTTTCTTGTTAATTCGATCCCAAAGCTCTTTGAACTCTTTCTTATTAAAGTTCGCGTTGAGAGGATTGGTTTTTGGCTTGCGTCCGTCACCAAGCTCGGGCATTTGATTAACATCGAATACGCCATCTACCAGTTTAAAAATGGCGTCAGTATAAGGTTGTAACTCAGCAGGCAAATCGGGCAACTTACCTTCTGCTTTGGCCACATGATATTCGGGCGTAATTTCATCAGAATCGTTAGTGAAATCGTTCTTCATCAAATAGCGATAGATTTGATTCGCCATTATCTCCGTGACAGCTATCTCGCCCGAATCGGTTTTTATGGTCTTGCCATTAAAGTATTCTTTATTTGCCTTACGCGGTCTTGCGGCTAGGGTATCTGCAATCTCAACTTGCAGATTAGTCACGAAGTCTTGATAGCTTTCGCTGGCGACCACTGTCAGCACGTTTATATCGTGAACTGTTGACGGTTGGTCTTGGCGTTCTCCATTTTGATTCACAGAGATACGCAAGCCACGACCGACCTCTTGTCGACGCGAAATAGTGTTGTCGCTGTTTTTAAGCATGCATATGGTAAATACGTTAGGGTTATCCCAACCTTCACGCAGGGCTGAGTGCGAGAATATGAAGCGCAGGCTTTTCTTAGCAAGTGCTTCTTCACCGTCGGTCGGCTTAGGTAACGATAATAGAGCCTCTTTATCTCTCAGGATTAGATCATAAGCATCAACATCGGTGCTTTCTGTGCTTTCTGATTTAGCTGATTTAACGCTATCAACCATCTTGCCTTTTTTATCAATAGAGAAGTAACCCTGATGCGTAGCCTCAACCTGAATGCTGTTTAGATAAGCATGATACTCAGGGTTAAGCTCCAATTGATCTAACTTATAGGCAATTTGCTCTTTGTATTCTTCCTCAAATATCTTCGCATATTGACCTTTATTATCTGAGGCACCGTAATCACGATATTTGGCTACTTCATCAATAAAGAACAGCGATAACACCTTAATGCCTTGCTTAAACAACTGCTCTTCTTTTTCTAGGTGGGCCTTAATGGTTTCACGGATCTGAATACGGCGGCGCACAGCCTCATCTACATCACCAAAGGCATCGCCAGCCGTTAATATCACGCCATTGGTAAACTCAACGGTATCGGTATTGGCGTTAATATCCGCGACAACATAGCCCTTGTATTGGTCAAGCTCACCACTTTTAATATAGAGATCATCGCCTTTGCCTATGAGTTTTCGTTTCTTTTTGATCACGCCCGTCTTTAATTTTTCTTCAATCTCTACCCAAGCTTTAGGTGCTTGCTTGGATATTTCAATATTTTCTAAATACAAATAAGATGCCGTTCCACCTTGGCCTTTTACACTGATCCCGCGCACAGCAATCTTTTTAACCAGTTTCTGGTTATAGGCGTCTAACGCATCTAATCGATGAATTTTTAAATGGTTGGTTTTATGGGTGGCCGAATAACGAATCACCATTAATGGCTTAAATTTAGCAAGTGCCTCAAGGGTTTTATCACCCTCCATCTTTTGAGGTTCATCTAAGAATAAGATGGGGCGGTTCTTACATATTACATCGATGGGGCGGCGCGACTGAAAGTCATCTAGCTCTTCGTAAATACGCCGATTATCTTGGCCCGTCGCATTAAATGCTTGAATGTTGATTATCATCACATTAATGCCATTGTCTGATGAGAAGCTCTCTAGCTCGTGCAGCTGCTTGGAGTTATAAGTGAAGAAGCGAACCTTCTTACCATAACTATCAGTAAAGTGGTCAGCAGTAATTTGCAGCGATTTAGTTACGCCTTCACGAATCGCAATGCTCGGCACTACAATGATGAATTTGCTCCAACCGTATTTTTGGTTCATCTCGAACATAGTTTTGATGTAGCAGTAAGTTTTACCCGTACCTGTTTCCATTTCAATATCTAAGTGCAAGGGTGCGATGGCGCGAGCATTTTTCAAATAGGCTATTTTCACAGGTTCAATCGTTTTTTTCTCATCGTTTTTTAGGGTAAATTCAGTCAGCGATGAACTCACCGGCAAGTTTTGGCGGCTTTGCACTTGTTGTATATTGCGTAACAATTCAGACTCATTCAATTTGATATCTGGGTTACGAAAACCTTCATCACTGTCGATAGCAAGGTTTAGTTGCGGGCCACCAGTCTTAGAAACACCTTTATCTAAACGATAATTGAGTGGGTTGATTTTTGGCTGCCCCTGAAAGCAATCGACCACTGCATCAACCGCTGCGGTTTGGTAGGCTTGGCTTTTAAATTTAATCTTCACTGATTACGCTCCCCTATATCGCTTTGATATCGGTGGCCGGAGCCAGTTGTTTGAAGATTTGCTCAACATTGATTTTTACACTGTCAGATACAAAACCATCATCACGGAACACCATGCGCAATGGTTGTTTTGCTGCCAGGGCTTTAATTAGTGACTCATCGATATCTTTGTCGAAACAGGCAGCCAAGTCATCGTCGTTTATGAAATAGACTTCTTTATTTTCGATGGTTTCCTTGCGAATGGGCAACGATAAATCCACACCCCAGTCGAGCATAACTTGGAATAATAGATCCTCGCTGCTACGGTCTTTTTTGATGTGCTCTACTTGATTGAATAGATCGGCTTTGGATACCGTATCTGGCGTGTAGTGGACATCGTTCATATTGCTTGAGTCTATTTTTAGAACGCGGAAGCCTGTGTCTAACCCAGATAGTTCTGAGTTTTCTTCTTTTATTTTTTTCCCGGCGCGGCGAATACGTTCTTTGCTGATTTCGGCAATGGTTTTATAACCGGCTTTGAAAGCTTCGGATTTTTCATCACAAGTTTCAGGGAGCTGTACCATAATGAATTTTCTTCGACCTGAATCCCCTGCATTTAGTTTAATGCTCGAATGTGCCGTTGTAGCTGAACCAGCAAAGAAGTCCATGATTATTGCATCCTTATCTAATCTTGTTGCTGACAATAAAAGTTTAGCTATGAATTTGGATGGTTTTGGAAAACTCATTATCGACTGAGAACCAAATAACTCATGAATTTCGTCAAATCCATCTTCATTAGTGCCCCAGCCATCTGCGAACAAATTATCAGAGTACTGAAATTCGAAACCTGTTCCTTCAGCGCCTCTCATAGGCAATAAATCTTTTAACATTTTTGTGCGAGGTTCACTCACTATTCTTCTAAAATAGAGTTCCTGGGTTATATAGATGGTCTTCTTCTCTGCATATTCATCTAGCAACTGTTGGGAATATATCCAGTTGCTTTCCACAGTAACATCTTTTACTAATATTCCATTTTTAATATGCAAATCTGTACGTAATATCATTTCCATATTACCAGAGCTTATCCTGCTACCAGACGGGAGGAAGTGATCCGCTTCTTTGTACTTGCTAGGAATACCTTTTTTAATGACACGTTGGGCCCGTGCATTCGTAGTCTTAATGACTGGGTAAGTTTCCTCACCTCTTGCGATTTCACCAATCAAGCCTGGAAACACTTTTCGACATTTTGCGAAAACAAAAACATACTCCTTTACGTTGGTAACAGATCCAGATAGAAAAGCGCCTTTCTTCTTCTTTTCCCATGTCAGTTGAACTATAAAATTGTCATCGCCAAATATTTCATCTCCTAATTTTCTGATATTTGAAGATTCATTGTCGTCAATGCTGATAAAAATAACCCCATCATCTTTTAGGAGGTTTCTTGCTAGTTTCAATCTCGAGTACATCATACTCAACCAGTCAGAATGAAAGCGACCATTGGAGTCGGTGTTGGCTACAAGGCGGTTACCATCATCATCTTTTTGCCCAGACTCCTGTAAATACTCATCCGTTGACTCCGCAAAGTTATCCGCATAGATAAAGTCTTTACCTGTATTATAAGGCGGATCAATATAAATCATCTTCACCTTACCCAAGTAGGTCTCTTGCAGTAGCTTTAATGCATCAAGATTATCGCCTTCAATAAACAGATTTTCAGTAGTATCAAAATTTACCGACTCTTCACGACAAGGGCGTAATGCTTTAGCTATCGGTGCATTAGCGGTTAATAGAGCTTCTTTTTTACCCGGCCAATTTAATTGGTAACGCTCTTGCGGCCCTTCAACAATATTTTTGGACAGCTCTTGCTTCAGCAGGTCAAAATCTATCCCCGTGCTCAGTTCTCCATCATCATCTTGCTTTTCTATTTTACAATTAGGAAATAGTGCTAAGAGCTTATCTATATTCTGTTGCGTGATATCAGGGCTGTGCATTTTTAACTTATCCATATTAGTCTCTAATTTTATAAATTTTGTTTACTGTAGGGTTTATAGCTTAAGTAGGGATTTAATTATTCGCTATCTTAAACGCCATAAAGCGCTGCCAGCTGTTTTTTTAAGGTTTTAAACTGGTCATTCAGTTCACGCTTAAGGTTAAACTGCTTTTCGTTATCACGCTTGGCTTTAGTTTTTTTTATTTGTTTATTCAGTGCTTCTATAGCGGCTAGGTCGGCGAGCTTATCCTCTAGGCTGCGCTTTTTTTGTTGTGACTTAGTATGCACATAGGCGCTTTTCGGTTCTTGTAAATCGTGTACACCTTGTAAACCCAAAGGAATGAGCGCTTCAAGTAGCTGGTTGTATAGACTCTCTAAACTGGTTGCAGCGGGCAAAAGTGCTGCATGCTGGCTGCTTGGCACTAACCACTGGCTTTTTAGGTACGCGCTTTGCTGCCACTTTTCTTTATTGCTTTGCGTGGTGGTTTTAAGTTTGTGGGCAGCTTGATAGGCGATTTCTTGCTCTGATGTGTTTGCCTCTTTTGCAACTTCTCCCTTATTACCCTCTATGATATCACCATATTTGACATCACGAGTCAGCATAAATAAGGTAGGGTGCGGAATGGCTTTGTCGATGGCTATTAATATTTTTTCATCAAGGGTTTGCGCTTTCAGTTTTATGTGGATCACTTCTAACTCATGTACTTGCTCGGTTTTGGTTAGGTTGATGGTGCCTTCAGCCAGTTTATACGCCCACTTAATTTGGGCGACTTGCTCTACGAATAACTGTTTTAACTCGGCGTTAGCGCCCGCTTGGCTGTAGAGCTTTTCTTTGGGGATAACACGGCCAAACTTGGCAGCTTCTGGAAACTTCCAATGGAGTCGGGGTTGATTTTGTTTGTTAGCGTCATCCATCACGTTATTGATGCTCGCCTTGTATGACTATAAAAGCCAATAGCTCGAAGTCGTCTAAACCTTGAATACTGTTCACTAGCGCGGTGGTTTCGCCACTGCTGAATAAGCTGTCTAGGTCTTTCTCTTCTTTAACATCTACCATGCTGCGTATCGCATCGCTAAGCAGGTTTGAGTAAGGCTCCATATTGCGGCCATCTTGAGTGACTGAGTTAAACAGGGCACAGACATTGGCAATGGGGCTAGTTTGGTTTTTACAGCAGCTTCTTGTTAAATCCAGGAGCCGCTTCACTTCGGTATGGTCTGCAACTATCTCACCGTCATTACTGATGTATACGAGGTAATAAGGGTGCAGCCGGTTTTGCTGGTCAATATTTACGGTGTCGTTAATATTCTTAAGCGCAAAGATTACTCCGGGTGTTAAGCCTTTTTCAAGATTGGCTGGCACCACAGCATGCATGCCATTGGGAACGGTTGTGGGCTCGCCATATTTTTCGACCATGCCCATGAGATCCATGCGAAAGTCGTTTAAGCCAAGGTCGGTTATGGATACACCCGTTTTCAAGTCCTCTAGTTCAACCACCTCTTCTTGTAGGCGTTTAAGCTGTTCTTTTCGGTAGCTTAGGTCATTTGCTTTGGCGCTTAGTACATTGTCGTCACCGGTTGCTGTGACATCTACAATGGTCATGCGGCTTTCCACGCGGTCTTTTAGATTAATGTATTCATCAAGCGAAATATCAGGCCAGTAGTTGACCAACTGTATGGACTCGTTCAGTGAGCCAATACGGTCAACACGACCAAAGCGTTGAATAATACGCACGGGGTTCCAATGGATATCGTAGTTAATGAGGTAGTCACAATCTTGTAGGTTTTGTCCTTCTGAAATACAGTCAGTGGCAATCAGTACATCTATCTCCGACGGTTCTTGCGGAAGAATGGCCGCCTTTGACTTTGATATGGGAGAGAAGAGTGTGAGTACTTCTTGTATGTCGTAGCCACGTTTTGCGCTTTTAAGGGTGCTTTTAGGAGGACTAGAGCCTGTTACCATCGCGGTGTGTAGTTGCTGGGTTGACCATAACTGGGGCGCTAATTGCTCGTAAAGATATTGAGCGGTATCGGCAAATGCGGTGAAGATGATAACCTTTTTATTGGCCTTACCCTTTATTGTGTTGATTGGATTCTCAATCTTGTCATCAACATGCTTTATAAGGTGTTGCAGCTTAGCGTCATCTTTAGGCGCAATTTTGGAGACAGACACCAGTAAGGCATCAATCATTTCTAAGTCAGCACTTAAATCTTGCTGCCAAGAAGGTAAATCCATATCCATTAGCTGGATTTGTACTTTTTTGCCGATGCTCATTTCTTGAAAGGCTTCGCCATCATCGTCATCCAGTAGGCCCATTGCCTCTTCTAAATCGCTTATTTCTGTTACGCCGCCCTTACTATGAAATTTATCGATTAATGCTAAGACGCGATTGTGATTATCTGAGAGTGACTGCAAGGTTTTACGAAACGAATAAACCGAACTCTCTAAGCGCTTTAGCAAGTTAGTGGTCATAAGCGCCACTAGGCTTTTTTCACGGTCAACTTGCCTAAACTTTCCTTTACCGCCATCTACTTCGGTATCGTATAGCTCTTCGTATTTTTTTAATCGGCTTGGTAAAATATAAGTAATGGGCGCATAGACTGAGAGTTTGAGTAGCTTAAGGTGATCGAATATGTCATTTAGGCTGACTACATCGTCGCGCGTGGTCAAGGGGCAACGATAAGACAAAGGCGCTCTTCGCTTGGGGAATTGACCAATATCTGTGGTGTCATAAAAAGTTTGAATGTGTTTACGTGAACGGGCAATGGTGACGCTATCTAGCAATTCAAAAAAGTCCATATCTAACGCGTCTAAAATAGCTTTTGGGGTACGCTGCTCTGGTGCTAGTTTTGACCAATCGTTGAAAGCTCTTTGCGCATTTTTAAAGATAGCTTCTACGGTATTCCTTGTTTTTAAGTTTTTGGTGAGGTTGCTTGATTCACCCTCGTAAGCCAGTGCAAGCTGATTCCGCAGATCAGTAAACTTGTTGTTTACTGGGGTCGCCGACAACATTAGTACTTTTGTTTTAACGCCACTTTTGATGACTTTATTCATTAGCTTTTGATAGCGGGTTTCACGATCGTTAACGGCTAGGTCATTTCTAAAGTTGTGGGATTCGTCAATCACGACCAGATCATAATTACCCCAGTTCACTTGATTAAGTTTGGTGCCAAATGATTCCCCTGAAACCCTACTTAAATCAGTGTGGCAAAGCACATCATAATTGAAGCGATCTTTTGCCAGTATATTCGTGGTGACATTGCGGTTATAAGTGAGCCAGTTGTCTGCTAATTTTTTGGGGCAAAGCAACAATACAGACTTGTTACGCAGCTCGTAATACTTCATTACGGCTAAAGCGGTAAAGGTTTTACCTAGGCCAACAGAGTCAGCCAGAATGCAGCCATTATGCATTTCAAGTTTGTTAATTATACCGGTGGCACCATCTTTTTGGTAATTGAATAGTGTTTGCCAAATTACAGTGTCCTGATAGCCCGTCCGGTCGTTGGCAAGCACATCCTCATTCATCTCATCTAAAAATTCTTGGAAGATGTTATATAGCATGATGAAGTAAATGCGCTCCGGCGAGTTTTCGTGATAAACCGACTCTATGTGTTGAACAACTTGCGTGGTTACGTCTTCGAGTTTTTCTGGGTCATTCCAAATTTGATCAAAAAGCTGTAAATATTGCGCAGTGAATGGCATCTGATCAAATTTATGAACAAAATTTGATACTGCACTGCCTTTTTGATATCCAAGGTCTACCGCAGTAAAGCCATTAATCGGTGCAAAAACTGTGTGGTTGTCTTTTCCTTGTGTTGCAGCAAACGACTGCATCTGCGCATTACTCGTATTGGATTTAAAGGTGACTTTATTTTTAATCCAGTCGGCACATTCTTTAGCTATTGCCTTTTGGTTAAGCTCATTTTTTAAGTGTATCTCAAACTCTGAACCAAATACGCTGCGCTCTCGGTTGATTTTTGGAATATAGAATTCTCGATGTTCTTTTTTAATTTTATCGGTGGCTTTCTCTGGGACGAATGTAGGCGAGGTAAAGATAAATTCGAGCGAGTCTATTTTTGATAATTCTTTTTTAAGGGCGAAGAAGGCATACATAGAAAAGCATGATGCGGCAACCTTAAGCTTTGAGTTAGCGGTCAACGATGACTTTAACTCTTCACCAAATAACGTGTTTATATTGTCGATTACCTGCATATTAAAACGTCCATTTTCTATAAAATCTTAAGCTAAACTATCAAAATTAATCAGACGCTTGACCAGACCTGACCCAGTCATCAACTTCATCTTTTTTAAATTTCCATAACCTTCCAATTTTGTGGGCTGGCATCCCTTTTTTCTCGATCCATTTGTAAACGGTGTCACTAGATATCCCCAAATGCTTACAAATGTCGGTTATCGACAGCCAGCGGTCTTCTATCTCGACCATCTATTCCCTGTTCCGAAGCCCAATCAGCATATAGCCAAACATTGGAATATAAATCTTTATAAGTTGGTTCATTTTTAAAGTAGATAACAATGAGTTCTTCGAAGTAATTTCCTTTTTCTCGTTCCGTTTTTGAAGTTTGACGATAATTTTCTAGTAACTTTCTTAATACATTCATTATTTGTCCATAAATTAAATTATTATTCATATAAAAATTTATTGCTCTTAGATTCAACGAGCAAGTGAAATGGTTTGTTCAGCAAACAACATTTATAACAGAGAAGTATACAACTCAAAATATTTTTTTGCGTATAAATTTGTATCCTCGCTACTCAGCAATATACGTAAATGAATTTGTCTAATATGATGCGCTCTGACGTCGGCATCATATACAAAGTTATCTAATCAGTGATCAACCCTGTGTAATGTGATGTGCAGATTGTTGAAACAATGTATTAATTTTCGATTGGGAGATATTTAGAAGGAATTTAGATTGACGGTCTTATTGACGGCTTGCAAAGTAATCGATGTAAAAAAGCCCCTGAAAAACAGAGGCTTATCTATGAAGTATGGCGGATAGCGAGGGATTCGAACCCCCGGAACGTTTGACCGTTCGTCTGATTTCAAGTCAGGTGCATTAAACCGAGCTCTGCCAGCTATCCAAGAGGGGCGCATATTAAATTTGAATGAGGTAATTGTAAAGGCCTAATAAGAAAAAAAAGTTAAAATTTCTTTAATCGCAGGTTTTTTAGTCGTTAATTACATTATTTTGTAACTTTCGTTCGAAAAAACCTTGAAAAAGTGAACCAAACACCTAACATAGTTACTAATAATAACTGAGTATTGTACTCAACAAATAATAGTAATTACTGGAGAAAGAAATGGATAGACGTACTTTGTATTCTAGTGCTGGCGAAAGCTCCGCAATAGAAGTCAATAAGGTGCTTCGCAATACCTATATGTTATTGTCGTTAACGTTAGCTTTTAGTGCTATCACGGCAACTGTAACCGCGATGCTGAATATTGGCATGGTTGGATACTGGGCGATGTTCATTGGCGCAATCATATCTATGTTTATCGTAAACAAGAAAGCAGATACCGCAGCCGGTCTTTTTTGGGTATTTGTATTCACAGGCCTAATGGGTGGTGCACTTGGTCCGATTTTAAGCATGTATGTCGCTAACGGGATGGGCCATTTAATTGGCCAGGCACTTGGTGCTACCGCAGTAGTTTTCTTAACGCTGTCTGGTTATGCACTTGTATCTAAGAAAGACTTTAGTTTCATGGGCGGGTTTTTAATGGTGGGAATGGTAGTTGCACTTCTCGCAATCATTGGAAACTTCTTTTTTGCAATGCCTGCGCTTGGTTTGGCTATTAACGCACTTATTATTCTGGTTATGTCAGGCTTTATATTGTTTGACACTAGTCGAATTATACACGGCGGAGAAACCAACTATATACGCGCAACCGTTGGACTATATCTAAGTATATATAATATCTTTTTATCTATATTGTCTTTACTGGGTGCTAATAACGACTAAGCTTTAATGATAGTTAATTGATGAAAAAAACGCCCCATGTTAGGGGCGTTTTTGTTTATAATGTCCTTAATGGTAAAGACAAACTTAGCACAGCGATAATAAATGACTAACACAATACCCACTCGTTTTACTCTAATGGTGACAAAGAGCCCTTTCGATGCCCGAAATGCTCACAGCGCACTATCTTTTTGTGCAGCGGCAATTGAGCAAGGCCATTCAATCACGCAGGTTTTTTTCTATCAAAAAGGTGTACACAATGCGTCCTCACTACTACAGCCTAACGCAGATGAGCTCGACGTATATAGTAAGTGGTGTGATTTAGCCAAAAAGCATGCTATCAATCTCAACGTATGTGTAACGGCAGCTTCTCGCAGGGGCGTTGTAGACGCGCAGCTAGCACCAGAGCCAAATTACGCCAACTTAGTTTGGCCATTTACACAAGTTGGCTTAACGGCCTATTTTGAAGCACTTAACAACAATAGTGTTAATATCCAGCTATGAGTGATTTACCTGTATTACAAAATCCTTACATAGTCATTCAAACGACTCAAGCTCCCTATTCTACTAGCGACGCCACAGACTCTTTAGAAGCAGCCCTTGCTGCTACGAACATAGGTATGCAAGTGGTGTACATATTTGTCGGCGATGGCGTGTATCAGTTACTCAAGGCACAGCAAAGTACACTCATTTCACATAAATCAATCTATAAAAAACTAAGTGCCCTGCCGATGTTTGACGTAGAGCTTATATTTGCACAAACCTCAGCACTTACAACGTATCATATTTCCCTAAACGACATTAGCTTTGCTGTGTCGCCTATAAGCGATGCACAACTAGTCCAGATATGTGCAAAAGCAACGCAGGTCTTAGTCTTTTAATGATTATACAATTGCTATCTAACACCCCATCTAAAGTTGCAGCCTATTGTGAGCGGGGACTGAGTGTAATATTATTGCAAAATGGCGTATACGCGGCGTTGAGTCTTATCGCTGACTATCCTAAATGCACGTTTTATGCAGTAAAAAATGATTATTTTGCCAGTGGTTTACCCAGGCTCGAGAATCTTATTTTAGTGTCAGATATGCAATGGGTAGATTTATGTGCCCAGCAGCATCCTGTTATTACTATTCAACAATGAGTGTCGTTATGAATACTTTCTCAATAATCGTTAATGGTGTGGAGATAGAAACCGATAAAGAAGGCTATTTACGCAAAAGTGAACAGTGGAACAATGAAGTCGCCCAGCATATTGCTTATTTAGAAAATATAGAAATGACAGGCGAAAGATGGCAAATTGTGCATTTTGTTCGTGATTTTTATACTACCTACGATACTAGTCCGGCAATGAGAGCGCTGGTAAAAGCCTTACAGCGGACGCATGGGCCAGACAAAGGAAATAGTCGATACTTGTATCGTTTATTTCCTAAAGGCCCTGCAAAGATACCCACCAAGCTAGCTGGGCTGCCTAAGCCCGCTAAATGTTTATAGCGGGCTTAGGGTTATGCGTAACAGCTTATTGCGGGCTAATGCTCGTAACACCGTTCATGTATGGTACTAAAGCTTGTGGAACGGTAACGCTTCCATCAGCTTGCTGATAGTTTTCTAACACGGCGACTAAGGTTCTGCCTACCGCAAGGCCGGATCCGTTTAGTGTGTGTAATAATTCTGGTTTTTTCATATCTGCAGACTTGTATCTGGCCTGCATTCTTCTGGCTTGAAAGTCGCCCATGCTTGAGCAAGAAGATATTTCGCGATACGTTTTCTGGGCTGGTAGCCATACTTCTAAATCATAGGTTTTACATGAACCAAAGCCCATATCGCCAGTGCACAATAACATTTTACGATAGGGTAAATTGAGCTTGCGTAAAATAACTTCAGCATGGCCTGTTAGATCTTCTAAAGCTTGCATACTCTCACCAGGTAACACCATTTGAACGAGTTCTACTTTGTCAAACTGATGCTGTCTAATTAGGCCGCGAGTATCGCGGCCGTAAGAGCCTGCTTCACTTCTAAAGCAAGGCGTGTGTGCGGTCATTTTAAGGGGCAGTTCGCTGGCATCAAAAATGCGATCACGGGCAATATTGGTCAATGGCACTTCTGCCGTGGGAATAAGCGACAGGCCATGACCTTCTTCGGTTGCTGGTTTAGTATGAAACAAATCTTCTCCAAACTTAGGCAGCTGGCCGGTACCGTATAAACTGTCTGAATTTACAAGCAAAGGAACATACACTTCGTGGTAACCATGTTCCTGGGTGTGCAGATCTAGCATAAACTGGCCAATAGCACGGTGCAGGCGCGCGATTTGTCCATTCATCACTACGAAGCGGCTCCCGGTAAGCTTCGCAGCTGTTTCAAAATCTAAGCCCTTGTTAAGATGAACGCCAATATCTGCATGATCACGCACTTTAAAATCAAACGTGCGTGGCTCGCCCCAGACTGACACCTGCTGATTGTCATTTTCATTTTCTCCAAACGGCACTTCGCTTTCTGGAATGTTTGGCATTTCTTGGTAAAATTCATTTAGTGCGTTTTGCACGTCAACTAGCGCTATTTTGGCATTTTCTAAGTCAGATGCTAATTGAGACACCACCGCTAGCAAAGGTGCAATGTCTTGTCCTGATGCTTTTGCCTTACCAATAGCTTTTGAGCGAACAGTACGTTCATTTTGAAATGACTCTGTCGATATTTGTAGCTGTTTGCGTTTGGCTTCAAGCTCACTGTATGCTTGTATATCTAATGCATAACCGCGCTTAGCAAGCTGTTGGGCAACTTCGTTGATGTTATTTCGTAGCAATCGTGGGTCTAACATGAATCATCCTATCCTTTTACAAATAATACCGCCAGCCATACACCAACTATGCATAGGCCGACGTTCAACAATATATTTAATAGAGCTTTGATGTACTCACTTTGCTGAAGTAATAGCAAAGTATCGTACGAAAATGTTGAGAAAGTGGTTAGGGCACTTAATAAACCTACGCCTAGAAACAAACGTAAACTATCTGATATTTCTCGTTGTTCTTGCTCAATCCACATGTATAAACACCCCAATGCGAATGAACCGATGACATTGACCGCAAGAGTACCAAACGGAAAGCCTTTCCCCAATAGCTTTATGCTTTCTTGGGTGAGAAAATAGCGTAAGCATGCGCCAATAGCACCGCCGCAAGCAATAATAAGGTAAGTATTTATGGCAGACATGAATTAACTCTTAGTTGTACCTGTAGTTAACGATGCTAAAAACGCAATCTTTTGTGCTAACTGCTTTTCAAATCCACGGTCACTTGGCTGATAGAGATTAGTCATCTCTACCTCATCAGGTAAATAAGTTTGCTGTGGTGTGAAGGCATATTCGTAGTTATGGGCATACTGATAGGCCTTGCCGTGCCCTAAATCTTTGGTAATGCTGCTGGTTGAATTTCTTAGATGAAACGGCACTGGGGCATCGGCGTGTTGCTTGGCTAATAATTTGGCTTGTGTAAATGCAGCATATACCGCATTACTTTTCGGCGCTAAAGCGCAATATATTACCGCTTGTGCCACCGCGCGTTCTCCTTCACTTTTGCCTACACGGTGGTAAACGTCCCATGCGTTAAGACATACCTGCAGTGCTTTAGGATCAGCATTGCCAATGTCTTCACTTGCAATAGCCAATAGTCTGCGGCATATAGGTACAATATCGGTAGAGGCTAATAGCAAACGAGCAAACCAGAATAAGCTACCGTCAACTGAAGAACCTCTTACTGACTTATGAAAAGCCGATAGAGTATCGTAATAGGCGTCACCTTGTTTGTCAAAACTACCCACTTGTTCACCACAAGCAGTTTCTGCGATGCTTTTACTGAGCACGATTTTAGTTTGCTCTAAGCCCGTCTCATTAGCACTGTTTGGCAATAAGCTTAGCGCTACCTCAATGTTGCTCAATAAACGGCGGGCATCGCCACCGCTTGCATTTATAAGTAATTGCTTTGCTGGCTCATCAATAGCAACTTCGGAGTTATTTGTTCGCTCGCGTTGTTCGTTTAAAAAGCTTAAGGCTCTATCCATCAGCTCTGCTAAGTCATCCTTTGTTAAAGCGCGTAAAGTAAATACGCGCATTCTTGACAGTAATGCTGAATTAATAGAAAAAGCAGGGTTTTCGGTGGAGGCCCCGATAAGCACTATATCGCCATTTTCAACATACGGTAAAAATGCGTCTTGCTGGGCCTTATTAAAGCGATGAATTTCGTCTACAAACACAATTTTTTGCTGCTTAAATAAATCATTTTCGGTAGTTGACACCAGCGCTTTAATATCCTTAATACCACTGCTTATCGCCGACAAATACAGCACAGGTAGTTGCCAATATTCTTTTAATAAATTAACTAGAGATGTTTTGCCACAGCCAGGCGGTCCCCACAATATCATTGAGCATAGTTGCTGGCGTTCGCACAGATGCCTTATTGGCCCACTTTCACCCAGTAAGTGAGTTTGCCCAACGTAATCTTTCAAGCTAGCTGGACGCAGTAAATCAGCTAGAGGACGTTTATTATTCATTTACTTTGCGGTTGCTCACGCTGATCATCTATTATCCAGCCTTCATTGGTACTAAACCTAAAGTCGTCATTTGAAACATGTTGATTTAACACTACATCGCTAAAATCAAGAAGATTAGCCTGTTGCTGACGATCGTAAGACACTAATGATGTAAGCTTATTTTGTGCATCAAAACGTAAAATAAGCTTATTAATAGGGGAGTTGTCGGTTAGCGACACAATCGTATAGGTATTTTCTTGCTTCACTACCGAGACTTGATCCCACTGCTGCTGCTCATCACTAATTAATAACATGAGGGGGTTGCTTTGGGTGAATGCCGCTTGATCCACAATTGTGACTTGTTCTAGGAAAGGATCTAGGTTGTACACCGATTTGCCATCAGCGATAATTAAAGACTCGTCTGGGGCTTGCACCGACCACCTAAGTTTTTGCGGTTTTTGCAGAAATAGTTCACCGCTAGCGCTTTGTAGTTCTTCGCCTTGCATGTCTACTATGGTTTGACTAAACGTGCCCTTAAGCGTCGAAAATTGACTTAATAAACTGCGTAAACTTGCCTTATCCTCTTTACTGCCTTGCTCACTCGCCATTTTGAGTATCGGGGAATTAGTGGGCAAACTTACGCTATTCTCAGACTGAGCCCTTTGCGCCACAAGAATATTGTTCACACTTAACTGTTGAGAATGCAGCGAAAAACTGATGCCGCTCAGTAGTATAAGCGAATAAGCTAAGGGACGTTTTATCATATTAATCCTTACGTGGCGGAGGTGCTAAGACCTCTCGATTGCCATTGTGGCCAGCTGTACTTACGACGCCATTTTGCTCTAATTGTTCAACAATTCTGGCGGCTCTATTGTAACCAATTCTAAATTTTCGCTGAATACTGGAGATTGAGACCTTTCTGGTTTCAGTCACAAACTCAAGCGCATGGTCATAAACAGCGTCGTATTCTTCATCTGTGTTTTTTTCGGCCAGTTCGCCTGGCAATAATATATCGCCCGTAGCATCACCGTTTAAAATCTCATCTATATAGTTAGGCGCGCCGCGTGCTTTCCAATCGGCTACTACAGCATGTACTTCATGATCATCAACAAAAGCACCATGAACCCGCGTGGTAATGCTGCTGCCCGGCGGATTATAAAGCATGTCGCCCATACCCAGCAGTGATTCAGCACCCTGCTGGTCTAAAATGGTACGAGAGTCAATTTTGCTTGAGACTTGAAAAGCAATGCGTGTAGGAATGTTCGCTTTTATTAAGCCGGTGATAACGTCAACAGAGGGGCGCTGAGTCGCTAATATTAAATGAATGCCTGCTGCACGGGCTTTTTGCGCTATTCTGGCGATGAGCTCTTCTACTTTCTTGCCCACTATCATCATCATGTCGGCAAATTCATCTATGATGACCACAATAGAGGGTAACTTTTCAAGCTCTGGCGCCCGCGTTTCCATACTTTCTTCAAACTTCCATAAAGGGTCAAGAATAGGCTGTCCAGCTTCTTTAGCCAGTTTTACTTTACGATTGTATCCTTTTAAGTTGCGCACGCCAAGGGCTGACATAAGTCTATACCTGCGCTCCATTTCACCCACACACCAACGTAGCGCGTTTGACGCTTCTTTCATGTCGGTAACGACTCCGGTTAATAAATGTGGAATTCCCTCATATACCGATAGTTCAAGCATTTTAGGATCGATCATGATTAAACGAACATCTTCTGGTGTCGATTTATACAATAGGCTTAAAATCATGACGTTTACGCCGACAGATTTACCCGAACCTGTTGTACCTGCTACAAGCAAATGCGGCATGCTTGCTAAATCAACTATAACAGGTTCTCCGCTAATATCCGCGCCTAAAACCATAGTTAAAGGTGATGGATTATCTTGAAACGCAGCGCAGCCAATGACTTCACTCAGTCTCACCATTTCTCGATGTGTATTGGGTAACTCTAGTCCAATAACCGATTTCCCCGGTATTACTTCCACTACTCGCACCGAAATAGCCGACATTGCGCGCGCTAAGTCTTTGGCTAAGGTTGTAATTTTACTTACCTTAATTCCTGGGGCTAAATCAAGTTCAAACCTTGTAATTACTGGTCCAGGAAGTACATCTACTACGGTTGCCTGAATATTAAAGTCGGCTAGTTTTGCTTCCAACAGGCGCGCAATTCCCTGAAGTTCTTCTGGTGTTATAGGATTTTCAACTTTGTCTGCCCGCTGCAGTAAATCAAACGATGGTAGCAGTGCTTTTGGAGTATCAACTGGCAAAGATTCGCTGCTGGCTAACGGTGGTTCTGCATGCACTGGGGCCTTTGCATTGGCAGAAAGATCTTCACAGCCTAAAGGAACATTAGCAGTTGAAGACTCATCATCTAACAAGGATTCTCTGGGCGCTAGAGCATCTACCCTGCCCTGTTGTGTTGAATCGCTATTCGCTGCTGCAGTCCTTGCTGCGTTGGCTTGAGTGACGTTAGCTTTAATATTGCTTTTGGTAAAGAGAGTCGAAGTGGGTTCAGCAAGATCATCAAAGATTTCTGCAGGGATAGTAAACGTAGGTGCTTTCTTCTCAGGTGCAGGCGGCTCGGCGCGCAGGCTTGTAATGTGTATATCTTGATTGGGTGAGTCATAGAAGTCGTCATCCTTGGGCTTACCGATGCTTTTTCGTAAATCGGGCAACGACAAGGTTGACAGTTTTGATGGTAAAGTAATTAACATTTTGCCCGTATAGATGACACTAGCGCCAATGGAATCAATAAATTGAAACCAAGAAATGCCAGTTGCTAAAGTACAACCCGTTAAGAAAAAACACAGAAGAAGAAGAACAGTCCCCACGAAACTAAAATAAGGCAGTAAAGCATCACTAATAATATCGCCCATTGCGCCACCTGCTGACACTCGATAAAAATCATCAAAATTGATGCTGGCAATGCCGGTAAAACCAAACACAAGCAAAATGATCCCTACTAACCTTAGCGTGATAGTAAGGTAGTCAAGTTCAACAACGCTTTTAATGTGTAAGAATATGAACCATCCTACAAAGGCAAGAGCAAAAGGCACAAGATAGGCGGTAACGCCAAAAGTAAAAAGTAAAATATCTGCGAGGTAAGCGCCTACAGGGCCCATTAAGTTTTGTACGTCTATCTGCATGCCAGCTTGGCTCCACCCCGGGTCACTGGGATGAAAATAAGCGAGCGACAGTAACAAGAAAAATGAAAATGCACATGAAATCATCATGCCAACTTCCATTACTCGCTGAATTCCTGATAAGCGTGCCATATTTAGTATTCTATTCTCAACGTGATATTTATTCTTTTTTGCAGGTACTTATATAAAATACTCCCAAAAAAATTAAGCTTAAGGTTAGCATAATCACCTACGCTAAACAGCCAAAACCTATTTTAAATTAACTTTTATATTTGAGGTATGCTTTACCTCATTCATCATTACTTAGGTTCTTGACTTACTTACCTTAAGCAGACGCAACGAGGGTTCATCAAGGGGCTTCGGTAGTTTGACATATCTGCCACGAGAGCTTTGAGTAACCCGCTGATCGTAGCTTAAACCATGTGATAAGCTTGATATCTTAGTACTTCTATATCGTTACCGAAAATTACTCAAATATATCAACAGAAGTTTTGATGTTTTATTATCTACAGTTATATTACAATTCAACTCTGTTGAACATATTGGGAAATTTAATGATTGTAGGTGTACCAAAAGAGATTAAAAATCACGAATACAGGGTGGGTTTAACTACCGCGGCCGTAAAAGAGTTTATTAGCCATGGGCACAGTGTATTAATAGAAACCGGCGCGGGCAGCGCAATAGGTTTTACTGATGAGCTTTATGAAAGCGCTGGTGCCACTATTATGAGCAGCGCTGAGGCTGTTTTTACAAAAGCTGAAATGATTGTTAAGGTAAAAGAGCCCCAGCCAAATGAATGCAACATGCTGCGCGAGGGACAAATACTATACACATATCTGCATCTAGCGCCCGATCCAGTGCAGACTCAACTGCTCGTTGATTCAAAAGCCAGTTGCATAGCCTACGAGACCGTCACTGACAGATTTGGCGGACTGCCGCTGCTGGCACCAATGAGTGAAGTGGCCGGCCGCATGTCGGTTCAGGCGGGCGCGCATTATTTAGAAAAGTCCCACGGGGGTAGCGGTACGTTGTTAGGCGGAGTGCCCGGAGTTGCCTCTGGTAAAGTACTCATTATCGGCGGTGGCGTAGTAGGCACAAACGCCGCTAAAATGGCTGTAGGCTTAGGTGCCGATGTCACTGTTCTTGACCGCTCACTGCCTAGACTACGTGAACTTGATGACATATTTAGCTCACAAATAAGAACAGTATACTCTACAGAAGATGCCATAGACTATTATTCATCCAGAGCGGACCTCATTATAGGCGCGGTGTTAGTACCTGGAGCAACAGCGCCTAAATTATTAAACGCGCAGCATATTAAAAAAATGAAACCGGGTTCGGTGCTAGTAGATGTGGCTATTGACCAAGGTGGGTGTTTTGAGACATCCAAAGCAACTACTCATCAAGACCCCGTCTATATTATTGATGACGTTGTTCATTATTGCGTTGCCAATATGCCAGGTGGAGTAGCGCGCACGTCTACTATTGCCCTGAACAATGCAACCCTGCCTTTTGGTTTAGCATTGGCTAACAAAGGCCTGAAGCAAGCCATGTTAGATGATCAGCATCTGCTTAATGGGCTTAACGTGCATAAGGGCTTAGTCACGTATAAAGCAGTCGTTGATGCTTTGGGGAGCCAGCTAAATCTAACGTACTGCCCGGCACTACAAGCTATTGCGATGTAAATAACTAGCTACTTTATTGAGGCATTTATCTCAGCTAAAGTTAATGCTGGCTCAAGTGCCTTAGTGATTGGTCTGCCTATTACTAGATAATCAACGCCTGCACTCATTGCCTGAGCTGGTGTCATTATGCGATTTTGATCATCCTTGCTACTGCCCATAGGCCTTATGCCTGGGGTAACTAAGCGAAAATCTTTGCTCAGCCTACTGCGAAGAATATTAGCCTCTATAGCCGAGCATACAACGCCATCCGCCCCAGCATGTTGTGCCAGACTCGCTAGAGAAAGCACTTTACCTGTGATATCAGAGCCATCATAAACTTCAGAGAATTGACGTTCATCCATACTGGTGAGTACGGTTACCGCCGTTAACAGCGGCGGCCTATTCGATTTTAGAGCCGCTTCTTTTGCCGCTTCAATCATGTCTTTACCGCCGCTCGCATGCACATTCACCATCCATACACCCATCTGCCCTGCTGCTTTAACTGCTTTTGCAACGGTACTAGGAATATCGTGAAATTTTAAGTCTAAAAATATATCAAACCCTTGACCGTTCAAATATTTAACCCAGTCAGGACCAAACATAGTAAACATTTCTTTCCCAACTTTTAAACGACAGTGCTCTGGGGATAACTGTTTAACAAGCAATTTTGCAGAATCAATATTATCAAAATCTAAGGCAACAATAACAGAGGAAGTACAGTTTGACATTCTATTCTCCATCGAGTCCTTTAATGGGTTTAATGACCGACCATTTTTTACATGACGGGCAAAGCCAATATAAGCGACGTCCAGCAAAGCCACAGCTTTGACAGCGATACTTGGGTCGCTGAGCAATTTGTTTATCAATAAGCTCGTTTAAGTGATCGATGCTGGTGCGAGTTCGTTCATCACTCAACATTTTACGGTAAAGCGACAACAATGTTTTAAAACCACGCATAGTAGGGTGGTTTTTTAACTGTTTTAATAAAGTATCAACAGCTGGTTCTATTTCGCCTTTGCGAGCGATAATATTTACTTTCGCTATATAGGAAGATGCGCATTTTTGCCAGTATGGCTCAAGTAATTTCTCTAGCTTATCCCAACCTTCTGTTTTACTGGCACTAATTTCAAGCAGTGGAATGGCTTCGCTTAACCAGTCGAGATCGCGTTTTGGGATCTCAGATAAATAATCCATGGCTTGATTGTAATCTTCTCTTTTTATTGCCAATTTGCCAAGTTCAAGCCATGCCCGAACCTGCTTGCCTTCAACCATAACCGCTTTTTTAAGCGTGTTTTGCGCATCGTCAAGAAGACCGTCTTCAACCTGACTTAATGCTTGTTCACAGTAAAAATGTGAAAGAAGTAGATAAAGATGTTCATCATTGGGCGTAATTTTTAAGCTTCTGCTAGCCAGTTCAACCGCTTTATTCCACTCTTTTGTTACCTGATAAATACTGAATAATTTTTGCTGAGCAACCCCAAAATGTCGGTCGTTTTCCAATAGCTGAATAAACACGCCTTCGGCACGCTCTAAAAAACCAGCGAGCAAGTAATCTGTCCCTAGTTCAACCAAGGCTAAAGCTTCTTGTTTTTTAGAAATCTCATCTCGACTAATAAGATTTTGATGCACTCTTATCGCCCGATCTAGCTCTCCTCTGTGCCGGAAAAAATTGCCCATGGCGATATGAGTTTCAATAGTGTCATTATTAACACTTATCATTTTCATTAAGGTGTCGACTGCTTTGTCAGGTTCATCTGATAATAAGAAGTTTAAGCCTTTGTAGTAGTGATTAGACATGATAGAAGATTGCTTGCGCTGTGCACTGCGCAGACTATTTCTACCCATTACCCAACCATAAGCGGCTGCGACGGGCAGTAGTAAGAATAACCACTCAATCATTTTATGGGCATCTTATAAGGAATATCATTTAGGCACGTCACTTACGCTGATTTGTCGATAGCTAACTTTTCCAAGCGACGTTTCATTGTCGCAAAGCGCACATTCAATGCTAAGTATTTAGTTAAAATCGTAGAAAAACCCAAGAAAAAACCAATACCAATACACACCAGCATAAGTATTGATATGCGCATGTTTATTTGCGCAATTAAATAATTAATCGTGACTATTTCTGAGTTTTGAAAGCCTACAAGCACGGCAATCATAGTAAAAATAATTGCAATAATAAGAAGGATAATTCCTTTCATAAATTTCCTATGTTATTTTTAACGACTTGTTTTATATGGGGCTTATAGCCAATTCTATTACTAAAGATCGACTCTATCGCGTAGCTCTTTACCTGCTTTGAAATGAGGTACATGCTTACCTGACAACTTCACGTTTTCGCCTGTTTTTGGATTACGTCCTACTCTTGGTGCGCGATAATGTAAGGAAAAGCTGCCAAACCCGCGGATCTCAATGCGCTCTCCCCTCTGTAAAGTTTGTGCCATTTGCTCTAAAAGTTCTTTTACCGAGTCTTCAAGCTCTTTGCCTTGTAGATCTTTGGTGTGTATAGATAAACGCTCAATTAGTTCCGATTTGGTCACTAGTAATACTCCAGTAATGATATGACTATTTGTGTAATGAGTATTGGGAACATAGAGGAAAGTAGTATTAGAAGTAATAATGGAGCGGCTAAGATGCCGCTCCAAACAGAGCAATTATTCGCCTTTAGCGGCTTTAAATGCTTCAGCCATTGCACTTGCAAAGCCTGCATCTTCAGGTTGGTTATTCACTTTATCAAGAGCATCTTTCTCATCCGCTTGATCTTTCGCTTTAACCGACAAAGTAATTACACGATTCTTACGATCAACGCCTGTATATTTCGCTTCAATGGTATCACCCACTTTTACGATTTCACTAGCATCTTCCACTCTTTCACGAGCCAGGTCACCAATTCTAATAAAGCCGTCAACTTCTTCTGCTAAGTTAACCGTTACACCTTTAGCGTCGGCTTCAATTACAATTCCATTAACAATAGCACCTTTCTTTATATCTGTCAGATACTTATTGAACGGATCTTCATCAATTTGCTTAACGCCTAAAGATATACGTTCGCGCTCTGGGTCAACCTGCAGTACAACCGCACTGATTTCGTCGCCTTTCTTATATTCACGAACTGCTTCTTCACCTTGTTTCTGCCACGATATGTCAGATAAGTGAACAAGACCGTCGATACCGCCGTCAAGACCAATGAATATACCGAAGTCGGTAATTGATTTAATCTTACCTGATACTTTATCGCCTTTTTCGTGCGACTTAGCAAAGGTTTCCCAAGGATTGTCGATGCACTGCTTAAGGCCTAATGAAATACGACGACGTTCTTCGTCTATCTCAAGTACCATTACATTCACAACGTCGCCTAGGTTAACGACTTTAGATGGGTGAATGTTCTTATTTGTCCAATCCATTTCAGATACGTGAACAAGACCTTCAACACCGTCTTCAATCTCTACGAAACAACCATAATCAGTAAGATTAGTTACTGCACCACTAAGTTTCGCGCCTTCTGGATAACGATGTGCAATTTCTTGCCATGGGTCGCTGCCCATTTGCTTCATACCTAATGAAACTCTAGACTTATCTTTGTCAAACTTAAGTACTTTAACGTTGATTTCGTCACCAACATTGACGATTTCACTCGGGTGCTTAACACGTTTCCAAGCCATATCGGTAATGTGAAGTAGTCCGTCTACACCGCCTAGGTCTACGAATGCGCCGTAGTCTGTTAAGTTCTTAACGATACCTTTAACTTCATCACCTTCTTCCAAGTTAGACAATAATTGATCGCGTTCTGCACTGCTTTCCGCTTCAATTACAGCACGGCGTGAAACAACCACGTTGTTACGCTTAGCATCTAACTTGATTACTTTAAATTCTAACTCTTTACCTTCAAGGTGCGTAGTTTCACGTACAGGGCGTACATCAACTAAAGAACCCGGTAAGAATGCACGAACAGTGTTAACTTCAACTGTAAAGCCGCCTTTAACTTTTCCGTTAATAACGCCTTTGATAGTTGCTTTCTCGTCGTATGCTTTTTCAAGCTCAACCCACGCTTCATGGCGTTTGGCTTTTTCACGAGATAGGATAGTTTCACCGAAACCGTCTTCTACTGCATCTAGAGCAACGTCTATAGTATCGCCAACAGCAACTTCTAATGAACCATCAGCTGCTTTAAATTGTTCGATAGGAATGGCGCTTTCTGACTTAAGGCCAGCGTCTACAAGCACTATGTCTTTATCGATTGATACTACGGTACCTCTAACAATCGCGCCTGGGCGCGTTTCTATTTGCTGTAGGCTTTCTTCAAAAAGGTCTGCAAAATTTTCAGTCATATTCACATTCTAAGTTAAACCGACCATTCAATCCTGAAATGACGGGGTTATTAAATATACTGAATTCATCCTAAATTCAGTTAATTAAATGCATTTATTCGCTCTCACTAAATATTTTAGAATCTATAAAAGCTTTAGCTATTTCAAATACTTGCGCTATACCTAATGCGGTAGAATCTATTTCTAGCGCATATTTTGCGGCAACCAAGGGCGCGGTAGCTCTGTTTAAATCGCGCTCATCTCTTGCTTGTATATCCATCAAAAGGCACGCTATTTTAACATCTTGGCCCATTGCTTTCAACTGTTCATATCGACGTTGTGCTCTACTTTGTGCACTAGCGGTTAAGAATATCTTGGCCACGGCCTCAGGAAACACCACTGTGCCCATATCTCTGCCGTCTGCCACTAGGCCAGGCAACTGCGCAAACGCGCGCTGCCTTTTTAATAAGGCTTCTCGAATCATAGGGATTGACGCTATTTGTGAGGCTGTACTACCCACTTCTTCTGAACGAATATCATCTGATACGTCCTCACCCTCTAAAATAACCCTATTACCTTTGTCGGTTACGCTAAAAGTAACATCAAGACCATTGGCTAATGGTTGTAAGCCATGTATATCATCCAGCGCTATTTTATGGTGAATAGCAGCAATTGCCAACACACGATAAATTGCTCCGCTGTCAAGAAAGTGCCATTTATATGCATCGGCTAACATATTGCTTAAAGTCCCTTTGCCAGCCCCACTTGGGCCATCAACGGTCACTACATAGGCTTTTCGCACGGGCTGCAATCCTCTTAATTGAAAACGGGGCGATTATACGCCCCTTTTATCATTGTGCAAATACGATTATTTTTATGGTAGATACGCGTTTAATTATCGCTCGCAGACTTTTGCATATTGCAAAAAGTAATCAGGAAACGTTTTGGCGGTACATTTGGGGTTGTTAATGGTTACGCCACATTTATCATCTAGTGCCACTAACGAAAAACACATTGCAATGCGATGATCATCATAGGTGTCTATACTGGCATGTTCGATTACCGCAGGCGGTGTAATTTCAATAAAATCGTCACCTTCTGTTACCACTGCCCCTACTTTTCGCAGCTCTGTGGCCATAGCAAATAAGCGGTCGGTTTCTTTTACTCGCCAGTTATGGATATTGCGAATGGCGGTCGTACCTTTTGCAAACAGCGCCGTGGTGGCAATAGTCATGGCAGCATCTGGAATATGGTTCATGTCCATATCTACCGCTAATAATGCTTTAGGTCCTTTGGAAACAGTAATGCTGTCGTCTTCCCAGACAACAGTTGCACCCATTTTTTCAAGCACGTCGGCAAAACCTATATCGCCTTGAACACTGGCTCTACCAATACCAGATACTTTTATTTCACCGCCTTTTATGGCCCCTGCCGCTAAGAAATAAGAGGCTGAAGAAGCATCTCCTTCTACTAAAAAATATGCGGGCGCTATATATTGATGTTGGCCTGAAATAGTAAAGGTTTGATAATTTTGATTGTGCACCACTACACCGAATTTAGCCATACAGTCTAGCGTAATATCGATGTATGGTTTAGACACTAATGTGCCTTTAATATGTATAGTGACTTTATTAGATGCAACGCTGCCCGCTAGTAATGGTGCTGCCATTAACAGTGCGGTTAAAAACTGGCTGGACACACTGCCGTCTATTTCAAATGTGTCTTGGTCTATTTGTGCGCTTTTGATGGCGACAGGCGGATAACCTTCGTTTTTCAAATAGCTAATATTAGCGCCTGCTCGAATAAGCTCATTCGCTAGATCACCAATGGGTCTTTCTTCCATGCGAGGCTCACCGGTAAGAATTACGTCCACGTCAGAAAATGCTAAGGCTGCACAAAGCGGCCGCATAGCAGTGCCTGCATTACCTAGAAACAAGGAAAGCTGTGAATGTCGAGAAAATTTACCAGCAATTCCTTGTACTACGCATTCGGTGTTGTTGTTACTTAAAGTAAACTCTACACCTAATGCTTTTAATGCATTCAGCATGTGGCGAATATCGTCGCTATCAAGTAAGTTATATAAACGCGTTTGACCTTCGCTTAATGCGGCTAATAGTAGTGCGCGGTTAGATAAACTTTTACTGCCGGGCAAATGAATGTGCCCCGACACTTTTTTAACAGGGGAAAGGGTTAGCTGCTCCATAGAATCACATATTTCCTTACACTATCTTCAAATTAGCCGTGCGTGCGTTCAAATTCTTGCATAAACTCTACCAGCGCTGTCACGCCTTCAAGTGGCATCGCATTGTAAATACTGGCGCGCATACCGCCTACCGCTCTGTGGCCTTTAAGCGCCTGTAGACCAGATAGTTCAGCCTGCTTTAAAAATTCAGAGTCGAGCGAACCGTCGCCTAGCTGAAACACAACGTTCATTTTAGAGCGATTATCATTGCTGACCTGGTTGCGATATAAGTCACTATTATCGATGCATCTATACAAGGTTTGAGCCTTCACGAGATTAGCAGCCTCTATTGGTGCAATGCCGCCGTTATCTAATAGCCATTCAAACACTAATCCGGCCAAATACCATGAAAATGTAGGCGGTGTATTATACATACTGCCCGCAGCAGACTGTTCTTTATAGCTAAATATAGCCGGGGTATCGTTACGCTCGAGGCCAATCAGATCTTCTCGCACTATTACTACGGCTAAACCTGAAGGCCCTATATTCTTTTGAGCGCTCGCATAAATTATGCCGTAGTCAGACACGTCAATCTTTTTTGACAAAATATTTGACGACATGTCAGCAACAAGCGGTACGTTACCTGTTTTAGGTACCCAATTAATCTCGACACCTTCTATTGTTTCATTCGGACAGTAGTGAAAGTAAGCCGCTTGCTTGTTTATGTCCCATGAGGATTGCAAAGGCACGCACACCCTACCACCAACATTAGCGGACTGTGCTACCACTTCACTTTGCATATATTTAGCCGCTTCTTTTACCGCAATGTCAGACCACTGACCGGTAACGAGGTGTTGTGCAAGGTTGCCTCTTTTGGCTAAATTTAAAGGCACTGAAAAAAACTGTCCGCGTCCACCACCGTGCATAAACAACACTTTATAGTTACTTGGCACATTTAGCAGCGTGCGTAAATCAGCCTCTGCCTTTTCAGCCACCGCCATAAAAGGTTTTCCTCTGTGGCTAACTTCCATTACTGAAGTGCCTTGGCCATTCCAATTGAGCAGTTCCGCTTGCGCGCGTTTGAGCACAGCAGCAGGCAGCATTGCCGGACCAGCACAAAAATTGAATATTGTCATTGTTACCCCTACATGAAAAAGCAGCAAACATTAATGTGTCCGCTGCTTTGTTAAATACCAGGCTATTTGCTCAGGGCTTTATTTAGCAGTACTCATTAGCTACATAAGGCTCTATGGCATCCTTTCTTATAATGCTAATTATTCACAAACGTCTTAACGTCGCACTATTTTTCATCTTCACTACTTTCGCCATTGTCGTTTTCAAAATTATCATTGTCTGCCGCATCAGCGCCAGTGGCACCAACTTGAACATCAACGTCACTTGCAATTGCCTCAATAACATTGCCGTCCTCGTCAGTCTCTATAACAGTAGAATCTACTTCAATAACTTCATCAATTCTTTGTAAACCGACTACGTGCTCACCATCAACGGTTCGAATTAAGGTGACACCTTGAGTATTGCGTCCTACTCTAGAAACCTCAGATACGCGGGTTCTAACTAGCGTACCGCGATCGCTAATTAGCATTATTTCATCTGTTTGGCTCACTTGCACCGCACCCACTACCTGGCCGTTACGCTCAGACACTTTTATAGAGACAACGCCTTTAGTGGCACGATTTTTAGCGGGATACTCAGATACTGCTGTACATTTTCCGTAGCCGTTCTGGGTGGCGGTTAATATGTCACCGTCAGCGTTTGGAATAATGAGAGATACTACACGCTCAGTATCGGCAATACGGATGCCCCTCACACCGGTTGCTGTTCTGCCCATAGGACGCACTTGGTCCTCAGAGAAACGCACAACTTTACCTGCGTTGGAAAATAGCATTATTTCGCAAGTACCGTCGGTTAAGTCGACGCCAATTAGCTCGTCACCGTCATTTAAATTAACGGCTATTATGCCGTTAGCGCGAGGGCGTGAGTAATGAATAAGCTCTGTTTTCTTGACAGAACCATTAGCGGTAGCCATAAAGACATACTTGCCTGCTTCAAACTCTTTAATGGGTAAAATGGCAGTGATACGTTCGTTTTCTTCTAAAGGAAGAATGTTCACAATGGGACGACCGCGCGCATTTCTGCTCGCCAATGGTAACTGATACACTTTTAACCAGTATAAGCGTCCTCTCGTGGAAAAGCATAATATGTGATCGTGAGTATTGGCCACAAGCAGCTTTTCTATAAAATCTTGGTCTTTCATTTTCGTGGCAGATTTGCCTTTACCGCCGCGCCGCTGTGCTTCGTAATCAGATAGCTTCTGATACTTTACATAGCCTTCGTGCGACAAGGTAACCACGACTTCTTCACGTTCAATTAGATCTTCAATGTCAATATCGTGACTAGCTGCGGTAATTTCGGTTCTACGTTCATCACCAAACTCATCTCTTATTGCCTCAAGTTCTTCCGTAATTATTTCCATTAAGCGTTCAGAGCTGCCTAAAATTTTCAATAATTCAGCAATAACTTCAATAAGATTACGATATTCCTCAAGAATTTTGTCATGTTCTAAACCGGTGAGTTTGTTCAAGCGTAGGTCAAGTATGGCTTGTGCTTGTTCTTCGGTTAAATAGTATTTGCCGTCTTTAATTCCGTATTCGTCGGCCAACCAATCAGGGCGAGCAGCATCGTTACCTGCTCTTTCAAGCATTTGCGCTACATCACCTAAATCCCAGCCTGAAACAATTAAAGATTTCTTCGCCTCAGCCGGGCTACCAGATGCCTTTATTAGCGCTATGATTGGGTCGATGTTTACTAGTGCAATGGCTAGGCCTTCTAATATGTGAGCACGGTCGCGGGCTTTTTTTAACTCATAAACGGTGCGGCGAGTAACCACCTCACGTCGATGTAATACAAATAGCTCTAAAATTTCTTTTAAGTTGAAAATTTTAGGCTGGGTTTTATCAAGGGCAACCATGTTGATGCCAAACACAGTTTGCAATTGAGTCTGAGAATACAAATGGTTCAGCAATACCTCTGCCGATTCGTTACGCTTTACTTCAATGACAATGCGCATACCGTCTTTGTCAGACTCATCACGCAGCGCAGATATTCCCTCCACTTTCTTCTCTTTAACCAACTCGGCCATTTTTTCAATTAGACGAGCTTTGTTAACCTGATAAGGAATTTCATGCACAATAATGGTTTCTTTACCATTTTCTTCTTGTTCAATATTGGCCTTTGCGCGCAGATATATCTTACCGCGACCAGTTTTATAAGCGCTTATAATGCCAGCGCGACCACTTATTATTGCGGCAGTTGGAAAGTCAGGCCCTGGAATAAATTCGATAAGCTCTTCAATACTTATGTCGGGATTTTTGATTAGTTCAATACAGCCGTTTACCACTTCTGTTAAATTGTGCGGCGGTATATTCGTTGCCATGCCTACCGCAATACCCGATGACCCATTCACTAACAAATTAGGTACGCGAGTGGGTAAAACCTCTGGTATGTGTTCTTGACCATCGTAGTTAGGCACGAAATTAACCGTTTCTTTGTCTAAGTCAGCCAGTAATTCATGCGCTATTTTCGACATACGTATTTCTGTATATCGCATTGCTGCAGCTGAATCGCCGTCAACCGACCCAAAATTACCTTGACCGTCAACTAGCATGTAACGCAGTGAAAAAGTCTGGGCCATTCTAACAATAGTGTCATAAACAGCGCTGTCGCCGTGGGGATGATACTTACCGATTACATCGCCAACTACTCTAGCTGATTTTTTATAGGGTTTATTAAAATCGTTTTTTAATTCGCTCATGGCAAACAATACACGACGATGAACGGGCTTTAGGCCATCACGGACGTCGGGAAGTGCACGACCTACAATTACACTCATGGCATAATCTAAATACGAATTTTTTAACTCTTCTTCAATATTAATGGGGGAAATTGCATTGGCATTGTCAGTCATAAACGGCATGATCCTTTTTTATGTATATCGAGTTGTGCCAGATAGTACCTATATAGTGTCTATTTTCGTAAACAACTATGTATCTAAGAGTTTCGATTACTTTGTTATTATTAACGTATTAGGGGGCTAATAGTATCATTAGTTTAGCCAAAACTGTAGCATGATGATTACTAGATATAAGCTTATATAGCGCATAATTGCGAATACTCTAGAATATTCCTGTATTCACACTATTTTAAGATATTTTATGGTGATACATTTTATTGATTATCGGTACTTTAACCATTGTTGTGCATTTCGAGGAAGTTTGATTATGAGTAATGTAGATGTAGATGAATTAGCCAAGTTCTCAGAGTTGGCCAATAGCTGGTGGGATCGCAACGGCGAATTTAAGTCACTGCACGACATTAATCCACTGCGAGTAGACCTGATAGAGCAGCAGTCCGGTGGACTGTTTGATAAGCGTATTCTAGACGTTGGCTGCGGTGGCGGCATATTGTCTGAAGCATTAGCACAGCGAGGAGGCGTAGTGACCGGCCTAGATATGGCAAAAGCATCGTTAGATGTGGCTAATTTACATCGATTAGAAAGCGGTATAAAGGTAGATTATGTGTTATCAACCGCAGAAGACTGGGCGCTTGAAAATGCTGGGCAATATGACATAGTTGCTTGTTTAGAAATGTTAGAGCATGTACCTAACCCTGCTTCGGTCGTAAAGGCTTGTGCCACGCTGGTCAAACCAGGAGGTGTTGTTGTATTTTCAACCATTAATAGAAATGTGAAGTCGTACGTAATGGCGATAGCAGCTGCAGAGTACCTGTTCAATATGGTGCCAAAAGGGACCCATGAACACAGCAAATTCATAAAACCGAGTGAACTGGTGAGTATGATTGAAAAAACATCGCTGCACGTAGACATGATGACTGGGCTGCACTTCAATCCATTAACGCAAGGTTATTATTTTTCGGATAGTAACGTTGATGTTAACTATTTTATTGTATGTAAAAACTAGCATAATTAGCCACGACTTATACAGCAAGAAAATAGCGCACTTGTGAACTGGCAATGAGTGCGCCTAAGCCCACATTAAGTATAAAAGACAGTCATATTTCAAATAATAATAAAAAGCTCTATCGATATAACAAAATATTCCAACTATAAAAATAATTTACACAAAGCACTTGAAAGTATAAAAGCCATTGCTGCATTGACCGTTTTAGGTTAGCCAATACTAACTTTTTTGACCTTCCTATTATTTAATGCAAAACACTACATATAGTGATTGCAAACCAAGCTTTAACACATTATCTTGTGTTACGTGAGCAACGGCTTAATTTTTCATAGCTAAAATAAATGGCTTATTTGTCGCAATTAGATATGAAAAAAAATGCGTGTATTAATCGGTTTTTCACACGTCGTTATCTAGTATATCTTTAAACAAAACCGCGTTAAAATATAGAGTATAAAAATGAAGAACACTTTATTAGTCACCAAACGAGACGGGGCACAAGAACCAATCGATCTTGAAAAAATTCACAAAGTCGTTACTTGGGCCGCAAGAGGATTAGAGGATGTATCCGTTTCTCAAGTAGAAATAAAAGCGCAAATTCAATTTTATAACGGCATTAAAACCGCTGAAATACATGAGACATTGATCAAGTCGGCCGCTGATTTAATCAGTCCTGAAACGCCTGACTACCAATATTTATCCGCGCGCTTAGCCATTTTTCACTTGCGAAAAAAGGCTTATGGACAATATGAGCCTCCACACCTTTTCAAACAAGTTAAATCAATGGTTGAAAAAGGCAAATATGATAAGCATTTGCTAGAAGACTATACCGAACAAGAATTCAATGACATGAATGATTTCATTGAGCATTCTCGAGACCTAAACTTCAGCTATGCCGCTGTAAAACAGCTTGAAGGTAAATATCTTGTTCAGAATCGCGTAAATGGCGAAATCTATGAAAGTGCGCAGTTTTTATACCTACTGGTAGCGGCTTGCTTGTTTGCAAAATATGACAAATCCGAGCGCCTAGGTTATGTTAAGCGCTTTTATGACGCCTCTTCTATGTTTAAGCTCTCGTTGCCCACGCCCATTATGGCTGGCGTAAGAACACCGACTAGGCAGTTCAGTTCGTGTGTGCTTATTGAAGCAGGTGACAGCCTGGATTCTATTAATGCAACGGCTAGTGCCATCGTAAAGTATGTTAGTCAGCGTGCTGGCATTGGTATCAACGCCGGTCGCATAAGAGCACTTGGCAGTCCTATACGCGGCGGAGAAGCATTTCATACTGGCTGTATTCCGTTTTACAAGCATTTTCAAACTGCCGTAAAGAGTTGTTCACAAGGCGGCGTTCGCGGCGGTGCAGCCACCCTATTCTATCCCATTTGGCATTTAGAAGTTGAATCGTTGTTGGTGTTAAAGAACAACCGCGGTGTTGAAGAAAACCGCGTTAGGCATCTTGATTACGGTGTACAGTGTAATAAACTTATGTACACGCGTATGTTGAAAGGTGGTGACATTACCTTATTTAGCCCATCAGACACGCCGGGTTTATATGATGCTTTTTTTGCTGATCAAGAAGAGTTTGAGCGCCTGTATGTGCAATATGAAAATGACGACAGTATCCGTAAGAAACGCGTCAAGGCGATAGATTTATTTAGTCAGTTTATGCAAGAGCGTGCAAACACTGGGCGCATTTATTTACAAAACGTCGACCACTGTAATACACACAGCCCGTTTAATCCAAAGTTAGCGCCGGTAAGACAAAGTAACCTGTGTTTGGAGATTGCACTGCCCACTAAGCCGCTGCAGCATATAAATGATCCTGAGGGTGAAATAGCGCTGTGTACGTTATCTGCGTTCAATTTAGGGGAGATTAAAAGCCTTGACGACCTTGAAGAATTAGCCGATTTATCAGTGCGTGCATTAGATAGCCTTCTCGATTATCAAGACTATCCTGTTCCCGCAGCCTTGAATGCAACGATTGGCCGTCGTACTTTAGGCATAGGCGTAATTAACTTTGCTTACTATTTGGCCAAAAATGGGGTCAAGTATTCAGATTCAAGCGCTAACGGCCTAGTACATAGAACATTTGAGGCAATTCAATATTATTTACTCAAAGCCTCTAATAACTTAGCAAAAGAGAAAGGCGCTTGCCCTAAGTTCAATGAAACCACCTATTCACAAGGCTTAATGCCAATTGATACCTACAAGAAAGATGTAGATAAAATTTGCGATGAGCCTTTGCACTACGACTGGGATACGTTGCGCGCTGATATAGTCAAGCACGGATTACGTAACAGTACCTTGTCTGCATTAATGCCATCAGAGACATCTTCACAAATCTCTAACGCCACCAATGGAATTGAGCCACCGCGTGGTTTTATTAGCGTTAAGCAAAGCAAAGACGGCATACTTAAGCAGGTAGTACCTGAATTTAAACGTTTGCGTAATGACTACGAACTCATGTGGGACCTTCCCTCAAATGATGGATACTTACAGCTTGTGGCCATAATGCAGAAGTTTATTGATCAAACAATCTCTGCTAACACTAGTTATGATCCAGGTAAGTTTGAAGGCGGCATGGTGCCGATGAAGGTCTTATTAAAAGACTTACTAACCACCTATAAGCTTGGCATAAAGACCCTTTACTATCACAATACCAGGGACGGAGCCTCAGATAAGTCTGACGCTGAGATGGAAATAGACGAACAAAATGCCAAAGATTTAGAGGTTATTATTGAAGATGATGATGACTGCGAAGGCGGGGCTTGTAAAATATAGGGAACTTTTAAAGCCGCTTATTTAAGTTGCTTTAATCGAAATAAAAACACCTTACGTAAACACCATTAAATTCGATATAAATTTAATGTTTAACTACTAGGCATCATTGAGACTATTATGAGATATACTACTTTTAATCAAAAAACCATCGACACCATGATAGAGCCGATGTTTTTCGGTAATTCAGTTAACGTGGCTAGATATGACCAACAAAAACACCCTATTTTCGAAAAATTAATAGAAAAACAGATTTCATTTTTTTGGCGTCCTGAAGAAGTCGACGTCAGTAAAGATAGAGTCGATTTTGGTAAGCTAAGCGATGCCGAAAAGCATATCTTTATTTCGAACCTGAAATACCAAACTTTGTTGGACTCAATACAAGGTAGATCGCCTAACATTGCATTTTTGCCTATCATTTCTTTACCTGAGTTAGAAACGTGGGTCGAGACCTGGTCTTTTTTCGAGACTATCCACTCTCGTTCCTACACACACATATTGCGTAACTTATTCTCTGACCCCAGTGAAATTTTTGATGACATTGTTGTGAACGAAGAAATAAAACGCAGAGCTACCGATATTTCAAAGTATTATGATGATTTAATATTTGCCACGCAGCTATTTCAAACAAGAGGCGAAGGCACGTACGAAGTAGAAGGTGAAAATCACGTTATTACTATGCGAGAGCTGAAGAAAAAACTGTTTTTGTGTATGAACTCAGTTAACGCCTTAGAAGCGATACGTTTTTATGTGTCATTTGCGTGTACTTTCGCCTTTGCTGAGCGCGAATTAATGGAAGGCAATTCGAAAATTATTCGCTTAATTGCGCGCGACGAAAATATTCACTTAACCAGCACTCAGCATATATTAAATCTATGGGCAAAAGGTAAAGACGATCCTGAAATGGCAGAGATAGCACTTGAGTGCAAAGATCAGGCAAGAGAAATATTTTTAACGGCCGTTCATCAAGAAAAAGAATGGGCTAAATATCTATTCAAAGACGGCTCTATGCTAGGCTTAAACGAAGAGATCTTAAGTAGTTATGTAGAGTTTATTGCTAATCAGAGAATGGCTGCCATTGGTCTTAAACCTGAGTTTGAAATCAAAAGTAACCCACTACCTTGGATGAACAACTATTTAAGTTCAGACAACGTGCAGGTTGCACCACAAGAGGTTGAAGTGAGTTCTTATTTGGTATCGCAAATTAATGCCGAAGTAAGCTCAGACGACTTTACGGATTTTGACCTGTAATTAATTGCTACATCTTCTAATCGTTATAAGTCTAATAAGCTCATATAAATATGGGCTTATTAGACCGTTTAACTGTTTCAGGATAGTTTAAAAATTTGAAGAATTCTCTCACCATAACAGACACTACGCGCATTAAATCAATCAGCATTGGTGGAAAGGTAATTGAAACGCACGAAGGTGAATCTGTATTAGAAACCTTAGAGCGTCAGAATATTGAAGTTAACTATAACTGTAGGGAAGGATTTTGCGGCGTTTGCAGGACAAAACTGCTAAGCGGATCAGTCGATTATCGTATTGAGCCTTTAGCGTTTATAGACGATGACGAAATATTAAGCTGTTGCACGGTCCCTACTTCCGACATTAGCATAAAATTTGAATACTAGCCTATATCCAAACCTATTCTAGCGGCTACTTCAATGTAAGACTCTACAACGGATCCTAAGCCTTGTCTGAAACGGTCCTTATCAAGCTTTTTCTTAGTTTCTTTGTCCCATAATCGACAGCCATCGGGAGTGAATTCATCACCTAGAATAATATCGCCATTCTCATCCGTGCCGAATTCTAATTTAAAATCTACTAATAACATTCCGCCCGCTTCAAATATCGGCGATAGCACTTCGTTAACGGCAAATGTAAGTGATTTCATTTGAGAAATTTGTTCAGGTGTTGCCCAACCAAAAGAGGCGCAGTGTGATTCGTTTATCATTGGATCATGCAAAGCGTCATTTTTTAAGAAAAACTCGAAGGTAGGCGGCGACAGTGCAAGACCTTCTTCAACGCCCAATCTTTTGCAAAGTGAGCCTGCAGCGTAATTTCTAATGACACACTCTACAGGGATCATATTTAGCTTCTTGACCACGCTTTGAGTATCATCAATAAGTGATTCAAGCTGTGTCTTTATACCTTTATTCTCTAGAGTTTGCATGATGAAGTTATTAAATTTATTGTTTACTTCTCCTTTTCGGCTAAGCTGCTCAATTTTTTCACCATCAAAGGCAGATGTATCGTCCCTAAACTCGAGTATGAGTTTGTTAGCATCCTCAGTCACAAAAACCGTTTTAGCTTTTCCACGATACAGTTCAGATACTTTGCGCATGTCTACTCCACTAATATGTTGTTGTTTAGTATTATATATCTAAGTTGTTAGACGCCATGTATTCTTGAAATACAGGAAAAATATCGCTTGTTTGTTTTGCATCAAAATTTACGTTTTCATCGCTTTTAAACGTGATACTCGTATTTGAACCGGCGCGTTTTACAAAAATACGGTAGTTGTCCTTTTCAAGAGGCAATGTTTCTTTACTGAAAAGACCCGACCAGAAGCCATCCTCAACACCACCGTAGAGCACAAACATTATCCCTGACGATTGATCTAAATCAATAACATCAAAGCCCATTTTACGTAATACCAACAATAAACGAGGCCATGCGTCGTTGTATTCTGCATTTATAATCACAGCCGGATCGCCGTCGGCGTTGACACCAAGCTCAGAACCAAAGCCGTCTCTTATTTTTTCAATTCGCTCAGACATCGCTAAACGTGCGCCAAAATCGTATTCTTCAATGATATAGTTTAAAAAATCGACTTCGTTGGTACGCTGCGTAATAGGATCCATCTTGGAAATTATGGAACTACCATTTTCATCAACGTAATCGACTATTTCATTCGTGAGTGATGCCGTTCTGCCGTGTGGTGCAACATTAAGCGATAATTTAAATTTTTTGGCTTGTTCAATAAAGTCACTCGAGAAGGTATACCAGCTACTGTCTAATTCGGTAACCGAAATGACCCAGTCAGTCGTGAGGGTGTTGTTGTCTCTGTCAAAACTCTCTACACCGATATTATTCTGCTCTAAATATGATAACACTTTATCCCATATGGTTTTATCGAGGGAGCGATTGTCATCAACCTGATCAAACATTACCGTAGCGCCTTCATTACCCTCTTCCACGTGCGAACCAGCTACTAAGGGTAAAACCAAACGAGGCGAACTAATTCTTACATCTCTCCCTAATAGCGCTTTAGCGCTTGTGGAGGATGCTAGCGTAGGTAAGTCGTAACGGTTTGAGCGCTGAGGCCTTTCAAGTTCCTCTGGAATTTTCAATTCAGCGCTTTGCTGTTTCACCTTCATATATTCAAAATCACCAGAAGTACGCTCTCTTGAACCTGGACTTGAGCAGGCGCTAAGCGCTAAAGCAGCGAAGATAGTAACTATAAAGTTATTTTTCATGTGGTTTTATATTAATCCTAGTTCTTTTAATTCTTGTTCGATACTCAATTGATGATTTAGTTCAGGCAAAATCATCGGTAAACGTAAAAATGGAGACGACATTTTGTTCATTTTATACAATGCCCATTTGGGTAAAACGGGGTTTGGTTCTAAAAACAACGCGTGATGCAGTTGCTGTAACGTTGCATCAATTGCGCTGGCCTGTGCATACTTTTTGGATAAAGCATATTCACACATTGCAGACATTTGTTTTGGTACGATATTTGCGGTCACTGATATAACACCGTGACCACCATTATTTAAAAATTCGCAGCCCGTGGCGTCATCTCCACTGAATAAAAGAAAGTCGCTTGGTACTGCTGCCTGTAATTGGGCTAAACGACTCAGGTCACCCGTAGCGTCTTTAATGCCGACTATGTTGGCGTGAGAGGCTAAAATAGCCACCGTAGAAGTATGCATGTCGAGTACTGTTCTTGAAGGCACGTTATAAAGAATAAGGGGTAAATCAGACGCGCTTGCAACAGCTTTAAAATGCGCAACTAAGCCCGCTTGCTGCGGTTTATTATAGTATGGAACAACACTTAAAAAACCGTCTACGCCTACTTTCTCAATTTGTTTAGTTAAAAATACAGCTTCGTTAGTAGCGTTTGCACCACTACCCGCTATTACTGGTATTTTTCCTGTGGCACATTCAACAATAAATTGTATAACCTTAATATGTTCTTCAAAAGGAAGCGTCGCGGATTCACCGGTGGTGCCAACGGCCACGATGCCATGAGTATTATTTTGTATATGAAATTCGACTAGTGTTGCCAAACTTGCATAATCGACATCGCCTGAATCAAACATAGGCGTAACTAGTGCTACAAAACTACCACGAAACATCTTAACTCCTCATTTTTTTGTAGCGCAATAGTAGTGTGCCCAAGACCTAAAAACAAGCGTTGCAAACCTTTATAATCAATAAATTACCGAAAAAAGCAATTCATCAAATATTTTATATCGCAAATTTCATCAATCTTTAGATACCTGATATCATATGGCAATAGACAACGATTATTTGGCTTTGTTAAATTATGGAACAACGCGCTGCACACGAACAACTCATCGTGAATATCTTAGGCAAGAGTTCACTGCTTGCACTTAGCAACATAACGGCCTGTATAAGCAAACATAATTGTAATATTTTAGACAGCCGCCATGCGCAATACGGTACTGACTTTTCCTTAACCATGATTGTCAGCGGCGCTCAGGCGGGCGTTACTATGCTTGAAATGGATTTGTCGACACTGTGTGTGCTTGATGATCTTCTGTGTATGATGAAACGTACCACAGGCCATCAAAAGCAAAACATTGAACAAGTGATTAACCTCGCCTTTTCAGGGGCCGATGCCAGCGGTGTTATGCACAAAGTCACGCAAGGTTTAGCCTTTTGCGGGGTATCTGTTAGCGCGGTCCGGCAAAAAACATACCGTAAAGAAGATCAAAATATTCTTGAATGTAAAATGATTTTAACTGCACCAAAAAATACTGACTTAATTGCTTTTGACACAAACATTAAGTCGCTTCTCCACGGAATGGGACTTCATGGTAAATTAAGCCATAAACCAATAGAGGAAAATGATGAATACACTGAAAGCTGGTGACAATGCGCCACAGTTTACCCTTCAAAATCAGCGTGGTCAAAGCGTTGACATATCGTCTTTACAAGGCTCAAAAGTGCTGGTGTACTTTTATCCAAAGGCTTCGACACCGGGTTGCACCGTGCAGGCAAAAGGCCTACGTGACAGCATAAAAAAACTAAACGCTAAGGATGTAACCGTACTGGGGATTAGTCCCGATCCAGTGAGCAAATTAGCTAAATTTGCTGAAAAAGAGATGCTCAATTTTGATTTATTGTCTGACGAAGATCATAGCGTCGCTGATACTTTCGGCGTATGGGGTTTGAAGAAATTTATGGGTAAAGAATATGACGGTATTCATAGACTGAGCTTTCTAATAGATGAAACAGGCAAGATTACTCATGTATTTGATAAGTTCAAGACAAAAGACCATCATGAAGTTGTTCTGGCAGCTTTATAGTAAAAGTGATCTTAGTCGCATTAAAAAAGCCTGCATGCTGCAGGCTTTTTTAATGCACGTAAATCGATAATCAAGTGCCCCTTTACGCCAATGTTTCTGACGTATTCTTGGGTGAAGACCAAGCGGTAATGAGTGCTTTGACCAAGGTGGCTAAAGGAATAGCAAAGAATACACCCCAAAATCCCCATATACCGCCAAATAAGAGCACCGCCACAATAATGTAGAGCGGATGCAAACTCACCGCCTCTGAAAACAAAATAGGCACTAACAAATTGCCGTCAAGCGCCTGAATAACAAAATAAACAATCATTAAATATCCGAACGAAGAGCTTAACCCAAACTGAAACAGCCCCACCACGGCAACCGGTATGGTAATTACTGCAGCCCCAATGTAAGGAATAAGCACTGAGAATCCCACTAGCACACCAAGTAATACAGCAAATCTTAAATCAAGAATCGTAAAAGCAACACTGCTCACGGAGCCAACAATCGCTATTTCAATAACCTTGCCACGAATATAGTTCGCGATTTGCAAATTCATTTCCTCACCCACTTGCGTGATTAAACGTCTTTCCTTCGGTAAAATAGAAGAGATGCTTTGCATAAACGCTTTTTTATCGTTAAGCATAAAAAAGACCATCAACGGCACCAGTACAATATAAATTAATACTGCGACAATATTACCTATAGAACTGAACGAGGCTGACAATACTTGTTCACCAAACGAAACCAATCTTTCATTCATGCCTTGCATAGTTGATTGAATGTACTCTACTTCGATAAGTGATGGGTATTTGGCAGGTAAACTGACAAGCCACGTTTGTGCAGAGTCCCAAATAAGAGGAATGTCCCTAACTAGGTTAATACCTTGTTTTGTTATGATCGGAATTAAACTTATAGCTAATAAAAATGTGATGATAAAAAATACAATTAATGTGGCGCTTGTGGCTAACCATCTTTTAACGCCTAGTTTTTCCATTTTTGTGACAGGCACATCTAGCAAGTATGCAATAACGATAGCTACCAGCACCGGCATCAATATTCCGCCAAACACGTAGAATACAACCGCAACTATAAGAAGAAATAATAAAAGCATAAGCGCATTTGGGTCAGAAAATTTGCGTCTATACCAGCTTCCGAAAACACCGAGCATGTTGCCTACCTTTAAATGGGTCGTGATACTTTATATTGTTTAAGATGGTGAAGCGTTGTTATTCACGATATATTGTTCGCTTACAATCAATAACGCTGTTTGCTGAAACTTAGCTGAGCGTTATTGGTCTATGCATAGTATAAGTTATATAGACCAATATGGAAGCAACGAATATAGATGAAGTTATTGTGGAATGAATTAATCGCTTATAATAAATGCATTCTTGTGATGTGCCTATGCGTGTTCTCCCAGCTTTGTATAGCACAAAGTGTATTGGGTTTAGGCGATAATAACCGTAATCAATTGCCTGAAATTGGCGTGGTAGCTTCTGACGCAATTACCATAGACAAAGAGAAAATAGTGGGCGACATTATTATGCGTCAGCTAAGAGGACAAGCCCCTTTAGTGCAAGACCCCGTTTTGCAAGAATATATTCAAGGTATTGGTAACAGGTTGGTTATTCACGCTGATAACACGAAATTCCCCTTCCAATTTTTTATGATCAACAATCCCGTTCTAAATGCGTTTGCATTTTACGGTGGCCATATTGGTATTCATACCGGTTTGTTAGCTGCATCATCTACCGAAAGCGAGTTGGCGTCGGTATTAGCGCATGAAGTTGCACACGTTACCCAAAGGCATTTAGCCCGGCGCGTACAAATGCAAAAACGGAATTCGCCGCTTCAAATTGCTAGTTTAATAGGCGGAATATTGCTGGCCATGGCAGACCCAGAAGCGGGTATAGCTGCGGTGCAAGCCAGCTCTGCGGCTGGACAGCAGGCAAACATTAATTTTACGCGAACTAATGAAATAGAAGCCGACAATATTGGCATTAATATTTTGTATCGCGCTGGTTTTGATCCCCAAGGCGCCCCCGGTTTTTTTGAAAAGTTACTGGCACAATCGCGTGGTCGTTCGACCCAGTTATCTTTTTTGCAAACGCATCCACTGCCCGCTGACAGAGTTGCACAAACGACCACGCGTGCACGCAGCTTTGGCGTTCGTAATGTGCCGCCTAGTCTCGATTTTCATTTGGCAAAGGCTCGAATACAGGGGCGTTACATGAGCTCGCCCAAGCGCAATATTAACCTTTTTTCGAGCCAGTTAGCCAGCAGCAATAATGCTAAACAAAAAGGCGCTCAATATGGCTTAGCCATTAGCTTATTTGAACTACAAAGATATGATGAAGCAAAAAACATACTCGATAAACTGATGCTTAACGACAAAGAGAATTTATTTTACTTAGATCTAATGACCGACATTTACATTAAGCAAGACGCGCCTAGCAGCGCTATATCGTTGCTGACTCCACTATGGCTTAATAAACCCCAAAATTCTGTGCTAACACTTAATTTAGCTAATGCTTATATAAGTGCCCAAAATTTTGAGCCAGCTATTCAGATGCTACGAGATTTGCTGTTAGTAAACAAAGAGAACTTCTTAGCCTATCAACTACTTAATGACGCCTACAGCCGCAGCCAGATGAAAAAAGAAGCACATATGACTAAAGCTGAAATTTATGCGCTTATTTTAGCATATCCATTGGCCATAGATGAGCTGCAGTTTGCCTATAATCAGGTCGACTCTGACACTTTAGAAAAACTAAGAATTAAAGGTCGTATTGAACAATTTCGCGAAGCGCAGGCCTCAATGATGAGCTTGAATATTTAATTATGCTAGCACATCGTTCACTTCGGTTTACGATACCCAAGTAATGTGCGTTGTTTGCATTGCTTGCATTAAAGCGCAGACACAACATCATTTAATGCGGTTTTCGTTTGTTCGCCTAATAGCTGGCCTGCTAACGTTCCGTCTGCCTTTATAATGAACGTAGCGGGCAAATATTGTGGCTTCTCGAATGGAAAATTAGTTACAATTTCAGAGATTAATGGAAACTGTATATTATATTTATATCGGATAGCACTTAACTTTTCGTTGCTGAGGTCATCAAAACTTACCGCAAAGAGTTTCACATTATTGGGAGCTTGATGATAAAATTCATTCAGATGTGGGATTTCACGTAAGCAAGGCGCGCACCATTCTGCAAAATAATTAATAACAACAACAGAGCCCCTTAAGTCAGAATGTTTGTAAGTGTTTTCATTTAAGGTTTTAAAATCATAAGACGCTAGACTATAGGCATATAATCCCGCCGCAAAAGCAGCAACCGCTATGCTAGACCACGCAAGCGCACTGTGTAATTTATTAGTCACCTTTTGCACCGATATTTTTTTATAATTAAGGATAATCAATAATGCCTAAACCTAGGTCATATCACAAGCTTAGATATTTTGAAATTCGTCAAGGACTTACTTTTTTGAGAAAAAACGAGTTAGCTACCTTTAGCAGTATATTAAATAACAAAAAGGAGATGTTTAATGACTAAAGTATTAGTACTTTACTATTCAAAAAATGGCCGAACAAAAAAATTGGCGACAAAAATTGCCGCAGGCATTGAGCAAGCAGGTGCAAGTGCTGTGCTTAGGACGGTGCCTAGCATTACCACTAAAACGAACATAAATAACGAGCCATCAGTGCCAAATGAAGGCGATATTTACGTGAGTAAAAGAGATCTGGTAGAGTGCGATGGCTTAGCGCTTGGCAGTCCGACTCACTTTGGCAATATGGCCGCTCCTTTGAAACATTTTATAGATTCTTTAACCGATGTATGGTTAAAAGGCACACTGGTCGGCAAGCCCGCCTGTGTTTTTACTGCAAGCTCCAGCATGCATGGAGGACAAGAAACAACGCTTATATCTATGATGTTACCTTTGTTCCATCACGGTATGTGTATCGTAGGCTTGCCATATTCTGAACCGGAGTTGCATGCAACCGCCTCAGGCTGCAGTCCATATGGCGTGTCGAGTGTACAAATAGGAAGTAGTGACGAACTTAGCAATGACGAAGCAATATTAAGTGTTAAAATGGGCATCAGATTAGCGCAGCACGCAATAAAATTAGCCACATAAATGTATATAAAATAAGAGATGACCACATGGTTCAAAGTAAAAAGCCCCACACGCTAGGCGCCAGTAACGAGCTAAGTGATGATGACAACATGATCGAAGATGCGCAAAAAAAATTGCCGCCCCATCTTGTGCCTATGTCGCCTAAGGTAAAGCGATATCGATATTTGGCGCTTGTAGGCCACCTCGGTCTGTTAGCGTGGATGTCTATATGGTATCTAGTGTTAACAGGCGCACGCGATTATTCTTTCCTCTTTATTTTTATTATGTATTTGTTACCGCTGCTATTCCCACTTCACGGTATTATCAAGGCTAAACCTTACACACATGCTTGGTCGTGCTTTGTGGTGCTTTGGTATTTTATGCATAGCGCGACTACCATGTATGTTGAGCCTAGCTATTTTTTACATGCGTCTATTGAAATGATTTTTGTAATAATGATGTTTACAGGCTGCGCAATGTTTGCACGTTTACGTGGCCAAGAATTGGGCACTGGCCTGCCTAAATTGAGTAAGGTAATGGAGGACGAAAAAAAGTTTTTCGAGAAATAAGTTTGGATAGGCTCATGCCTGCCTTACCCGCTAATGAAATATTCCGACAAAACCGCCTTATAAATTTAAGGTGGTTTTAATAAATGGAATAGTTATTTTGCGCTTACTTTCAAACGAGGCCTTGTCTAAAGTATTTACCAGCAGCATAAGATCGTGCATGTCGCGCGAGGTTCGACTAAGTAAAAATCCTATCGCATCTTGTGTATAGGCGATACCAATTGCTTTAAGATGATTCTCCAACGCTCTATATTTATCGTCATCATTGAGCTGTTGTAGCGTAAAATTAGTGCCCCAAGATAGGCGCGTGCGCAGATCAACAAGGGCATATTCTATTTGATCAATTGGTTCACTTGTGGCAATTAATAACAGTGCACCCTGAGCTTCAGTGAATTGGTTTATGATGTCAAAAACCGCCGTTTGCCAATTTGCTACACCGCTAACGGCTTGAAGATTGTCTATACACACCACATCTTTACTGATAAGTCCTAGCAGCATTTCAGGTGGCATATTTATAGTGTGAACGAGATCAATATACTGCTGCGTTAACCCGCTCAAAGCAGCTTGTTCGCAAGTAGCAAGCAGCAAATGCGATTTACCGGCCCCGGGTCCACCTGTTAATACACAAATTCTTTGAGAGGCTTGAGGATAATCAACTTTATTATTAAGTACGTTCTGCAAATGGCAAATAAGCTGACTGTTTTTACCTTCCACAAAATTGTGTAAGCTATCTTGCTTGCGAAATGATACTGGGAGAACTAGCTGCATCTATTCGCCCTGCCACCTAAACGATATCTCAGCCTGCTGAAACGTCGTATCTAAGCTGAGACGTTTGTCTAGCAGCAGTATAGACTTGAGTTGCGCTATTGATGTTTTTTGATCAATTTCGACTAAGGCTATATCGTTTTTCTGTTTAATTAGTTTAATATTTTTAACTGAGGGCACAGACTTTATCAAGGCCAACATATTGACGTAGTCGGCTAAAGAATCAATGCCGCTAATAGCAGCCCTAATAGATTGACTGCCTGTTTCTGACTGCGTGTTTAAGGTAAATTGTTCAGCCAATACATTGGCGTAGATATCAACTAGTTCTATTACTACAGCCTCTTCACTGCGGCCAAACACACGGCCGGTTTCAACACTTTTGGGACGCCTGAAATCTGCACTAGTAATCACATAGTCGAGTTTATGTGTTGCGTCTCTAGGAATTTTTTCAGTGGCCAGTGACTCACTGATTTGTTCCACGGTTGCACTAATCAGATAGTCAGTATTGTAACGCACACTTTGGTCCTGCAGCTTTGAAATAAACTGATTCCACACATCATATACCGATACGTTCATTGCATCATTTAAGTCTCCTAATGGAATAACGACTTCAACACCCCTAGCAAAGGCTTTTGAGTCAATATTCTGGGCCATGTCATTGAATGAGCTCCGATACACTATATTTTTTTGATTTTCACTATTTTCTATAGCCAGCCAAATAACGGCGGACGGACGTAAACTCGCCCACACGTTACGACCACTAGCGACCAATAAACTTTGCACTTTGGCTTGATTGAAGCTAGCTTCAAACACCAAATTCTGACCTTGTTGAATAAAGCTGCTGGCAATAAGAAACTGTTCGTAATTGTCAATTGCTTTAGATATTTCATTCTCATTTACGACATCAATATTACCGCTTAACTTTATAAAAACCTGTTTAAGCGCTAATTTCCCCGCTTTTTGTTGGCTGTTTGTAGACTGATCATTTACTGCTATACGACCAATATTGACATGTTCAATATTACCTGCGGCACTAACAAAACTCATCAAAATAAGTAAAGCGCAAAGGTGCTTCAGGCTGATGAAAGTATGGTTTTTAGCGTTATTTTGACTATTTCTGCGTGTATTTAGTCGTTTATATAAGCACACAAGCAAAAGGCTTTTAAGCGATTTTAACAAACCAACCTCTTATAATAGTTTTCGTATAAACACTATTGTCGAACATTTATGCGTGTTTTGCATTAAAATTTTAGTTTAGTTTTTAATACCCTTTAATTCCTCATACTGGTAATATATGTCGCGATTTATAAAGCCAAATTAAGTAAGGATGACAAATGACTGATTCAAGCCAATCATTGAGTTATAAAGATGCCGGTGTCGACATAGACGCGGGCAATGAATTAGTTGAACGTATTAAGTCTGTTTCAAAAGCTACCCACCGACCCGAAGTTAAGGGTGGCTTGGGCGGTTTCGGCGCTCTTTGCTCACTGCCTCAAAAATATAAAAATCCACTTTTGGTATCGGGCACAGATGGCGTTGGTACAAAATTGCGCCTAGCTATGGACAATAATAGACACGACGGCATTGGCATTGATTTGGTCGCAATGTGTGTAAATGACCTCATTGTGCAAGGTGCAGAGCCTCTGTTTTTTTTAGATTATTACGCAACTGGAAAACTCGATGTCGATACCGCTGTCTCCGTTGTTACGGGCATTGGCAAAGGCTGTGAGTTAGCCAACTGTGCGCTGGTCGGTGGTGAAACTGCTGAAATGCCGGGTATGTATCACGGCAACGACTACGATATAGCAGGCTTTTGTGTCGGCGTTGTAGAAGCAAGCGAAGTAATTGACGGCACCAAAGTCAAGGCAGGCGATTGCTTAATTGCATTAGGCTCTTCTGGCCCTCACTCAAATGGTTATTCCTTAATTAGAAAAATCATTGAAGTTGCCAAGGTTGATGTCAATGAAGCCTTGCACGGCAAGCCTATTATCGATCACTTATTAGAGCCTACCCGAATATATGTTAAAAATACGCTGGCGCTACTTGAAAAATATAAGGTCAATGCAATTTCTCACATTACCGGCGGTGGTTTTTGGGAGAACATTCCTAGAGTTCTGCCTGATAACGTAGCGGCAAAAATAGACGCAGCTTCTTGGGAATGGCCAGTAATTTTTACTTATCTACAAGAAAAAGGGAATGTAAACACTCATGAGATGTATCGCACGTTTAACTGCGGTGTAGGCTTGTTATTGGCAGTCGATAATGACGATGCTCGTGACATTGTCGATTTTTTGTCAGCCGCGGGTGAGAATGCGTGGATTATAGGTAGGCTAGAAGAAAAAACGAGTGATGAAGCGGTTATTATTGAGTAATGGTATTGCCCGTAGCATGTTTCCCTAAACGTATTGTTGTCTTAGTATCCGGCTCAGGCAGCAACTTGCAAGCTATTATAAACGAATGCTCTGGCGGATTTATAAATGGCAAAGTGGTTGCTGTTATTTCTAATGTACACAACGTATATGCCCTAGAACGAGCTAAATTTCATAGCATTCAAAGCCTCGTTCTTGACCATACAGCATACGACAGCCGTCATAAATTTGATGAAGAGTTAGCTGCCCATCTTACTAAATTAGCACCTGATTTAGTGGTATTAGCAGGATTTATGCGCATATTAAGTAAAGCATTTGTAAGTCAATTTCACGGAAAAATGTTAAATATTCACCCTTCATTATTGCCAAAATACCCAGGTTTATATACGCATAAAAAAGTAATTGATAATAAAGATAAACAGCATGGCGCTTCAGTTCATTTTGTTACTGCTGAGCTAGACGGCGGGCCGGTAGTCTTACAGTCAGTGATTGCTGTCTGTGATAACGATTCGATGCCCAGTTTACGCTCGAAATTGGCAAGTACTGAGTGGCTTATTTACGCTTTAGCCGTTAAGTGGTTTTGCCAAGGCACTTTACGATTGCAGCAAGACAAAGTATGGTTCGATGATGACCTAGACTTCTCACTGTCTCCAGACAATACATCAGCAGGCTGTACAATAAGAATAAATAATAATAAGGGCTTAAAAAATGACGAGGAAAAACACTAGCGCTTTCATTAAAATGCTATTTTTAATAGTATTTTATACTTTTTCCGCTTCACCAGCATATGCATTCGCTGAAATAAATATAGAGGCAAATCCACCAGCAGCGACACAAGAATCCACTGCGCCAAGCATAAATTTAAAACCTTTTAGTGCAAAGTATGTCGCGTTTCGTTCAGGTAATGATGTGGGTATTGCGCTACTTGAGCTAAAATCACTAACCGGCAAGCATTACGAGTTAACTTATGAGTCCATTGTTTCGCGTTTCTTTTTAACCGATGAGCGCTTTGAAAAAACTACTTTCTCTAACGAACTAGGAAATTTGGTGCCACTTGAATATTACTATAAGCGTTCCGGCACAGGCCCAAACAAAACACTTTTGCTGAATTTCGATCAGTTAAATCAAAAAATTCATGTGGATGAAAGTGCATCGCTTCCTTGGGATGATGAGCTTGACAATCAGCTATTCAGAATAGATTTCCCACAGCAACTAGCCAATGGCAACACCAATAAGGTTTACAATTTCATCAACTACAGAGGTGAAAAGCGCCAGTATCAACTTGAGGTGATGGCGACTGAGAATTTAAGCCTCCCCTATGGGAATATTAACGCGATTAAAGTACTGATTGGTCGTGAGTCACCTAGAAGAGTAACGTATGCTTGGTTTGCGCCAAGTCTCAATTATAACCTGGTACGCATACAGCAGTTTAAAGATGAAAGCGAGCAAGGTGACGTCCAGTTAAAAACATTTAAATATTTATAACAATTAGTGCTTATAGTGCGCCTATATAACACACGAAAAGCGGTATCAACCGATCGATGCCGAGCGAAAACACCATGAATTCACGAAGATAGTTAGCACATTATTAGTATCATTAACTTGATTTATTAGATAATTATGGTTACATTTTGAACGTCTGGTCTGACCTTTGGAGAGAATATGTTCGATATAGTATGGTTTTTAATTTTTATAGCAGTGTTTGGAGTAGTCGCCTATCAGCGATATTCACTTATCACATGCGTTAGCGTATTAGCTTTAACAATGGTTATCGGCACCATTGCCGGCGGTATTGGCATACTTGGATGGATTTTGTTCATTTTAGTCGCTTTGCCTATTGCCTATAGCCCCATCCGCGTGAGCATCCTTTCGACAAAACTTTTGTCGTTTTATAAGTCAGTTACGCCTGAGTTATCTGACACTGAGAAAGAGGCAATAGACGCAGGCACCGTCTGGTGGGACGGCGATCTATTTACGGGAAAGCCCGACTGGCAGAAACTGCACGCTATATCTCGTCCACATTTAACGAGTGAAGAGCAGGCATTCTTAGATGGTCCTTGTGAAGAAGTGTGCACAATGGTCAATGAGTGGGAGATAAACCATGTCGATGCCGATTTACCCGACGAAATTTGGGCATTTCTAAAAGAACACAAATTCTTTGCCATGATCATAGAAAAAAAATATGGAGGGCTGGCATATTCTGCCTTTGCGCAGTCTCGCGTTTTACAAAAATTAGCAGGTGTAAGTGCAGTGTTATCGTCTACCGTTGGTGTTCCTAATTCTCTTGGTCCCGGTGAACTCTTACAGCACTACGGCACCAAAGAACAACAAGATTATTACTTGCCCCGCTTAGCCGTTGGTAAAGACGTTCCATGTTTTGCGTTGACAGGCCCTGAAGCCGGATCAGATGCAGGTTCAATCCCCGATGTTGGTATTGTATGTAAAGGTGAATTTGAAGGTAAGGAAGTGTTAGGTATGAGCCTTACCTTTTCGAAGCGCTACATTACACTAGCACCCATTGCAACTGTAATTGGACTAGCATTTAAACTCGAAGATCCAGAAGGTCTGTTAGGCGAGAAAAAGCATTTAGGCATTACGTGTGCGCTTATCCCTCGCAAAACTAAAGGTTTAGAGATTGGACGTAGACACTTCCCGCTTAACGTTCCGTTTCACAACGGTCCCGTTAAGGGTACCAATATGTTTGTGCCCTTAAGTTACATTATTGGTGGTGAAAAAATGGCCGGTAAAGGCTGGCGTATGTTAATGGAGTGTTTGTCGGTAGGACGCTGCATTACGTTACCCTCCTCAGCAGCGGGTGGCGCCAAGCAATTAGCCCTCAGCACAGGTGCATATTCACGCATTCGCCGTCAATTCCGCTTGCCTATTGGTCAAATGGAAGGCGTTGAAGAAATGCTGGCAAGAATAGGCGGAAACGCGTATTTAATGGACGCTGTTACCTCATTTTCTACCGCTGGTGTAGACTTAGGCCAGAAACCATCGGTTATTTCAGCCATTTGCAAGTATCACTTAACCGAAAGAATGCGCCAAGTTGTAAACGACTCAATGGATGTGCATGGAGGTAAAGGTATTTGTTTAGGCCCCACAAACTATTTGGGACGAGCTTATCAAGGTGTGCCTATTTCTATTACCGTTGAAGGTGCAAATATTCTTACGCGTAATATGATGATATTTGGTCAAGGCGCAATGCGCTGCCATCCTTATGTATTAAAAGAACTATATGCGGCCCAGATTAACGACGAGCATGAGCAGCTAACGACATTTGATGAGGCTGTGTTCGGTCACATTGGCTTTGCGGTTAGTAATACCGTGCGCTCACTTTGGTTCTCACTATCACGTAATCGTCTTAGTAGTGCACCATTTAAGGATGAGACCGCTGGATACTACAGAAGCCTACAGGGATACTCCTCAAATCTTGCCATACTGACCGACGTTTCTATGGGCGTACTGGGAGGATCCTTGAAGAGAAGAGAGCGTTTGTCAGCGCGTTTAGGTGATGTACTTAGCCATTTGTACTTAGCTTCAGCAACACTCAAACGCTACGATGAACAGGGACGAATTAAAGAAGACCTTCCCTTTTTAGAATGGGCAATGCAAGACTGTTTACATAACATAGACGTGGCAATTGACGATTTCATTCGTAACTTTCCCTCTGTCCCAGTGGGTCTCTTGTTACGCACAATTGTGCAGCCTTATGGCAAAGTTAATGATAAGCCAAGCGATAAGGTCGAACATAAAATTGCGGATATATTGCAAAAGCCAGGGCCAGCAAGGGATCGTTTAGGCAATGGCCAATACCTAACGCGTATAGAAGGTAGTTTGTTTGGTGACCTAGAACAAACATTGGAGAACATGGTAAAAGTAGAGCCTATTTTTGACCGAATTTGTGCTTCAATGGGAAAGAAACTGCCGATGACACAGCTTGATGACTTGGCTATACAAGCTTTAGCAGCCGACATTATTAGTGAAGAAGAGGCCGAACTGCTAACGGCTACTGAAGCGGGACGTTTGCGTACTATAAATGTGGATGATTTTGACCCACAGGAATTGCTCGCATCAAATAGCAAAAAAGTAGCTAAGCCCGCGCGTAAACGTGCTGTAAAAGCGGCGACGCCGGATACGGCTAAATCTGTAGACAAGGACACGTCCGCGGCTGCAGCAAAGAGCACTGCTAAAGACACAAACAGTGTGACATAGATGCAGATTTAATTAGGATAGGCCGAGCGCTTTTATTTAGTAGTAAAATTTAAACGCCATTAAATGTACATTTAATGGCGTTTTTTTCTGCGCTACTCAAAAAGGCCTGCGACATGGCATTCATTTTTAAGCGTCTGATTGCCTCATCGTCTAAATTAACAATCGTTTTAGCAAGGGAATATTCATCAGCCAAGGTATTATTTGAAACACCTGGATCGTCTGTGTTCAAAAAAACTTCAATATCATGTGATAAAAACGACTTAACAGGATGTGTCGCCATATCCAGCCAAGTGCCGGTTTGATAATTTGAAAGGATGCAGCTTTCAATTCCAATTTTATGCATAGCCATGTATGACAACAGGCGATTGTCGTTTATAGCAGCAACACCATGCCCTATTCTGCTGGCCCCAAGCAGGTTAATGGCATCCCAAATACTATTAGCACCGCCCGCCTCTCCTGCATGAACAGTGATATTCAGACCTTGCTCGCGGGCTATCTTAAAATGATTTATGAAAAGCGCAGGGGGGAAGTTGTGCTCATCACCAGCTAAGTCAAGCGCTACAATTTGTGATTTTGCACTTAAAATTGCATCTAACTCTTTAAAGCAATTTTCAACACCAAAGGTTCGGCTAAGTATGCCAATTAATTTAGCTTTGTAATTCTTTTCTTTGTTAGCACGTGCTACTCCTGCAACTACTGCTTCAACTACGCCTATTAAAGGTAAGTTATAGGCTCTTGCCATATAATTAGGTGAGAACCTCAGTTCAACGTGAGCTAGCCCTTCATTTACAGCGTCAATTACATTTTCATAAGCGATTTTTTCACAATCTTCTACGTGAGCAAGTACTGAAACACCTATATCAAGCTTTTGTAAAAAAGCCATTAAATCGGTGGTTTTGTCTTGAATAAACACGTGCTTGGAGAGCGCTTGCTCGTCGGTGTATGGTAAGTCAATACCGTTTTTTACTGCAAGATTTAATATGCTAGAAACTCGTATATTACCGTCTAAATGACGATGTAGGTCGATTAGGGGAAGGTTTGATTCAGTCATAATTTTTCACTAAGCGCTTAGCAAAGGGCTAGCATTAAAGATATTAGTCTCCAATACAACAAGCATCAATCGAGTTTAAGTTTTTCAATCGCAACTAAAATTTGCGTGCGTGATTTTACCTCAAGTCTTCTAAACAAGGCACTTACATGCGCTTTTACCGTTGCTTCAGTTACATTCAGCCGTTGCGCAATATCTTTATTCATTAAGCCCTGTTTTACTAACCTTAGCACCGTAAATTGCTTGGGTGTAAGTTCACGTACTTTTTCCGCAATTTGTACTTTGTCGCTGCTGACTCTTTGTAGTTGACCATCAACCGATGGGGGAACCCAAGTTCCGCCCGACAAGGCTAATTTTAGGGCGGCAACCATTTGGGTTGTGGCTGTCGTTTTTGGAATAAATGCGTTTGCACCAAATTCCATTGCTTGTGCAATGGTGTCAATGTCTTCTGTGCCTGACACAATGGCAATGGGTAGGTCTGGAAAGTTTTGGCGGATCCTCAACAAGCCATAAAAATTATCGCAACCAGGCATGTTAAGGTCTAATAATAATAGGCTTACGTTACGCTGACGCCGCAAGGTATTGAGAGTAGTAGAAAACGAATCAGATTCTAAATAGTTGACGCCTGTAAAGTGGCTTTGCATAGCGGCCTTTAGAGCCTCGCGAAACAGTGGGTGATCATCTGCAATTAAAAATTTAAGCATACGCAATAATTTCCATTCTTTTTTTTTATAATTTATACACTATGCCATTATCAAATATTAATACGCCAGTAGCAAAATAACGGTTTGACACACCAGCCTTGAACTAAAGTGTTCACATAACGCACTTTATTAAGATACCATAGACAAGTGATACTTATGCGTGTGTTGAAATACTGTTATAAAACTCAAGCCTGAGTAATTTGCTATAAAAAACTCACGTTTTACCCTTGTATATATCAATATTTGCCTGACAATATTTAGCAAGGATTACATCAACTACAACTGAAGTTTATTTTTTAACATGACTAAAAGCAAGAAACCATTTTCACATGACACTTTATACGCCACTGAAAAACCAAAAGTTGAAAAGTTTAGTTTTAATCAACAGGTGGTAGACGTATTTCCCGATATGATAAATCGTTCGGTCCCGAGTTATCAAAATATTATTGATTGCGTGGGTAAAATGGCTAATTTGTTATGCAACAGCAATCCTATTATTTACGATTTAGGGTGTTCTTTAGGGAATGTAAGCCTGTCTATAGCAAAACACGCACAGTCCAAAAACCCTAAGATAAAGGGGATAGACAATTCCAGCGCGATGATTGAACGTTGTCAGCAACATATCGATGCCTTTAGTTTTGGCAATAGTATTAGTCTTAAACAAGCTGATTTAGTGTCGGTTGCCTTATCGCCCTGCAACATGGTTGTGATCAACTTTACACTTCAGTTTATTGAGCCAACAAAGCGTCAAAATATTATTAACAAGGTTTATCGTGCCCTTGAGCCGAAGGGTGTTTTTGTCTTGAGCGAAAAAATAGAACTCTCAAATGCGGTTTTAAATAATGTATTAGTTGATCTACACCATGAGTTTAAACGGGAAAATGGATATTCTGACTTAGAAATTAGCCAAAAACGCTCTGCACTTGAAGAGGTGATGAGATTAGACACCGTCAAAATACATCAAGAAAGGCTGTGTGAGGCTGGATTTTCAAATGTCTGTGTGTGGTACCAACATTTTAATTTCGTGTCCATTTTGGCCATCAAATAATAGAAGGATTCACATGCAATCTATGTCTTGGCGCAGCGCGTTTTATAACAGTATTGTAAACACCAAGCTTGAATTATATATAGCTGAATTTGCTATCATTCTTAAAGACTTCGAAGCCAGTGTGCCTGCGAAGGACCTTAATCGATGGCAGCGACAGCTTGGTCAGCTTCCTAAGGTTGAGAACATAGAATTAATAGTTGGCGATAGTGTCAGCCTAAACGCAAACAATGCTTTGACTGCGGGTGATATTGCAAAGACAATATCTGTGCTTAAAAACTTTATGCCCTGGCGAAAGGGTCCTTTTAACTTCATGTCTATTAACATAGACACTGAGTGGCGTTCCGATTGGAAATGGAATCGAGTGTTGCCACATTTACAGAATCTTGCCGGTAAAAAAGTGTTAGATGTAGGTTGCGGCAGTGGCTATCATTTATTTAGAATGCATGATGCGCAGGCTTCACAAATTATTGGTGTTGATCCTACCGCCCTTTTCTTTTTTCAATTTCACTGCTTTAAACAATATTTACCGTCATTAAATGTACACTATTTGCCAATTGGCATTGAGGCGATGCCCACAACGAACTACTTCGATACAGTTTTTTCCATGGGCGTGTTATATCACCGTCAAGATCCCATAAAGTTTTTGCGTGAGCTCAAGGACCAGCTATGCTCAGGGGGGCAATTAGTGCTTGAAACACTGGTGATAGATGGAGATGAAAACACGGTGTTAATGCCAAAAGGCCGTTATGCACAAATGCGTAATGTATGGTTTTTGCCATCGGTAGATGCACTCATAATTTGGCTACAGCGTGTAGGCTTTAAAAATGTTAAGTGCGTTGATATAGATTGTACCAGCATAGAAGAACAGCGCGCTACGCCATGGATGGAGACTCACTCCTTAATAGATTTTCTGGACAGCGAAAATATGACTAAGACGATAGAAGGCTATCCTGCTCCTAAAAGAGCGGTACTTACTGCATCGGTGAGTTAGCAGGCATTGCGATATAGTTTACCTGTTGGCATTAAAGTTGAATAGCTTCAGTCACCGCTGAACCATTATTTCTAGATTTACGCGTTTATTTATCAATACCTTATTCGCTGTGTACCTAGTTCAAGGCCTTATTTGAGGTAGATGTGACAAGTTCTGACATTCAAATCGAAAAATCACATGCAGTGCTGAAACACTTCATAAGTGAGCAAAAGTTACCCAGTGAGTATGCCTGTATTGCACAAACATGGTTCATTCCTTTAGCCTTAACATTAATAAAGCACCAAAATAGTGCAAACCGCCCAATTTTAGTCGGTATAAATGGCTGCCAGGGTTCAGGGAAGTCAACGTTAACATGCTTTCTAAGCACCTTGCTAAACGAAGTATTTAAGGTCGCCAGCGTTAGCTTGTCAATAGACGACTTCTATTTATCTAAGCATTCACGGCAATTGCTAGCGTCCACTATTAACCCACTTCTTGCTACTCGCGGCGTACCAGGTACTCATGACATTGTATTGTTAGAAAGCACACTGTGGTCCTTGCGCCAAGGTCAGCCGGTGAGTCTTCCTGCGTTTGATAAGTCAATGGATGATGTAAAGCCACAAGAGCAGTGGGAGCACGCTGAGCACAAATACAAAATTATAATACTTGAAGGTTGGTGTGTTGGTCTAGACAGCCAGCACCCGGCGCAGCTCTTGTCGCCTGTGAATGAATTAGAAGCCAAAGAAGATGCGAGTGGCCAGTGGCGACAGTATGTAAATGATGTGCTGTCAGTCGATTATAAACGCGTGTTTGCTTCAATTGACTATCTGGTTATGCTGCAAGCACCCTCTTTTGAGCATGTTTATGCATGGCGCTGTGAACAAGAGCATAAACTGAAAACGTCACTTGCTAGCCATAGAACAGATTCACAATTACCTAATGAAACCATGAGCGATAGTGAAATATTACGCTTCATTCAATTTTACCAGCGCCTAACACAACACGCGCTAAGTACTATTCCAGCAAAATGTGATCGCTTGTTTGTGCTAAATGAAACACGCGGAATTACACAATGTCAACAACATTGAGTCCTGTCAAAAAATGGCTGGTATTTACCGATTTCGACGGCACCCTTTTAGATCATTATACCTATAGCTTTGACGCAGCTATTGACTGCCTTAAGCAATTAGCTGAGCAAGGTGTTCCGGTAATACCTAATTCCAGTAAAACGTTTGCAGAAGTAAGGTATTTACAAGAAAAAATGTTGTTAAAGACACCGCTAATTGTTGAGAACGGGGCGGCGGTTTATATACCCAAAGACTTTTTACCACAAAAACCCAAAGGCGCAGTATTTAAGCATGGCTATTGGCTGAAGTCATTTGCGCAAAAAAGACAGTTTTGGCAAGGTATAGTACAAAGCATGAAAACTGATTATCCCCGCCAGTTTGAGACATTTGGGGAGATGAACATTGGCCGTATTTGTGAGCTAACAGGGTTAAATGAGAAAAGTGCGCGATTGGCCTCGCAGCGAGAATTTGGAGAACCTGTGCTATGGCTTGGCAGCGGCGAACAGCGCAGAAACTTTATTGAAAGAATACGAAAACTCGGCGCCTTCCCGCTGTTAGGTGGCCGCTTTTTACATGTATCTGGTAATAGCAACAAAGGTAAGGCTTTAACGTGGCTACTTAAAGAGTGTGTAAGGCAATATCCGAAATTCACGTTCTTAAGTATTGCTCTAGGCGACACTAATAATGACATAGACATGTTGGAAGTGGCCGACATCGCCGTTCGTATAGCGTCTCCGGTGCATACATTACCAGAACTTCAACGTACGCACGAAGTATATACAAGCGTGGCAACTGGACCCCAAGGCTGGCGCGAAATAATCGATCAACTAATTATGACAACACTGCATGAGGATGACTAATGGCTGACTTTTACCAAAATGGCATAGTGACCACCCTTCATAATTTAGAAAATAGACCCATTGAGGCCTTAGAAAAGGAATTAGTTGGTTTTTCTAAACGTAGACCAATGGGTCTTATTTTACCCAGTTTATACTCGGAGTTAGAAGGTAAGGCCCTTCTTGGTACTATTGAGCATATAAAAAAGGTGCCGTATTTGCAGCAAATTGTCATTGGACTGGATCAGGCAGACCAGTCGCAGTTTGAGCATGCCTTAGCCTTTTTCTCAGGTTTACCGCAAAACCATCGCATATTGTGGAACGATGGTCCTCGATTAAAAGCGCTAGATGAAGAGCTTCAAAAGCTCGGTTTAGCGCCTAAGGAAATGGGCAAGGGTCGAAATGTTTGGTACTGCATGGGATTTATTTTGGCGTCTAACAAAGTTGAAAGTGTCGCCTTACACGACTGCGATATCCTGACATATGACAGGTCCTTACTCGCCAGACTTATATACCCCGTGGCTAATCCACAGTTTAACTATGAGTTTTGTAAGGGCTACTATGCGCGTGTTGCTGACGGTAAAATAAATGGAAGAGTATCACGATTACTGGTAACGCCTCTTCTAAGAGCCTTGAAAAACACCCTAGGCCAGAATGACTACCTAGATTTTATGGACAGTTTTAGATATCCACTGGCAGGAGAGTTTTCGTTCAGACGAGATGTATTGAACGACTTACGCATTCCAAGCGACTGGGGCTTAGAAATAGGCGTGTTGTCCGAAATGCATAGGAACTACTCACGCAATAGACTTTGCCAGGCAGACATCGCCCATACCTATGATCATAAGCATCAGGATTTATCTTTGCATAATGACCAAGGTGGCTTATCTAAAATGTCGATTGATATTACCAAGGCCCTGTTTAGAAAACTGGCCACGCAAGGCACTGTTTTTAGCAATGAAACTTTTCGAACGATCAAAGCGACATATTTTAGAATTGCCTTAGACTTTGTGGAAACATATCATAATGACGCCATTATGAACGGCTTAAAATTGGATATTCATTCCGAAGAAAAGGCGGTTGAACTGTTTGCACAAAATATTATGAAAGCCGGCAGTAGCTTTTTAGACAATCCTATGGAAACTCCGTTTATTCCCAGTTGGAACAGAGTGGTAAGCGCAAAACCTAATGTATTGGCTTGTTTAAAAACCGCAGTAGAAGAAGACTATGCAGAATATTCGAGGCAATAAATGGATAAAGTAAACTTACTTAATGAAAAAGTACGTCATCACCTAGACACTATTTACCAAGGAATTTTCCCATCAGACAAGCTAGATGATATTGCCCTTGAGCTACTTAAACGAATGCGTATTAGCCATGAACACGATATTCTTATTCCGCAGGTCCACACGAATTTATGGAATGAAAAAGATGTTGTGCTAATAACTTACGGCGACTCCATCATTGAGCCAAGCGCAGATCTGTCACAGGGAATGCATAAGCCACCGCTGCAAACTCTGTACACATTCCTAGATAAATATTGCGCACATGCTGTAAACCACGTGCATATTCTGCCTTTTTTCCCCTACAGCTCTGACGATGGTTTTTCAGTAATTGACTACTCTAGCGTGAACCAAGCGCTGGGCAGTTGGGATGATGTTACTCGTATTGCCAATGAGTTTGGCCTAATGGTCGACTTAGTGATTAACCACTGCAGTGCCCGCAGCCTGTGGTTTGACAACTTCATTAAACAAGAGTCACCTGGCAAAGACTTCTTTTTTACCATTGATAAGGACACCGACACATCACTTGTCACTAGGCCTCGCACTAGCGATTTACTTCGCAAAACCTCAACCACTGACGGAACAAAGTATGTGTGGTGTACGTTCAGTCATGACCAAGTAGACTTTGATTTTAGAAATCCAGAGGTGTTGTTGGCTTTTGTCGATATTATTCGCTTATATTTAGACAAAGGTACGCGCATTTTTAGGCTCGATGCCATTGCTTTCTTGTGGAAGGAATTTGGCACAAACTGTATTAATCTGCCACAAACTCATGAAGTTGTGAGGACAATGAGAACTTTAATTGAGCACGCCTCTCCAAACTCCATTATTATCACCGAGACGAATATCCCCAACCGAGAAAATTTGACTTATTTGGGTAATGCTAATGAAGCCCATGCTATTTATAACTTTTCATTACCTCCGCTGTTACTAAACACATTAATAACCGGTGATTGCGGATATTTAAAAAGCTGGCTAATGAGTATGCCGCCCGCCCAAAATGGTACGTTTTATTTTAACTTCATAGCATCACATGACGGCATCGGTTTACGCCCGGTTGAAGGCTTGCTAAGCGACGAAGAAATAGCCAATTTAGCCGACTGCATGCAAAAATTTGGCGGCAAGGTGTCGTGGCGAACGGGCTTACTCGGACAACAAAAGCCTTACGAGCTTAATATTGCCCTAATTGACGCCCTGCAGGGCGATATGCACGGGCCTGATGAATTCCAGATCCAAAGATTTTTGTGCGCCCATGCCATTATGCTTGGGCTTGAGGGTTTGCCTGGTATATATATTCATTCTTTATTAGGCACCACAAACGATTATGAAAAGGCCAGCAATACCGGTCAAAGCCGTTCAATTAATCGTCATCGTTGGCATTTCGATTCATTGAGTCGAGAGTTAGACGACGCTTATTCTCTGCACCACCAAGTGCTCACCCAAATGACGCAGTTAATATCCATTCGTACAGCGCAAAGTGCATTTCATCCTAATGCCACCCAATTTACACTACATTTAGGCACTAAGATATTTGGATATTGGCGTCAAAGTATTGATAGAACGCAAAGTATTTTCTGCTTGTCTAATATATCCAAAGAGCCGCAAACGATTAAACTTTGCGACATCAATTTGATTGGCACCGACGAATGGGTAGATTTACTGACTCAAACACCGCTGCATTCTCAAATGCAAAACATTACCCTTGCACCTTATAAAAGTGCATGGATTACCAATCGATTTCATAAGGGCTGATTAGGCGATAGCGAAGAATATGCTATCGTAAATATCTAAAATCTTAAAAAAATAAACGTTTGTTGCATACATAGCACTTGCATTTTGTTTTACTTATCCTCTATGTCTGACTTTTAAAGAGTCACGCTAAGCCTGAGTCACCATTAAAATAGGAAGAGTAGATATTTGTTTAGTGACAATGCGCCTTATTTCAAATTGCGAAGTGCCCATTTTTCCGAAATGCAGACACTAGGCAATAGTTGAATGTAAAGAAAAGTTTGAAACGCTGTTAATGGGCTTTTTAGTCTTAAACGAACCATCACTTAGCATTACCAATTAAATATATAAGTCTAGGCCACAGCATGGTTTCGATCAAAAAAGGGCGCTATTACAGCGCCCTTTTTGTAAACTACACTATTTATACAAATTTGCGTTCGCGTTTAGTTTCAATAGTTTCTATATATCCATGCCACGTTGCATAACCTAACACTGGCATAATCACAATAAAGGCAACAAAGAATGTCACAAAGCCTAAGAATACAGAAAAACCAATAACACATGCCCATATTAACATAGGTATCTTGTTACGCCATACGGCATTCATACTCGTGAGTACTGCGGTTGCTAAATCTACTTTGCGTTCTAACAGTATTGGTTGCGTAAAAGCACTTATAAAAAACACCAAGGTAACAAAGCCTGCGCCTACAATGGTGCCCAGCGTAAGGAATGGCCAAATATTGAAAAACGTAGGGTCAAGGTAGCTTGGGTAAAGCGCATGAATTATGCTGGCCACTCGTAGCCAAAATATCATAAGTAGCATTAACACAAGACCAAAGCCCCATTCGTTGACAGCATTTCTGGACATTGCTTTTAAGGAATGGCGCAAAGAAGGTTTACGCTTTTTTTCAAACTGCCATGCTACATCGTATAAACCGGCTGCCAGATAGGGTCCTATAAGCATAAAACAAATCATAGCTGGGAAAATCACAAGGTAAAAATCTGAAGCTTGCACTAATAAAAATATCCCAATGGGGATAAGCGTAAAAATAACGCCGTAAAAAGTACTTACAAACTTGGCTTTTTTAAAGTCCTCTACGCCAAGTGCAAGCCACTTAAAACAGGCAAACTTGTCCAGTGTGGCGCTGGGAATAACACGTGCAATGCCGCTACTTTCAATAGCGTTTTCTTCTTCTTGTTTTTTTTTGGTTTCGGAAGCTTGTTCAACGTTCTGAGACATGCTTATCTCCCTAAGGGTAACTCACAGCAATATTCGATAGGTAATGGATAAAACAAATCACTTTAATTATTTACATCACCGCTTGGCAAGCGAAATAAGCAAGCCTGCCGGATTAGTATACTATGCAACTTATCTAGTCAGGTCAAAAGATTATCAACGAAAGTTGATTTGGGTCAAATTCCAACGGATTACTGAGTTAAAGAAAATATTTAAAAAGCTGTTTAAATCACTAAAGCTTGTAATATCAACATGTTGACCTTCGGATAAGACCTCTGCCACAAATTTATGGCAGTTTTGACTAAGCAAATGATAGTCGAGGGTCGAAAACAATAAACTTTGCGCTGTTTTTGCGGCCTGCATGTTAAACAAGGCATTATTAGACGGATCGCAGACAATATAAATGTGATTTCCCGTTCTTTCTCCTAAAAAACGTTCAGGAGATACACATCGCACCAAACCTCTGCCAGATAATTCGTAAATATTGCCATCAACCCATATGCCAGTGTGGTCAAGTACATCGTATACACCGCAGGTCACAATACTACCATTTACAGGCGTGGTATATTGATGGCTTTCTCCCGGCATAGCGTCAACAATTTTCTTTCGCTTTAAATACGCAGTGTTGGCAGTGTTAGCCGTGTATGCGCCTAATACTGCGGCGCCTAACCATATGAGAGGAACAGGCATTTTCTATCCTTGCGTTATGTTTAATAGTACAATAACGTCAAGCATCCTAAAATCGCTAAATTGTTTCAAAAGTTTACTTAACACAGCATAATTATTGCTTTATTCTTAGTATCTTAATCCATTAGCGCGATATTAAAGTCTGGCATAGATTGCTTCAGCAAAGCAGACGCTAGATTATGAAATATAGCAATAACAAGGCACTATCACCACCCATGCATAGAATCATGCAATCCAAAAAACTAGAAAATGTTTGTTACGACATTCGTGGCCCTATTTTGGCACAAGCCGAGAAAATGGAGGAGGCAGGAGATCGTATTCTTAAGTTGAATATTGGTAACCCAGCTCCGTTTGGATTTGAAGCTCCTGACGATATTTTAAAAGACGTAATACGCCAACTCCCCAACGCACAAGGCTATTCAGACTCGCAAGGTATTTACAGTGCGCGCGTAGCGGTTATGCAGTATTATCAGCAAAAAGGAATCGAAAATATTAACATAAAAGATGTTTATTTAGGCAACGGTGTCAGCGAAATGATCACTATGTCTATGCAAGCTCTTTTAGATTCTGGTGATGAAGTGCTAATTCCTGCACCCGACTATCCGCTGTGGACAGCCGCAGTTAATTTGTCATCGGGAAGTGCGGTTCACTATCGCTGCGACGAACAAGCCAACTGGTTTCCAGATATTAGCGATATATTGTCAAAAATAAGTCCTCGCACCAAAGCGATTGTAATAATTAATCCTAATAATCCAACTGGCGCTGTATATTCAAAAGCGCTGCTTGAGCAAATAGTAGCAGTGGCGCGCAAGCATAAACTGATTATCTTTAGCGATGAAATATATGACAAAGTACTATATGACCAAAGTGAGCACAACTGTATTGCCGCTTTGGCGCCCGATTTATTTTGCGTGACTTTTAGTGGTTTATCTAAAAACTACCGAGTAGCAGGTTTTCGTGCGGGCTGGCTATTAGTAAGCGGTAATAAGGCAATAGCCGCTAGTTATATTGAAGGCTTGACCATACTTTCCTCTATGCGTATGTGCTCTAACGTGCCCTCGCAAAATGCCATTCAAACAGCGTTGGGTGGGTATCAAAGTATCAATGATTTGGTTAATGGCAGTGGACGTCTACTTGCACAGCGAAACGTGGCTTATGAGGGTTTGAACAATATTCCAGGGATTTCATGCGTAAAGCCAAAAGGCGCGATGTACTGTTTTGCCAGAGTAGATGCAAAGAAGTTTGGTATTCTAAGCGACGTAGAGCTAGTTCTAGATTTATTGAAAGAGAAGAAAATACTGTTAGTGCACGGTAGTGCCTTCAACTTAAGCGACGGGTGCTATTTTAGGCTAGTTTTTCTTCCCCATAAAGATGTGTTGCGGCCTGCCCTTGCAGACATGCACGATTTTTTTCAAGGATACAAGCAAGCCTGAGTAATGAATCTGAGTAAGCATTTTCAGTGTGCTTATTAATAGTGTGCTTATTAGTAGTGTCATTAATTATGCTTCAAGCAGCCCCTAATGTGATTAAAACAGTGTCAAATAAGGTAAGCAATGAAGATGCAATGGTCTGATAGAATAGGCGTACGAGCCCCCAAGCGAGATGGCGATCATAGAACGGCGTATCAACGTGACAAAGCCCGTGTTATGCACAGCGCAGCGTTTCGACGGCTACAGGCTAAAACGCAAATTATGGGTGTAGGCATTAGCGATTTTTATCGCACGCGTTTAACGCATTCATTAGAAGCGGCTCAAATTGGTACCGGTATTGCGGCGCAGCTAGCACAAAAGCATCCAGAGCTAGCACAGCACCTTGCGATAGACGAACATCTTATAGAGGCTATTTGTTTAGCTCATGATATTGGGCACCCTCCTTTTGGCCATGGAGGCGAAATAGCGCTGCATTATATGATGCATGAACATGGTGGATTTGAAGGTAACGGCCAAACTTTTCGTATACTCACAAAGCTGGAAGCTTATACTGAGCGCCACGGCATGAATTTGGCACGGCGAAGCCTTTTGGGTGTGATCAAATATCCTAATTTTATGAATATTTTAACAAATCCTCTGTGTGTAGGCAAAAAAAGTGAGCGCTTTAGTCAGGTAAAAGCCAGCCACTGGCATCCCGCAAAGTCTCTTTTTGACTGTGACCGAGAAATATTTAATTGGGTGCTTGAGCCTTTGAGTGTCGCCGATAAAGGAAACTTTATGATTTACGATAACTTTGCCAATAAGCATTCAAAAACAATTAATAAATCATTTGACTGTTCCATAATGGAGTTAGCCGACGACATCGCATATGCAATTCACGATTTAGAAGACGCTATAGTGATGGCCTCGGTGACCGCTGGGAGTTTTTATGATGAGGTCAGTCATTCTTTAGTCGCGTTAAATATTCCATGGCTTTCAGAAAATATTCTTGCCCTGCAGGCTTCTTTATTTAGTGATAAAACCTACGCGCGCAAAAATGCGATTGGTGCATTAGTAAACACCTTTATTACCGCTATATTTATTCAAAAAAGAAATGTTTTTGAGGCAGACTTACTCGACTATGCAGCGGTGTTACCGCCTGAATTTGAAAGTGGACTTGATATATTTAAACAGTATGTTTTCAAACACGTGATTAACAAACCAGACCTGCAGCTAATAAGGTATAAAGGGCAGCAAATAGTAATGGCTTTGTTTGAAGCGTTTGCAAGCGATCCACAGCGATTACTGCCGCCAAATACGGAAAATCGTTGGCTTATTGCAGAAGATGAGAGTGCTAAACTGCGCGTTATTTCAGATTATATATCGGGTATGACCGACGAATTTGCCAACAGAATGTATGCAAGTTTATTTTTGCCAAAATCAAATGCAATGATAGAAAAAAGATAAGCTCCAGTCCTTTGTTTTGTATAGACTCTTTCTTAAATGTTCAATAGTTTAAAGTCAGTGCTTAAAATCCCCATTAAATAAACTTGCAATTCATTTCATACAGTACTACTGTACATGCATACACTGTATATATGTACTGTATACACCTAGCTAATATTATAACGGCCATAGGTTTTGAATATGAATACAACTGATATTTCGCAAAATGCAAATAATGCTAATCTCTATATTAGTCATACTAACGATTATAGCCATTACAGACATTGCCAAACTAAAACTATTGCGCTCAATAACAGCGACATAATTCAATTTCCTACTCAGGCGAAGGCTAGTCAGAACACTCGCTTAGGCTGGATCTGTAATTTGAGCGCCCGCTATGTATTTAGTCAGCCGCACCATGAGTACCTCCAAATTAAACCATCAAAAAAGCATTCTCAATTTGAATTGATTTGCAGTCTTCTTAAGGCGAATACTTGCCGAGTAATCTACTTTGACGATCAACTAACAAAAAACCAACTCGCGCTAATAAGAGAACGTCACATTTCTAGTAAAACAGAACTTGTTCACGCGAAAGTGGCATTTCTACTTGCTAAAAAAGTCTCAAGCTCATTCGCCTAAACTTCTGACGTAGTCTCAAAGCTAGGGGTTAACGTCTTGGTATATCCATTTTTTATCAGAAATGTCATGTATTTCACGTGTTTGCGGCGTAGTCGTTAAATTCAAATAATCCACGTAATAAGGATGAAAACAAATTAGTATGAAATTATCGGGTATATCTGAGCTTGGTGGGCCGTTAATTTCTATATCTTTTAAGGCCTGTTTGGGTGTAGGCCAATAAAACTGCGTCTTTGCTTTGTCAGATAAGTTTGCCCACAGAATCGCCCTTTCTGACGTTAACATACTGTTTTGAGAGCACCCTTGATTGACATCAGCATCGGCATGCTCATCTTGAAACAACAAGCCAGTGCTTCCCACCATGGAAACCTGCGCACTAATACGAAACTGTTCACGGGTTTTAGTAAAATACCAACAAAGTTGAGTGCGCGGGGACTGCTGCCATTGACTGAACTTCTCGCTTCTTGAATCACTTATTGCCAGTAAAGTATGGCTGCTTTGGGCAAAGCCCCTAAATACCATTGTTCTATTTTCCACTATAATATCACTTATATCACAAGAATCACCGGGCATGTACGCATTTGCTGCTTGAAAAAATTTCGCCTCGGGCTTGCTTCTTTGTACATGTAAGCTGCGCGCTAAGGATTGACGCCATCTGGGAAATGTCATGATTATATAGAACCTCTATTTATATGCGTGAACAAACGGTAAAAATTCTCTGTGGTGTGCTGAGCTAATTTTTCAATTGACACCCCTTTTAGCTTTGCAATAAATTTGGCCACTTCAATAACGTGTTTTGGCTCGTTCTTTTTGCCTCTAAACGGCACAGGTGCTAACCACGGCGAATCTGTCTCTATCAAAAGTTTGTCTAAAGGAATTTGTTTTACTGTTTCCTGTAGCTCTTTGGCTGAACTAAAAGTGACAATACCTGATATAGAAATATAAATCCCCATTTGCATAGCTGCTTGTGCCATTTCAAGGCTTTCAGTGAAGCAATGCAATACTGCGCCAGTGCGAGGATCGTAGTTTTCTTTTAGTGCCTGTAAAGTATCTTCCTGAGCGCTTCTAGTATGAATAATGAGCGGTTTTTTCACCACGTTAGCCACTTTAATATGATCAACAAACGATTTCATTTGTACGCTTGCCGTTTCTTCGCTGTAAAAATAATCAAGGCCTGTTTCGCCAACCGCCACTACATCATCATATTGTGCATGGGCTAGTAAGGTCTCATAATCGCAAACGTCTTCATTATGCAAAGGGTGGACACCGCACGACATTGAGACGTCCGGATAATGGCCTACCGTTGACTTCATTTGTGCAAATTCTTTTACCGACACCGCCACACAAAGCATGTGTTCAACATTGGCTGCTAAGGCCTGCTTTACAACTTCATCTAATGCAGGACCGTTTTTGTCTAATCTATCTAAATGACAGTGTGAATCTACAAACACAAAAACCTCTTTTTTACTTGCCAAACACTCATTTTAGGCGCGTTTGGGTCCTATTAATGAATTAATGAGACTTGTTTAAATTTATGAAAAATCTGTTGCAAAATAAGGCTTTTATTTATACCTGCCTGTGCAATTTTTTTATTTGCCTGCTGGCAATCAAACACTAGACATTCTGCATACTGAGTTCTTTGTAAGTTACTAATGGCATTGTTTGCTGGTAATTTACTGACATCTTCCATCTGTTTCTTGTAAATCAAGACAGCCTTTTGATAGGTCCAAAGAAGCACTAAGCTTGCATGCGCTTTATTTTTCTCAGCTAAAAGAAGCTCATTTGTACGCCCTTGCAGTAAACTTTCTAAATCGTCGCAAAATAAACCGTAATTAACACCATCGTTGTTCATAGACGATAAATAATCAATCGCTGAGCCTGAAAATGCCAAAAGGCCCTCTTTACTTAAGGGTGATTCGGTTTGTGAGGCAAGCCACATCATACTATCATCTGTGCATGGTAAAATAAGTCGAATTTTCTCACAGCGGCTTGTAATAGTCGCTAGCAGTGAATTAGGCTTTGTCGTTGTGAGCAGTATATAGGTATTTTGGCTCGGCTCCTCAAGGGTTTTTAACAAGGAGTTACTTGCCGCCTCCGTCATCAAGTCAATGTTTTCGATGATTACTACCTTATTGCCTAACATCTGCGATGTGGTTGTTACGAACTGGCTGACCTGGCGAATAAGATCAACGCCTATACTAGGTTTGTCAGACACTACATAATGCATATCGGGATGAGACTTCGCCTCAAATAATTTACAGGCTTTACAGGTACCACAGGCTTCTTTAGTTGCACATAAAAGCGATTTTACAAGTTGATCTATTAATTGATGCTCGCCTACGCCTTTATCAGCAATAAATAATAAGCCATGATGAAGCAGCTGTTGACCTAGGCGCTGCTTTAACTGCGCTAACGTAGACGCTAACCAAGGATACATTTACTCGTCACCTCTTACTGTGTGCTTAACTGTCCTGTTATTTGCGTGGCTTGCGGTGGTATTAGTTGCGCTACTAGCTGCATTGTACCAATTATGTAGAGCCCGCAGGACATCTTTTTGTACCTGTTCAATGCTATTACCAGCATTGATGGTCGCTGCATTTTCGAGTAAGGCCAACTGTTCTAAATAGGTTTCCCTAGCACGCTCAAAAAATGCTAAACCTGAAAGCTCTATGCGATCTAATTCACCTCGTCCCTTTGCTCTGGCTAAGCCAACGCTCGGCTCAATATCTAAATAAAGGGTAAGATCGGGGGTGAAGTCACCCAAAGTTAACCGTTTAAGCAACTGTAAATTTTCCAAAGGCACCTGGCGGCCACCTCCTTGGTAAGCAACTGACGATAAATCATGCCGGTCACCAATTACAAAAATATTATTCGCTAATGCGGGCAGTATAATATTGTGCACCAGTTGACTGCGAGCGGCGTACATAAGCAGAAGTTCAGTCTCTTGGGTAACCGTTTCATCTTTCCAAGTTTGCTTAACGCAATCTCGAATGGCTTCCGCCATAGGCGTGCCACCGGGTTCCCGGGTACGGATCACGCTGTGACCTAGCATGGTAAAAAAATTTTCTATGGCATTTATGACGGTACTTTTACCGGCGCCTTCTAATCCTTCGACTACAACAAACGCTGCTTTCATTGTCTAGTTTTCTCTTGTTCACGGGTAAGATTAATTTTTCGCTGGACCAAATAGGCTCTAACCGCTTTGTTATGATCGCTTAAGTTTGTTGAAAATTGATGACCGCCGTTGCCTGTTGCAACAAAGTATAAAGAATCGGTTAATGCCGGAAACAAGGCGGCTTCTATAGATGCTTTGTTTGGCATGGCAATGGGCGTGATAGGCAACCCTCTAATCACGTAGGTGTTATACGGTGTAGGAGTACGCAGGTGTTTGCGCGTAATGTTTCCGTCATAGCTGTCGCCAATGCCGTATATAACGGTCGGGTCTGTCTGCAAGCGCATATTTTTATTTAATCTATTAACAAACACGCCGGCTATTTCGGTACGCTCTGACTCTATAGCCGTTTCTTTTTCTATTATGGAGGCCAAAATAAGTGCCTCATACTGTGTGCTTAACGGTATATTGATAAGGCGAGAAGGCCAAAGCCCCTTTAAGTAGACCTGCATAGCGCTTAAGGCACGTCCTAAAATATCGGTGCTGTTAGTGCCATGCGTATAAAAGTATGTGTCTGGTAATAAACAGCCTTCAACACTTGCATAAATATTTACGCAGAACTCAAAGTTAACTGCTCCTAAGGTTTCGTAAAGCACATCTTTACTAGTAATGTTGTGTGACAAACCTTCAGCCTGTGACAAAGCTGTTACCCACTGCGCTATTGTTTGCCCCTCTACCAGCGTAATGCTTAATTGTTTGACTTTGCCTTTAACCATGAGATCGAGAGCCTCTATTAAAGAGACATTTGGCGGCAGTTCATAAACACCTGATTGAATTCTTTCAAATTCTGGATTCAGCCGTAGCCATATCTTAAAACTAAAAGTGTCGATTTCAGCGAATTGGCCTAGTTTGTCCACTACTTTGTATAAGCTTTTGCCTTTTAGCACTTCAAATTCAGTTGGGGAATCTATGCTTAGCCTCAATTTTTCAATGCTATTTAATTTTTGCCATACGAGCATGCCAGCCCCAATAGCCGCTAGCAGCGAGATAAGCAAAAACACAGACACTATTTTTTTCATGTAAGCCCTAAAATTCTACCTTATGATGTTTTCCAATCCATTCGTGCAAGTCAAACGCTAGTGCACTCACTTCCCATAGCGTAAACGGATGTTCTTTATCGTTAAGAACGATTGCAGACACTGGAATAATAAACTTAATTGCGTTACACAAAAAGACAGCATCGGCATTTAATAATTCACTAAAGGGCGATGCATTTATTTCACAGCGAACACCCACACTTTGAAAAAAAGCAATAACGGTATCGCGCATTACGCCACCAACACCACAATGCATTATTTGGGGTGTGAACCAAACACCATCTTTTTGATAGAAGATATTAGCGGCGGTGGCTTCAATTAAAATGCCCGTATTATCGCACAAAACTAAATCGTTACAGTCATACTGCTGTAATTCACGCTTAGCAAGAACCTGCTCCAACCTATTGTTGTGCTTGATGCCCGCTAAAAGTGTTTGGCTAGACAAAGTCATATTAGCTTGCTTAATCGTGTATTCATAGCCTCTTTGAATGCTCAGCGGCTTGCTAACTAGGCATGGGGATATACTCACCACTACTGAAGTATTAAGCTGCGTAGGAAGTTCGTAACCGCGACCACCGACACCTCTTGAAACTAAAATCTTGACAGCATATGCTGCGTGACTCTTTGTGATCATGCATTTGAGCGCCAGTAGCAACCAAGCCTGTAGCGTGTTTAGGCAAAGCCCTATACTGAGTTTATGACAATCTCTTGCTAACCTTTGCAAGTGTTCGTTTAGTAAGAACACTTGAGTAGATTCGCCGTATATCGTGGTGAAGCAGCCATCACCATAATTAAACGCTCTGTCCTGTAAACAGACTTTGGTAAAAAGAGCCTGATCTGCTGCCACGCAGAATTTGCCAATATCCAGTTGCGCTGCTAACAAGTCTTGCTTAGCGTCTAATGCACGAATACTAAACTGCGATTCTGATAAATAATTGGCGATGACAATATTCATATAAAGCTATTACGGCTATTCCTTACGGTGATACTTATTGTGATTATAAAGGCATAAAAAAAGTGAAGGTGATTATATTAATCTCTTCACTTAATTTAGCAAATAATTGCGGAAAAAACGAATGCTTGGGGCTTATTATTCTTTTATAGAATGCTCTCTAGCAAACAATAAAGAACCATTAGTGCCACCAAAACCAAACGAATTACATAAAGCATAATCTGCGGTAAACGCCGATGCCTTATGTGCCACAAAATCTAAATCGCAGCCTTCACTCGGATTATCTAGGTTAATGGTAGGCGGCGCCATTTGGTCGCGTAGCGCCAAAATTGTAAATATTGCCTCAACGGATCCTGCAGCCCCAAGTAAATGCCCAATCATAGACTTTGTAGAGCTTACTTTAAGCTTCGCTGAATGCTCAGCAAAAACACTTTTAATTGCCGCTACCTCTACCACATCGCCAGCAGGCGTTGAGGTGCCATGTGCGTTTATGTAGCCAATAAGTGTCTCGCTAATGTGCGCGTCTTTTATGGCATTCTTCATGGCTAATGCAGCACCCGAACCATCGGGTGGTGGCGACGTCATATGGTATGCATCACCACTCATGCCGAAACCGACAATTTCTGCATAAATCTTGGCGCCGCGCTGTTTTGCCATTTCGTATTCTTCTAACATAACCACACCAGCGCCTTCACCCATAACAAAGCCGTCTCTGTCTTTATCCCAAGGGCGACTTGCCCCCTGCGGGTCGTCGTTGCTAGTTGAAAGTGCTCTTGCAGAGCCAAAACCAGCAAACGCTAATGGTGTGATAGTTGCCTCTGCGCCGCCGGCTAGCATAGCGTCTGCATCGTTGTATGCAATTGTGCGCGCGGCAATACCAATGTTATGCACACCAGTAGTACAAGCTGTTACCACATTTAAGTTAGGCCCTTTAAGACCTTCCATTATCGACAAAAAGCCCGATATCATATTGGTAATAGTAGAAGGGACAAAAAACGGCGACACTTTCTTAGGGCCACCGCTTAGTAATTTTTTGTGATTTTCTTCAATAAGCGGAAGGCCGCCAATGCCTGAACCAATCGAGATCCCAACGCGTCCCGCGTTTTCATCACATACCGTTAAACCTGAGTCTCGCAGAGCTTGTATGCCTGCAGCAACGCCTAACTGGATAAAGCGGTCCATTTTTTTAGCTTCTTTTCTGGGAATATAGGCTTCAACATCAAAGTCTTTGACTTCTCCAGCAATTTTAGTGTTGTATTCTTGCGTATCAAAAAGCGTTACTTTATCTATACCGCTTTTGCCAGCAAGTATATTTGACCACGTGGAATCAACGTCATTTCCTAACGGCGTAAGCATACCAACGCCAGTAACCACTACGCGACGTTTAGTCACTATAGCCTCCTAGTTCAAGCACAAACAATAGCAACAAAAAAACGGCCCAAGGATGAGCCGTTTTTTTGAAAACTGTCTTACGCGTCGTTATGAGCGTTGATGTAGTCGATTGCAGACTGAACAGTCGTGATTTTCTCTGCTTCCTCATCAGGAATTTCAGTATCAAACTCTTCTTCAAGCGCCATTACTAGTTCAACTGTGTCTAATGAATCTGCGCCTAAGTCATCTACAAATGATGCTTCAGACTTTACTTCATCTTCTTTGACGCCTAGTTGCTCAATAATAATTTTCTTTACGCGTTCTTCTATATTACTCATATTACAGGTTTCCTTTAAATACCTAAAAATTTAGCGTGGATAGTTTATTGACCTTATCCTTGCCATGCAAGCTTAACCAGCTAATTAATGTGTGGTACAACCACATTCATTTTAATTATTGGCCAAAAATTCTATTCTATCAACTGTATACTGGGACTTGTTGCTAAGTCCTAATGATACATTGATCTAGCTCATGTGCATACCACCATTCACATGAATGGTCTCACCGGTTATATAAGCGGCGGCGTCTGAGCATAAAAACGCCACTGTAGCTGCGATTTCTTTTGGATCGCCCAGTCTGTTGGCGGGAATATCTTTAAATATAGCTGTTTTTTGCTCGTCACTTAGGCCACGCGTCATATCGGTATCGATAAAGCCGGGGGCAACTACGTTAACCGTTATGCCTCTAGAGGCTATCTCACGTGCCATAGACTTACTAAAACCGATAACAGCTGCTTTTGCCGCTGCGTAGTTAGCCTGTCCGGCGTTGCCCGTTGAACCAACTACTGAACCAATTGAGACTATACGGCCGTTTTTTTTCTTCATCATACCGCGCATGACAGCTTTTGAGAGTTTGAACACCGAGGTTAAATTTGTCTGTAGGATGTCGTTCCACTCATCCTCTTTCATGCGCATAATTAAATTGTCGCGAGTAATACCTGCATTATTAATAAGCAAATCGATACCGCCGTATTTAGCGGTAATGTCAGCGATAACGAGGCTAACTTCTTCATCAACGGTTACATTTAAGCGCATACCGGTGCCAGAGTCGCCTAAATATGCAGAAATAGCGTCAGCGCCGCAGTCACTTGTTGCTGTGCCAATAACGATTGCACCTAAACTCGCAAGCTGCTCAGCGGTTGCTTTGCCTATGCCGCGGCTTGCGCCTGTTACAAGCGCTACCTTTCCAGTTAAATCAAACATACTTATCCTTTATAATTCTTTTGTGATTCTTTTATACACTAGGTATCTTATACTAAGTCTTTAGCACTATTCATATTGCGGGTAGTCACACTTTTATCGATGCGTTTTATTAAGCCCGACAGCACTTTGCCTGGCCCTACCTCAACAAATTCGCTTACCTCTTGCGCAATCAAATATGTCACACTTTGCGACCAGCGAACCGGCATGTAAAGCTGACGTACTAAGGCGTCTTTTATATCATCAACATTATCGTTAACCGCAACATCAACATTATTCACAATGGGCGTGGTAGGTTGTTTAAACACGATAGCATTTAATAAAGCCTGTAGTTTAATGCTTGCACCTTTCATTAGTAAGCAATGCGAAGGTACACTTACGGCTAGTGATAATGCCTTTTTTGCGCCAGCAGCTTTGAGTGCGAGCGCTGCTGCATCGGCCGCTTTTTTAGTGCCGGCAATCACGACCTGACCAGGAGAATTGTAATTTACGGGCGCGACAACTTGTTTAGTATCTGCAGCGACTTTTGCACAGACATCAGCAATTATGTTGTCGTCTAAGCCAATAATGGCATACATTGCGCCCTCGCCTGGCGCTACGGCCTGCTGCATAAACTGCCCGCGAGCCTGCACCAGCTTTACACCAGCGCTTAAACCAAGCACATTAGCGGCAACCAATGCGGTGTATTCACCCAAGCTGTGCCCAGCATAAAAATGCGGTGTAAAATCTGTTTCTGACTGCAGTACCCGCAGGCAAGCAACGCTGGCTGTTAGCAATGCAGGCTGCGTAATTTCAGTTTGACTAAGCTGCCCATCATCACGCTGAGTTACTTTAAATAGGTTGTATCCAATAGCGTCAGACGCTTCTTCAAATACTGATTTCACGATACTAAAGTCGCTAGCTAAATCGGCTAGCATTCCTACAGATTGGCTTCCCTGTCCCGGAAATACACATGCTATTTTACTCATTAATAGTTCTCGTTCTTCGTTGTTATGCTAATATTTCACTAGCGCAGATGCCCACGCAAAACCACCGCCAAAGGCTTCTAGTAATAAGTTTTGACCACGTTTAATTCTACCGTCTCTAATGGCAATATCTAGCGCAGTAGGTACGGTCGCCGCTGAGGTATTGCCATATTTCTCAAGTGTTAACACCACTTGGTCAAGCGACATATCTAATTTTTTAGCGGTAGCTTTTATAATCCGAAAATTGGCTTGATGTGGCACCAACCAATCTAAATCAGATTTTGCCATGTTGTTGGCCGCCAAAGTTTCTTCAACTATTTCACTTAGTTTCGTGACCGCAACTTTGAACACTTCATTGCCTTTCATGCCACCCCAATTTTCATGCACCGAGGCTTCATCGCCGCGTGTTGGGTTGCCAACATGCAATAAATCAGAATACGAGCCTGCCGCATTAATATGTGTAGACAATATACCAGCTTCTTCACTTGCTTCTAATATGGTTGCACCCGCGCCATCGCCAAATAAAATGATCATTGAACGATCTTTAGGGTCAATTAAGCGGCTCAAGCAGTCACTGCCTATTACTAATATACGCTTCACCATGCCACTTTTGATGTACTGGTCGGCGACACTTAACGCATAGCAGTACCCAGCACATGCTGCGGCAACATCGAACGCGGGGATATTGTCTACTTTGAGAATTTTTTGAATTTCGCAGGCTGAACTAGGTAACGCGTAACGCCCGCTAGTAGTTGCACAAACAATCATATCTATATCACTAGGCAGCAATTGCGCGGCTTCAAGCGCCTTCAATGACGCTTGTGCTCCCATTGTAGCGACGGTTTCATCTGCACCTATAAGTCGTCTTTCTTTAATGCCGGTGCGGTCAGTTATCCATTTATCGGACGTATCAATCATAATTTCTAGGTCGGCATTGCTGCGTACGTCTTTAGGAAAATAGCTACCCGTGCCAATTATTCGGGAATACATATTTACTAGTGCTCCATTAACTCTTGTTCTATTTTCGTTTTTATTTTATCAGGAACTGCTTGCTGAGCTTCATTAATTGCTTGCACAATAGCGTAGTAGCAGGCCTCCGTAGACGCATTTCCGTGACTTTTTATAACGGTAGACTGCAATCCTAACAGACTGGCTCCGTTATACTGGTCGGGGTTCATACGTTGAAACAAGCTTTTGATAAGTGGCAGCGCAAGTTTGCTTAGAATACGCGCAATTAAGGTTTCTTTCGTCAGCGTTTTAATTTCTTCAACTAAGAATTTAGCTATGCCTTCACTCGCTTTAAGCGCTACATTACCGGTAAATCCGTCAGTTACCACCACGTCGGTTTCACCGGCAAATATATCATCACCTTCAACATAACCCACATAGTTTATTGCACCGCATTCTTTTATTAAGCTGTTGGCATGTTTAACGAGGCTGTTGCCCTTTGTATCTTCTTCGCCTACATTCAATAGCGCTACTGCGGGAGATGCAATACCCTGGGTTTGCTGCATAAATACAGAGCCCATGAGCGCATATTGAAAAAGATTCTCAGCGTTATAGTTAATAGAAGCGCCTAAATCTAGCAGCAGGACTTTCTTTCGGTTTTGTGTTGGCAGTAGAGTACACAGCGCCGGTCTCGATATTCCAGGAATAGTCTTGAGCACATAGTACGCCATTGCTATTAAGGCACCGGTGTTGCCAGCACTTACGCAGGCGTTAGCAATATCTTGCTGGGTCAAGTCGAGGGCTTTACGCATACTTGAGCATTTTTTCTGCCGAATGGCCATAGCCGGATTATCGGTCATCTCGACAATTTGCGCACATATCTCGTAGGTAACGCGATTTGCATAGACTGCTAAGCTAGATTTAAAAGATGTAATAGATGTTTGATCGCCACATATAATAACGGCTACCGCGTCAAAATTTGAAAGGATTTTGTGTGTTGCAGATAAAAAAACATGGGGGCCGCGATCGCCCCCCATGATATCTATTGCTATTGTGACATGCACAAATATAAGCCTGAATGCTTACTTTGCCGTCACTTTTTCACCTTTGTAAAAACCATCATTTGTCACATGGTGACGACGATGAGTTTCGCCAGAGGTCGCATCTACCGACAATGTCGCGCCTGGTAATGAGTCATGTGAACGACGCATTCCACGCGTAGAGCGTGTTCTTCTACTTTTCTGTACCGCCATGGGTTACTCCTAGTCTCGCTTAAGTTCTTTTAAAACCGCAAATGGGTTTTCACGCACTGGTCCCGGTTCGATGTCTCCAAACTGCATATTTTCAGCTTTTACCTTACATTCCTCATGAGAATGTAAGGGCACTAAAGGCAAAGATAGAATTAATTCATCTTCAAGCAGTTCAAATAAATCGACCTCTCCTTGGTCATCGACCTGTACCGGGTCGTATGCGTCTGGTAATAGGTCTGTTTGCTCACTCCCCTGCACGGGTGTGTAACAAAACTCAGTGTGAACTGAGTGGTCAAACACTTCATTACAGCGCTGACAAATTAGTTGCACCTGCGAACGCATTTCACCGTTAAAGTAAGTAAGACTCTGCGCGTCTTTTGAAAACTCAATTTTAACATGCACTTCAGGCGCAGCATCCGCTACCGCTGAGCTGTATCGTAACATTTCACACGCCAAATAAATGCCATCGTACTTCGACCGCAACTGCGCGCTTTTGTTTGGATCTAGTTTTTTTGGTAATTTCACATTTGTCATAGCGCGCGCATGGTATATATTTGTGTGGCGTTAGTCAAAGCTTTTCATTCGTTTGGTTTTCATAGCTAGCGCCTGAAATGGTTTAAAGCCCCTATAGTATATATATTAACTAATGTGCAATATAGTAAAATTAGTCAAACTTCACAACACACATTTTAATTATAGGCAAATTTACTCTTCAGCTTAGATTACGCAAATAGCTATTAGAAATAAACACTATATTGATTCAACAAACCTACTCCTTTGGTTCCTAAAAATAATAAATCCTGTTTTCTTTGTCTAAATAGCGCTACCTTAACAAAACGTTCATAACGAATACAACGTCACATAAAAATATAAGGTTATTAAATATGTCAAAATTTGCAGTGTTTTTTACAATAATGATCACTTTTTGCCTTGTCAATTTGCCAATGGCCAATGCTCAGCAAACCGCTTTAGTAGGCGGTCGTCTAATAGATGGTTTTGGCCATCAGCCGCTTGCCAATAGCGTTATTTTAATTAAAGATGGGATAATACTAAAAGTGGGTTCGATAGACACGTTACCGGTCCCTAACGACTATAAAGTGGTATCCACAGAAGGCATGGATGTGTTGCCCGGGCTGTGGGAAAACCATGCTCATTTAATGCTTACTGGGCATGCCGACTATGTGCACTGGCGTAAAGAGTATACATCTAAACTTGCTAGCGAAATAATGCCAGCAAGCGCCGAGCAGCTGCTCCTTGCGGGTATAACCAGTGCACGTGATTTAGGCGCGCCGCTTGAAGATTCGATATTAATAAAAAAACAAATTGAAAGTGGTGAAATCCCTGGCCCTCGCCTGTATGTATCAGGACCATTCTTGCAGCATAAACCTTACCCAGGTACCGAACATTATCGTTGGGGGATTGACGGCGTAAAAGATGCAAAGCTTAAGGTCAACAAGTTGGCTGACGCTGGAGTGGATATCATAAAGCTAATAGACCACGACATGATGACAATTGAGGAAGCTCAATCGATTGTAGATCAAGCTCACAAGCGTAATTTAGTGGTGGTGGCTCATGCACACAAACCTGACGAAATTAGACGTGGACTGGAGATTGGCGTTGATAATTTTGAGCATACCGGCTTGACGACTGCACCCGAATACCCAGAAGACGTTATTCGTTTGCTCAAAGAGCGTACTGCAAAAGGCCGCATTGCTGGTGGACCGTTATTTTGGACACCGACTGTAGAAGGTCTATGGAACTATGAGACAACAGTTTCAAATTTTGAACGCCTAGATGACAAGTGCTGGCATAGAGGACTAGAACCGAGCACGATTAAAGATATTCGTGATTCTCTTGGCAATGTGGGGCAGCTAGAATATATGCAGCTAACGCCGCTGCGAAAGCCTACACTTAAACGCAAAATTCAGCAGTTGAAAGATACCGGTGTCGTAATGCTAATTGGCACGGACAGCGGAATACCGACTAAATTCCATTGTCAGAGTACATGGAATGAACTTTCGGTATGGGTAAACGAAATGGATATTTCACCAATGGACACTATCAGAGCTGCCACATATTGGCCTTCGGTACTCATGAAGGTGAGTGATAAAACAGGCACTATTTCAGCCGGTAAATATGCCGATATTATTGCGGTTAAAGGTGATGTGCTGCGCTACATTAACTTGTTGCAAAACGTCGATATGGTAATGAAAGGTGGAAAAGTTTATAAGTTAAATGGCTTACCAACGGCTGATTAAGCCTATCAAATTTAGCTTGCTACACATTATCTAAACCAAGAAAACATAGTTAGTACCAGCAAGCTAACACCACTAGAACGACGCTAATGTTGTTATCTCACTATTTAGAGTTACGCAGCGATCATTACACTAAGAAAAACTTTTGCAAAAAAAATCAAACTAATATTGCTTCAGACTCTACGAAATATTTAATTGAAGTACTACGCGAACACAATTGAGTATTTAAACTATTATGGTTGTACAATCAATACAGTCGTCACATCAACTATTTTTGATTTACTTATGTCAACTATCCAAAACCAGCACTGCCCTATTTTACTTGCCTCTTCTTCAAAATACCGTGCGAAGTTGCTGGCGCAATTGGGGCTAGATTTTGTTCAGGCAGCGCCTAACATTGACGAGTCAGCTATAGATAAAGAAATGCCACATGACATGGTAAGTAGGTTAAGCGAACAAAAAGCATTAGTGTTATCTGAGCAACATCCCATGCATATTATTATATCGTCAGACCAAATCGCGGTGACGCAAAGGAATGAAATTTTAGGCAAACCGCTTACTCATGAGCGCGCGGTTGAACAGCTTATGCAGGTAAGTGGCCAAAAACTTACTTTTCTTACGGGCTTGTGTGTGTTATCCCCTTTGCCTAACAGCGCTGACGGCTGGCATAAGCAATTAGCGGTTGTGCCCTATTATGTACACTTTCGACCCTTAAGCCTTGCGCAGATAAATGATTATATTACACGAGAACAGCCTTTAGACTGCGCCGGTGCTTTTAAGGTAGAAGGCTTAGGCATTAGCTTATTTGAAAAGCTAGAGGGTGATGATCCTAACAGTCTGATTGGCCTGCCGCTTATTGCTTTATGTAGCATGTTGGCAAATATAGGCCGTCCAATTTTAGGGGGATAACCAAGCTATATCATTCTGCGGTAGTGTATCGTGGTGCACCATAGTCCGACATTATTTGTGCATAAATTTATACAAGCTTTACTACTTACTTTCTCGCACACCAAGGCTCAGCTTTTTTTGCAATATGCCTGAAAACCAAACCATCCCGCAGTCGCACAACAACTGGTTAAGAATGTACCCCATACCCAATCAGTCAACATAATTTTAAGCGTAAAACCTTCTATTATGCTATGGGCTGTAAGGTTGTATGCCCCATAGCTGGCTAGGCCTAAAAGCGCACCGTCTATGGCCGCGTAGGTCCATAGTTTTTCTCTATTGGGCAACACGGCTAATAAGAAGGTAACACTAGTGTATATCAAGTAAAATATTAACCAAGGCCAAGTTATAAACTGGCTTCGCATAAGCGACTGCATTTCAGTTTGATACCAGTTAGTGGCAAAGTAACCTAACCAAAATGCATCTAGAATAGCAAAGCTTATACAAATGCATGTTAGCGATATGACGATACTGCGCATAAACTTTTTAACATTGGTCAGCATGATGTAATCTTCCTTTACTTATTGTACTTAGTAATCGTAAACAGACATGCATACTTTACCCAAAAAACCAGTACGACACCATAATTGCTGCAAAGATGCCCGCAAAATCAGCCGCTAAACAACAGCCAACCGCGTAGCGACTGTGTTTTATGCCAACGGCGCCTAAATAAACTGCCAGTACGTAAAAGGTGGTTTCGGTGGAGCCTTGCATAACCGATGCTAAACGCCCTACAAAAGAGTCAGCGCCGTGAAACTGCATCGTTTCAATCATGAGTGCTCGAGCACCAGAGCCACTTAATGGTTTCATCATTGCGGTAGGTAGCGCATCTACAAAGCGGGTGTCTAGTCCTACTAAGGCAACCAAGAAAGCCACTTGATCAGTGACAAAATCCATAACTCCGCTGGCCCGTAGCATTCCAATAGCGAATAGCATCGCCAATAAGAAAGGAATAATTGACACCGCCACGTCAAAACCTTGCTTAGCACCTTCAACGAATTGTTCGTAGGTGTCTTGGCCTTTACGCCAGCCAATCACTAAGACGGCAACAATGAAGGTCATTAGTGCAAAGTTGGCAATTAAACTCGATTGACTGGCTAGCTGATCAGCGGCTAACCTTGAAAAGTAAAGCATAACTGCCGCTAACAAACTAAAGGCACCGACTAAGTAAATTAGCACCACGCGGTTAAATAAATTTACTTTTTGCACTGCGCAGGTGACTATCAAACCCACTAAAGTGGATGCGCTAGTGGCCAGCAGAATAGGAATAAACACATCGGTTGGCTGAGCTGCGCCTTGCTCTGCTCGATACAAAAATACGGCAATAGGAAATAAGGTCACAGACGAGGTGTTTAACACTAAAAATAATATTTGGGAATTTGTAAGCGTATCTTTTACCGGGGATAAGGTCTGCATATCCTGCATGGCTTTTATGCCAAAAGGCGTTGCTGCGTTGTCAAGGCCAAGAATATTTGCCGACATATTCATGGTAATACTGCCAAGCGCAGGATGATCTCTTGGTATATCAGGCATTATACGGCACAGCAGCGGGGCCAACAGTCTTGAAAATTTAGCGATTAAGCCTGAGTTTTCGGCTACTTTAAATATGCCTAACCAAAAAGCCAGTAAGCCTATAAGGCCAAGGGCTATATCAACACTGGTGCGTGCCATGCTGGTAACGGCGGTCATGACTTGTTCAAAGCTGCCCATGTCACCAGTAACAACCACCTTGATACATGTGGCAATGAAGGAACTGACAATAAAAGCCAGCCAGATTTTGTGCAGCATAACTGCCCTCTTTTATTATGTTTTAAGAATTTTAGTCATAGTGAAACACTTAATGTATGCCAGCCAAAGGCTTTAATTGCGACATTTTGGCTTAGCATATAAGCATACTCGAAAAATAGTACCATCAAATACAAGCCTGGGATCTATTTATACTAAAAAGCACTTTATCTTTAACTCACAAATACGGTATAGTATAATTAAGTTAATGATTACACGCATTGCTCCTATGTATTATATTATGCTAGGAAATATGCGGTAAGAAAGTATGCAGTACAAAGTTTGATGTTAAAAGTTTGATATTAAAAGAGGCTTTTGTGGAAGCCTCCCGTTGTTGTAGTTAGTACAAGTTAGCGCAAGGCTCTTAAATGAGCCACCCCCTAAGCCTGGAACGTTTGTTCCAGGCCTTTTTAATTAGGTTTACCCTATCCTGCATGCTTTAAAAATCAGCATGTACAGCTGAACAACATATAATTTATTACTCTGTTTTAGCCAGTCTCAACAAACCTTCTTGCACAGACGAAGCAACCAATAAACCTTCTTTGTTATAAATTTTGCCCTGAACCAGCGCGCGTCCATTGCCGCTAAAGGGGCTTTCCATATCGTACATTAACCAATCGTCAAATCGAAACGAATGATGAAACCACATAGCGTGATCAATAGTCGCTAAGCGCAAGTTCTTATCTTGAATAGCCAAGCCGTGTGCACCAAGCGCCGTGCTTAAAAATTGAAAGTCTGACGCATATGCAAGTGAAGCCTGATTCAACCCTACATCGTTAGATGTTTCATCCCTGCCTTTAAACCAAAGCTGTCGTTTAGGCTCACGTTTTACAGTGTCAAACATATGCGAAGCATTAATGGTGCGAATATCTACGGGTCGATGAAACGGCAAGGCTTCTTTCATTTTTTTCGATAATTTACTAAAATTCACCTCATGAAATTTAATATCTTTTTCAACCGATTCAGGCTTGGGAACATCAGGCATTACACTAAACTGATGACTTAAGCCCTCTTCTACCTTTTGAAACGACGCGGTCATATAAAAGATAGTGCGCTTGTTTTGAATCGCTTTTACGCGCCTGGCTGAAAAACTTCTGCCATCACGCACTGTCTCAACTTCATATGTAACCGGCTTGGTCGCGTCTCCGGGCAATAAAAAATAACTGTGAAAGGAATGAATGCGCCTGTCATCGGGCAAGCTTCTGTAGGCCGCTATAACCGATTGCCCTAATACTTGACCACCATATAATGCTGGAAATCCCAAATCCCAACTTTTACCTTCATATAAACCTTTTTCGAGTGCTGTTAACTCAAATAATGACTGTAAACGTGCATCGCTCATGTGATCTCCAATTATCAAGGGTAAAAGTGCATGTTTGCGACCAAGTATAGTGATTAAAGACACACTTATAAATAGCGATTATACAGCCCTACACGCTTTTAAAAAACATGCTTAGCCTTTATTATATTTTTTATGGGCGGTGTAGAACGACCCTCTAGAAACACCCACTCATAGACGCAAATAAAAGACGCTTAAATGAACTATTAGTGGGACCAGTTAGGCGACAAAGTTTGGTTGAATAATTATTGACTACAAAACATCCAGCTCATTACACGTATTCCTAATCGCTTTACGTGAAAGATAATACAAACACACGCGCCCTTGCGCTAGGGAACGTAAGGGTTTCTGGGATAAAAACGGGTGGGTAACGCTCGCTGCAATTTAAAAAAACGCGTGTCTTTATAAGGTAATTTCATAAAACCCGATATCCCTAAGCCTTCAATGGTCGGAATAAACGTAATAATGTCATTCAGCAGTTTTTTAAAAGCTTCTTCTTTAGAATGGTCTAAGAGCGTTACGTAACTGTGAACTTTAAGATGCTTAGGCAGTGCCTCAAATATGATGCAGCCAGTATGATGGATATTATTGAGCAAGCGTAGTCTTTCCAGTAAAGGTTCGGGCAATTTTAAAAGCTCATCAGGGTCTTCGCCGTCTTCAAAATAAGAATGCATACGGGATTGATCTTCTGCAACCGACACTTTGCTGACTTCATACCCTATTAGCATGTTTTGCTTTGGAATAAAGTTAGCGCTTTCATTTCGGCGCTCAACGTGCAGCGTGTTTTTTGCGTTAAACATGCACGATTTAAACACGCCTTTTCCGTCAATAGCTCGCGCTAGATTTATCATGTTGTCGACACTTCTATCGAATGAATATTGCATGCTGGGGTTATATAATTTTAACGACGAGTCTACGTACATACCGTCTTTTTGCCAGCGAATGGCTAGGCCTCCTACCACTGGGTATTTTCCCAAACGACTCACGGCCGAAATAAACGCTTTTTCAGTTTCGCCCATGCCTTGCAGAAAGTTTTTATAATAACGGTCAAATTGGGCATCGTTGATATAATTTAAATTGGCCTTGTCAAAGCCCTCTTGATCTCGCAAAAACGACTTTCTGGAACTGTATACAACGGTTTCAATATCTTTAGTTATTTTACTTATCCACGTTGGCAATGAACAAATACTGTCGTCCACCACATCTTTTACCACAATACGCTTAAAGTGATGATAATTTTTAAACAAGTAATCGCCGCCGCGCAATCGAGTAGCATGGTCATCGCTTAACAGCGCTTCTAAACACTGTGCTAAAGCTTGAGGTAAACCTAAGGATGAAGGCTTAATTACATGACAGCCGAAGCGCGACGACTGGCCCGACGCTAAAGCATAGATGGTCGAGGCTAAGCCTTGTTCATCGAAGCGAGGTGACGACATTTTGCCACTTAACTGATCATCGCCAATAAAATATACGTCGCCAAGTCGGGCGTTGGTTTGTTGTATGTCGCTGGACATTAAATCCATGACATTGTTGCCAATATGTTGCCCTTGATTATCAAGTTGAGCAAATACAGAAGAACCCCAATCAATCAGCATTAAGGTGTCGGTGCTGTCATCCCACACCACATTAGAGGGTTTCACATCGCCATGCACAATTGGTCTACTCACCCCGTTTTCAAAAAAACCGCGTAAACTCATTAATACGTCACACAAAGAGACTAAAATACTAAGCAAAGTAGTAATAGGTAGGGGGCCGTATTTTAGCGAAAACTGTTCTAAATCTTCACCAGGCGCACGCTTCATGGCTAAAATAGACTGGCGTTTAATTTTTTGAAAAGCGATGACTTTGGGAATGTTAGGGTGAAGCAGCAAGCCCTGCATGTAAGCTTCTTCTTCGAATCTGTCTTGCACGTGTTGAGGCAGCGTTACCTTCGAAAATTTGAATACGCGCTCTTCTCCTAGTGCAGATTTTCCAGCAAAGGCAAAACCAAATGCACCTTTGCCAATTAATTCAACGTTAAAATAGCCAAGCCTTTCAAGCTGTTTCTCGCATAGAGCAAACCAGTTTTTTAATTTTTTGGCATCTTTATGTGACAGCAAATATACCGACTGATCATCTGGTATATAAAAATGTTTAAGCGTTAGCTCTTTCATTTTGTAAGTCCCTTGTGTCTACCATAATACAAACTTCAGTCTGCAAAACGCACAGTTTATTGTGTATATGGGGTAATAACAGCATTATCATCACTAGGGAGGATCTACTAGCATTGACACTTTAGAAAGGTCACTAGCACCAGCATGAGCTAACGTTTTTAAATACTCAAGTGCTGATTTTAACGTAGAATCAAAGTGCCAAGGCGGGTTAAACACCACCATTCCCGAGCCGTACATGCCCACATTTTCGCTAGGTGTTTGATGTGCAAACTGAATGTCTAGCAAGCCTATTTTATGCTGAGCGGCAAGTTCAGTGAAAGCGAGCAGCATTTTTTCACTTAAACCATGTTTTGGCGTGTCTACTGTAGCGCCGCTGACTCTGTCTATTCGCTGCTGCGATAATAGCGGATACCATATGGCATATATGCCATTTTGCCACTTACTCAGGGCTTTGCTTATCGATTCAACAACCTGTTCATATTCAACTACTTGTTCATAAGGCGGGTCAATTAACACTAAGCCTCTATTTGGCTTAGGCGGCGTTAGCGCATTTAGCAGCTCAAAGCCATCTCGATGGTGACAATGAAATTCGCTATGACTTGTCCATTGTTTAAGATCACTATAAGCACTTGGATGAAGCTCACTAATATGCATATTGACATGCGCAAAGGTGTTTTGATCTGCACCTTTTTCTTGTGCTAATAAGCCAAGCATTTCCCAAGCAACAAGGGGTGAGCCTGGGTAACTAAGTTTAGCCATATAGGGCTTAATAAGGCGCATGTAATCAACAATAATCGCCGGTGTTTGGGACGTTTCTTGTAAAAAACGCGCCGCTACTTCATCGTGATGGCCTTGTTCTTGAATATCATAGCAGCCATTGCCAGCGTGAGTATCCAGGAAAAAAAAAGGTCTTGTTTTAACGCTGAGCGCTCTAATAAGGGCGCATAGGGTTACGTGTTTTAAAACGTCAGCGTGATTACCGGCATGAAATGCGTGTTGGTAACTTAGCAATGAGAGACTCCTATAATATGGCGGTCAGTTATCTAATATATTAGCGCAAGTGTACTAACATTTTTTCAGGATGGCAGAGATAATCCATCCATAAGTTATTAAATTTCACCATTGTGGCGCCATCAATCACGCGATGATCTCCCGACCAGTTTACCATCATAATGTTACTAGCAAAAACATCACCGATGGGCGTAAAGCGAGGCAGTTTCTGTGTTTTACCCAAGGCCACTATTGCGACGTCGGGTTTGTTAATAACCGGCGTAGCGGTAATACCCCCAATGGCCCCAATGTTTGACAGGCTAATAGATCCATTCGAAAGTTCGGCATTGCTGAGCTTACCTAAGCGAGCCCGCTCAATAATTCCGTTTAACTGCTGCGCAATATCAAACAGTGATAGGGTTTCAACGTTTTTAATATTGGGTACCAGCAAACCTATTTTTGAATCAACCGCAATGCCAATATTATGTGCGCTTAAATAGGTGAGCAGCGTGCCTGCCTCATTCAGCCGGCTGTTTAATATCGGGTATGTCTTCATAGCCAGCGACAGTGCTTTAATAAAGAAAGGTAAAAAGCTCAGCTTTACCGATTCAGCTTCAAATACAGGTTTGAGATCATTACGCAAGGCAATTAGCTTATCCATGCACAGTTCATCCGACACCGAAAAATGCGGAATAGTGCTAACACTGGCCATCATTTGCTTGCCCATGGTGGCGCGAATACCTTTAATGCTTTCTATCCTGTCATCGTTTGATGAAGCTTTTTCAATACCTGAAGTTTGCGCTGAGTTTGGCGCGGTTTGAGTATTTTGCGACGCTTGCGAATGCTCTTTATGGCTAGAAAGTGCCTGCATAACATCTTGTTTTAACACTCTACCTTTGTGACCCGTTGGCTTTATATCACTCAAAGAAATTTCATTTTCTTTGGCTAAGCGTCTTACTGCCGGACTTGCAATCGCGCGGCTGACTTGTACAGGCGGCTCGTATTTTTCGCCCTGCTGATGCTTATTTGTATCACTTGCGATGCCTGCAATAGAGCTTACAGCGGGATGCTTCAGCGAATGGTGTAACGCCGGCTCTGCTGTAGACGCAGAAGTGTTGCTGGTATTAGTTAAGTCTTGTGCTCCGCTGTCTATCTCTTGGTCAAATAAAGGCGTATGAACACCGGCAGTATCACCTTTTGCATAGTGTAGCTTAACTATTTTACCGTTGTATTTAGCTGGTATCTCAACCACGGCTTTGTCTGTCATTACTTCTACCACTGCCTGGTCTTCACTCACCACATCGCCTTCACTGACCAACCATTGCATAATCTCGCATTCAACAATACCTTCCCCAATATCAGGTAATATGAATGACTCAATTTGCGCTGAGCCAGAAGCTGTAGCTTTAATTGGCTGCGCTTCACTTTCAGGGCTAAGTTCGACTGTTTCAGCGCGCTCATCGCTTGATGACTGCATCGCAAACAAAGGCTCATGCACCCGAGCAATATCGCCTTCTTTATAATAAAGCTTGCTGACTATACCGTTGTGCATAGCGGGTATTTCGACCGTTGCTTTGTCGGTCATAAGCTCAGCTATAGGCTGATCTTCAACCACGGTGTCGCCTTCGGCCACTAGCCATTTAAGCAACTCACACTCAACAATGCCTTCGCCAATATCGGGTAATATAAAATCGTTCATGTGCGTAAAACCTCAGTAATCTAGTGTGCGCTTTATTGCTTCGTACGTTTTTAAGTGATCAGGCATGTATTCTTTTTCATGCGCTAAGGGATAAGGCGTATCAAGACCACAAACACGCGCAATTGGCGCCTCTAAATATAAAAAACATTCTTGCTGAACAGTGGCAGCTATTTCACTGGCAAAACCGCCAGTTAAGGGCGCTTCATGATTAATGAGTAATCTGCCCGTTTTATACACCGACTGAAAAATAGTCTCAGCATCCCAGGGCAAAATACTCTGCAGATCTATAATTTCACACGAAATACCATCTTTTTTAGCCATTTCAGCTGCTTTTTCAAGGACTTCTACCTGGGCACCCCATGCTAATAAGGTAATGTCAGTTCCGGTCGCTACAATATCGGCTTTGCCTAAGGGTAACTCATAGTCGTTCTCGGGCACATCCCCTACCGACGCGCGGTAAATCTTTTTAGGCTCCATGAAAAGCACCGGGTTGTCATCACGAATACTGGCAATTAACAAGCCTTTTGCTTGTTTAGGGTTACGTGGAATTACTACTTTCATACCCGGAATATGGGCAAAAAAAGCTTCAGGTGACTGCGAGTGATAAAGACCTCCTGCAATACCGCCGCCGTAAGGGGTGCGAATAGTTAAGGTACCGCAGCTAAATTGACCGCCAGAGCGATAGCGCCATTTAGACGTTTCATTCACAATTTGGTCAAATGCAGGAAAAATGTAGTCACTAAATTGGATTTCAGCTACGGGCACTGAGCCCTGCGAGGCTAAGCCGTTGGCAAAACCAATAATACCCTGTTCAGTGAGGGGTGTATTAAAGCAGCGTGACTTGCCAAACTTTTCCTGCAAGTTTGAAGTGGCTCTGAAAACGCCCCCAAAATGGCCTACATCTTCTCCAAACACCATGACTTTCTCATCGGCTTCCATGGTGGTAACAAGTGCGTTGTTAATAGCCTGTAGTAGATTCATCTTTGCCATGGTCTTATCTCCCTGCCGTTTTTGGATAATCTTGTGGATACTTGGCAATATGGCTTTCTAACTCTGACAACTGCTTTTTGAGATGCCATGGCGGAGTATCATACACATCCTCTATGATATCTTTGAGCGGGTTTACCGGCACTTTTTCAGCGCGTTTTAACGCTGCCAGTATGTCTTCACGACTTTTATCTAGGTATGCATCCATCTCTTTTTCATCAAACCAGCCTTTCGAATCTAAATAGCGTGCAAAACGCAGCAGCGGATCTTTTAACTGCCATTTAACTTCTTCATCTTTACTTCTATAGCCACTGGGATCATCTGAGGTACTGTGCGCAGCAAGGCGATAGGTCATAGCTTCAATTAGCACAGGGGTATTTTCGGCTAAAGCTAGTTTACGCGCGGTTTGCGTAGCGGCATAAACAGCCAGCACGTCGTTACCGTCTACTCTGATGGTGGGTACGCCGTAGCCTACTCCTCTAGCGGCAATACCGTCGCCCACAAACTGCTCTTGTGAGGGCGTTGAAATGGCATAACCGTTATTACGACAAAAGAAAATAGTGGGGCATTTGAGCACGGCGGCCATATTTAGCCCTGCATGAAAATCGCCCTCGGAGGCAGCGCCTTCACCAAAGTAACAAATAGTTACGGCAGGTGCACCGGCCATTTTTTGGCCATATGCGTAGCCTGCAGCTTGCGGTATTTGGGTCCCAAGCGGTGACGATATCGTCATAAAA
>NZ_BAET01000006.1 GCF_000252165.1 Glaciecola punicea ACAM 611
AGTCTACCTCTGATTTTGATAGTAATACGCTGCGCACTTTCTCAACTTGCTCTCTATCGGGTGTCGCTTGCAAAAACAGCAAGAGTGTCTCTTTCAAATTGCGGACAACATTAAATAAGATAAACAAGGTAAATCCGATGGATAATATAGGGTCTAGTATAGGCCATGGTTTAAACATCAAAACTATCGATACAATAAAAACGGCCACCCAACCAAGCACATCTTCAAGTAAGTGCCAGTTAAGAACACGTTCATTCAAAGAATCACCATCGCTTAATTTGTAGGCAGCAAACCCATTTACCGCCATTCCGAATATGGACAACAGCAACATGCCTTCAGCGTGTGGCATTTGGGGTTCAGTGAGTCGAGGAATAGCTTCAAATAATATCCACACAGAACCTACCGTGAGCACTAAGCCGTTAATCAACGCACCTAGCAATGAAAAGCGTTTATAGCCATAAGAGAAGGTATTGTTAGCCTCTTTATCGCCGAGTTTATTAAGTATCCATGCGGTGCCAATAGACAAACTATCGCCTAAATCATGTACGGCATCGGCCATGATGGCGGTACTGTTTGTTAGCCAGCCCCCAATAAATTCAATTATAGTGAAGGCAACATTAAGAAAAAACGCCCATCCAATGCGTTTCGATGCATTATCGCCACTTGCGTGATGGCTATGGTCGTGACTGTGCATGTTTAATTCTCGCTATAGTCTCTTTGTTTTTTTCTGATATAGGCATCTGTCTAAACCGATTGACGTTGGCTCCACCGGTATTGCCTGTGGGAATGAGTCCTATCGCCGTTTTAGTGAACGCGTCGATAAGTCTACATAGTTGCCACATGACTTCTTTGTAATTACGCATTGAGAGTCCATGTCGCAACATTTTAAGATGCACAAGCGAATGAAAATATGTCGACTGCTGCCCGATAACATGAGCATCTTCAAGTAAAGCAAAGCTTTTATTGTATTCACGGCGCAACTGCGCCTGTGAAGCTGGGTTTAGCTTGTCTTCAATCATAATACTGTCTTTTGCAAAGCATCATTAATTTGTACCTTGCAACCACATCCACGCATATTGAGCTCTCGTATTGCAATTGAATAGGAAGATTATGAAGTCTATATATTGAATGTAGAGTCAATAGCTTAATGGGGCCTTTGTGAAAATTGATGCGTATTCAAAAAAAACTGGCTGTTCAATACAAACAATTCGATACTATCAACGAGCATCTTGCAGAAGTAAGCGCTCGGATTGAAGAGTTAAACGCATTAAAAGTGACCTTACTGGAAATGTCGAGTACGTGTGATGATGATGGTGATGGTAAAATAAAAGACTGCGGTGTTTTGAAAATCTGACTGAATAAGCTGCTAAATAAACGTAAATATTAAAACAATTTAAAGCAAGCTCAATAAATGGGTCTGCGTCTAGATTTTAGATATTAACACTACTACTAATGAAAGTTATAAATTCGTCTGAGAAATCAGGCTTATTTTTTTGCATGTATATACAAAAGCTGGTGGTAAATTATTCGCTGTGAATTGTATAGAAATTGAACTGAAGATCTTAATTAGCAATTTCCTTGCATTTAAAGAGTACTGAAACTGAATATATTTCCCTTCTGGTTTTAATGCAATTTCAGCAGACTTCAGTATGCGCATTGTTAATTTTTGATCGAAATTTGTCAATGGCAAAGAGGAAATAATGACATCGGCAAATTCTTTACCGTCAGCCTTTAAATATTTTCTCACATTTGCTGCACTGTCATTAATCACTTGAATTCTCTCATCATTTTCGAATTCCTTTTGCAACTTGACATAAAAAGGACTATGTAATTCGAAAATATATAAACTCGCATTTGGATTCATTTCTTCAATTATCCGACGCGTAAAAACACCCGTACCAGGACCAAATTCGACTATAACATCTGAATTTTTAAAGTTTACATTTTTCAACATTTTTTTTGCCAAACATTCAGAACTTGGTCGAATAGCTCCAACGGTTTTGCGTTCTTTAAAAAATTCTTTTAGAAAATTGTTTTTCTTCTTATCCAAGGGGTCTATTTATTTAAAGTAAGTGTGTTAATCTTGCCAATTCCGCTTGCTTTTCCTTTCTTTTTTTGACCAAAGAAGGAAGATTTTTCACTTTTTGAAAGGTTTGTTTCTTTATCTAATTTCCATTCAATTGTAGGCTCGAAAATTGCCAAGTCAGTAATATTATTTTCATTTATACTTGTGTCTGCCTCAAAATTAGCCATTTTTCGTGGTTGAGATGAAATTTTATCGATAAAATCTGATTGGTCCATGCTGTTCTTTTCGATTAGTGAAGCATAAATACTGTGTAAGGTTATACTACCAAATCCAGCATTGTCAAATTCAATATCTTTTTCTTCTATCGTTTTTTGTTGATGATTAGAAACAATGCAATAAATTGTTCCATGTTTATTTCCTTCCCAAAGTGCTAATTTATTTACTTCTGTGTGACAAGAAAGAAGACTTTGTGATTGGTTAAATTTATTGTTCGCAATTGTCGCTAACTTTTCAAATTCCATTGTTGATAGACTTCCATTGCAGTTAATCTGAGCCAGAACAAAATTGAATTGAGCTAACTTTATTTAAAAAAATAGGCCATTTTATACTCAGGTGATGTTATCAGTCCGCTATCCAGCTATTAATTCTTAGCTCACCAAGGTATGCAGTTACTGGTGTCTGCGATACCTTGACAGTGGCTATTGGCTATTTAGTCTATATTCTCTATACGCAGGTGCGCTTCTATGTATTGAAAGAATATCTTCAATAACGGCATAGCCTGTCTCCATACCCCCAGCTCCCGGACCAATTAAGGTAATATCACCTAATAATTCAGTTGAATAAGTAATAGCATTTGTTGCACCGTTAATAAATGCTAATGGATGATCACTAGAGACCATTTCAGGCTTAACTGATGCGATGAATCCGGTGTCCCTTTTTTGAACTGAACCAATTAATTTCCAATATTTATTAGACTTGGTCGCATTGGAAATATCAACATTTGTTATGTGGCTAATGCCTGTTCTATCTATATCATCTAAGGTAAGGGATAAATCCATTAAAAGATTACCAAGAATAACTACTTTTGCTGCAGTATCGTGCCCTTCAACATCACCTGTAGGATCTGCTTCTGCATACCCAAGTTCTTGAGCCTTTTTTAAAGCAACCTCATAATCAGCTCCTGTGGACATCTCTCCTAATATGTAATTTGTTGTTCCATTAAGAATTCCTTGGATTTTTGTAATTCCTGCTGCTAATAACATTCCCTTGCCCAAGTGAATTGAAGGAGTTCCACTCATTACAGTCCCTTCAATGCCTATTTGAACATTTTTGCTAGACGCTAATTTATGTAGTTCAGGAAAATGTAAAGCAACAGGTCCTTTATTCGTCATAGAAACATGCATACCATTATTTAATGCTCGCTTAACGTGGCTTAACGCAGGTTCTCCTGTTTTAAGATCGGTAAAAGCAAGCTCTATTAGAATATCAGCTCCACTATTATCAATCATCTCAATAGCATTCCATCCAGTGATAGGAGCAGATGTACTTTTTAAATCTCCATACTTTTCAATATCAGATAATAGAATCTCAGGATCCAAACCGCTACTATTTGCAATGCTGCCTTTATATAAGTCGCATACCGCAACAATACTCAATTCTATACCAAACTTTTTACTTAACAATTCGTTTTTATCACGAATTATTTTGGCTAATCCTTGCCCGACATTACCGAAACCGATTATTGCCAATTTGTATTTTTTCATTTTATACTTCCTGTTTTCGATACTTTTTTATTTATTAACTGATAGTTTGATGGCCTTATTTTCGTAAATTAAAACAGTACGTTTTTATATCTGTCATTTCTTTAATGGCACTCATAACGCCTTCTCTCCCAACACCCGATCCCTTTACACCTCCAAATGGCATTGCATCTATTCGATAGTCGCTACTGTCATTTATCATTACGCCACCACATTCAATGGCATCTGCAATTTCAAAAGCTAATGCAAGGTTATTAGTAAAAACACCTGCTTGTAAGCCAAAATCTACATTATTAGCTTGCGTTATTGCTTCTGCCTTATCTGAAAATCGATATAAAACGGTGACTGGACCAAATACTTCTTCTTTGGCTATTAAGCAATCATTGCTAACATTTGACAAAACCGTAGGCTGAAAAAAGTTTCCCTCTCTATTGCCTCCAGACAGCAACGTAGCGTTTTTCTCAATAGCATCCTGTACCATTGACTCAACTTTACGAGCGGCATTTTCATTAATCATAGGACCCATTTGTGTATGTTCAGAGAGTTTGTCTCCCATTAAGATACTTTTTGCTCGATTACAAAATTCTTTAGCAAATTGTTCAAATTGTGCATCTTGAATAAAAATTCTTTGAACATGTAAACAGTTTTGACCTGCTGCTGAAAAAGCACCACTGACACATGCCTCCATTGCCATCTCTAAATTTGCATCATTCATGATTATTACAGGGCAATTACTTCCAAGCTCCATCGATATTTTCTTTAGACCTGCGAGGCCTAAAATTCTTTCACCTACTTTTCTCCCTCCCGTAAATGAAATCATATTAACGCGAGGGTCTGAAACAATAATATCGCCTATAGCTGCTCCATATCCTGTAACCAAGTTTAAAACACCATGCGGTAGAGCTGTGTTATTGAATAGTTCTACGAGCATTTTTGCTACAGTAGGTGTCTCATGGTGAGGCATCAATATCACTGAGTTTCCTGCGGCTATAGCTGGTCCTATTTTATGAGCAACTAAGTTTAATGGATCGTTAAAGGGTGTAATTGCAGCAATTACACCCAGAGGGATTCTGCGATAATATCCAAACCTATTCTCAGAACCTTGCGCCTGATCAAACGCAATTGTTTCTCCAGTTAATCTGCGTGCTTCTTCAGCGCTAATTCGAATTGTGTCTATAGACCGAGACACTTCTTTTCTCGCTTCATTAATTGTTTTAATGCCTTCACGTGCAATCATTTGAGCGAACAGTTCTTTCTTATTCTGTAAATTATCAGCAACTTCATTAAGCACTAACATTCGCATATTAGTAGAAAGTTCCTTGGCTTTTTGAGCGCCTATTACCGCTGTTTTAATTATATATTCAACTTCACTCACTGAGTTATTTGCAACCATTGAGACTAAACTACCATCCTGCGGGTCTAATACTTTTATTTTTGCTTGTGCGCTGACTTCATTTTCATTAGTTGGCAGTATTTGACTTTGTGTAGCAGGCATAGAGAAATTCCTCGATTAATTATGTAATAACTTAAAGACATTCTATCTAGACATCGTAATACTCATGTATCATGTTTTTGTGTTTATCAGAGATTATTAATCACTTAATTAAAAACAATGATACTATTATATTATTGAGCTGTGAAAGTAAGTGTAATTATGGAATTAAGTAAACATGACTTGGAAATATTAAGATTATTGCAAATAAATGCAAAAACTAGCGTAGAAAGACTTTCTGAAGAAGCTGGATTATCAGTAGCAAGCATAAAACGTCGCTTAAAACGTTTGAGAGATAATAGAGTCATCTCACAGGAAGTAGCAATAATTTCTCCTAATTGTGTTAATCAATCAATGACCTTTATTATATCTGTACAGTTAAATAGAAATTATAGTGATTGTTTTAATTACTTTAAAATAAAAGTGAAAAACAACATTAATATACAGCAGTGCTATTACATCACCGGCGATGCTGACTTCGTACTCATTGTTACTGCAAAAGATATGGAAAACTTTGAAGAGTTTACCCAATTATTCTTTTTTAGTGACAATGCTGTTCTACATTTTAAAACGTCTGTTGTTATGGGACGGACAAAGGTCAGTTTAGCATTACCTCTCAATTGTGTAGATGTATCATAGCGGCTTTTGTCGAACTAGAGTGCTTACAGGCGACATAAGCCATTAATTTACTGCCGCGAATGATTAGCGCAATTTAGATTATAAAAAACCGAATCATCGCCTAAATATTGTTGTTACGGACTTTATAAAGTAAGGGTTATTTCTTTCGCTCTCTAATTGTTTGGCTAGTGCATATCTAAATTGGCGAAGAACGCCATACTGAATGCTCACGCAGCCCCTAATGAATTCGCTAATGACTTAGCAACCTAAAGCCTATCCTCACATCGTGAGAAGTAAACAAGTAAATTTTCTATTGCATAAAGAAGAAAATATGCTAATGTTAAAAAAAATGTTCATCTATTTTACATTTGTAAGACATGAAAAAAGAGCAGTTAGCAAAACTCAATGAGACCCAAGTGTATATTCAAGCACTCACCAATATTAGCCCTATGTACGGTTTAGTTCTTGGCTCAGGCCTTGGTGAGTTAGCCTGCGCCTTAGACGAATTTTTTACATCGAATACAAAGATATCCCACATTTCCCAGTACCCAGAGCGCCAAGCCATAAAGGGCGTTTATGCTTTGGCTAATTATCAGGTATGTCGTTAGTGTCAATGCAAGGACACGTAAATATCTTCGAAGCTTATACGCCGCAAGACCTTGGGTCTCCTGTTTATATTATGAAACAGTTAGGTATTTAAAATATTGTGCTAACAAACGCCGCAGGATGCTTGAAACGAAGCTTTAATTCATCTTGTGTTAAGAATATATGATTGCCACACAATAAAAATTGTATTTTTGTTCATTTATTACCGCAGATTTGCTATGCCGTGCTATCACTAGTTTGGTTTGCTCAGCTTTATGCTGAGTTTTTTTGCGCTCTCAATTAATATTTGCAGCAGTAGTACAAGCCACAAAACCTTGAACGAATACAAAATAAAAATATTGCGCTACACAACACTCTTTGCAAAAGTCTACACTAAAAAGGTTACTAACCACATGATATTAATGAAAAGAACTACCCTGGCGATCCTAATCAATGCAAGCTTATTTTCTGCAGTAGCAGGCACTTCATTTGCTTCTTTAGCAAAACAACAAGAAGAAACAGACAACAAAAGTAAGCAACTCGAAGTGATTCAAATTACCGCACGTAAACGCGTAGAGAACGCGCAAGAAGTACCTATAGCGGTAACGGCGCTGCAAGGCGATGCGCTAAACGCGTATAACTCAGCAGGAATGGATATTCGCTTCATGAATGCAAAAATTCCCAGCCTAAGCATTGAGTCTTCATTCGGCCGTGCGTTCCCGCGTTTTTATATTCGCGGTTTAGGCAATTCCGATTTCGATTTAAATGCCTCGCAGCCCGTTTCATTAGTAATTGACGATGTGGTGCAAGAAAATGCCATTCTGAAAGGCTTCCCCGTATTTGATGTGGCACGTGTAGAGGTGTTGCGCGGTCCACAGGGCACACTGTTTGGTCGTAATACTCCCGCCGGCCTAGTTAAATTTGATACGGTTAAGCCGAGCCAAGAATTTGAAGGCTATGCGTCGGTATCGTATGGCAGCCGCGGCGCTATTGATATGGAAGGCGCGGTAGGCGGGGCCTTAAGCGATAACATTTCGACTCGTGTGTCGTTGCTATGGCAAGATAAAGACCCTTACATTGACAATCGTGCGCCAGGTTTGGAAGCTAAAGACCAACTAGGCGGTTACACCGAGCAAGCCGCACGTATTCAATTTTTGTATGAGGGCAACGATTTCACCGGTTTATTGAACTACCACACGCGTGACTTAGACGGTACCCCTATTGTATTTCGTGCTAATGCGATTAAAGCCGGCAGCAACGACTTAGTTGATGGCTATGAGCACGATGTTATGTTTCAAGATGGTGCTGCTAGGGCTTCTATTGAAGGACAGTCGCAGGGCGCAAGTCTAAAACTTGAGTGGGAGTTTGAGAGTTACACTGTTACCTCAATCTCTGCTTGGGAAAGTGCCGAAATACTCGCTCATGGGGACGTTGATGGTGGCTATGGTGCGTCTTTTTTACCTGACTTTATGGGCCCAGGTTTTATTCCCTTCTCATCTGAAACTGCCGATGGTATTCCTGATCAAGATCAATTAACCCAAGAGCTACGCTTGTTAAGTAATTTTGATGATGCCTTGAACTATCAAGTGGGCGTATTCTACTTTGATGAAAAGCTTACCATTGAAAACTTTAGCTACGACTCATTATCAAGCCCTGCTGGACAATTAAATGGCTATGCAATTCAGCATCAAGATACCACCGCGTGGGCAGTATTTGGCGCAGTTGACTATACCTTAACCGATGCCTTAAAAGTAACTGCCGGCCTACGTTATTCTGACGATGAAAAGGATTTTTCAGCTGATCGCGAAATAAGTCCATTTGGCGCCCCGCCATTACGAATTCAGCGCAGTGTTAGCGACAATCACGTAAGTTGGGATTTATCGGCCACCTATAAAGTCAATGGAAATGTAAACTGGTATAGCCGTGTTGCGAATAGCTTTCGGGCGCCAAGCTTACAAGGACGCATTGTATTTGGCGATGAAGTCACGGTTGCCGATACCGAAACCGTCACGTCTTTCGAAACGGGTATAAAATCAGACGTACTCAATGGCCAAGGTCGGGTAAACGTGAGTATCTTTTACTACACAATGGACGATCAGCAGTTAACCGCCGTGGGTGGTAACGATAACTCGAACCGCTTACTGAATGCTGATAAAACCATCGGTTATGGTTTTGAGGTAGATTCTGAGTGGGTATTAACTGACGAACTTAACGCTACATTTAATATAAGCTATAACAACACTGAGCTTGATGATAGTAGCTTAGCCGTTGCCGTTTGCGCGCAGTGTACAGTAACTAATCCAACCACTTTGGTAGATGGTCAAACATTTGCTTTGCTCGATGGTAACAGCTTACCTCATGCGCCTGAATGGATCTCTAACGCCACCTTGCGCTACAGCAAAGCGCTAGGCGAAGGTAACTTTTTTGCTTATGGTGATATTTCATACCGCAGTGAAATTAACCTGTTCCTTTATGAATCGATAGAGTTTGAAGGTAAAGCATTGCTTGAGAGCGGCTTACGTGCCGGTTATTTATGGGCTCAAGGCGATAAAGAATATGAAGTATCGGCCTTTGTACGTAACTTATTTGACGAGCAACAAGCCATTGGTGCGGTTGACTTTAATAACAATACCGCGCTTGTTAATGAAGAGCGCTACGTGGGAGCCGAGTTTAAAGTAAGGTTCTTTTAATAAGATGATGTAAAGCTAGTATTGCTTTAGAAAACAAAAACCTCTTTTGCGCAAGCTTTTTCTGTAACAGCTTTTTGGGAACAGTAATGATTGCTTAAGACTTAAAAGATCTTTTGCAGTTGAATTATTTTACCTTCACTAAATGCAGCGTTAGCGAATGATCGGGTATCCTGTGTGTTTAACATGACTGAGGAGCTTTGCAGATAATACGTAACCTGCTGGCCATTTTCAGTGACTTGCTGCCATAGCTGCCATATTTCAGAGGGATTGCTTGCACAACAGAAAAATGGGGTATTTTCAGGCTTATCACATTAGTTTTCATTTATATTGACCACATCGGCAGCCTTATTCTAACTCCAAATAAGGCTGCCAAACTGCTCGCTTAACTATTCTTCTTCATCAACAATATCATCGTTATTACGATCTAACTAAGAAACGTTTTGGATCGTACCGTTTGGCATAAATCTACAGTTTTTTTCTTGCGCCGAGAATTTTCCTATTAAGCGAAGAACATCATATTAAATGCTCACGCAGCTCCTAATTCACTTGCTAAAGACCTAGCAATATGAAGCTTATCCTCACATAGTGAGAAGTAAACAAGTAAATTTTCTATTGCATAAGTAAAAGAATATGCTAGTGTATTTCAAATGTTCATCTATTTTACATTTGTAACGCATGAAAAAAGAGCAATTAGCAAAAATCAATGAGGCCCAAGCGTATATTCAGGCGCGCACCAATATTAAGCCCATGTGCGGTTTAATTCTTGGCTCAGGCCTTGGCGAATTAGCCGACGCTTTAGACGACTTTTTTTACATCGAATATAAAGATATCCCCCATTTCCCAGTATCAAGTGCGCCAAGCCACAAAGGGCGTTTATGCTTTGGCTACTTATCGGGTGTGCCGCTGGTGTTAATGCAAGGACGCGTGCATACCTACGAAGGCTATACGCCGCAAGACGTTGCGTTTCCTGTTTATGTTATGAAACAGTTAGGTATTAAAAATCTTGTGCTAACAAACGCCGCAGGCGGCGTGAACAAAGGCTTTAAAGTCGGAGATATTATGGTCATAAAAGACCATGTTAATATGCCCGGAATGACAGGTCTCGACCCAACAAGGGGCAGTCATAACGCAGACTTTGGCTCTCGATTTACCTCCCTAAATAATTGCTACGATGCAGAGCTAAGACAGCTTATTAAGGCGGTTGCAGTTAAAATAAAAATGCCACTTCACGAGGGCGTATATTCTTACTTAGTGGGTCCGAGCTTTGAAACACCGGCAGAAATACGCTTTTTAAATCTATTGGGCGTAGATGCAACGGGGATGTCGACTGTTCCAGAAGTGATTGCAGCGCGAAATGCGGGGATTAAAGTACTCGCTTTGAGCTCTATTACAAATATGGCTGTGCACAATGTTGAAGACACTCATATTACCAGCGAAGAAGAGGTTTGGGAAAACGTGGTTGCCATTGTTCCTAAGCTTAAAAAACTGATAGAAACATTGTTGGGGAGATTAAGTCATGAAAAAGGATGAGCGCTTAGATTGTGATCTGATTATTTGCGGTTCGCATGTGGTCACAATGAACAACGAAGAGCAGGTGCTTGAAGACGCCGCTGTTGTGGTAAAACAAGGCAAAATCGTAGAAATTGGCACTAAAAACACGATCATCAATAAATATAAACCTAAAGAACTCCTTGACGTAGCTGAATCTATTGTAATGCCTGGACTTATTAATACTCATACTCATGTTGCCATGACCTTGTTTAGAGGACTTGCCGATGACACTGATCTAGGGTCATTTCTGGACAAGGTATGGGCGGCTGAAACCCATTATATTACCCCCGAGAGCGTTGCCGTGGGCGCAAACCTTGGCTTTGCTGAGATGTTATTGGCAGGCGTGACCTGCTGCGCCGATATGTATTGGTTTCCTGAATCCACCGCGCAATGTGCCAAACAGATTGGCATAAGGCTATTTGCAGGTGAAGTATTCGTCGATTTCCTCGGTGCCGATCATATTAGTCAATGGGACACACGTATAGAGCGTGCTGAAAACTTTATAGCAACATATAAGAATGATGATTTAGTAACGCCCATTTTATGTCCTCACGCCACCTATACCGTGAGCGAAGAACATTTAGCGGCACTCGCGGCACTGGCAAAAAAGCATGATGTGGCCGTGCATATTCACGCCAGCGAAGCTGAATTTGAGATGGATACCGTAAAAAAAATCACCGGTAAAACGCCGATTCAAGTATTAGAATCCGCTGGATTGCTAAATGAAAAAACGTGGATAGCCCATGGCGTACACGTTTCAAAAGAAGATCGCGACACGCTTTTAATGCGCAATACAAAAGTTGCCCATTGCCCCGCTTCGAACATGAAATTAGCGTCAGGTACAGCGCCGGTATGCGACTATTTGAACGAGTCGATAACTGTTAGTTTAGGTACCGACGGTCCTTCTTCAAGTAACGATCTAAACCCATGGATGGCAATGCGTTTAGCTAGCCTGTTACAAAAAAACAGCAATAACGACGCGCTTGCTTTGCCTGCTAAAGAAGTCGTTAAAATGGCTACGCGATACGGTGCCAACACACTTTCGGTGTCTGATAAAATTGGCCAGTTAGCTCCAGGAATGCTAGCCGACATTATTGTTGTACAATGCAATAAACCACATGCTCAGCCAATCTACGATGTCTATTCACACCTCGTTTATAGTGCACGACCAGACGATGTACATTCAGTGGTGGTGAACGGCAAAGTAGTGGTTAACAATAGAAGGTTAGTCAATTTAAACCTACATGAAGTTTCGAAAAAAATGCACGAAATTAAAACAGCTATTTATTCAAACATTTCAACACCCGCACAAGGTTAAGCATGAAAAATTATACAAGTATTGAATGGATTGATGCTAACAAGACTCTGCGCCTGCTTGATCAGTCGGTACTACCGGCAAAAGTGGTTTATAACGATTATACAAGTGCTGGCGACATTGCAACTGCCATAAAAAATATGGTGGTAAGAGGTGCTCCCTTAATAGGCGTGACTGCGGCTTATGGCTTAGTTGTTGAATCGTTTAGAGTGAAGGCCGCTGATATAAGCGAGCTTGCTGATCTCATTGAAAAAGCGGATGTCCTGCTGCGGGCCACACGACCTACTGCGGTGAATTTATTTTGGGCATTAGATGAAATGAAACGCCTTGCGCCGGTATCGAAATTTGAGACGCAAACACAGTACAAGGCAGGCTTATTATCGGCGGCGCAGCAGTTGGCCGAGCAAGACATTCAAATAAACAAAAAAATTGCTCAGCACGCGATGCAGCTTATGCCTAAGAATGCAGTGACCTTTATACATCATTGCAATACTGGCTCGCTGGCCACGGTTGACTACGGAACGGCGCTGGGCGTTATCAGAATGGCCCATGAACAAGGCCTAGCAACCACTGTATTTGTTGACGAAACGCGGCCGCGCTTGCAGGGTGCTAAATTAACTTCATGGGAGCTTAAACAGCTTGGCATAAAGCACTATTTAATCGTGGATGGCGCTTCGTCTAGCGTTATGTCAAACAACAAAGTTGACTTATGTATTGTTGGCTGCGACCGCGTTGCCGCAAACGGTGACGTTGCGAACAAGATTGGCACCTGTAACTTAGCCATTGTGGCGAAAGCGCATAAGGTGCCTTTTTTTGTAGCGGCTCCTTTATCGACTATCGATCTGAATACTTTGTGTCGCAGCGATATTGAAATAGAACAAAGAGACGGCGACGAAGTCACCAATATTGATGGCGCTCAAATTGCGCCTGAAGGGGTCTTAGTATACAACCCCGCTTTTGATGTAACGCCGGCTGAATACATTAGCGCCATTATTACTGAAAAAGGCATCGTGTATCCCCCGTTCCAAGAAAATCTACAAAAATTGAAGGAAGCGTAAATATGGCTAAGCAAGAGTTAAACTGGCTAGAGGATGCAAAATCGGTTGCTGCCAAAATTAGGCTGCGCGGGTTTGATTATGTAATGCAAAATAACGGCGGTTACTTAAGCCAAATTTGTTCATCGGCAGAAATATTTGCTTATCTTTACTGCAAGGGCATGAATTTAGGACCGTCAATAGCGCCCATGGTCCCCGACCCATTTGACTGCGTGCCATCGCAAGGCAAACCGTATTATTCAGGCTCTGATTATAACGGCGAAAAACTGCCTCACTTAGACCGATTTATTTTTTCTCCTGCCCACTACGCCTTAGTATTATATGTGGCGCTTATTGAAGCAAAAAGAATGGCACCTGAAGGGCTCAACGACTTCAACAAAGACGGCAGTACGGTCGAGCTTATTAGCGCTGAACATAGTCCCGGCGCCGAAATAACCTCGGGCTCATTAGCGCAAGCCCTGAGTGTTGCTGGCGGCATCGCGATTGGTCGCAGAATAAAACAAGAAACCGGCAACACATGGGTCATGATGTCTGATGGTGAGTTTCAAGAGGGTCAAACGTGGGAGGCGGTGCAAACGCTGGCGCACTACAAGCTTGATTCAATTAAAGTCATTGTAGACGTAAATGGACAACAATGTGATGGCCCCATAGAAAGTGTGATGTCACTTAGATCATTGCAAAACAAGCTTAATGCCTTTGGTGCCCATGCCGAGGAAGTAGACGGACACGACATGGAAGCCTTTGATAGACTCGCCAACATGGATACGCAAGGAAAACCCCTGTTTATTTTGGCTATTACCGATCCAACCCGCGGCGTCAGTCTTTTGAATACAAAGCGCCCCACTCTGCATTATTTACGTTTTTCGTCTGAAAACGAGAAATTTTCTTTTCAACAAGCTTACGACAAGATGCTCAAGGAGCCACAGTAATGAACTTAGTATCTCGACCACATGTGCAAAATTTCATTGATTGGTGTAAAGATAAACCTGAAGTGCTTGTCCTGACTGCAGACTTATCGAATTCGTGTGAAGTTGGCAAATGGAGAGAAACCTACCCAGAGCGATTTTTTCCGATGGGCATGGCTGAACAAAACATGATGGGCATGGCCGCTGGTCTTGCCCGAGAAGGCTTCACGCCTTTCATTCATACCTTTGCGGTATTTATTTATCGCCGTCCTTATGATCAACTTGCTATGTCAATTGCTTATCCAAATTTGAAAGTTAGGATGATGGCGTTTCTGCCGGGTATTGTCACGCCAGGCGGGGTTACGCACCAAGCGATAGAAGACGTTGCGATTATGCGGGCTACCCCAAATATGACAATCTTTGATACGGGGGATGCAACCGAGGTTGAATCCGTATTAGATATAGCGCAAGCCGTTGACGGCCCTGTATACGTGCGTTTGTTACGAGGTGACATGCCAAGACTTTTCCCTAAAGATGAGCCTATGCAGTTTAACAAAGCACGGGTGCTAAGCACCGGCGACGATATTACTGTGTTGACTTCAAGTATCATTACTGAAGAGGCGCTTAGGGCGGTAAACGTACTTAAAAGCAAAGGCGTTTCAGTTAATCATTTACATATATCAACCTTAAAACCGTTTACAGATCCACTCGTTGTGGAAGCAATAAATCGCGCAAAATATGGCGTGATTACCATGGAAAATCACAGCATTGTGGGTGGTTTGGGCTCTGCTGTAGCCGAAGTAATAGCCGATAACGCCATCCATAGACCTTTGCTAAGGCTCGGACTCAAAGATACTTACGCACACGGTGCGTCTAAAAACTTCCTCATGGAAGAATATGAATTAGATGCTATTGCTCTAGTGCGCGGCGTTGAAAAACTTCTCAAGCGCAATTTATCGATTGAAAAGTCAGATTTAGAACAGGCGAGAATAGATGATATGAACGCCAGTTCAAAGGTTGAAGCGCTATGATTAAGCACACTTCAGTAGCCATGTCGGGCCAGCGCTTTGTAGTTATCTATCATATTGTAGGAAGTAAAGACGAGGCGCAACGGCGCGCAGAAGCGGTGTGCATTGAACAAACCATCGAATTTCCCGCGGATTTGATAAGTAACGACGATATTCGCCGACATGTTTTTGGTCAAATAGTCCATTTTGACAGCGTTAGCGAAAACATTTGGGAAGCCAAAATTAGTTACGCTTTGGAAGTTACAGGCCATAGTTTAAACGGCTTTTTAAATGTCATGTTCGGCAATACCAGTTTGCAATCGAATATCAAAATAGTCGAGGTATTGTTGCCCGAAAGCTTCACCAAACTTTTCAAGGGTCCACGCTTTGGTATTGATGGCTTGCGCACGCTATGCGATGAGCCAGAGCAGCCTTTGTTTTGCACTGCCCTAAAACCGATGGGTTTATCTAATCAAGCCCTAGCTGCGCAAGCTTATGAATTTGCAAAGGGCGGGATTCATTTAATCAAAGACGATCACGGCATTTTTAATCAACCTTTTTCGCCGTTTCGAGAAAGAGTAAAGCTTTGCGTTGAGGCGGTTAATCGCGCGAATGCTGAAACCGGTATGAACTGCCGCTATACACCAACCTTAAACTCGCCAGCCAATCAAATCTTCGACGACGCTCGCTGGGCCAAAGAGCAAGGTGTAGGTGGCTTTTTAGTTATGCCGGGTATCAGTGGTTTTGATACCATGCGGTGCATTGCCGATGATGATGACATTAATTTGCCCATTTTAGGGCATCCTTCTATGTTGGGTAGTTGGGTTTCGAGCCCGCAATCGGGCTATTCGCATTATTTTTTATTTGGTCAATTAATGCGCCTAGCAGGCGCCGATACCAGTATTTACCCTAATTTCGGTGGACGCTTTGCATTCAGCGTTGAGCAATGTGAATCGATCGTACAGGGCGCTAGTTGTGATATGGGGCATATTAAGCGAATTATCGCCTCGCCGGGGGGGGGCATGAACTTCAAAAGTGTGCCAAAAATGATTGACGTTTACGGTAAAGACATTATGTTTCTTATTGGCGGCGCCTTACATCAATCGGGACCCGACATCGCATCTAATTGTAAAGAGTTGAAGCGACTTGTTTTACAACAAACTGCGGCTTTATAATCGTTATTAAGCGTTCACTCCTTAATGTTAAGGCTTTAATATGAATAGTTTAGTAGGCGTAGTTTTGCTCATAGGCATTGCTATTTTGTGCTCGAGCAACCGCCGGGCCATAAACCTTAAAACCATAGGGGTCGCATTTTTGCTGCAGGCGGGCATTGCCGCGCTGGTATTTTATTCTGATCTTGGAAAAAACGCCTTGCAAGCACTGTCGCAGGGCGTAACTCACGTCATCTCTTATGGCAATGTTGGCGTGGAGTTTGTATTTGGCGATTTGGCTCGGCAAAAAGTGGGCTTTGTGGTTGCTCTTAATGTGCTGGCGGTGATCATCTTTTTCTCCGCGCTTATTTCCGTTCTTTACTACTTAAAAATAATGCCGCGCGTGATTGCTGTGCTGGGGGGCGGAATTTCGAAACTGCTAGGCACCAGCAAAACTGAATCGGTATCGGCCGCGGGGAATATTTTTGTTGGATTAACTGAAGCCCCTTTAGTAGTGAAACCCTATATTAAAACCATGACCAAGTCAGAGCTTTTTGCGGTGATGGTGGGTGGTTTAGCCTCAACCGCTGGCGCCATGCTGGCGGGTTATGCAAGCCTTGGAATTGAGGTTAAGCATCTTGTAGCCGCCAGCTTTATGGCGGCGCCAGGGGGGCTGCTTATGGCAAAAATCATCTTTCCCGAAAATGAAACGCCTGTAGACTCAAAACATAATGACTTTTCTGAGCAGCAAGAAGATCAGCCTTCTAGTATATTTGAAGCCATCACTAACGGTGCATTAGCAGGTTTAAAGCTGGCGGCCAGTATCGCAGCGCTGCTAATTGCATTCGTTGCATTAATCGCCATGGTAAATGGTTTATTTGGCTATCTTGGCTCCCTTGCGGGCTATCCGCAGCTGAGTCTGCAAGTTATTTTAGCCTATATATTTTCGCCATTGGCATATGCGATAGGTGTCCCATGGTCAGAAAGCTTAGCAGTTGGGCAGCTGCTTGGCGAAAAACTCGTTGTAAATGAATTTGTTGCGTTTATTAGCCTTCAAGGTATGTCTGACCTGAGTGAGCATTCAAGAATCATTGCGACTTTTGCTTTGTGTGGCTTTGCTAATTTGGGCTCGTTAGCTATCTTACTCGGCGGGCTTGGCACCATGGCGCCCTCGCGACGAGCCGATATATCAAATCTCGGATTAAAAGCGGTATTAGCGGCAACCCTAGCAAACCTAATGAGCGCGGCTTTAGCCGGCTTATTTTTAACAATTTAACGCGGCGTGCACAAAGGCGCACACGCAGAAATAAAACTGAGCATTAATTTTTATTTGCTAAGTTTCAAGTTAGTCCGTTTTGTATGCGCCACAGTTGATTAAGCAATACGCTTGTGATACTTATGTAAAGACTATGAACATTTACGGGCAGCATCCAGTATAACTTTTACTTATAAAGGAACACACCATGACCAAGGTATTTAATAAAAACAAAATCATTGTTGCTCTATCGCTATCTGCGCTTACTTTAGGCGCTGGTGCACAACAGACAAACGCTATAGCACAAAATGCAGTGGCAGAAAACAGCGCAATTGAAGAGATATCCATAGTCGGCAGTCGTGTGCCGGGTAGAAGCTTACAAGATAGCTTAGTACCGGTTGATATAATCACTGCAGAGCAGCTAGAGCAATCGGGCACGCTTGGCAGTGAAATTGGGATGCTGTTGCAAGCCAACATACCGTCTTTTAATATGCCCAGACAATCAAACTCTGGCAACAGTGATATTGTTCGAGCAGCTCAGTTGCGCGGATTAAACCCAGACCAAATACTTGTTTTGGTGAATGGTAAAAGAAGGCACAGCAACGCCGTTGTAGCCGCCGACACCAAATTAGGTAAAGGCGCTGCGGCGGTTGATTTCAATAACATTCCCACTAGCGCCATCGCCAGAATAGAAGTGCTAAGAGATGGTGCTGCTGCCCAGTATGGATCTGACGCAATTGCCGGCGTAATTAATATTGTATTAAAGGACTCCGAAAGTGAAGGTAGTGTAAGCGTAACTTATGGCGCACACATGACCAACCTTAAGCCTATTGATGAAGATATTACCGACGGTAACACCGCAATTTTGTCATTCAATAAAGGCCTTAGTCTAGGCAATGGCTTTATTAATTTAAGCGGTGAGTTTAGAAACCGTTCGGCCACTAATCGCGCAGGTTTTGACCAGTTGCCCACAATAGGTTTTGCTGAATTTATTGCCCCCATTCCACCTAGCGGTACGCCTGAAGCTGCGCCCAATGACGCATTAGCCGGAAAGCGCAATTTTACAGTAGGTGACGGTGAGTCTAGCGACTTAAACCTTGCTTTTAACGCAGGATTTACGCTTAGTTCAAAAACAGAACTGTACGGATTTGGTACTTATTCAGACCGAGATGCTGAAGGCTCAAACTTCTTTAGATATCCCGTTTCAGAAAATAATATTCAATCGATATATCCGAACGGTTACCGTCCTGTCAGTGTCGCACGAGTATCTGACTTCTCATTAGCCGGCGGCGTTACCACATACTTTGGCGATTGGTTACTCGATTCTAGTCTTGTGTATGGCTCTAACACATACGACGACGATGTTAAAAACTCATTAAACCCTTCACTTGGAGAGTCAAGCCCTACTCGTTTTAATCGCGCAGAATATGAATATTCGCAAGCGGTAGCAAACGTCGAAGCTAGCAATGATTTTGATATCGCTAATACAACGGTATACCTAACTGCCGGCATAGAATATAGAAAAGAGTTTTATAAAACCAAAGCGGGCGACCCTGCGTCCTATCAAGCTGGTCCTATAATTGGTGCGCCAATCGGTTCACAAGCGGGCCCTGGGCTTCAGCCAGTAGATACGGTTGATGAAAATAGAAACGCAATTTCAGTATTTGTTGACACTGATTTTAAAATAACAGATGCAGTCAACCTTTCTGCCGCTATACGCTATGAAGACTATAGCGATTTTGGCGATACATTAAACGTAAAGGTGGCCGCCCGAGCTGAACTTACTGATAACTTGGCCCTGCGCGCTGCAATAAGTACAGGCTTTAGAGCCCCCTCTTTACAGCAATCATTTTTTGCCGGCGGTGGCTCAGTTTTTGGTGACGGTGGAGCTCTTGTTCGCTCATTAAATTTACCAGTATCGAATCAAGTCGCGATTGACAACGGCGCCAAGCCCCTTGAGGCTGAAGAGTCTTTTAATCGCAGTTTTGGTATTTTGTATAATTATGAGCAATTTAGCTTAACCTTTGACTATTATGAAATCGATATTGATGACCGTATTGCCTTGTCAGAAGGTATTAATGTAGCCAATATTCCTGATATATCATCAATTAACTTCTTCACTAATATTATAGATACCGAAACAAGTGGTTTTGATATAGTCGCTTCATACCAGATCAGTAATTGGGATCTTTCTGCCGCGTACAATCAAACCGATACCGACGTGGTAAATGCGCCCGACAGAAACATCTTTGGCATTGAGGAAACCAATACCTTTGAGACCGCAGCGCCTAAAGATAAATTGATTCTGACAGCAACGTGGAGCAAGGATGCGCTATCTATTATGACTCGAGCAACCAATTTTGGCGAAACTAAACGAGTATTCGATTTTGGCGGTGGCTCTGAACCAACCCAAGTATATGGTGACGAATGGGTAATTGATATAGACACTCAATATGCGCTAACTAGCAACTTGTCTGTCGCGCTTGGTATCAGCAATTTATTCGATGAATATCCTGATAAATCGATTTTTGATATAAGCTATTTTGGCAATTTACCCTATGACGCGAGCGTCTCACCCGTTGGTGTAAACGGCAGATTCGTGTATTTACGGTCTACCTATCGTTTCTAGTCTCTATTTAGGTGTCTTAAACAAAGGTAGGTTAAAGACACCGCTTTTAAAAGGCTTTTATATGAATTTACCAAAAAAAATATTGCTCGGGATTATGGCCTCGCTCATGTTACTTGGCGGCTGTGCGGCGAACACTTCAAATAGCGATAGCCAAGCCGAAATAGCAAAGTGTGAAATAATGTACGCTGTGTATCCGCATCCTAAGTCGACGATCAGCACAGGCGCTTCGGTGTTGGCAGCCTTAAGTGAGTTTGACAAGCAAGAAAAGTTAGCGTTAATCGGCTTATTTAAAGACGAGGCAATGGCCATTGCTAAGACGTCTTTGGGTAAATCAAATGGCATAAGGATTAATCGCCAAGAAGCCGTATTAGGTGGTTATGAGGGCAAAACTATTCCTTCCATGGTGCTGCATACCTCGGTCACTTCTCAAGCGGGTTATACCACCCTTATCGAAATAGCCGCCAATATTGGCTACGTATTTTCGCAAGACAGCACTTTAGTCATCTGTGACCAAGCAGCAGGAGAAGATTGGGTAGACTTAGTGTCTTTGAATATACAAGATGCGGGCACCAAAACATTTTTCACTAATGAAAACATTGGCTTGTTTTTTGGTCTAATGATTGGACAGCTCAACACAACTGATGACTTAGGATATACTTTTTATAAAGGCACACGCATATTTTCTACTTTCTCACCACCGTATAATGCGAATAAAAAAGCAGATGCCGTGCAATATTTAGCTGCTTGGTTAAATGATATTTCTAATAAAAATATTACACTGAATATTTCAAAACAGCCGGTATCGGTTTTTTTCCCGCACAATGATTGGGCCATCAATCCAGCTGGCGAACAGTACACAAAATATTTGCGAGATGGTCTGGTAAGTCCAGAAATCATGTCTTTTAAAGCGCGAGTCAAGCGCGACATACAGCAGTATATTAGTAATAACTCTTAACTATTGGCCGCGCTTAAAATGGATGACTCAGGTTGGGATCATGTATACTATTTCGTAAAAGAGAGAACGGCCTATGAATAACAGTGAAGCGCAGGTATTAAAAGCAGCATCACTATATTATTTGAACGGACTTACCCAAGATCAAATTGCCAAGCAGTTTGGCCTATCTCGCCCCACTATTATTAGAATGCTTAAGCGAGCTCTTGATGCCGGGTATGTTGAGATTAAACTAACACGTAAATTGCCGCATAACATAGAGCTAGAGAACCTAATTTATGCAAAGTATTCCATTTATGGCATTAATCAGTTAGTGGTCGTTGACAGTGACAATGAAGATCCTAAAAAGGCGTGCGCAAAGGCCACTGCAGAGTATTTAAAAAAGCATTTAAAAAGCAAGCACATTTTAGGCGTGGGATGGAGCAGCACTTTAAGCTACCTAAACGACTATATGTCTAAAGGCAAATACTCCCCCGAGCGCATCGTACAGCTTGGAGGCTATTTAGGCGGCCTAGGTAAATCAAGCGCCCAACATATATCGATTGGTTTAGGATCTATACTTGAAGTACCTGTTGAAACCTTACCGGTACCAATACTATTAAAAAATAAAGAATTGCGCGACGCTCTGCTTAGCGACGCTTCAGTAGCGCAAACAATGGATTGGGTCTCAAAATGTAACATGGGAATTGTTGGTATTGGTGTTACAACAAGGCAGTCGGCACTGGTTAAACATAGATATATTAGTGATGAAGAAATGGCAGAAGTGCATACTAACGGTGCCGTTGGCGAGGTGCTATCACATTATTTTACCGCTCATGGCGTCGAGCTAGATACTCCTTGGAAAAACCGTATGGTAACAGTTGATGTAAAAGTCATGAAAAATATTAATAACCTTATTGGGGTTGCTGCGGGTGCTGAAAAAGCAAATTCCGTTAAAAGCGTGTTACGCTGCGGGGTTTTGAATACCTTGATAGTGGACGTACCGCTAGCAGAAGCAATCTTAAAATAAACATAATTATGTGAATTTATATTAGGAATGAATATGAAATGTATCATCAGCGTTTTTGTTTTACTCAGTCTATCGGCCTGTACCGAGGTCAAAGAAAAGGACTTATGGACAATTTATGAAGATTCATTTGTGTATGCCAAATACATCGATTTAACGCATCCATTTGAAGTTAAACAAGCAGTGTGGCCTGGCTTTGGCACTGCTACTGTTTCGGGGGCTGTCGCGGGTCAAGAAATGCCAGGCTTCATTAGTATTGGTGAAGAGTTTACCTATGCCGATCACGGTTTCGTGGCAACCGCTTACACTATTCCAACCGACCAATACGGCACTCAACTGGATCCACCCGCGCATTGGAATCCTATGGGTGCGACCATTAGCGACATTCCTCCTACATACGCGATGCGACCATTAGTGGTGATTAATGTGGTAGATAAAGTCAAAAAAGACGAGGGTTATCACCTTCAAGTTCAAGACGTACTTGATTGGGAAGACAAACATGGCATCATTCCCAAAGGCTCGGTTGTGATGGTGCGTTCTGACTGGTCTAAGCGGTGGAAAGAAATTGAGCGCTTCAATCAAAAGCCATTCCCGGGCGTTGGCTTAGAAGCGTTAAAGTTTTTGCATAATGAAAGAGGTATTTTGTTTCATGGACACGAGCCATTAGACACCGATACAACCCCTAATTTAGAAGGTGAGCACTGGCTGCTGCATAATAACTTTGCTCAGGCTGAGGGCGTCGCAAACTTACATATGGTGCCTGAAAAAGGCGCACTAATTATCATAGGTTTTGCAAAACCCTTAGGTGGCACCGGCGGATTCGCGAGATATATTGCGGTGGCGCCACCAAGCTGGTCTTATGGCGTGAGTATTGATGAAGTGCCTGGCGCTCCTTTAATGACGCAAACACACCCATTAGCACGAGATGAATTTGGTATTATGCGTCCCACGCCAATAAAGGAATAAGTAACATCGTCTAATTGATTCGGACGCACTGCTTGAAAGATGATACTCAAAACTTATGTGGACCTCAGCGCTTTAACAATAAAATTTAACGCACAAAGAAATAGATGCGTATTTATGTAAAAGTATATGAAAATCTCGATTAGTTTTCTCGTTAACATTAACACTGTTGAGATTACTTATCGTATTTTCGAAAAATACACCAAAGGTAAGTCCCCTTTGCACCAACACGCTATTATCTAGCTGGATAGGTCTACTATTGAGAAAAGTAATATCCCACACATGGTTTTGCCACGGATGTCAAAATACAGTCAGTTACCATGCATAGTAATGCTAAATATTTTAATTTGCCTTCCCTGCTTCCGTAGCCTCAGGAACTTCAACTAAGTTTCCAGTTTTACAGTCATAGATATAACCATAAATCGGTATCTCGCTTGGCACCATCGAGTTAGCTCTGATCCGCTGAACATCTTCTAAGACACTTTTTTCTTGAACACTTATAGTTAGCCAGTTGATGTACTTACCGTCAGTTGTTCCACCACCAGGATTGCTATCATGCCAACCAGAGGCATCAACGCTTGATGTGTTTAAACTACTCGATAGTAAGTCTCCCATTATTTCATCCGTAAATGTTTCCATTCCGCAATCAGTATGGTGAATGACAAACCATTCTTTTGTACCTAGTAATTTGTAAGATATGACTAGCGAACGAATGGCATCATCGCTTGCTCTTCCGCCTGCATTTCTAATAACATGCGCATCACCTTCCGCTAGGCCTGCATATTTAGCTGGGTCTAATCTCGCATCCATGCATGTCAAAATAGCAAACTGTCTGCTAGGCGGCATCGGCAAATCACCTTTATCAGCAAAATTTGCTACGTACTCAGCATTCGCTGACTTTACTTCTTCGACTATTTTACTCATTATAATTATCCTATGGTTTGCCGCAATGTTTTAGCTTTTTACAAAACGGCGATTGTCTAAACTTAAATGTATAGTACGGAAAAGTTATCGACGTCGTTTAGATTGTCGCGCAATATCTCATTGCTTTTTGTACTAAGCAATCTTACACTAGCGATCGAACGGTAATGAATTCAGCGGTAACTGAATCGCTGTAATTTATGCGATAGAGCTATTTTGAAAAAATAAAGGAGGCTGTAACAAAATCTGTGTAACTGTAGACAAATAAGTTTGCTGTCTTATTCCATAATATCAAGTGCGTAAACACAAAGCACCCCAGCAGTTTCCCTTCCCTATTTAAGCCGATAATTCTCTTTTAAAAAATCAATAAACAGTCTCACTTTTTTCATGGTTCTCCTATTTTCAGGAAATATCGCGTACACATTTACCTCGTTTGAATGAGGATTGCTATCAAAGTCGTTCAACACCGATTCGATTGTGCCTATCGACAACTCGTTCTCAACCAGCCAGTCAGGGAGCAGAGCAATACCCAAGCCATCTTTGACTGCCTCTAGCAATACTTCAGAATTATTTGCCACCATATTAGGCTGCGGTGAACAGGTAAACACTTCTGATTCACTGGCTAATTTAGGCGTAAAATTCCAATTTTTAACCCCATTATTGTAAGCAAAAAGTAAACACTTATGTTGGTTTAGTTCCTCTGGGTGGGAGGGTCTACCTGCCTTATCGAAATAACTTTTTGCGCCTACCACATACCTAGAATGCGATGATATTTTAGTTACAATTAAGCTTGTAATCGACGGCAGCGGGCCTATTCTAATTGCAATATCTACATCCATGCTTTGAATATCTACTTCATCGTCACTTAAATGAACAACAATATGAATGTTAGCAAAGCGATGCATAAATTGATTAATTATGGGCATGATCCTTAACCTACCTAATGCGGTTGGCATGGCAATATGCAGCTTTCCTCTTGGCTTGGTATCTAAATCACGTATATTTTCTTCTGCTAGGGCCAATTGGCGAAGTATGATTATGGCTTGATGATAAAAAATTTCCCCTGCACTGGTTAAGGTTACTTTTCTAGTGGAGCGATTTAGAAGCTTTGTCCCTAGCTGTTTTTCTAGTTTATCGACTAAGCGCGTCACGCTCGATGTGGCAAGGTCTAGTTGGCGCGCCGCAGCCGAAAAGCCTTTTTCATCAACCGTCTTTACAAATGCAGCCATACTTGCAAATTTATCGCTCATAATACCTCCTTAACATCAGTACACCCATCTTGCCAGTGTAGACTGTTTTTTATCACCTATACAAACGACACTCAAACTGTTGAATTAACGAACCAAGGTTTTATATATTTTCATACAAGCATTATTGCACATAGTGCAATGCCGAATCTACTTTTGAGGGTATTATCAATTTTCATTAAACGGTATAAGCTATATACCATTAAAATCGGATGAAGAATTTATGAATAATCAAATCACAATACCCGTATCCATTACCTCTGACTTTATTTGCCCTTGGTGCTTTATTGCAGCAAGGCGCTTAAACGAAGTCGCCAGAAAAGTGGGCGTTAAGCTAGATATTACCTATAAACCATATGAGCTCAACCCTACTATGCCTGAACTAGGGAAAGACAGAAAAGCCTATCGTAGTCAAAAATTTGGAAGCCTTGAGCGCTCTAATCAACTCGATCTTGGCACGATTGAAGCCTCAAAAGATGATCCACTCACATTCGACTATGCGCGTATGGCAAAAACACCTAACACCAGATTGGCACACAAGGTGATGCAATTTGTGCAAATGCACGCACCAAACTTAGAGTCTAAGACGGCTGATGCTTTGTTTGAAGCCTATTTTAGTCTTGGCAAAGACATTGGAGATAAACCTACGTTGTTGGCAATCGCACAAGGGATGAATATGGATAGAGATAAATTAAGCCACTTTTTGTCAACGCATAGTCATCGTGACGACTTGAACGCCCAGATTGAAAGTTCAATGCTAAGCGGTGCCAGAGGAGTTCCAACCATCAATTTCAAAAATGGCGACTCTTTTGAAACACTCTACGGTGCCCAGCCGTCTTTTGTGATTGAAAGACTGCTTACAGCACTAAAAAAAACAGCCAGTTATAATGCGTGATCTGATAAAAAATAGCGCTTCGATGATGGATTTATTAAACATTAGACGTCACAAACAGGGTCTACATAAGCTTTACCCTAATGGAGAATAATATGCATGTTCATACCGCGAATTTTCGAAAAAAAGCCCTTGTAATAGGCGGTTCGCTTGGCGGTTTATTCACCGCTAATATTCTAAAAAATATAGGCTGGGATGTAGATATTTACGAACGCTCAGCAGCTGACTTAGACAGCAGAGGCGGTGGAATGGTGCTACAACCCGACGTTGTTAATGTTTTTAAAGAAGTGGGCGCAAGCATAAAAGGAGGGCTCGGTGTATCGTCAAAAGATAGAGTGGTGTTTGACCCTAAGGGCGACGTACTTCAGCGCGATAGAGCTCCTCAAACCCAAACATCATGGCGTCTAATCTATTCAAATATGCGCGAACACTTTGGAGATAAACATTACCATCAAGGCAAAACACTAGTGAATATTATACAACAAGAAGATTCGGTAAATGCTTTGTTTGACGATGGCAGTGAAGTCAACGCTGATATACTAATTGGCGCAGACGGCGGTAATTCTACGGTGCGCAAACTAGTGTCACCAACTAGCAAAACACAGTATGCAGGCTATGTGGCTTATAGAGGCTTAATCAAGGAAAAGGATATGCCGCAGGATGCAAAAGAGCTACTAGGTGATTTTGGATTTGCTAGTAATACCCGCTCTCATATTTTAGGATATTTAGTGCCTGGCGATAACAACAGTAGCGAAGAAGGAAGTCGCTACTATAATTGGGTTTGGTATCGCGCGGTTGAAGAAATAAATGAGCTGCCAGATTTAATGACCGACAAAGCGGGCAAACGACGAGAATACGCCATACCTCCGGGCATGTTGGCGCCAAAATGGCGCACTAAAGTATATCAAGATGCGAATGCCTTATTGCCCTGTGCATTTAAAGCGGCGGTGCTAGCAACTGAAGAACCATTTGCGCAAGCTATTGTAGATTTAACCAGTGAAAAAATGGTTTATACCAATGTGTTACTACTTGGCGATGCCGCATTTATTCCGCGACCGCACACCGCAGCAAGCTCTGCCAAAGCTGCTGCCAATGCGCTTGCACTGGGCGGAGCGTTAGCCCAGGTTACCAGCTATGACGAACTAAAAAGCGCACTGGATAAATGGGAAAAACCGCAGCTAAGCCTAGGCAACTATTTGTATCAGCAAGGATCAAGAGCAGGCAGTTACCTAATATTTGGTAAATAGTGTTGTAAACAAAAAAGAACTCGCTATTTGAATAGCAGAAAAATGTAGCGTCAAGCCTCTATTAAAAACAATAAGCACTTCAAAAGATGTTTAGGCAGGTTACACTAAGAATATAAACAATTTTTGAGCAAGGTAAAACCTACATGAGTCTCCTTTCTTCTGTTGCCATTTTTTTAGCCGCGACAATCATCGCGGTACCACTGTTTAAACGCTTCAAGCTAGGAGGGATTTTAGGCTACTTAGTAGCAGGCGTGCTTATTGGACCCTCTGTTTTTAACTTCATTGCAGACCCCTATACTATTTTGCATTTTGCCGAATTAGGCGTGGTTATGCTGCTGTTTGTTATTGGCCTAGAACTTGAACCCACCACGCTATGGCGAATGCGCAATCAAATAATGTTAAGCGGCGGCAGCCAACTTACCTTCAGCGCCCTGCTCATAGGCGCAATATGCTACTTTGCGCTAGGCTTAAATATGTCCACAAGCATTACTATTGGCCTTGCATTAGCGCTATCGTCAACCGCTTTTGCTATTCAGTTAATGAATGATCAGCGTATTTTAAACACACCGCCCGGGCAGCAAGGCTTTTCCATGCTGCTGATGCAAGATATAGCGGTAATCCCTATACTACTATTAGTGGCCTCGTTTTCGCCCGTTCAGACCGAAGGTGGTGTTGCGTGGTACGTAAGTTTAGCCGCAGTAGCGGCAGTGCTTGTAGTGGGCCGATATATGGTAAACCCAGTGTTGCGCGTGATTGCTAAATACGGCAGTAGTGAAGTAATGACCGCAGCGGCCTTATTTTTAGTGCTGGTTACCGCGCTGGCGATGTCAAAGTCTGGCTTGTCGATGGGAATGGGCGCCTTTCTTGCGGGCATATTGCTAGCCAACAGTAGCTTCAAGCGGCAATTAGAAATTGAAATAGAACCCTTTAAAGGTCTGTTGTTAGGACTTTTCTTCATAGCGATTGGCATGACGCTAGATTTAAATTTATTAGTGTCGCAGCCTATATTTATTGTAGCAATGAGCCTTGCTCTGGTTATCTTTAAAGGCCTCATTATTGTGTTGATTCTTATCGCTAATAAAGAATCAAAGCGCGACGCCTTTAGAATAGGGGTAATGCTGTCTCAAGGCGGTGAATTTGCCTTTGTGGTGATGACCTTAGCGGTAAGTTCTGCTGTGCTGTCACCTGAAATTGCTGCCAGCGTAAATTTAATTGTGGGGCTGTCTATGGCCTTCACTTCACCCATGGTGATCTTGTATGGACAGTTTTTCAACTCAAAAAACTGTCCGCCGGTATATGAGTCGCAAAGTGTGTCACACGAACCTCAGGTAATTATTGCTGGTTTTGGGCGATTTGGACAAGTTACAGCAAGAGTATTATCGGCAAATAATATTCCATACACCGCGCTGGATAAAGATGCACAGCATATTGAGTTTGTCAGGCAGTTTGGTAATCGCGTATTCTTTGGAGACGCGTGCCGGGTAGACTTACTTAAAAAGTCGGGGATTGAAAATGCCCGCGTGCTGCTTATCGCCATCGACTCAGCAGAGCAAACCAGCCGACTTGTGCAGCTAGTGCAAAGTGAATTCCCGCACATAAAAATAATCGCTCGGGCTCGCAATCGCACGCACGCCACTGCACTTGCACAAGCTGGGGTTGAGCGTTTCGTGCGCGAGGTATTTGATGGTGGCTTAAACGCCTGTGGACAAGTATTAACTGCCTACGGATATACGCAAGGACAAGCACAATATATGACGGAGGTGTTTGCTAAACACGATTTAAAAATACTCAATGAAGTGATTCACACCGACCCTGAGTTTGCAGGCTTAATTACCACCGTCACACGGGGTCGCGAAGAGCTTGAGCAAATTTTCATTAACGATAAGAAAATAAAATAAGATTTGAATGGTCATAAATACATATCAGATAGGGCCCAATAACGCGGCAGAAATAACACCTAAAACGGTTAATCATTGCTAGCAGTGTGCTATTAAGTGAATGTGAAAAGAACGTTAGTAATAATAAACCTATCTGAAATAAAAATTGGATCGTTAATTACCCTTAAACTAAAGCAAAATCGCTCCCTGTTGCATAGAGCAGGATGGTGGTTTATGCTAGGTATTATAGCTAAAACTTATAGAATAGAGGAAGCCCACCATGTCAAAACCATCAAAGTGCCCTATTGCTGGCGGCTACGAGGCGATTGAAAGTAAGCGTATAGGAGGTGCCATCGGCACACCACCAATGAACGCTGACTGGTGGCCAGGACAGCTGCCAATTGAATTACTTCATAGCCAATCGGCCAAGGCTAATCCACTTGGTGATAATTTTGATTATCCAGCAGCATTCGCATCTATAGATATTGATGTAGTTAAAAAAGACATTGCAGAGCTATTAATTACATCGCAAGATTTTTGGCCTGCTGACTACGGTAATTATGGTCCACAAATGATCAGAATGGCATGGCATTCTGCAGGATCTTATCGGGTCTTTGACGGACGCGGCGGCTCAGCACAAGGTTTACAGCGCTTTGCACCATTGTATTCGTGGGAAGATAACGGAAATATAGATAAGTCTATCCGCTTGCTGCAACCCATTAAGCTCAAATATGGCGAGAATATTTCATGGGCCGACCTCATCATTTTGACCGGAAATGTGGCATTAGAACAAATGGGCTTTAAGACCTTCGGCTTTGGCGGTGGGCGAATTGACTGTTATGAAGCCGACGACGCTAGCTATTGGGGCCCCGAAACCGTTATGGCTACGCAAGACAAACGCTGGCTTGGTGAGCCTGGTACAAAAGAATATGACTTGGAAAACCCACTAGCAGCCTCGCGTCAATCGCTCATCTACGTACACCCAGAAGGCCCTTTTGGTAATATGGACCCTTTGTCTTCTGCACAAGAGATTAGAATTACATTTGGCCGCATGGGTATGAACGATGCAGAAACCGTAGCGCTAATCGCAGGCGGTCACGCGTTTGGTAAGAGTCACGGTGGTTCACCTAAATCTTTCCTTGGTCCTGAGCCTAGTGCAGCACCCATTGAAAATCAAGCTTTGGGTTGGTTAAACAGCAATGGTTCAGGTAAGGCACAATTCACAACCACCAATGGTATTGAAGGTGCTTGGACATCTAACCCTACTCGTTGGGACCACGAATACTTAAAGAACTTATTCGCGTTTGATTGGGAACAATGTGAAAGTGTAGCAGGCGGCAAGTCATGGCGCCCTAAAGAAGGTGCGGCATCAGACCTTATTCCTGACGCGCATGTTGAAGGTCTTCGTCACCCACCTATGATGATGACAACAGACATCGCATTAATTAAAGACCCGGCATACCTAGAAGTTTGTAAGAAGTTCTTTGAAACCCCAGCCTTGCTAGATGATGCTTTCGCCAAAGCGTGGTATAAGCTTATACATCGAGATATGGGACCAAAGAACCGCCTGCTTGGCAAAGATGTTCCCAGCGAAGAGCTGATATGGCAAGACCCTATTCCTGAACTTAATCATGACTTGATAAGTGAAGCCGATATAAATGCACTTAAAACTAAGATATTAGAAACGGGCCACAGCGTATCGGCGCTTGTGAGCACAGCTTGGGGCTCTGCCTCAACATTTCGCAAAACAGACCTTAGAGGTGGAGCCAATGGCGCTCGTATAAGGCTTGAACCAATGATCAATTGGGAAGTAAATAATCCCAAGCAACTCAAAAGCGTTTTAGCATCACTTGAAGAAATACAGCAAGGATTTAATAGTGCTGATTCTGGCGCTAAACGAGTTTCCGTCGCTGACTTAGTGGTGCTATCTGGATGTGCCGCTATAGAAAAGGCAGCATTAAGTGCCGGTGTAAAAATTAATGTACCGTTTGTACCGGGTCGTATGGACGCCCTTAAAGAACAAACAGATGAGCATAATATATCTTTTCTAGAGCCCTATGCCGATGGTTTCAGAAATTTTACTAAGGGAAAATATGCTGTTGATACAGAGCGTATGCTCATAGACAGGGCGCACTTACTAGACCTATCAGCACCTGAAATGACCGCACTTGTAGGAGGACTTCGTGTTCTTGACACCAATTTTGATGGGTCTAAACATGGTGTATTCACCACTGTCCCTGGCGCACTGAGCAACGATTTCTTCGTAAACCTTCTCGATATTAATACCAAATGGGCCCCAATTGATGAAGATAACGAAACATTTGAGGGTAAGGACACGAAAACCGGAGAGCTTAAGTGGACCGCAACGCGAAATGATCTTGTCTTTGGCTCTAATCTACAGCTGCGCGCTGTGTGTGAAGTTTACGGCTCATCCACAGGAAACACTCGCTTCATTACGGCGTTTGTAAGCGCATGGCACAAAGTGATGATGCTTGACCGTTTCGAACTTGAAAACGAACTGTACCGTTCTTAATACCGCGGTATTCATGCCCGAGACATCCCTAAACGGCGGTGCCTCGGCGCCCCACTTAGGCAATTCGTTCTTCAATAAGCAAAGTAAGTAAACCCTTCAATCACTCGCTGTAAACATTTGTTAGCTATTAATCCAATGCGACCAGCGCTATCATTCGCATATCAACTAAAACTATTAACAAAACGTACAATATACATCTTGCTTAACATACACCCTTTCATGCATTATAAATCGCAGGACGTTTCATAAACTCTTAGCGCATCATACTTAGCGCATATTTTATATTCAGAAATATTGTTATTCTCCCTTATGCACGAAGTTTACTACACTAGGAGGAAAGTATGTTTCTAATTGACCACATCATTTTACTAGCCGCTGTATTAATTCTCTTAGGCATTGTTTCGAGTAAACTATCGGCACGATTAGGCTTACCCGTACTCGTATTATTTTTACTGGTCGGGATGTTAGCCGGTGAAGAAGGCCCTGGCGGCATTGTTTTTGATAACGCAGAAGCCGCACATACCCTTGGCACTATCGCCTTGGCCATGATTTTGTTCGACGGCGGGCTACAAACCCCTATGCATGCCATTAAACAAGTGTGGCGGCCGGCCTCAACCCTGGCCACAGTTGGCGTACTTGTTACCGCCGCAATTACCGGTCTTGCAGCAGCCTATATTCTAGATATACCACTGCTACAGGGTATGTTACTAGGCGCTATCGTTGGCTCGACAGACGCCGCAGCTGTTTTTGCATTGCTGCGTAACGCTGGCATTCACTTAAATAAAAAACTAAAAGCAACCTTAGAAATAGAAAGTGCATCTAACGATCCCATGGCCATTTTTCTTACCGTTGGTTTACTCGAAGTATTGGTAAACTCCATGGAGCCGGGCACCAGTTTGCTAATAATGTTTATTTCGCAAATGGGCCTAGGTGCAATAGTGGGTTTGGCGGTTGGTTGGATAGCAGTTAAAGTCATAAACCGCATACACTTGGTCGCTTCGGGTTTATACCCTGTGTTAGTAGTAGCGCTGGGCTTACTCTCTTTTGGGGTGTCAGCGGCTATTGGTGGCAGCGGGTTTTTATCAATTTTTATTTCTGGCGTAGTGATAGGCAATAGCCGTTTTGTATTTCAGCGCAGTACCTTCTTATTTCACGATGGTTTAGCATGGTTAAGCCAAATCACCATGTTCGTAGTGCTTGGTTTACTGATCCATCCATCGTCACTACTAGATGTGTGGTTTGAGGGCTTAATGATTGCCTTGGTGCTTACCTTTGTCGCACGGCCTTTAGCAGTCATCCCCATATTAGCCTTGTTCGGCTTTAACTGGCGCCAAATCACATTGGTGTCTTGGGTCGGTTTACGCGGCTCTGTGCCCATTATTTTAGCCATTTTCCCGCTTATTTTTGGTCTGCCTGGTGCCGACCTGATATTTAACGTGGTGTTTTTCGTGGTCTTAATTTCGGCCACGGTTCAAGGCTCTACACTGCCATGGATTGCGCGCAAGCTAAAATTAACCTTACCGCCTCCTGTGACACCCGCCGCCACCTTGGAGATAACCGCTGTGGGCGATGTTGACGCTGAAATTGTTGAATACACCTTAGGTGAAAACTCACGCGCAGTGGGACGCAGGCTTTCGCAAATGGCGCTGCCTGATAGCGCAGTGGTTGCCATGATCACTCGCAATAGTAAAGTCATTGCGCCTCGCGGCTCGACCACATTATGCGCCAGTGACCATTTATTTATTGTATTAAAACCTGACTCGAGAGATTTTGTTAATTGTGTGTTTTCTGGCAACGTCGGTAGTAATGAAAAAACCAAGCTGCCTAATAAAGGGCTTCAAATAAAAGGCAATACTTTGGTGGCCAACTTACGACACTCTTACGGTATTCGATTAGCCGCGAATGACGAACACAGCATAGAACAGGTCATAACGGAGGCCTTAGGTGTTGTGCCCACTATAGACGCGGTAGTTGAACTTGCTAATATTCAACTACAGGTGCTAGATATGATATCACAGCGCATTATTACGGTGGGCGTGTTGCTTGCACAAGAAAGTGATGAAACGTAAGTGCGAAGCGACTAACCGTATCTACGACACATGCGGGTCTTTATTAGTCGATATACTATCGGCAGGTTTCACAACATTTTACCCGCGTGGAAGATTAAATATTATTTGTTCAGGTATTAAGTAAAAAAAGAATGCTTGTTGGATAAAACACTGAAAAAATATTCTATTTAACGAGATTTAACACCATGTCGAAATGAGGCGAATTTTTTCCTTGTATCAACTCAAATACAAGCATTTCGCTTGTTACTACTTCTGCCCCGGCGACACCTAGCCTGGCCGTTGCGGTGTCGCAATCGAGTTGAGTTCTAGAACTAATGGCATCGGCCACTAGTATTACGCGATACCCATGTGTCAACGCGTCAATAACGCTTTGAGTCACGCAAACATGCGCTTCACAGCCAATAACAATAAGACAGCTTTTGCCTTGTTGCCTGTGCTCTTCCATATTTTTGACTAATGCGGGCGCACCAAAGCAGGAAAATGTCGTTTTCGCAAACAAATTATTATTAATAAACGGCTGTACAATATTTGCAGATGGACCAAGACCTTTTGTATACTGTTGCGCTATTGTGACCGGAATGTCGAGTGCGGTAGCTGTGCTAAGCACGATGTTAACGTTGCGTAACATCGTTTCAATATTTAATAAAACCGGCGCTAATCGCGTTTGAATATCGACTACCAGTACTTGGCACTGAGACGCTTCAATTCTAATCTGCATAATATAAATCCTTTGCTTAAATTGAATAAGTAGTCATTAAAATAACTTGTTAACAAGTTTATTTATATTCCAATGCTGCTACTATAATTTGTAGTAAGCGACAAAAGGCTTAAGACTTTAGTGTGTAGTTAATTGTTCGTCTTTCAAAGGACGGTGTTTAGTTAGTAAAAGGATTATTCGCCTCCTTTGGTGATGCTATTGGCGTGGGAATTAAACGCAATATGGTACACCTCGCCCCTCACATTGCTGAAAATACTAAAGAGGGAGAAACCGGTTGTGCCGACTCACTTGTTAACGTAAACCGATTTTACCCGCTAAGCGATGCGTATATATAGCACTGCTTATAATCTGGTAAAGATCGTTTTTTAGTTCTTCGGTCTTATAAACGGCATGTGTCTGTTTACGTCTTTATATAACAAGTATCTAAATGGTCCCGGTCCTCCGGCGTAACAAGACTGTGGGCAAAAAGCGCGTAACCACATAAAGTCTCCAGCTTCTACTTCCACCCATTCACCGTTTAGGTGATATACCGCTTTACCTTCAAGCACATACAGACCGTGTTCCATCACGTGAGTTTCGTCAAAAGGAATAACGCCGCCGGGCTCAAAAGTAACAATATTCACATGCATATCGTGACGCATATCAGACTGCTCGGTAAAACGCGTTGTTTTCCACACATCTCCCGTGTTTGGCATGGCAATAGCCGGGACTTCATGATCGCTCGTTACGAATGGCTCTGGTGCGTCAATACCTTCTACAAATTGGTAAGCTTTGCGGATCCAATGAAACTTAGCGTGCTTGTCGCTGTTATTTTTTATGGTCCATTGACAATTAGGTGGTAAATAAGCATAACCGCCAGCGCTCATATTGTGCACGATACCTTCAATATTAACGTCCATTTCACCTTCTACCACAAACAAAACAGCTTCGGCGCTGGCATCTAGTTCTGGCTTGTCAGAGCCGCCATTTGGACCTAATTCCACAATATACTGTGAAAATGTTTCAGAAAAACCACTTAACGGACGTGCTATTACCCACATGCGCATGTGGGTCCAAAACGGCAGATAACTGATAACAATATCAGTTAATACTCGCTTTGGAATAATCGCATAGCCTTCGGTAAAGATAGCACGGTCTGACAACAACTGTGTTTGCGGTGGTAAGCCGCCGGTTGGTGCGTAATAAGTACTTTTAGTTGACATGTTGAATGGTCCTAGTTAGCTACATTTTGATGCAGTTGGTTAAATTTTTGTCGGTACGCGTGAAGCAACGGTTCAGTGTAGCCGTTAGGCTGAGTTTCGCCTTTGAAGACTAAATCAAGCGCCGCTTGAAACGCTAAACTTGCGTCAAAGTCTACAGACATAGGTCTGTAAAGTGGATCGTGTTCATTTTGCTTGTCGACCACGGCAGCCATCTTTTGTAGCGCATCTTTTACCTGAGGCTCAGTCAAAATGCCATGTTTCAGCCAGTTACAAATATGCTGGCTTGAAATACGTAAGGTTGCGCGATCTTCCATCAAACCAACATTATTAATGTCGGGAACTTTAGACGCGCCCATGCCCAAGTCGACCCAGCGCACTACATAGCCTAATAATCCCTGCGCGTTGTTGTTAAGCTCTTTTTCAATATCACTTGCACTCAAAATTTCTGGGTTTAGCAACAGCGGCACGGTAAGAATATCGTCTATATTTGCACGCACTCTATTTTTAAGTTTATTTTGTACATTAAACACATTCACCTGATGATAGTGAATTGCGTGTAAAGTAGCGCCCGTAGGGGATGGTACCCAAGCGGTATTGGCGCCTGATTGAGGGTGCGCAATTTTAGCTTTCATCATATCTTTCATCATGTCGGGCATAGCCCACATGCCCTTGCCTATTTGTGCCTTACCTGAAAAACCGCAGGCTAAGCCTATATCAACGTTGTAATCTTCATAGCCTTTTATCCAAGGCTGCGACTTCATATCGCCTTTGGCCACAACCGGTCCTAACAGCATACTGGTATGAATTTCATCGCCTGTTCTGTCTAAAAAGCCGGTGTTAATAAACGCCACTCTTGACTTAACTTGTGCAATGCACTGTTTTAAGTTAACCGTGGTGCGGCGCTCTTCGTCCATTACACCTATTTTTATGGTGCCTCGGGATAAGTCTAAGGCGTCCTCTACGGCATCAAACAAGGCGTTGGCTAAGGCAACTTCTTGTGGGCCATGCATTTTAGGCTTTACGATATATACGTTGCCATTTCGTGAATTGCGGTGAACATTTATTTTTTGAATGTCGTGAAGAGCAATACAGGTACTTATCATGGCGTCCATGATGCCCTCTGGCACTTCATTACCGTGGCTGTCGAGTATGGCTGGATTGGTCATTAAATGACCCACGTTTCTACAAAACAATAAACTGCGGCCGTGCACGCTGAGGGCTTCACCAGCAGGGTTGTAATATTCTTTGTCAGCATGTAAAACGCGCTGGCTCACTTTACCTGACTTTTCAATGGTTTCGCTTAAATCACCTTTCATTAAGCCAAGCCAGTTCCGATATACGTTTATTTTTTCTGCAGCATCTACCGCAACCACTGAGTCTTCAAAATCGACAATAGTGGTTAAAGCCGCTTCTAAGGTAATGTCTTTGACGCCTGCTGCATCAGTTTTGCCTATCGCTGAATTTGTGTCAATTTCAATGGCAACGCGCAGCCCATTATGGCTAAGTAATATTGAGCTTGGCGCGCTTGTGTCGCCCTGATAGCCAATAAATTGTGCGCGCTGCGCTAAATTGACTGTATCGCCGCCAGCTAGGGTAATGAGAAGCTGATGACCGGTAATTTCATACTTGTTAGCGTCGGTATGTGAACCTTTTTCTAGCGCAAAATGCGTGTTTAAAAAGTCACGTCCATAAGCAACTACTTTCGCTGCTCTGACAGGGTTGTGAGTAGCGCTTTTTTCTGCACCGCCCTCATCACTTATTACATCGGTGCCGTAAAGCGCATCGTATAAACTGCCCCAGCGGGCGTTGGCAGCATTTAATGCAAAGCGCGCATTGGCTGCGGGTACCACAAGCTGCGGACCTGCTGTGGTGCAGACTTCGCTGTCGACGTTAACGGTGCTAATTTGAAAGTCATCGCCTTGGGGTACTAAATAGCCAATATCTTGAAGAAACGTTTTATAAGACTGCACCTCAAACTTGCCTTGGTTGGCAAGGTTGTATTCGTCAATCTTATGCTGTAATTCTATGCGTTTTTCCAACAGCGCTTTGTTTTGTGGTGCAAAATCGTGAATAATTATCGCTAAAGAAGCCCAAAATGTGTCGCCCGAGACTGACAAACCCGGCAGCACTTCTGTTTCTATAAACGTCACTAAATTAGCGTCAACACGAAGTGCGTTTTTTTGTAAGTATTTTGTCATTGTGCTTTTACTCGGTTATGGTTAATTCCTAAAATTATTCTACCTCTAAATGTAAATAAATTCACCTCAGCTGTCAACTTTGTCAGTAAATTGTAAACAATATTGTTGACAATTTTAGCGAAAGTAAAATATAGTAGCTCATTAATGCGGATTCAAAACTCGCTACTCTTATATATCTACTCATAATCATGGATAATAAGAGCGTAAAGCATAATTTGCTTGGTTTGAACAAGGCTTAATTGCTAGTGCTAAATAGGCTTTACACCGCACCACGATAAATAGTAAATCTATTTTAAAGCAGTGGCTGTGGAATATAAGAACATTTCGCTATTGTTGGTACAAGCAAGACCATCGGCGAGCGCAGATATGCATTTATATAAAACACGACAGTTTTGGTAATCACTCATGACAGACAAAATAGACATACACACTTTAAATAACGCTACGCAGGCAGAGTTCATTGAAACCCTCGCCGAGATTTATGAACATTCAAGCTGGATCCCAGAGAAAGTCTGGCATAGCCGCCCTTTTTTAAGCGTCGATAATTTGCATCAGGCAATGCTGAAAATAGTTGAAAATGCGTCTATCGAAGAAAAACTTACTTTGCTGCGCGCTCACCCACAGTTAGCGGGCAAAGAAGCAAAAAGCGGCTCACTAACCACCGCGTCAACCCAAGAGCAGTCTTCAGCTAATTTAAACGCCCTAAGCAAAAAAGAAATGGACGAAATCACTTCGCTCAATCAGCAGTATATTGACACGCATGGCTTTCCTTTTATCATTGCGGTTAAGAACCATGACAAAGCGGGTATTTTCAATGAGTTTAGAAAGCGTATAAACAAACCTTATAGCGAAGAGGTATATAGCGCTATATTGCAGGTTGGTTTAATCGCTACTTTTCGACTTGCCGGCATACTTAAAGGTTACGAGCCTAGCGCATAACACTTAACAAAACGACACTAACGACATAAATAAGGATTAATCATGGCCAAGCTATCAACCCATGTGCTGGACACCGCAAACGGCAAGCCTGCTGAAAACATCAAACTTGAATTCTATCGCGTAGAAGGTTCACAAAATGTGTTACTCAAAACACTGACCACTAACAACGACGGCAGAACTAATGAACTATTGCTAGACAACAGTAATATTGAAGTGGGTGAGTATATTATTGTATTTTATGTCGCTGAATACTTTACAAAGTTGGGGGTTGAGCAAACAAAACCCGCGTTTTTAAACCGTATTCCCATTCATTTTGGCATTTTCGACGCTAAAGCCAACTACCATGTTCCTTTGCTAGTATCGCCATGGAGCTATTCGACTTACCGCGGTAGCTAGTGGGCGTTATTACCAAAGGCACAGCGGTACTAGGCCTAGGCAACATTGGCGCACTAGCCTCAAAACCTGTGATGCAAAGTAAAGCAATGCTGTTTAAGCACGTTGCCGGCTTTGGCATGGGCAAAAACGCCTGCTGATGTCATCAAAGTTATTGAATACATTGTAAAATAGCAAGTAACTTAGCATATTCACATCCAACGATGTATAATATTATTATGTTACATTACAAACGCCTAATCGTTGTTACCACCCCATATTGGGAAGAACAACCTGCTCTTAAAAAAGCTATTTTTTTAGCTAATACACTTGATGTATCAACCAGCATGAAGTCCGTCGTGACATGGTATAAGAAGTGGTACAAGAGTGTTATTAAGTACTACCGCCGAGTATATTATTGATAAACTGAACTGTGACACACACGTTGTTAAAGGCTAACGTTTATAGGGCCAGCATATTGCTGTTGGCTCTTATACTTATATCACTCAACTTGCGCCCTGCCCTCACTTCCGTAGCGCCTGTTATACAAAGCATTGTTGAAGATTTGTCCTTAAGCCAAGCAAATGCAGGCTTAATAACCACTATACCCGTATTATTAATGGGCTTACTGGCACCCTTAGCGCCTAGGTTAGCGGCTCGCTGGAGCCAAGAGAGCGTGCTGAAGGGCGCAATGGCCGTGCTAACAGTCGCATTGCTGCTGCGGCATTTTAGCCAGCACAGTTTCGCTCTTCTGCTTTTATCTGCCGTGTTAGCGGGCACTGCCATTGCCATTGCAGGGCCATTGATGTCTGGTTTTATTAAGCAGCATTTTGCGCGCCATATGGGTTTTGCAATCGCCATATATTCGGTCAGCATTACCATTGGTGCAGCATTGGCCGTAGCCCTTACATTGCCTATTATCAGTACGTTTGGCGGTGAATGGCACTATGGATTGTCGAGCTGGGGCTGGCTCGCTTTAGCAACCTTCTTGCTGTTAATCATTTTCTTACCAAAATCGACTAGCCCAAAACTAGACAAGAGCATTCTTAAAAAACTGCCGCTGCATTCTTTTAAGGCTTGGTTATTAACCGGCTTTTTCGCGGCGCAAGCCGGTGTTTTTTATGCACTTGCAACATGGATGGTGGCGCATTTTGAGCATGTCGGTTTTAGCATATCTCGAGCCAGTATTATGGCTAGCGTGTTCATGGGGTCAGGTATTTTGGGTGCGCTAATTATGCCTTTGATTGCGGCGCGCACAGCCAAGCGCAGTTTGCTTATAGCGGCAGTTACCTTCATTACGACATTATTGATATTGGCGATAACGTGGCTGCCTCAGTTCAACCCCTTGGTACTTGTGTCTATATTAGGCGTGACCACATCGGGCACTTTTGCACTCGCGCTAGCCTTACCTGTGCTTGAAACTGATACACCTCATGAGGCCTCTCAACTGTCGTCGATGATGTCGTCATTCGGCTATATTATTGGCGGCGTTACGCCTGCATTAGTCGGCATTGGCAAAGACATAACCGGCAGTTATGAATGGTCGTTTACCTTTCTAGCGGCGCTGAGCTTTTGCATGGTTGTTATTGCCTTGTTTTTACCCAATGTTTCTAAAAACCACGCAACGTGATATAGATTAAGACTAAGCACAAGGCGTAATTTGGGCACGTAACCATTGTTTAAAACACGCAATAGCTTTTGACTCACGGTAGCTAATCAAATAGTAACCTGCCTGAGCGGGAATAGGTGTAAAAGGCAAATGATGGCGTTAGTTTTACACGTATCTCAACTTCTGGGATTTTCTCTTGACGAAAGACCTCTATTGTCCTTTCAATATCACCCAAACCTTTTTCAACCGCTGCGTATATCTGCTGGCCAGCATAGGTAAGCGTAATCCCTTTAGAATGGCGCTCAAATAACCTCACCGCCAGCTGCTTTTCAAGTAAACTGATCTGCTGACTTACCGCGCCTGTCGTTACATGCAAATAGCTAGCTGCTTGAGTAAAGCTACTATTGCGATGGTGGTCAGCGATCTGTTTCCCCATGCAGGCGATTTATCAAAAGCCGAGTACTGGACTGGGCTTCGCCCAATGACGCCCGACGGAACGCCTATTATAGGCAAAACAAACATTCCGAACCTATATATTAAGGCCGGTCACGGTACCTTAGGCTGGACCATGGCGTGTGGCTCATGACGCTTAATTTCAGATAATTTGAAGAGATGAAAGCTAGTAGGCAGGCGATTAACTTGCCTAAAGCCGCTAGTCTGGTGTGTGATGCTTTATCCAATGCGATGCAATGTCTTGTCTACGGCAAACCCATACGTCGCTGAACTGCTCAATATAGTCTAAAAACTTGACCAAGCTAGCAAACCTACCAGGACGACCTATTATGCGGCAGTGCAGACCAATAGACAGCATTTTTGGTGCATCAGCGCCTTCATCGTAAAGGGTGTCAAAGGAATCTTTTAAATAGGTAAAGAACTGCTCACCTGAGTTGAAACCTTGCGGACTGGCAAAGCGCATATCGTTGGCGTCTAGCGTGTAAGGCACAATTAAGTGTGACTTGTAATTACCGTTAACAGCTTTACCTTCCACAAAATAAGGTAGATCGTCGGCGTAGCTGTCAGCGTCATATAAAAATGAGTCTTCTTCTATCACTAGCTTACGTGAGTTTTCGCTCATGCGGCCTAAATACCAGCCTTTTGGCTTCTCACCGGTCATGCTTTTGTGAATTTCTATGGCTTTTTGCAGATGTTCACGCTCAATATCAAGCGGGACTTTTTGATAGTCAATCCATCTATAGCCATGACTGGCTATTTCCCAGTCGGCTTTTAACATTGCTTCAACTGCTTCTGGATTTCGCTGCATAGCCATAGCCACACCAAACACGGTTACTGGCATTTTGCGCTGTGTAAACAGCTTATGCAGTCGCCAAAATCCTACCCTGGAGCCATATTCATAAAAAGATTCCATATTCATATGGCGCTGATTTTCAAACGGCAGCGCGCCTATAATTTCAGATAAAAATGTTTCTGAGGCTTTGTCACCGTGCAAAATACAGTTTTCAGCGCCCTCTTCATAATTAATGACAAACTGTACCGCTATTTTTGCTTTTTTCGGCCAGGTTACTTTTGGGCCGCGTTGGCCGTAGCCTTTCATGTCTCTTGGGTAGTTGTTCATTAGATCACTCATAGTAATGTTCATGTTGTTGAGGGTCATTGTAACCTTAACTCAATAGTTTCGTTTTCTAAGGTGACTTCATCGCAGTTATTTCCGGGGCCGCTTCTGTCAACAATCACAAAAAGTCGATCTTTTCGTTCCGATATTAATGGCATATGCCACACACCAGTATGAAAATTAAAGCCTTGGTGGCCATTGGTAACAAAGGCCTGCAGGGTATCGGAGTCTAAAGGTTTGTCTTTTGGCCCAACCACAAGTACCACGGGTTCATTGTCGGTAGGAATAAAAGCTTGACTGCCTTTGGGATGCTTTTCAAGCAAATTAAAGCAGTGGGGAAATGGTTTTGCCTCATTAATCTTGAAGTAGCTGACAATGGCGCGGCCACCGTTTTGGGTGTCAATTTGCACGTCGGCTAAATCGTGATAGCGCTGTACTCTGCCATCATTGATACTGAAGTTTTTAGCGCCCTCAAGCTCTATTACATCACCAAATTGCTTGAAGGCCTCACGGTTAAGGGGCTTTGCGACTAATTTAGTAATTTTCATGCACTGTCCTTTTTATTACAAAGATTTATAGCTAACGGTACACTAACAGCAAAGCTTGACCCATCGGCACGCGTTAAGCTTTACACTGCGTTTAGTCTTCATTCTATTTTATTATTCTGGTTGCTGTAATTCTTGATACCACTTTGCGATTAGCGAACGCTCTTCTTCAGTAATTTGGGTTAAATTACCAATTGGCATTGCTCTTAGCACAATCGTTTGCTGATGTATCTGCGTTGCTTGCGCTAAAATTTGCTCAGGTGTGTCGTACATATAACCTTTAGGCGCAGCGGCAAAGCCAGGATGAGTAGGCTGTGCAGCATGGCATGAATGACAGCGCTGTTCGATGACAGAGGCTACTTGGGAAAATTCTACTCTAGGCACTGCTGGGTCAATCGGCATGACCACCTGAGGCTTTGGTGCCATTACCCAAAAAACCGCGGCTAAAATAAGAAATGCAGGGATTAAGACCACTGTTAAAGGCTTGCCTTCGCTATGGCGAGATACAAAGAAGATACGAATTAAGGCGCCAGCCATTGAAATACCAACTAAAATTAACCAGTTATATTCATGACTATACGTCATAGCATAGTGGTTACTTATCATGGTAAATAACACAGGTAAGGTGAAATAGGTGTTGTGAACAGAACGCTGCTTACCCGCTAAGCCCGGCGCGGGGTCAACCTCTTTGCCTGCACGCAAATCTTCAACCATTTTCTTTTGGCCGGGAATAATGATGAAGTATACATTGGCTGCCATTATGGTGCCTAACATAGCACCGAAGGTGATAAAAGCGCCACGTCCGCTGAACATGTGCGTAAGCGCATAGGCCGCACCCGACACTAATATGAATATGACAATGCCCAGCACTAAATCGTTTTTAGCTAGGGCTGACTTACACAAAACGTCATAAATAATATAACCGCCAATTAAAAAGCTTACGCTTATGGCAATGGCGGCTGTTTGAGACATTTCCATTAAGCTGGAGTCAACCAGATAAATGTCAGCGCCGTACCAATACACGATGGCCATTAAGAAAAACCCACTGATCCATGTCGAATAGGCTTCCCATTTAGACCAATGCAGATTTTGTGCTAAAGGCTCATTTTTTGGCCCCAGCATATATTTTTGAGAGTGGTAAAACCCACCGCCGTGCACCGCCCATAACTCACCAAAGACACCGTTTTGTGAGTCTGCTGCTTTTTTTGAGGGCCGTAATGAGTTGTCTAACATTACAAAATAGAAGGACGCGCCGATCCATGCAATACCCGCGATGACATGCACACTTCGCACTAAAAAATTTAAAACGTCAAAGAAATACGCTTCCAATTGGCTGCTCCTTTTAAGCAAATATTTTGTTTCAACTTATTGATCAATATCAACAATAAGTGCTAAACCATACATATTTAGCAAATTTCTATGTGCATGACTTGTGCGTTTATGGATCACGATGACAACAGGATATGTAACAAAAATATTCTTGTCAACAAGATTGTTTACAATTAACTGACAATACAGACAGCTCCACTAAAGCTAAGGGAACAGCTAGTTTATTCAAAAGAACAAACATAGCTTTTACCATAAACATTAAAATTTAGAGGGGAAGTAGTGGGTTCAAACAAGCCCGTTTACTGGCATGCCACAACCTTTTAGAACGATATGCTTGATGGTTTTTTTCGCGTCATCAAAGTCTTTTTCATTTAGCGGGTGGCCTAAAGCCGCTTCTATTTCTACAGCAAAATTTGCATAGTGCTGGGTTGCGCCCCAAATAGTAAAGAGCAAGTGGTAAGGAGACACGTTATCAATTTTCCCTTGCGCTTGCCATGCTTCAATCACATGCGCTTTTGCACCTATCCATTTTTTAAAATCAGTTTGCAAGTACTCGCTTAAATAAGGCGCTCCGTACAATATTTCACTGGCAAAAATAATCGACGCCGTGGGATTGGTGCGTGAATACTCCAATTTCGCATCTATGTAGCTTGATATAGCCTGAGCGGGGTCGTCATCAGGCTGTATATCAGCAAATGCTTGGTTCCATAAATCGATAATATTAGTTAATACCGCGCCATAAAGCGCCAGCTTATTTTTGAAGTAATAGTGTATGTTGGTCCTTGGGATTTTAGCCAATGCCGCTATTCGGACAATCGAAGCGCCGTTATAGCCGTGCAGCTTAAACTCTTCTCCGGCCGCTTCCAAAATTTTATGTTTGTTGGCCACCCTAGACCGCTGCTGAATATTTGTTAGAGAATCATTGCTCAATTGTATACGAGGCCTGTTTATATCGGCCATAAAAACTCCTCAATAATAAACTATCGTTATAATCGCGGTTTGAACGCATCAAGCAGTTCGCCACTAACTTCTTTATCTTCTAGCTTGAGACGGGCTTCAATACCTTGTATATGGTCAAACATAAGCTGCGTTGCTTTATCGACCTGTCCTTTTTGCATTACTTCTATTAGGGCAAAATGCTCCTCATAAGAACACTTTGGTGCATCTGGCTTTTCATATTGAACGATAACTAATGAGGTTTGTGGGACTAAAGTAGTCACCATTCGTTCTAAGGTTGTATTTTTTGATATTTTAGCCAACATTAAATGAAAATCGCCGCCCGACAAAATGCCTTCTACTATATGCTCATGATCTATATTGTCTTGTTCTGTTTTTACTATTTTTTTAAGTAGCGCAAAATCACTTTTAGTAGCATGTTTAATAACGTCTTTTACAATAGCGACTTCTATCAATTGTCGAGCCGCGAAAATATCTTTTGCCTGCTTAACCGAAGGTTTAGCTATAAATGCGCCCTTATTAGGTTCAATTTCAATTATATGATCTTGGGATAAGCGCAGTAGGGCACTGCGAATAGTATTTCGGCCAACATTAAATATTTTAGATAAGTTATCTTCTGTGAGCCGCGTTCCTGGGCGCAGACGAAATGACAAGATAGCATCAAAAATTTCTTGATAAATTTCTTTATCACTGACTTTTTTCTTTTTATTACCAGCTTCTAGCAACGCCTTCATCCCACTCCTAAATACATATTAATCCTACATTGACCACTTTCTTGTGCTTAGTATATAGGGTTTTAACTTTATTTTGGATTGTTCTATCTTTTTTCTTATACGATAAGAAAATAAAAAATATCGTCTTATTTCTATTTTGCATGTCGATAAACACTACGATGCCTTTGTGTACCTTGGGTCAGCCTGCCACGTATAAATTTATCGCGAGTGTTTTTCCTTTGGCCAATCAAAATCTGCTCTGTGGGTGATAGGCGTATAATCGAAACACCCATGATGTGTCATATCGGTCACTATATTCTCCTAAAACGTAATGCTAAAGCTCACCAGCATCGGATTATGGTCTGACGCATCGGTTACAGGTGAACTTGCTTTCACTAATGTGAGGCCTCGGTAATAAACATGGTCTAGGGCTAAACCGTTAACAAATCGAGTGCGGTTGTCGGGTGAAAACTCAACTTTACGCAAGCCAAGTTTGCTTAGCTGCTCTTTTATTAACTCAACCCGCGCTGCGCTCCACGTATTTAAGTCACCTGCAAATATCACCGGACCTTCGTGTGTGGTAAGTTCTGCTGCTAATGCAGAAATTTGCCGGTTATATGCTAAGGTGCCGTAGGCAAAATTTACTGAATGTAAATTCACCACCGCCAGCACTTTGCCATCTGATAGTTTATAGCGTGCAAATATGCCCGATTTAGGCAATTGTAACCACGGCTCTGCCTCTATATATGCACAGGCCAACATAGGTGCACGCATCGATAAGTTAAGTACGCCCGAAGAAACGTCAAATAATTTAAACGCGTCAACATGACTAGCATACCAGTTTGCTTTGGATATATAATCTTTAAACTCATTTGTCATGCTGACTTCTTGCAGCAGCGCTAATTCAGTATTACTTGAATACTGCATTAATTTCCCTTGCCAATTCACGTTTGTTTGCTTATAAATATTCCAGACAAGTAAATCTAGCTTTCCATTTTTATCTAGCGGCTTAGCTTTTTCGTTACGGTAGCAATGCAGCGCATCACTTTGAATATCACCCTTTATAAGCGACAGTTGACCACTGATCGGCAAGCTAAGCACTTGCCAGTATGAAATAGTAATAAAAGTAAACAACACCACGAAAAATGCAATTAGCGCCACAACTCTACTGCGTAAAAACTGTATAAGCCATTTCATTTATTATTTAATTTCGCGCCTAAAGAGCCTAGCTAACGTTATATATGCGATGCTTTCTCATGAAAACTTTACTGTAAGATAGTACAAATCCACCTGTACATCAAACAATCTACCAGCGTGCTCTTGAACCGCGCACATTGGATGTATTACAAATAGCTTAAGGGCTTGCGCCACCTCGTTTTTTTGCATGAAGAATAAGCGGGCGCAAATCATTAGGTAAGGCATTTTGAAACTCGGCGCAAGGGCCTCATGGGAAACAAGCGCTATTTGATCTCTGCCCTTAGCAGGGGCGCAACTTTGCTCTCAAAGACTTCAATTTGAGTGTTTAATTCGGCAAGCTTTTGCTCATACTCAGCACTATTGAGCTGCTGCATTAAAGCAGATGCCGCATAAGCGCTGAACTGGTTACGATGATTGACCCAAAAGCCTGATTTATCTGGCAGCTCAACCGGCGCCAAAAATTCGGTTAAAGATTGCTCAATCAATGCAGGTTGCAAAGATAACAAAGCCTTTTGTAGAGGCACTACACTAAAAAAACGTGTGGTTTTAAGTGTAAGTTGATCAACTAGCTGTCGCGTAATATCAGCATCTTCTTGCTGATTGATAAAACTCAAGTAGCTTTGCCAAAATCTGGCGTCTGGCGAATCCCCATAGAGTGAGGCAGTATAAGAAAACCAATCTTGCGCTTGGCTCGGCATGTTTGCCTCATCGTATAGCAAGGCCAAGAAAATACTGTTCACTGGCGAGCCTGTATCAATTGTTAAACAGATATTCATTGCGTCAATGGCGGCAGTAATCTGGGACTGTTGCCTGAGTATTTTAGCTTTGTACACGTAGGCCCATGTATAGTTGCTGTCAATATCAATTGCGCGCTCTACTAGCGCAAGCGCTTCAGGCATTTCATTGCGCCAAAAGTGCACTATCGCTTTGTTCACATTTATCCACGGCGATAAGGGATCTAGCTGCAGGGCCTTTTCTGCATAGCGAAGTGCTACGTCAAACTCATTCTTGGCCAAAGCCAGCTCCGAATACACATAGAGCCCTCGGGTATTTAAGGCATCGACACTTAACACGCGATTGATTAACTGCTGCGCGGTGTCAAAGCGCAGATCTTCAATTGCCAATATAGCGCCTGCTAATAGCGCATTAGTATCATTGGCGTCTAATTGAAGTGCACTATTAATAGCAGCATTAGCCTTTGCAAGAGCAGCTGTTTTTTCCATGTAAATGTCATGATAGTTATAACGGGCATATACGAATGCCAAACTACCAAAAGCAGAGGCAAAATTCGGCGCTAGCTCTGTGGCCCTCGCAAATGATGCCTCTGCGCGAGAAAACCATTCACTGGTGGTGCCATTCATCCACCAGTAATTTCCCTGTAAATATGCCTGATAAGCATTAATGTCAATGTTGTTGGCTGCGACTATAAAAGTCGCTGGTTCGCTTTGCCCAAACAGCTGTGTGTTTATATCGGCAATGACCTTAGTATTTAATATCAGCAGTTGCTGCATATCATCTTCATATATCTGTGACCAAATCGCGTTATTACTTTGCTTTTCAACTAAACGCACTAATACACGAATGCGCTCGTTTGCTTGGGTAACGCTGCCTTCTACCCAATATTCAATATTCACATCGTCCAGTAACGCGTCTAGTGCAGCGGGGTTGCGCGCCAGAGCAACAGACGAGTAGTGCGATAAAACACTAATTTTATCTGACTTAGCTAACGTAATTGACAGCTCTTCTGGCAGCATTTCAGCCAAATAATCATTGTTTGCATCGCCCGTAAGATTGCGCCACGGTAAAAAAGCGACGGTCGTAGGCGTGCTGCGATTGCCATTAGTGTGAGACCTCTCAATGAAAGATTCAGGACTTTGTAGGGCGTCCGGTAAAAAAAAGTAAATCAGCAGGGTCAGTATCACACTAAATACAGCAAATGCGACGGCTTTACCTTTGTTGAGCGTTGGCGCGTTGACTAGCTTGGGCTTGTCACTTATGTCTGGATCCACCGTGAAGTCGTCTGTGCTTTGCATAGCGCCCCGGTTTATAAATTCTTGGCGCGTAAGCCACGTCACATTAGCCGATAATCGGTAACCTTTTTTGGGCACTGTTTGAATGACTTTGCGCGTTTTACTGTCGTTGAAATGTTGCCGAAGCTGTGAAATAACGCGAGTCAGCGAGTCGTCAATGACCACGCGTCCGTGCCAGACTTTATCCATTAGCTCATTTCTACTGACGGTTTCGCCTGCAGACAAAGCCAATTGATAGAGCACCTGCATGGCTTTTGGCTCTAAATGACGCGCTGTATCGGCATGAAATATTTTGTGGTCGCCCACGTCAATATAATAATCATCTAAACGAAAATAACCATTTTCAGGTAATGCCTGTTCAGTCAATTGCCTGGTTCCACTTGATTATCACCCTCGGTTTATAACAAAAATACGTCGATATCAGACTTTCATCGGTATTTCATCAGCTTTTTATCTGTTGTTCATCAGGAATTTATTTCACAGCGCAACCATACTAATGTTGTCAGCTCGGTGCAAGTAAGTCGCATTGATGAAAGCGAAGTAAACGTTGAGTAAATAAAATGTAAACACCAATCAGTACATTTTAACCATTGACAGTTAAGCGCCAAGTACTCGTTCAAATACATAAGGTAGAACATTATGAAAACAGCAATTAAAATACTTTCACCAGCCGTTTTAGCGATGCTTTTGGCAGCGCCCTTAAGCCAAGCAGCTGCTGCAAATAGTACCACCATAGCGTCAACACTCAGCGTGAAAACCAGTGTTGCAGAAGTGGTTGGCGTACGCGAAATTGAATCAGGAAAGTTTGAACAGGGAATTCGAAAAAGTAAAGCGGTTTTAGTCAAAACATCAACGTCTGGTATGCGTAAACCACTGTTAGATAACTTGTGCGTGGCACATTTAGCCATTGAAGACATTGTGCAGGCCGACAAATACTGTAATGATGCTGTTAATGTGGGCAGAGCTTCTGCAATTTCTTACAACAATCGCGCGGTAATGCACTATGTATCAGGTGATCTAGACGCTAGTCTTGAAGATTTAGATTCCGCCGGTGAATTTAGAAACTTTCAAAAAATGGTCGCGCGTAATCATAAAATAGTGAGCCAGCAGAGTATGCTCAGCAAAAATTGAACGCAACTGTTCAAGCGAGCACATCGCGTTTTAGGTGGTAACATTATTAATAGTAAAGTGAAAATGAAAAAGGCTTTCATTAAGCGTTAGCCTTTTTTACTTTTTTACCCATTTCATTTGAGTCTTTTTAAGCACCCGATAAGTGGTCCATATAATTTTCAAACTGGCCAAGCATTACTTGAATACCACTTGCCTATGATCTACCTGGTAGCAGGCCTTTTCGATATTCTAGCTTTTTTGTTTGTCAAAATTAGACTATATTGTTGATCTAATATTTTCTAATTTATAAGTGTTAATGACAAAGCCTATTCTCAGCACCCATGTTGGTTCTCTACCTCGCTCACAATCCACCGTTGACCTTATTTTCGCGCGTGAAAACAATGAGTCCTATGATGTACAAGCATTTCAAGCCGAAATGACGTCTGGCGTGGCGAGCGTTGTGCAAAAACAGAAAGAAGCGGGCATTGATATTGTGTCTGATGGCGAAACCTCTAAAATTTCATATGCCACCTATGTGAAAGATCGCTACACGGGATTTTCAGGAGACAGCCCTAGAAATGCGCCCGCCGACCTTCAGTTATTCCCTGATTTTCTGAAAAAACTGGCTAGCTCTGGCGGTACGCCCACCTACTCACGTCCGTTTTGTACGGGCACGATTAAAAGCAAAGGAAATGAAGACCTACAGCGTGATTTAGATAATTTGCGCTTAGCGCTTAAGCAGCAAAAAATAAACAAAGCGTTTATGAACGCGGCTTCTCCAGGCGTCATTGCGCTATTTTTACCTAACCAATATTATCCTTCTCGTGAGAAGTACATTGAGGCACTTGCTGAGGTAATGAAAGCGGAATACAAAGCCATTATCGATGCAGGATTTGACCTGCAGCTAGACTGCCCCGATTTAGCTTTATCGCGGCATATGCTGTTTCAAGACTTAAGCGATGAAGCGTTTATTAAAATAGCCAACACGCATGTTGAAGCACTTAATTATGCTATTGCAGATTTGCCGCAAGAACGAGTGCGCATGCATATTTGCTGGGGCAACTATGAAGGACCGCACGTTTGCGATATCCCCATGCAAAAAATGTTTGATACCTTAATGTCGGTTAACGCAGGACAACTGCTGTTTGAAACTGCAAATCCGCGACACGGTCATGAATGGGAGGTGTTTGAGCAAAGAAAGCAGGACATACCCGATTCTAAAATTCTAATCCCGGGCGTGATTGACAGCACCAGTAACTTTGTAGAGCATCCGCGCTTAGTGGCACAGCGTATTCAAAAGTTCGTTGATATTGTGGGACGCGATCGTGTTATTGCCGGCTCCGACTGTGGTTTTGGCACCTTTGCTGGCTTTGGCGCCGTTGTGCCTGACATTGCCTATGCAAAGTTGCAAAGCTTGTCACAAGGGGCTAAATTGGTCTAAAGACTGGCGCTTAAAGCGCCAGTCTTTAGCTTTTTATGGGGCTGTTTTAGGCCCTATTAGGTGCCACTGTGTTTGCCGACCCGCTAAATAAATAACCCGATTGCCATCAAACATAGCGCCCTGCTCTAGCTTGATACGCACGCCCTGATTGTCCCATTCTTGCAGTTCATAGCGGATGTTTCCCTCTATCGCATAGGCGGTATTTGGGTATAGCGGCCAATCGCCGCGCACCGGTGTTTCGCCTTGGTTATCCCACATGCCTATTGTTGGTCCGGGTGCATGACCAAAAAAGCCAATAGGATGGGTATAGGTACTTGAGTCAATACCCGCACTTGTCGCTTTTCGCTGAGTGGCCGCCAGTATTTGGTTACCGCTTAAGCCAGTTTCAAACGAGCTGGTCACAAAATCTTGCCATTGATTGCCCACTGCCATTGCATCTTTTAGGCCTTGAGGCACATCAGACTCACCCGGTTTTAGCACATAAGCCATTTCTTGCGTGTCGGTGCATAGCTTCAAATAACAAATGCCTACGTCGGTATGTAAGACGTCACCAGGTTGAATAACACCGCTGGTGCCGCAAAATGGATTATCTTTAGCACATTCAAGGCCTTCACGCTGCAAATTTACATAGGGCATAAACCAAACTGGCAGGTCGAGTTCGTGAAAGCGCTGGCGCAAAAACCACGCCACATCGTCGGTGCTGGTTACGCCCGGCGTGATAACTTTTGATGAAAACCCTTGCGCAATCACCGAACGAGCCAATTGCACTACATGCGGATAAACCGCGCGCTCGCCTTCGCTGCGTGTTTCAATCCAGCGCACCACGAGTTCCTCTGCCGACACGACTCTGTCTTCAAAACCCTCGGGCATAACCTCTAATAAGCGCTGATACAAGCCTTGGGTAAGGCCGTCTGCAACTGGCCAATGACGTGAAGTGTTAATGCCAATTCGTTTGGGATTTAATTCAGCAATTAAGTCACCTAATGCACGCCATTGCTCATCTAAATCGCCGCCCGTCCAGACCGATTCATAAGGTTCGCCAAAGGGATAAGTATTGACCGACAGGGCGTCAACCGTGCCGTCTTCTTGTAAGTGAAACGCTAGCATAGTGGTTCGCCTAGCAGCAAACACGGGCTGCGGCACTAGTGAGAAAAACACCGGATCTTCGGCGTATTCGCGTGCTAGCACCAGCCATAAATCAATATTTTTTTGCGCCATTAGCTCAGGTAACAATGTCAAAATGCGATCATTTAACATGCGATTCTCTGGTTCAATTCTGGCTCGCTGGTCTAATATAGACGCCGCAGGCGAAGCCTTAAGTTGAACATTGGCGTACGCCGAACCAAACAATATACTGGTACTCAGCAAAGGTATAACAACGGCCGCCATTAAAACGGTGCAAAGACTATTTTTCATTACATTACCTCATCAATTATTAAAAAACGCTACTTACACTGTTTGAAATCTCTTTATTTTGGCGCGTATATCTTCCCTAATAATCATCAGCGCGGGGATCAAAAACTGCGCCTGCGTGCTGGTTTCAAACAGCATAGGCATTATACCAAGTGAGGTGGTGGCCGTGGTCAGGAAAATACCGCGCAATCTAAGCAGAGCAGCACTATTAGCGGCTTTTTTCTTACTGCTGCCGTCATATATCATTCTCGCTTTTGTGCGAAATTAGGCCTATTAAGGCGCTCAATGCAGAGTGTAAACGCGATGTTAAAAATTAAAAACTCAGCGATTATTTGCTCAACTCTTCACGCCTCATAGCCGAATGATTACTCTAAATCACTGAAGGTTCTGCAGCAGTGTAATATACGGCGCTATGTTGAGATTTTTTTCTTCACGCCATTTTGCGTTATGCACGCTTTGTAAATATCGTGTGCCCTCATCGCATATGAGCGTCACAATACTACCGCTCTGTTTTTCCTGCTTCATTTCATGGGCAAGCACAATTGCGGCGTATACGTTCAACCCTGTTGAACCACCAAACTTCTTATTTAGTAAGCTCTCTAACCAAATAGCGGTAGCGACACTTGCAGAGTCATCTATTTTGAGCATTTTATCTACAATATGTGGGTTAAAAGAGGGTTCGTGGCGAGGCCTGCCAACACCTTCAATGTTGGTTGATGTGCATTTGAAAACACCTGTTTCGTAAGTGTTTAATGTCGGAGTATCAATACTTGATGTAAATACATCAAAGAAAACCGAACCCTCAGGATCCGCAACACACAGTTTTGTGTCACCAATTTTAGAAGACATATATCGAATATAGCGCCCAATTGTGGCTGAGGTGCCGCCAGTGCCTGCGCCTACTACCACCCATGTTGGCACGTGATGCTCTTCATCTAACATTTGATCAAATAGGCTCTCGGCAATGTTGTTATTACCACGCCAATCGGTAACTCGCTCGGCATATGTGAATTGGTCCATATAATGGCCGCTTGTTTGCGTGGCAATGCGCTGAGCTTCATTATAAATATTGGCTGATTCAGTAAAGGTGATTGAACCCCCGTAGTGCTTAATGCTGGCCAGTTTTTCGGGTGATGTACCTGTTGGTACTACAGAGATAAACGGTAAACCTAGTAATTGTGCAAAATAAGCTTCGGATATGGCGGTGGAGCCTGATGATGCTTCTACAATGGTAGAGCCTTCGAAGATATGACCATTGCACAAAGCATATAAAAAAAGAGAACGGGCGAGTCTGTGCTTGAGGCTGCCGGTTAAGTGAGTTGACTCATCTTTTAAGTAAAAATCGACATCCTCAAATGCACTAAGATTAAATTTTAAGAGATGGGTATCTGCACTTCTTCGATAATCGGCGGCAATTTTTTGCACGGCGCTACAAATCCATTTGCGCTGCTGTTTATTTCGTATACAACTCTTGTTAGCTATTACGCCTTGCAATATTGCATTCATATCCTGAATCATGTTTACGTACCGTGCATATATTATCAATTAGTAGAATAAACGCTATATTCATTGTATGCAACTTAGTCACTCGCTCTTTTAGTCGGTCATAACTATCAAATAGATATTTATTGTATAGCGCATGCGCACGTATTACCGTAACTACCGACGGCTGTGTCCAAGCAGAATTAAGAGAAGATTGCCTATGTTGATGCGTATTGTTGCTTTTATCGTGTCAACAGCCGGCATTGTTAGCTATGCGAACAGCCCCAATGGTAAAGCGCTTTTGTTTTCTGTATCAGGTGATATCTACAACTATAATTTTGCGGGATTACTTCTCACGCTTTTTCTTTGCCACCGTTAACCAATCAAAGTTAATACCCGAAATAGCGTTAAACCTCGCCACTCTTAGCACCAAGGACAGTGCTTTGGGTCTCTGGCGAATACCGGTATCATGCAATTTAGGAATAAAGTAGAAAAATACCAGCAAACGCCCAATGCTAGAGCAGATAAACACGATAAATAATGCGCTACTAAGCCAAGTCGATAGGCCGCTCCATTCGTTAAACAAATTGGCGTAAGAGGCAATTACCCCGCCCACCAGCGAGCCAATAAACACCAGCACGGCAGCAAGCGCAGCTTGGGTGGCCGCGTAGGTGGCGAAGTTGCTTTGGTGAGGACGAATATCATATAAATAATTAGCGCTACTTAGGGTAAAACCGCTCCACCATAATCCTGAAAATGCTTGAATGAATACAATGTAAATAAAACTGTCACCGAACAACCAGAGCACAGGGATTACGCTGATTGCCCCGGTGCAAATCATAATGACAAGACGGTTACCGAATTTATCGCTAAATTTCCCCCAATATTTCAAGCTGATAAACTGCGTCACAATTGATGAGATCCCCGCAAGTACAAATTCTAAATAGGTAAACGCCAAGTGCTCTAACATATACACAGCAAAAAATGGCGCAGAAATAGCCACCATTGCACTCAAACCAGCCACCAAGAAACTGTATTGTTTAAACACCGGATCTTGCAAAGATTCTTTAAAAGCGACCAAGGTTTGAGTAAACGCAATTTTACCAGCGCTTGCTTGATCATCTACCATTTTGGAGAATAACCAAGCTGAATTAAGTCGTCCTATGGCGGCAACTAAAAACAATGATGCAAATCCGAGCCACACTAATGCTACTTTATCCGCTGCAGTTAATAATGCACCGCCAGCTAAAAATACGCATAGCGATGCAAACATGACAATACGAGTACGTGCGGCAAAAAAAGAACCACGCCTGCTCGCAGGCACAATACTGCCCATCCACGCCCGCCATTGTGGCTGTATAAGATTGAGTAAGCCGTGATGCAAAAGGACTAACAAAATAAAAAACCATATACCGTATGTTGGTCTAAGGAGTGCTAAAACTGCCATTATTATTAATACGATTGACTGTAAAACAGCACCGCAAACGATGATTTTTTTGCGACAAAAATAATTGCTTAACCAAATCGAAAAAATTTGCATAATCGCACCAAACAATTGAGGTAATCCCGTTAAAATGCCCAATTGTGTCATGCTGGCGTGGAGGTAAATGGCAAACGCATTGAAGAAGTTATCACTGGTTGCTGTCATAGCGGAGGAAGCTAAGGCCTCTTTTTGAGAGTATTTAAGCGTTTGCCTAAGCGTTGAATTGTCTGCTCTTCGTTTTTCAACTCGCGCGTTTGCGGCAGTCTCAGTCCCCTTGTTTCGCTTTGAGTTCTCAAGATCATTTTTTTGCGTCACGTTTGCAGTACTAGCCTTTATATCGCCGAGGGTTTCTTGCGAACTTCTATTTTTATTATAAGCACTATTAAGCTTGCTTAGACGGCGTTTCGGCATAATCGAATATCGTAAATTATCTGCGTTAAAAAGAGTGGGGAAAGAAGCTGTTGCTTTACGTGTATACTAACTTGAGTTAAGCAAAATACCCATATTTATATTAGTCGCTTCTACAAGTAGCCAAGTACGATTTTCGTACACCTTTAAGCGCATGGCTTTAGAGCGTCTAAAAGCGCTTTTGACCAATATATTATTTGACGAAATACAAAAAAGCTTTCTTATTAATTTGGCCAAACATAGCGACAATCCGGATATTGCAAAACTGTTAGAGGAAATCCCAGCCACCCCTTAACTATCCTTCAAACCAAAGAAAGAGGCCAGCAAGCTAATGGTCCTTTCTGCTATTTTTACTCTACAGACGCTGCTTTGGGTGCCGGCACGGTTGTCATCAACTGGTCGATATCGCCGCCGAAGCATATGGTAAAGGTAGACGCCTCCTTGCGACCCAAGCCTTATAGCATTGCAATAAAGCTGATCCAGATCAACATGACTATATCCAGATTCGTTAACATAAGGGCTCATGCGAATAAACAAGGATTATGAAAATGTCATTAGAAAAACATACACTCGTAAAGGACCTCCCCGAACACCACCATACAATTCGTCATCTTAAAATGAACGATGCCCACTTTGCTAAATTATTTGACAGCTACCACGAATTGGAAAACGAAGTGCATAAGATAGAACAAGATAACGCACGCGTAGCAGATGACTATCTAGAGTCGCTAAAAAAACGCCGCGTTCACCTCAAAGACGAACTTGTTGAGATGATTCATAAAACAGAGAAAGCGCTTTAATTGTGAACGTTTAACGTACTTACGCTGGAGCGCAAAAGATGATAAAAGTAAACGTGACTTTACCAAAAATTGCGGCGATTACCCTTATAAGCGCCTTATTCATAGCCGGATGCACTAGCCAATTTGCTTCAACCGTACGCAAAGTGACCTACCCGCCTGATTTCAAATATACTGAGCAGGATTATTTGCGCTCAAATATGCATCAATTGCCCGTGCAGATGGCAATACTGGATAAGGCACTTTTTGAACCGCTCGATCAGACCCTTGGTCAGGTCCAAAACCAGCCTGAACTGCAGCGCGAGCAAGTGCTCACCGCCCTGACTAATATGGGCACTATAGCCGCACGCTTACAGCTGGGGGGGGGGGAACCGGTGCAAACCATCCATTTATGGATGATTATGTGCAAGATTTTGTAAGTGAAATAAATAAAGCGAGAACGGCCGCGTCGCTTCAGCAGCCTCGTTACTATTTTGCAGGAAAAGTTTCAGGCACGAGTTCAGTCAAGAGTTGAATTGCACTTTCATCTTGCAGATCTAGGCACATAAGCACAGTATATAATATCTATATCTAAACAGAACATTCGCCTATACGGAGTCAACATCATGAGCACATACAAAAAAATATTAGTCGCAATAGACATCAATGCCGACTACGAAGGCATCATTACAAAAGCGCTTTCGATTTGCCAATCTCCAAAAGATCTTACTCTCGTGTATATATCGCTTAGCGCGATTTATATTCAACCTTACTTATACGGAGCAGACTACAACGCAATAGATGACGCTGGTCGCTTAGAAAATGCGCGCAACAAACTAGCCGATATTGGTAAAGAGTTTGGTATAATCGAGCAGCAAGTATGTTTAAAAACAGGCAATGCTGCGGATGAAATAAAAGATATTGCAAACGATATCGAGGCCGACCTAATTGTAATTGGGACCCACGGCAGAAGCGGTATAAAACTGCTGTTAGGCTCTACTGCAAATGCTGTTTTACATGGCGTAAAACAAGATGTGCTGGCCGTTCGCCTTCACGAGCATAAATAAATACCACAGAGAATAATTTCCCGCTCTCAGGTATAAATATGTCATTGTCATTTTACTTCTGCCGGCTGTGGGTTGTGGCACACTGTGCTAATAGCAGCGACCAAAATTACCCGGCTATTTAACTGAGTCGATGCCCCTGGCACAAACCTTGGTGCGCGCACCATTAACCTGATTGATGGCCATATTCAAAGCGATACGCCAAATACCTAGGCGGTTATTTGTTATCCACAAAACAGTGTTAAGAGGTCTTGCGTTTCGGCGTCTACACTTTGTTTTTTCATTACGCTCTTAATTGGGCGTAATGTTGGCTTATTGTTGCACACCCCCGCCATTTTGCCGCTTTCTCCATTTATAATCGCTTTAGTGGCCAAAACGCCTAGCCTTATTCCCAGCATTCGGTCTTGCGCAGACGGCTTGCCACCCCTTTGTATATGCCCAAGTTTGGCAATACGTAAATCTATGTGGGCGTTTACTTTGCGAATTTTTGACGAAACTTGCTCGACGTTTAGCTCGTCCCCTTCACACATTACTACTATAAAAGCGTCTTCACTATTGTAGTGCTTTATTTTGTGCAAAAGATAGTTGATGTCTTCATTACTTTCGGGCACTAAAATGGCATCGGCGCCGCAGCTTAGGCCAGAATGTATGCCTATGTAGCCCGAATCACGGCCCATAACTTCAACCAAAAACACGCGGTTGTGAGACTCAGCAGTATCCCTTATATTATCGATGCATTTTACGGCCGTATTTACCGCTGAATCAAAGCCCAGTGTATAGTCAGTCCCTGCAATGTCATTGTCTATTGTGCCAGGGATACCAATAAAGGGAATATTACTTATTTTTGATAGGGCCAACATGCCACGAAACGTGCCATCACCGCCAATAGCAATAATCGCGTCGAGCTTATTTTGCTCGATAGTGCGCAAGGCTTTATTTTGTCCTTGGGCAGACATGAAGCGTTCGCTTCGCGCGGTTTTTAGAATGGTGCCGCCCTGGTGCATCAACCTTTGCATTTCATTAGGATCAAGCGGCAATAAATCATTGTCGATAAGACCTTCAAATCCTTTCCTTATGCCGCTAAGCTTTATGCCGTGATTGTTTGCGGTTTTTGCAACCGCAAACACCGCCGCGTTCATTCCAGGGGCATCACCACCAGAGGTCAAAATGCCAATGTGCTTAATGTCACTCGCCATAACTACTAACCTATTACGAAAGCTTGACTCCATAAGTCAGCATATCATGAGCAATTGTATTTAGTGTAGAGCGTATAGGTAAATCAATACAAGAATTATTGCTATGCTTGACCTCGCACAGGTATTTACCTTGCGAATAAGTGTTATGGTTGACCTACGACAGGTATTTAACTCACGAAAAGGAATACACTATGAGCACTAATGTAGACATCAGTAATCGCCCCGATTATGACCAAGTCATTCAAGATATTGCCAATTATGTATTAACGTATGACACCTTCAGCGATGAAGCGATGGACACGGCTCGTAACTGTTTAATGGATACCCTAGGCTGTGGACTGCTAGCGCTGCGCTTCCCACAATGCACTAAGCTTCTTGGACCCATTGTACCTGGTACAATTGTACCAAACGGGGCCAGAGTGCCTGGCACTTCCTTGGTGCTAGATCCCATAAAAGCTGCCTGGGACATTGGCTGTATTATACGCTGGTTAGACTACAACGATACTTGGCTGGCGGCTGAATGGGGGCATCCATCAGATAATTTAGGCGCTATATTAGCCGTAGCAGATCACTTGTCTCAAGTCAGATTATCCAAAAACGAGCAGCCTCTGCTTATGCGAGAAGTGCTTGAAGCAATGGTTATAGCGCATGAAATTCAAGGCGTTATCGCGCTTGAAAACGCGTTTAATCGCGTGGGTTTATGCCATGTTTTATTGGTCAGAGTTGCCTCAGCGGCGGTGGTTACTAAAATGATGGGCGGCAGCAAAGAGCAGATTATGGCAGCGGTATCTCAAGCGTGGGTAGACGGCAGCGCCCTGCGCACTTATCGGCATGCCCCAAATGCAGGTTCACGCAAGTCATGGGCGGCTGGAGATGCTACTGCAAGAGCTGTTAGCTTGGCCAGTATGTCAATGCGCGGCGAAATGGGCATACCAAGCGTGTTAACCGCCCCGGTGTGGGGCTTTTACGATGTCTTGTTTTCAAAAACAAACAAAGACCAAAAGATAAAGGCAGATGATCAACGCCAGTTTACTTGTTCGCAAGGATACGGCTCTTATGTGATGGAAAACATCTTGTTTAAGATTTCATTTCCTGCTGAATTTCACGCACAAACAGCCGCAGAAGCGTCGGTTATTTTGCATAATGAGGTAAAGGGTCGTCTAGCAGATATTGATAAAATTGTGGTGCGTACGCATGAGTCCGCCATTCGCATTATTTCAAAGACGGGAACGTTAGCTAATCCTGCTGATCGCGACCATTGCCTGCAATATATGATTGCCGTGCCCTTAGCATTTGGAGATTTAATCGCCGAGCACTATGAAGACGCATTTCATGAGGCACATCCAATCATAGATGAGCTGCGCAGCAAAATGGAGATTATAGAAGATAAACGCTTTACTTTAGAATATTTAGAAGCCGATAAGCGTGCTATTGCCAATGCTATTCAAGTAAGCTTTAAAGATGGCAGTAGCACTCAAGAAATAGTAGTAGAATATCCAGTGGGTCATCGGCGGCGCCGTGAAGAAGGAATTCCGCTTTTGGAACAAAAATTCAAATCTAACTTAGCATCGCGTTTTCCAAGCCAGCAGTGCAACACCATATTCACTTTGTGTAAGGATAAGAGCAAATTAGAAAACACGCCAGTAGACAGCTTTATGGACATGTTTATTATTGCTTAAATGGATTTAATGAACGTAATGACTTCATTTACCGCTAAACACTTAATTTATAACAATGGAGCTTAACTAATGACATCGAACAAAAATACTGAACCCAAGCACGGTATAGCCAACTTTGCAGCCTTAGAAACTGCCATAGCGAATGGTGAAGAGCAATCGGTAAAAGAATTATTAGGAAACGAAGCAATGCCAGAGATTGAAAGAAGTTATCTTTTAGACTTTGCCAAGCTCAGCAACAACCCTGCGATCACAAAGCTAATTGAAGATATTCCAGAGAAAGAGTAGGCGCTAATAAAAAGGGGCTAATTAGACCTGCCCCCTTTACTTTTTTCTTGATTTTTATAGTATCAGATTTTAGTCTTATTCCATAAATAAGCTATTGATTTACATGGAAATGGCAGCTTATTAAAGCTTACTCAGTTAAGCGTTCGCAGCGACAGACTAATCGGAAAATGGTCGGAAGAATGAATGTTAGTATGCACGTGAGCGTCTATTACCTCTATGCCGCGACAGTAAACATGGTCAAGATGTTGCAGCATATGACTTAACTTAGGCTTGCGGCACAACTTTACTTCTTCTAACAAAAAAGACGCAGCGAGATGGTTAAAATATTCTAACCTTCTTCCATTCCATGTATTGAAGTCACCCGCCAACAATATAGGTCCAGTATGCTGGCACAAGGCCTGAAAAACTTGTTTAAGATGCGCTTTGTACTTTTCAAATGAAACAAAGTTAATCATATGCGAGTTAACCACTAGCAGAGATTGCACAGGCGATATTGGGTATTGTGTTGCCAGCAGCATTTTTTTTGTTTGCGTTAAGGGCTCACCGTGCGCCGATACTGAAAAGTGATGATTATTTGCGGCAACAATAGCACCCGTTTTAACACCCGTCACAATGTTGGTTTTTATGTTTCTAAAACTGCGCGCCATAATCCACTGGTGCCGTTGGGATTCATTGAAGTGTAAGTCAAAAGGTGAGTTTAAAACGGCTTCTTGCAGCAGGATTAGGTTTTTATTGCGCACTAGACTAACAAAGTCTTCCTGCCAGCCTTTCTTTTTGCACTTAAACACGTTCCACAGTAACACGTTTATATTAGGACCCATTATCCGCTTAGAAGCACTGCCCATAATTTTCAGAGACTCAACTTTACTGTAACGACTTTTCAGAATGAGCATTTGGGCCTATAAATAGCGCTGCACTTTGATCATATAATGCATACGCACGGAGTTAAAGATAGGGTGAAAATAAACGGAACAAGTTGTTGCGCACTTTCTTATAGATAGGCAACGCATTAATTTCACTCTTATTAACAAGGGCTGCGTTTTGTCTTTTTACATCAAACAGAGCCGTTAATTTCGCGTTAAGATCGGCGTCAAAACATTCTAAGTTAATTTCAAAATTAAACTCTAGGCTCCTCGCATCCCAGTTACTCGAGCCTATAAAGGACCAAATATCGTCAATCATGACAGCTTTGCTATGGTCAAAGGGCCTGTTGTTTGTATAAATTTTTATCCCATGCTGAATAATTCTTGAAAAGTTAGCCTCCATTACCCAATTTATAAATGGAATGTTGCTATTGCCAGGCACAATAATTTCAATTGACACACCGCGCAGCGCCGCAGCGTGCAAAGACGTCATAAGTGATTGATCAGGAATAAAATAAGGCGTTATGATTTTTACACTTTTTTGCGCACATACCAGCGCGTTAATTAATGTCCACTTTACTTGGTTGTGGTTTTCATCAGGGCCGTCTTGTACTACTCTGCTAAGCACCGAATTATTACTTAACTGCATGGGGGTAGGTGCACTTGGATCATATTGAGGGAACTGAATTTTCTCTCTGGTCGCAAAAAACCAATCTTCAACAAAGACCTGACTAATTTGATCGATCACTGGGCCGGTGACCTTAAATTGGACGTCGTCAATAGGTTTTTTCGCAGACTTAACCACATTATTTTTACTGATGTTCATTCCGCCGATGTAGGCAAGCTCGCCGTCTATACAGAGTGTTTTTCTATGATTTCGTAAGTTGATAAAGCGAATGCTAGTGAGCGAAATTGCAGGTAAAAAACGCGCGGTTGTGACACCGAGTTTTTTTAACGCGCGGTCAGATTTATGCCAGCTGTATCGAATACCTATCCCATCAAGTAGCACTTTTACGGTTACCCCCCGCTGCTGCGCCTTAGCTAAAGCGTTAACAAACTGCTGCCCCAGTGAATCACAGTCAAATATATAACTGGACAACACAACGTAGCGTTTTGCGCGATTAATGGATTGGATCATTTCAGGGTAAGCAGCGTCACCATTAATAAGCGGCTCAACGGTATTGCCGGCTAAATGACTGAGCGGATGAATGGTATAGCCTGAAATGATCGCGCTATGCCAATGTCTGGGTAGCCAATGAAATTTAATAGTGGTTTCTTCTTGGCGAAGATCCTCTTTCAGCTCTGGTGGGTGTTCTTTTTGTGCCAAACGCTTAATGCGGTTTATGCCAAACAGCCAATAAAACATGCCGCCTAGCACAGGAGACAGTATTACGAGACTAATCCACGCCAATGATGTGCGTTCATTTTCTTTAAAGAGCAGCACGTGAACTGATGTAAGAAAAGAAAAGCTTATATGCAAAATTACCGTTATGGTTACCCAGTGAACGGTGGTCAATTGCAGTATCGCTTCAAACATTTGCATATAATCTAACTCGAATTTGTAATACTAAATTTACGACTAACAGCAACCGCGGCTGCCGCTCGTATTCATGTGGCGAGCGGCATTATTACACATCTGGGTAAGTGTTACTTTACTCTTAAAAAGCTTATTATAATTCTACCAGCGGTAGGTAGCACTGAGCGTGTATTGTTCTCCTCGCCCAGGCGTGCCGGGAATCTCTTCGAAAGCTTCATTCCAAAGATTGTCTGCTGCCAGCATAATATCTAGGCCTGTAAACTGTTCAGGTGATATTTTTACTGTAAGGTGTGTGAATAAAGCGTCGTCCTCACCGTTTCGTAGGGTGTTTTCTTGCTGTTTACGCCACTCGTTATCAATACGAACTTCAATCATATTAGCAGGACGCCAGATAATCCCTAAGGTTACGCGGTGGTCGGGGAAGTTCAATGCATAAAAGCTAGCATCGATATCAGCAGTGCCATAGTCTTCTGATTTATCAAGGAAGGTATAGCTGGTGATTATTTGTGCATTATCTAAACGTTTTATGGCAAGTAGCTCTAAGCCTAAAGTTTTTATATCGACCGAGTTTGCTGAGCGCGCAGAGCTTGAATTAAGGCTATACGTCCAATCGGTCAAATCATCATCTTGTCGATAAAAAATCGCAGAATCAAGACGCCAAGTGTCTCTTTCTAATGCCAAGCCTACTTCAAGGTTTTCAGTCTTTTCTCGCGCAAGATTATAGTTACTTCTGAATAAGCCACCGGTGTCACTGCCGCCAATAGCGGTATAACCAGGGACTTGGCTGGCTTGGGCATAAGAAAGATAGACCGTTTGAGAAGTATCGTCAGCATTTATTGTGTTCAAGCTTATATCGCCAATTAGTGACGTTTGTGAGCTATCGCGGTTGGTGTCGTCAAAAGCAGCGCCGAGACGATAAGTTAACTGTTGGTCATTGTTTAAATCCATCGTGTACTCAGGCAACACACTGACCTTATAATAATGACGAGAGGTAAAGTTATTTTCAAGCGTGGTTGATTTAATACCGTCTGCTATAAACTGCGCTGAATAATTAAGCGCAAAAGACGCAGTTTGGGCATGGCGACCAGACACGGCTACCGATTTAACATCAGTCTCGTGAAACGCTTCGAAAATATCAGGGTTTTCACGCGACAAAACATAATGCCCGTTGTGACGGCGGTAATAAGCGGAAACTTCAAAGGTGCTTTCTTGTGCGTAGAATTGTTTATGATTAAGTATTAATAGTCGCGCGTCTAGGTCCTCAGTTTCATTGAAATTAAAGGGTGTGTACATGTTTGGCCAACCAAAGAATTTTTCTTGGGTGCCAAAAAACAGGTCAGTTTGTGACTGCGGCCCAACTAGCTGAATACGACCAGAGGCCCGCTGAAAATCGTGGTCACCGTTGTCTATAGTGCCGTTGCTTTGGGAGCGTGAGAACTCAACTTCTAAACCGATAGTCCAATCGTTGACGTCACCTAGTGCCAAAACCACACCGCTGTAAATTCGCTGTAAATTAAAGTTGTTATTACCCGCGCCAATAGAAACGCTACCTGCGGTTTTTATGGGGATCCAGTCGCGAGAAACAGTGCCTACTGAGCTGTTAACACCGACAAGCGCGTTGTCTGCACCTGTTAGCACGTTCGCGTCACTAAGCATTTCTTGAGCAATAGGAATTTCCGCAAAATAATGCCCGGTTTGTGGGTCAAATAAGGTCGCGCTGCCTATTCTAAAGCCCGTATTTTCGAAAATACCGCCACGGATGGTCACATCGGCTTGCGCTTCTGCCATATTGCGCGACTGCAGGTCAACGCGTGGGTCGTATTCTAAATTTGAAACTAGTGAACCAAAGGTTCCCACAGGCTTATTGTTCGCAGTTGCTGAACCGGTAACCGTAATTTTCTCAATTTGACTTACTTCATTGCTATTGCCAGGCTCATCAATTGCCGATGAAAAAGTCGATACACTTAATAACAAAGCAGGCAGAGCGACTTGTACAACTCGAATCATGTTAATGTTCTCTTTTTACGCTGTTAGACCTATTAATACGAACGATTATTTTTCCGCTGCCTCACCCATCCATATGGGCAACCAGCATAAAACGTCATTCTCTATATTGGTGCTATCCAAAAGGGGGGGGTAATATATAGGAACAAGAATTTTATTGCCAATAATGACACTATTCTCGCCTATTGTGTTTATCATTTAGCCGCTTTCATTTAAATCTAACGCAAATCAGGCTCATTGTGCTCGACTATCTTTGTCTGCATACACACCGAGTCAAGGTAAAGATATTGAAAAATGAAACATTACTTGGTGAATTGGATGCTTACCGGTAGAGACGTATCGCTCAATACGCAACGGTGACAGGTTCAGATACTGCTAGTAGCAGCCACTGCTTACGACTACACTACGACATGGCGTGATGTAATCGATTTGCAAATAACGTACTTAATTAACTTTGGATTCTTCTCCCAAGTAGTGTAGGTTTCTATGTGGTCTATCATCATGTTGCTAATAAACGCGGCATGAAACAGCAAATTAAAAAGGAAACCCATGAATACACGTAAAAAGCTATTGCTAGGTGTGGTGTCGCTGATGGCGAGCATGTCACTCGTGCATGCAAATGAGGCTAACATTACCGCCTTCACCAACGCTGATCTGCTACCCATTACTAGCGCGCCAATAGAAGGCGGCACCATTGTGCTTAAAGACGGTAAAATTCACGCTATTGGCAAAGACATCGCTATTCCAAGTGGTGCGACCATTATTGACGCAACTGGTAAAGTCATCATGCCAGGTATTGTTGATACGCACAGCCACCTTGGCGCCGCTGGCGACATCAATGAGCGTTCAAAGAAAGTTAATCCAGAAATGCGTGTTCTAGACAGCTTCAACCCAGCCGACCCCCGCATTAAAGTAGCCCTTGCCGGCGGCATAACTGTCGCAAATGTGATGCCGGGCAGCGGCAATGTGATTGGCGGGCAAACTATATACATTAAGTTAGCAGGCGATACTGTAGAAGAAATGCTGATACCGGGCAGCATCGGCGGTATGAAATTTGCCAACGGCACTAATCCAAAGGGTGACAAAGCACCCAATACCCGCATGGCTACAGCAGCCATGGCCCGTGAAGCATTTTATAATGCCAAGACATATCAAGAAAAGAAAAAAGCCGCCGCCAAAAGTCGAAAAGTAGCACCGCCAGAATTTGATCTTGGCAATGAAGCCATGGTTGAAATTCTTGAAGGCAAAAGAATACTGCATTTTCACAGCCACCGCATGGATGATATTGTGACCGTGCTTAGGCTACAAAAAGAGTTTGGCTTTCGCCTTGTTATTCAACACGGCACTGAAAGCTATAAACTTGCTGACATGCTCGCAGGCTTAGAAGACGTTTATGTATCGCACATTCTAATTGATAGCCACGGGGGCAAGCACGAAACTATGGAGCTTCGCATTGATGGCGCGGCCACCCTTGAAAAAGCAGGCGTAAAACTAGCCTTGCACAGCGACGACGGTGTTATTGACAGCCGTTTTCTTATTCGCACAGCCGGCCTAGCAATGCGCGGCGGCCTGTCAAGAGAAGGCGCTCTAACGGCGCTCACCATTAACGGTGCACACATGCTTGATATAGCAGATCGTGTAGGGTCACTTGAAGTAGGAAAAGATGCAGACTTAGCTATTTTCGATGGCGACCCGCTGTCTGTATACTCAAACGTATTAGAAACGTGGATAAATGGAGAACAAGTGTATAACCGCAGTAATCCTAAACATAAACTCTTTGCCACCGGCGGCTATCGCATTAGCGATCGCTACCTTGCACTTGAAGGGGGAGAATAATTATGACTGTATTTAAAGCGATTATCGCGACACTCATTTTTGCCGCATGCGTTTCATTTGCCAGCGCGCAAACTTTTTATATTAAAGCGAACACGCTCTATACTAGCAGCAATGATGGCGTATTAAACGATGCTGTCATTGTGGTAAAAGATGGCAAAATCGATAAGGTAGGCACAAATATTGAAGTGCCATCTAACGCCACTGTTATTGAAGCTAAGGTAGTTACCCCAGGTTTAATAGACAGCCACACGGTAGTAGGTGTAAGCGGTGCATACAATGTTGATGCCGACCAAGACGCCTTTGAGAAGGTTGACAATATGGGCGCGGAATATCGCATTCTAGACAGCTTCAACCCCAATGAAACACTCATCGCACATGCTCGCAAGTTTGGTGTAACTACCATTCACGTAACGCCTCAACCCGCGGCGCCTGTTGGCGGCGTAACGGCACTGTTTAAAACATATGGACAAACCGCAGATCAAATGGCCCTGCGCACTGAAACGGCGATGATGTTCAACCTTGGCGAAGCGCCCAAGTATTTCTTCGGCGATAACATAGGTCCATCAACGCGTATGGCAACAGCGTCTTTAATTCGCGAGTCTTTATATAAAGCCAAAGCGTGGATACAAGAAGATAAAGATAAACGCAAACCCGACCTTGCAATGGAAGCATTGGCAAAAGTACTATCCGGTGACATAGATGCGATGTTCACTGCCCACAGAGACTATGATATAGCAACGGCCTTGCGCATCGCTAAGGAATTTGACTTAAAGCCTATTATTAATTACGGCACTGAAGGCTATCTTATGCGCGATACTCTTAAAGCAGCTGAAGCAACCATAATAACCGCACCTACGATGCAGCGCAGCTCACCCGGTCAAAAAGAGAACGCCTCGCTTGAAGCCACTCGATTTTTACAAGCCGCGAACATACCTTTTGTGTTTTCTAGCGGCTATGAAGGCTATGTCCCTAAAACACGTGTGTTGCTATGGGAAATGGCCATTGCCGTTGCAAATGGTTTAGATAGAGAAGCCGCTATTAATGCCGCTACTATTGTACCGGCTAAGCTGTGGGGTGTGAGTAAAAACATTGGTTCTATCGAAAAAGGTAAAGACGCCGACCTAGTGCTTTATGACGGTGACCCCTTTGAGTACATTAGCAAAGTTACCGGTGTGTATATTAACGGCGAGCGCGTGAGCGAAGGCGGCTAATAAATTACCGGCAAATGCTACCTACAATAGAGACATTCAACTGAGCCACCAAAAAAACGACTAATCTTTGTCTACTGTATCACTGAGTATAATTTACAAAGGTTTGCAATTATTACTACTATTTGTCCAATCTATTAATATACGTCACTTGCTCTTGGGTGCTTATGCAGCGATACATATGGCACTGCAAGACAAAATGATTAGCCGGTCTAAGTCTTGCAACACTCTCCTACTTAGATTAGCAACTATCACTTATTGCCTGAATATTAAACGTCAATGGAGAAATTCATGAAACCTAAGAACAATGAAACCTTACTAAATTTTATTGACGGCGATTTTGCTGCTAATCAATCGGGTAAAACCTTTGATGTATTTAATCCAGCTACAGGTGAATTACTTTACGTTGTAGAGGAAGCAGATAAGCATATTCGTGAAATAGCGATTGATAGTGCTAAAAGAGCGTTCAAATTATGGTCGCAAAGGCCTGCAGTTGAACGAAGTAGAATACTTTTGTGTGCGGTTTCAGAATTACGTAAACGCAATAACGAGCTAGCTCGCATAGAATGTCTTGATACTGGCAAACCGCTTCAGGAAACTACAGAAGTAGACGTTGCCACGGGGGCTGATGTGCTTGAGTTTTTTGCATGCCTCGCTCCTACGCAAACAGGACAGCAACAAAGCGTAGGCGATGACTTTTACTACACTCGCAAAGAGCCTTTAGGTATATGTGCTGGCATTGGTGCTTGGAATTATCCACTACAAATAGCGTGTTGGAAATCTGCCCCGGCGCTGGCAGCTGGTAATACCATGATTTTCAAACCATCAGAAAAAACCCCTCGTGGTGCAACGGAGCTAGCAAAAGTATTTATAGATGCGGGTGTTCCACCAGGCGTATTCAACGTTGTGCACGGAGAAGCCGAGGTTGGCGCCTGGCTTACCGGCCATAAGGACATTGCAAAAGTGTCTTTTACGGGGGAAGTTGGTACTGGCCGAAAAGTGATGGAAGGCTCCGCCAGCACACTTAAAGATGTAACGATGGAACTAGGCGGCAAATCGCCCCTGCTAGTGTTCGACGATGCAGACATAGAAGAAGCTATATCGGGGGCAATGCTTGGCAACTTTTATTCTCAAGGAGAGGTATGCACCAACTGTACACGGGTTTACGTGCATGACGCAATTTATGACACGTTTTTAGTGCGGCTAAAAGAGCGCACCGAACAAAATATAATAACAGGCGATCCTCTCGATCTCAGCACAAATTTTGGTGCCATGATTTCAAAAGAACACCACGACTTGGTCATGGGCTACATACAAAAAGGCAAATTCGAGGGCGCTAAGCTTCTCACTGGAGGAGATTCGTTTTCTCCCGACAGCGCCCCAAAGGGCTATTTTATTCAGCCTACCGTGTTTATAGACTGCACAGACAACATGACAATTTGCCGCGAAGAAATATTTGGGCCAGTAATGAGTGTGCTGCGCTTTTATGATGAAGACGAGGTCATCCGTCGTGCTAACGACTCAGCAATGGGATTAGCAGCGGGCGTGATGAGTAAAGATATTCGGCGCGCGCATAGAGTTGCGCAACAACTACAAGCGGGGATCTGCTGGATAAACAGCTATGGCACCTCTCCAGCTGAAATGCCTGTTGGAGGCTTTAAAATGTCAGGTGTTGGTAGGGAAAATGGTATCGAAACGCTTGACCAATATACTCAAACTAAATCCGTCTATGTGGGCATGATAAAACTTGAAAGCCCGTTTTAAGGAGGCAATATATGAATACCTACGACTATATTATAATCGGTGCAGGCTCAGCAGGATGCGTTTTGGCAAATCGTTTAAGTAAAGACGAGAAAAACCGTGTGTTGTTGCTTGAAACCGGCGGCAGCGACAAGAGCATTTTCATTCAAATGCCAACGGCACTGTCCATTCCTATGAATAGCGACAAATATGCATGGCAGTTTCATTCTGAACCAGAACCTTACCTTGATAATCGTGAAATGCACTGTCCACGTGGCAAAGTATTAGGGGGTTCGTCTTCTATCAACGGCATGGTTTACGTGCGTGGCCATCCCAAAGACTTTGATGAGTGGGCGGCAAGTGGCGCTAAAAACTGGGGGTATCAACAGTGTTTACCGTATTTTAAACGCGCAGAAGACTGGTATTTAGGTCCTAACACTCACCGAGGCGGCGATGGCCCATTGGGCATAAATAACGGCAACGAGATGCAAAACCCATTGTACCGCGCGTTCATCAAAGCAGGAAGACAAGCAGGCTATCCTCTTACTGATGACTATAACGCAGGTCAGCAAGAGGGTTTTGGTCCCATGCATATGACGGTGAAAGATGGAAAACGTTGCTCAGCATCAAGCGCCTACTTAGACCCAATAAAAAACCGCAAAAACCTGACTATTTTGACCCACGTAAAGGTTCAAAAAGTACTTATTCAGGGCAAACGTGCAACAGGCGTGCGCTATCTAAAAGCTGGCGACATCCTAGAAGCTCATACAAACAACAAAGTTATATTAAGCGCAGGTTCTATCGGTTCGCCGCAGTTGCTGCAGCACTCAGGCATCGGCAATGCAGAGCATTTAAAGAGCGTGGGTATCAAACCAATGCATGATTTACCTGGCGTAGGTGAAAACTTGCAGGATCATCTTGAATTTTATTTTCAATACAAGTGCAAACAACCCATCACTATTAATGGCAAGTTGGATTTAATTTCAAAGGGAATTATTGGTGCAAAATGGCTCTTTTTCAAAAAAGGTTTGGGTGTAACTAACCACTTTGAATCTTGCGCTTTTATCCGCTCAAAGGCAGGTGTTGAATGGCCTGACATGCAGTATCACTTCATGCCTGCAGCTATTCGATACGACGGCAAAAAAGCCTTTGATGGCCATGGTTTTCAGGTGCATGTGGGGCACAATAAGCCTAAAAGCCGTGGCAGTGTGAAAGTAAAATCGTCAGACCCAGACCAGGCTCCTGCAATAAAGTTTAACTACCTCAAAGAACAGCAAGACATTGAAGGCTTCAGAGCTTGCGTAAGACTAACGCGTGAAATCGTTGCTCAAGATGCGTTTGATGAATACCGCGGTGGCGAAATTCAGCCCGGCGAGGAAGTCAAAACTGATGACGAAATTGACGCGTTTGTTCGCCAAGCAGTTGAGAGTGCCTACCATCCATCGTGCAGCTGCAAAATGGGTGAGGATGAAATGGCGGTTGTTGACTCCCAAACCAGAGTCAGAGGATTGGAAGGTCTGCACGTTGTCGATTCATCTATTTTCCCCACTATACCTAATGGCAACCTCAACGGTCCGACTATTATGCTCGCCGAAAAAGCGGCAGACATAATTTTAGGCAAGGCGCCATTAGCCGAAGAAGATGTAAGCGTAACGGTAGACCAAAATTGGAGATCGCAACAGCGTAGTGCAAACCTATAAGCTTTTATAGTTGATAAATTAAGAGGGAAAACGAATGCTTGGATGGTTAAGTGCAGGAATATTTCTTACTATGGTGGCCATTATTGCCATCATAGTTAAATGGGGACGTGTTCGCATGATTGGCGTATCCCCAGTTAAAACATTCACCTTTATTTCAATCCTCTTTACATCGGGTTTAGATGTGGGACTTATTATGTTCCCACTAACCGAGTTTCCAATGTATGCTGCTACAAGCGATAATCCTGAGTACAGTTTTACTAACCCCCTTGCGATAGAATTCGGCTTTTGGGGCTTTTTTATATGGAGCTTTTACTTCCTTACCTGTTTTTATTTTTGCGTGATTGAGCCAAAGGTAAAGTTCTTTGAAATAACGTGGGTCAAGGTTATTAACAATACGGTAATTATTGGCACTTGCGCATTTACAGCATTTTTACTTTTAAAAAACCTGCCATGGTATATCCCCAGCTTCGGGGATGGTGAAGCCATTGTGATTGAATATTATTTAATTGTTTTGGCCGCTATTGCCCTAGCCGTTTACAGCAGCACCGATATAAAATATGTCCGCATATTAAGCGTGACAACCACGTTAATGTTTTTGCTACTAATTGCGTTTATGTGGGGGGCGGCCTTTTTGTGGGGTGACAGCGAGGTGGCAGAATATTTCGAAGCAACACAAATGCTTGGCGGTTACTTTGCCAATATTCAGCATTTCCTATTTCCCATGAACGATTACCACGCTTTCTACCTGTTCTGGTGGTTTGCATGGTCAATTATGATTGGTCAATTCACGGCGCGTTTTGTGGGTGGTTTGAAAGCCTATCAGGTCTTGGCTGCTATGATGATATTTCCATCAATTCCTATTGGACTTTGGTTTGCGGTTTTATATCATTATCACGATGCAGGGCTCGACACCACCGGCATACGTAACGTAGCGATGGTGTTTGTAGGTATCGTTTTTGTGATTAATTCACTCGACTCGTTAATTCGTCTTTATACCGACAACTTGAATTTTACCACTAAGCGGCTCGGAAAATTGCAATACATTCTATATAACGTTATTGCACTGGCGGCATTAACGCTGTTATTTAAAATAGACTTTCTTAAAATACAATGGATAGGTGCTCTGGTCATAGGGCTTTTTTACTGTTGTCTGATTTACATCGTTTATCAGAAATGGCATGCGGTCACCAAAATAAGTGCTTCACCTAAAGAGAATAAGTTAGATTTTAAGAAAATCGATAGCATTCAATAGGAGTCATTATGTATAAATGTAATTTTGCACCAATAGCATCTGCACTGCTTTTGTGCAGCACAGCGGTGCAAGCAGATTGGTCAGGCACAATAACACTAGCATCTGACTATATGTTTAATGGTGTTAGTCAAACGAATAACGACCCGGCGCTGCAAGGAAGCGTAGATTATGTCGCCGACAATGGAATATACGCCGGCGTATGGACATCTAACGTTGATTATGGCGCTTCTGCCGACCGAGAAATAGACCCTTACGTGGGCCAATATATCCAGTTTACCGATACATGGGGAGTTGATTACGGCATTGCCTACTATTCTTATCATAGTGGTAATAATAGCAGTTCACTGAATTACCCAGAAATTTACGCTAAATTATCTCGTGTTGCTGATTTTGGCACGACGGGCTTTAACTTTTGGTATACGTGGGATTACTTTGGCACGGGTGCAGATCATGCTATAGGAATGTTAACCCATCGCTATTCGTTTCTAGAAAACCACGCGATTTTTGTCGGCATTGACTACTCAAAATCTCTCGATGAAGATAAGTACGCATGGGAAGCAAATGGCGATACATCTTATGTTCACTACAAACTAGCGTATCAAACTAGCTGGAATGGGTTTGCAATAGAGCTAAGCGCCGAGAATACCACACTTAATAACAATAACTTGGCCGATGAGCGGCTCGTTGCGATGGTTAGTCGCACATTTAACTTTTAACCATCTGCACAAAATCTAGGAGATACTGAAAACTAATCAACGTGCATATTCTGGGTGAAAATTGTAGTTGCTTGAGCTTTATGACGGGCGGTTTTGTGTTATAAATGGCCAATTTTTATCATAGTATATAACAGCTTACTACTTCATTTATCTGAAGCGTAATTTTGTCTATCAAAAGTGCGAGTATTTGCTTAACCTCATTCACATGAACGTCAATTTACGACGCTATTTCATTCACTAGGGATAAAACTTTGTTTACTAAATTTTGGCCTAAAGTCCGTCCTTTCGATAAACCAATTGTGGTTGTAGGCGGCGGTGCGGGTGGTCTCGAGTTAGTAACCAAACTGGGGCGATATTTTAAAGGCAGCGCGCAAAAAGTTATTCTTATTGATCAAAACAGAAAGCATGTTTGGAAGCCTTTGCTGCACGAAGTAGCGGCTGGCTCCTTAGATGCCGATATAGACGGCGTTGATTATTTATCGCACGCGTCAAAAAACAGCTTTACCTTTCTTTTAGGCCAAGTTGATGACTTAAATCAAGACCTTAAGCAAGTGTCTATTCAGCAGTTAAACGACTTAAAAGGAAAGAAGGTCGTTGGCGAAACCCGCGTTGCTTATTCAATACTCGTATTTGCTCTAGGCTCGGTTACCAACGATTTTGGCACTAAAGGCCTTAAAGAAAACTGTATATTTTTAGACACCTGTGAAAACGCAGAGCAGTTTCATACTGATTTACTCAACGCGTTTTTACGCATTCAGACCAACCCAAACATTAGCAAACTCAATATTGCCATTATTGGCGGCGGCGCAACGGGCGTTGAGTTGGCCGCTGAACTCGTCAAAACATCTGAGTTGTTGATAAGCTACGGTTACGACCACGTGTCTCAAAAACGCTTGAATATTAACTTAGTAGAGGCCTCAAATCGTATTCTTGGTCCACTGCCTGAACATGTCGCAAATAGCGCACTAGCAGAATTAAAAATCTTAGGCATAAATGTACATGTAAACACCGTTGTTACCGAAGTTACCAACAGTTACCTTCAGACCAAAGACGGCGCACAAATGGAAAGCCAACTAACCGTATGGGCCGCGGGCATTAAAGCACCTAATTTTTTACAAGGCATTGGCGGCCTTGAATCAGCTAAAAACAATCAACTTGTGGTGAATACATTTTTGCAAACCACCGAAGATGAAAACATTTTTGCGATTGGCGACTGCGCGGCCTGTATCACTCCTAAAGGTATAAAAGTGCCGCCGCGGGCGCAATCGGCGCATCAAATGGCTGACAATGCCTTGTTGAATATCATTGCCATATCGCTTAAGAAACCACTCAAAGAATATGAATACATAGACTATGGCTCGATTGTGTCGCTGTCGTCTTACACTTCGGTTGGTAATCTAATGGGCAGTATGAACAAACGCACTATGTTTATTGAAGGACGCTTAGCCAGAATTGTATACATAGCGCTTTATCGTATGCATCAAGTGGCCTTATTCGGCTTTTTTAAAACCTTTCTGATTATGCTGGTGGGCCGATTAAATAGAACATTAAGACCTAATCTAAAGTTACATTGATAGGATATCTGATGCTTTGAATTAGCCTTGAATTTCATGATGATTTTGACAATAAGGGCATCAGGAAAGTCTGCCTGTTTTATTTTACCCTTTATTTTGATTGGGCCGGCGTTTGCTTAGTCTTTTAATGCGCATCGAACAGCCTGCGCATCCTCAAACATAATAATAGAATTGCGCTAATGCGAACTAAGGATTTGCTTTAAGCCTTAGTTGATACTCAATGCAAGTTAGTTATGTAATGAGGCGACATTTAGTTTGAAAAATACCAATAATAAAATTTGGCTATTGCAAACGAGCGCCGCTTACAGCATAAATTGTGTAGGAACAAGCAGCCGATTATTTACACCCACTTACCTACTCTGGAGCTACGAAGAGCTTCCCGCCAAAGCACCCATTATTTGCCCCACAAAATTACACGGCCGGTGACTTGCATCAAGCTGTGGCTGAATAATTCCCCATGCAGTTTTGCATGCGCCTGTTGACCCTGGACAGCAAAATATAACCGTTTTGTTAGCAATACCTGCTAAAGCCCTAGACTGAATAGTTGAGCTACCAATTTCAGCAAAAGATTTTGCTCTAAATAGCTCACCAAAGCCTTCAATTTGCTTATCAAACAGTACCGACAATGCCTCTGGGGTAGAATCTCGCTTGGTAAAGCCAGTACCTCCAGTCACCAAAATGGCATGAATGCTAGCGGATGCAATCCATGCCGACACTTGCGCCCTAAGCAGGTAAATATCGTCAATTACTATTTGCTTATCGGCCACGACGTGCCCCGCCGCAGTAAGCGCTTTATCAAAATAATGCCCGCTGGTATCAGTTTTTTCAGTGCGAGTGTCTGACACTGTCAATACAGCAACATTGAGTGGCTCAAAAGTAGGATTGGCGTTAGTAGCCATGCATAGCGCTCTCGTTAAAACTTTCCTAGCATTGTAGCAGACCACTTAAGTATAATAAATAAAGCGCAGGTATAAACCAAAAGCGCGGTGTTTCGATAGCTACAAAATGGCAAAAGAACTTAAATAAAGCTGAAAAGGGCTGAAAAACTGAGTTTATGAAAAATACACTCAACAACAAAATATTTAGAATGCTGGCAGACCTAATCCTTGTCACCACCATAGTGCTGCTTGCAGTAGTGTGGAACAGCACGAGTAAGAGCATTATTGGTAACTGAACTGAGCAATTAGCGTTAGCACAAACGCTTGTGATGCTAGAACTCGCTAACAGACAGCAGGCCCTAGAATAATGGCATAGCAAGCGCCTTCCCCTTAGGCGATGTCTACCTTCAATCATTAAAAAACATTTTTGCGCTTGATATTTCAGTACTCGTACAAACCGATAGACCTTAGACGACTTTGGCACAGGGTTACCATATTAGTCGCCCAATAGGTACCCAAGAACTTGCAACATGAATTAAGCACAATCACACTATTGTATTAATGCATTAATTTAGCTCCCTTGCCTTAGCCAATTGGCTACCCTTTTAAACAAAATTAATGCTAAACTTTAATCAAGTATTTTAATCTTAATCCCTCGGCTAACATTTAATACACAGCACAATCGCGACTACAGCGACATTTATACTTGCATTTGTTGGCTTGAAAGTAGAGCTTTGAAGAGAACACTTTATGATCACTCCCGTTATTCTAGCAGGCGGCACCGGCAGCCGTTTATGGCCAAAATCGCGTGCAGCATTACCCAAGCAATTTTTATCACTCACCAGTGAGCATACTATGCTACAAGACACCATTACACGCTTACCCAGCGAAAGTATGAATCCGCCTATGCTCATATGCAATGAGGATCATCGCTTTTTAGCCGCTGAACAGTTGCGTACCATCAATATTAAAAATGCCAGCATAGTGCTTGAACCAGTTGGCCGAAACACCGCCCCCGCTATTGCGGTTGCCGCCATGCTGGCAACTCAAAATGGCGACGATCCACTGTTGCTAGTCCTTGCAGCAGACCATCTGATAAGCCAGCACCAAGCTTTTGCAAAGGCCATAGCAAGTGCCCAAACACTAGCACTAGCTGGCAAATTAGTGACCTTTGGCATTGTCCCTACACAGGCTCATTCGGGCTACGGCTATATAAAAGCCGGCAGCGCCGTAAATGATATTGGTTTTGAGGTGGCTGAATTTGTTGAAAAACCAAATGCAGAAACCGCCCAAACGTATCTAGATGGCAAACAACACTTTTGGAATAGCGGTATGTTTTTATTTAAAGCCAGCGTTTATCTGCAAGAGTTAAGAAAATACAACCCTAGTATTTATACAGCTTGCGAGCGCGCCATTGCTACCACCGAAGCCGACTTAGATTTTATTAGAATAAACAAAGAAGCGTTTGAGTCGTGCCCAAGCGATTCCATCGATTATGCGGTTATGGAAAAAACCAAAAGTGCGTGTATGGTGGCCTTAGATGCCGGCTGGAGCGACGTAGGCTCATGGAGTTCGCTGTGGGAAACTCACGAACAAAAGGATGAACACGGCAACGCTTGTATCGGTGACATTATGTTAGAAGGCGTGACTAACAGCTACATAAACGCTGAACAGCGCCTAATATCCGTTATTGGGCTTGACGATGTGGTAATAGTAGAGACAAAAGATGCGGTGTTAGTGGCGAATCGTCATAAAGTGCAAGACATTAAAAATGTTGTCAATAAGCTCAAAGCCCAACATAGAAGCGAATTTGAATTTCACCGTGAAGTGTTCAGGCCATGGGGCAGCTACGATTCTATTGATAGCGGCGATCGCTATCAGGTTAAACGCATTAGTGTAAAACCGGGCGAAAAACTGTCGTTGCAAATGCACCATCATCGCGCTGAACACTGGATTGTAGTGTCAGGAACTGCCAAAGTGACGATTGGTGAAGAAACGCAGTTACTCACCGAAAATGAGTCAGTATATATTCCCATTGGTGCTATACACGCGCTTGAAAACCCAGGTAAAATCTCTCTAGAATTGATTGAAGTCCAGTCTGGTGGTTACTTAGGAGAAGATGATATTGTACGTCTCGCTGATAAATACGGACGCGTTAAGTAACTAGACTATTTTCAAAGATACTTTATTGCCCGCTATTTGCTGACCCTTAATCCAGCAGGCCTTTGTGTATATGTTTTCATCAAGCAGCACAAAGTCAGCTCTATATCCGGCTTTAAGGTGTCCAAATCCTGTCAGGTTCAAAAAATTAGCCGGCGCGCAGCTTGCCATATTGAGGACATTTCCTAAAATGTCGTTTTGCACGCCGGTGGGTAGTGTGTTTTGCTGATCTTTTTTAGGGCTGATCGCCAGACGGCGTTGGACTAGTAGCTTATACATATTCCTAACCGAGCCGCTCATGTCTAAACAAGAGCCCGCTAAATTGCCGTCATTTAAACTTAGTTTATCACCCACTTTAGTAATGGTAGAGTTAAGCCATGGCAGTGTCTGTAAATCGGAACCAACATGGGCCATTGCATCTGTTACCAGCATGAGCCGCTGGGGCCCAATACACTGATATGCTAGCGCACAGTTTTGTGCGTGCACATGCTGCAAGTCGACAATAAGACCACAGCTTACGCGAGGGTCGCTCAGCGCCGCTGATATCATCCCCGGATTACGCGCGGTAAGACCCGACATGGCGTTAAACAAATGCGTAAAACCCCGCGCGCCCGCATCAATAGCTGCTATTGTGGTGTCTAAACTGGCACCTGAATGGCCTAATGACACCACCACACCGTGGCTGACTAAGTCACGAATAACATCAGTTGGCACGCTCTCTGGCGCCAGCGTTACCAAGACCTTACCGGTGTCTTTTCGGGTGAACGTGGCTAAATCGGTGTCGCTAAGCGGCCTTATCTGCTCAGATGAGTGAATACCCTTTTTCTCAAGGCTTAAGTTTGGGCCTTCGTAATGAATTCCCACAATACCCGGCATCGACTCAGCCACAGCATGCGCTATGGCATGAGCGGCTTTTTGCATGGTCTGACTACTGTCTGTAATTAAGGTAGGCAGCATTGCCGTGGTGCCATATTGAGCATGACCTTGCACCATTTTACGAAGCGCTGCTTGACTTTGATCATGGTTAAACAAAACCCCACCACCGCCGTTCACTTGGGTGTCGATAAAACCCGCGCATACCAGACCCTTAAGCACAGCGCTAGGTTTCAGTGTGCTGTTAACAGCGCTAGTAATACTGCCAATAAGGCCGTTTTCGACACTTAGATGCATATTGTTATGCAGGCTTTCACCGTCGAAGAGATGCTGGACTAAATACGTTTTCATTGAATCGCTTATTGGGCTTGAATAGCTTACAGTATGAGTATTTAATTCAATCATAAGTTTGGTACTAAGTAAACTGTACAAGCGTTTGAACCTGCAGATTACGGCTGTATAAGCTGTCAGCAATCGCGGTATTTATGATGCTAAAAAAACAACCACTAAAAATTAGCGATCTAAAAAGAGAAAATATCACTTTAAATAGTGAAATGAATAATCCATTCACATTGATATAAGAGCACTATGATACCACTTGTATTTCATCCCATTTACAGTCAGTTACCGCTACCGCCAAAACATCGTTTCCCGATTGAAAAATATCAAGGTATTAAAGACCAACTGCTCGCAAATGGTGTGTCCGAAAATGCTTTTTTAACACCAGAAGCTATACCACTAGAAGATTTAAAAGTGGCCCATAGCGCCAAGTACGTTGATAGCTTCATAGATGGTACTATTTCCCAGAAGGCCATTAGGCGATTAGGCATGCCATGGTCGCAGCAGTTCGTTAAACGAACATTACACGCGGTGGGCGGCACCGTATTAACCAGCAAATTAGCCCTTGAGCATGGCCTTGCCTTGAATTTAACCGGCGGCTACCACCATGCATTCTCCGATTTCGGTTCAGGCTTTTGCGTCTTTAATGACATTGTGTTAAGTGCTACACACATGCTAAAACAAGAGGGAATCGACAAGGTGCTTACCTTCGACTGCGACGTTCATCAAGGTGATGGCACCGCCCTGTTAGCAAGTGGAAATGATGCAATTTATACCGTTTCTTTGCACTGTGAGAAAAACTTCCCCGCGCGTAAGCAGCATTCAGATCTCGATTTCCCGCTCGAAAGAGGCATGACTGATGACGAGTATTTGTATACGGTAGAATGCGCTCTACAGTTAGCGTTCAATTCAGCCTCGCCCGACGCGGTCATATACGACGCTGGGGTTGATATTCACGAGTCTGACGATTTAGGCTATTTAAATATCACCACTAAAGGCGTATTTGAGCGCGACAAACTAGTATTTGATGCATGTAAGCGCCATGGTGTGCCGGTAGCCGCCGTGATTGGCGGTGGTTACCAGCGAAACATTGACGATTTGGTCAATGTACACTTGCAGCTTTACCGCGCTGCTGGCGTGGTAAAATAGCAGGCGTCACGCATCGCCTAATCAATTTGATTGCAAGCTCAGATGTTTCACTCTATACTGGTGTATATAAATACAGTGGTTTGACTGATTAGTATCAGTTTACACCAATAGCGAGTTATAACCATATGCATCTTAGCGCTGCTTATCAGCACCAAAAAGAGTTTGTAGAGAGCTTGTCGCTAGCCCAACGCGAGCGCTTAGCTTTCATCGACTTCAATCTACAGTTTTTTGGTAAAATATCGCGCAGCGACTTAATTAATCGTTTTAAAACCGGCTTGGCCGCCAGCACACGCGATTTTGCCGCCTACCGCGAAATTGCACAGGCAAATTTAACACTCGACCATTCAACCAAGCAATACTGGCGCACTTATCACTTTGAGCCTATTTTTCAATTTTCTACAGAGGCTATTTTGCAGTCGGTGAGCAAAGGTTTTAGTGACGGCATTACCGCTGCTATTCAGCCTTCAGCGCAGTGTTTTGAGGCGATTCAGTTAATTCATCCAAACATACATATTATTGCCGCGCTAATGCGCTCAATTCATCGTCAGGAGGCCTGCCAAGTCAGGTATGTATCTATTAGTTCTGGTGAAAGTTCACGCGTTATTGTACCGCATGCCATTATAAATAATGGCCACCGGTGGCATGTTCGCGCATTTGACGAAAAATCTAGCGCCTTTCGCGACTTCGTCTGTACACGCTTTACACAAGTGAATACTACCCCAAATCAGGCCACTGTAAACCAACGCGCCAAGTGCGACGAACAATTTAATAAGCCAGTAACACTGGTGTTAATGGTGCATCCTGGCATTACGCAACCGCAGGCTATTGAAATGGATTACGCAATGCAAAATGGCGAAAAAATAATGCAAGTGCGCGCCGCATTAGCGGCCTATGTCTTAAGACACTGGCAGGTGGATTGCTCTTTTAAGCACCGAATACTCAATCAAGGCTGTCAATTAGCCTTAAAAAATCACGAGGTCCTTGATAGTATTGATAATCCTCAATTGGCGCCTGGGTTCACCGCTAAAAAGTGAACTACCTGCCCTTGCTAAGGTCCAAAAAGAATAGATTTTAGTGATAACGACCTATAAACTTTACAAGCAAAGCAACGATTGCTTACAATCACGTCGAGGCAAATATGCGAAACAATGGTTCTGATAGTTCTACTAATAGTCCTTTGGACACATTTTCAATTACACATTCTAAAATCCCACCTAACGAATATCCAAAAGATTTGTCCACTACAGATGCAGATTTTATCAATGGCACAAATGAGCCTCATAAAATTTATGAAAACACGCAGGAAGATGTTTCAGATAAAAATACAATTACCGCTGAGCAAGGTTTCAATGAAGCAGTAATTAATCTGCTTGTTTTACTGTATCAAATCGATGGGAAAGTCACTTTAACTGAACAAGATTTGTTCGACGAAATTATTGCTACCCTGAACTGGCATAGCGGGGTTTCAATTTCAGCGTTCATAAACGGTGCTATTCACCAAGCAAGGGTCGCGATTGATCAGCTCAAAGCCCGTGAATATTTGTTTAAATTAGGCACAGGACTTAATTACAATCCGGCTCAAGCACTTGAATATGCTATGGATATTACCGAAATAGACGGTAAACGAAGCGAAGAAGAAATTGAATTACTCGCCTTACTTTCAAATAGAGTATTAGCCCGAGGCTTAGTAGAATAGTGCATCGTGTAAAGCGATAAGTGTTTTTTACTTTGTAAATTACTCAAATTCCCCTACTATATGTGCACACAAAAACAATAAAGTAATGGATCTAGTTCACATTATGCAAAGCACGAAAAAACCTATTATTTTGGCTATTTCTGGCGCTTCAGGCTCGGGTAAGTCTCTTTTCACACAAAACCTACAGCTCACGCTAGAAAAGCACGGCCAGCCCGTGCTCGTGCTGCAAGAAGACCACTATTATAAAACCCAAGACCATGTTCCGATGGAGCAACGCATCACCACCAACTATGACCATCCTGATGCCTTTGAACATGATTTATTATCCCAACACCTTCAAGATTTAAGCAACAGCAAAAGTATCGACTACCCTAGCTATTGCTACAAAACCCACACTCGCCTTAAAAAGGCGCAAAAAGTAGAGCCCTCTCCTATTATTATTATTGAAGGTATCATGCTGCTCACGCAGATACAGCTTTTCGACCATTTCGATTTTAAAGTATTTGTTGATACTCCCTTAGACGTGTGTTTAATGCGCAGAATGCTGCGCGACACACAAGAGCGTGGTCGTTCGCTAACCTCGGTTGCCACCCAGTACGAGCAGACCGTAAAGCCGATGTATCATAAGTTTATTCGTCCCAGCAAAAACTTTGCTGACTTAATTGTGCCTCACGGCGGCGAGAACTTCTTAGCAGTGGATGTGTTAAGCGCATATTTATTCAAACAACGAAATGGAAATACGCTTGATGATTAGCTTCCTTGGAATAATTTTTATATTTGCCGTTGGTTTTGCCTTAAGTAGTGCAAGAACGCGCATAAATTGGCGTACAGTGGGCGGTGCATTTGCCCTGCAGGCCCTAATTGGCGGCTTTGTTCTGTATACAAGCGTAGGCGTTGAAGTGTTAAATGGCATCACCACCTTTGTACAAAACATCATTGACTATGGAAAAGCAGGCACTAGCTTTCTATTTGGTCCCTTGAGTGACTTGTCACGGGCTGAGAACATAGGCTTTATATTCGCCTTTCAGGTACTCCCAGTCATTATATTTTTCTCTGCTTTAATATCGGTGCTCTACCATCTTGGCATTATGAGTATCATTATTAAAATAATTGGGGGCGGGTTGAAAAAGCTATTAGGCACAAGTAGCCCTGAATCTATGTCTGCTGCAGCGAATATTTTCGTAGGACAAACCGAGGCGCCCCTTATTGTAAAACCATTTATTCCCACCATGACTCGATCTGAGTTGTTTGCACTAATGGTGGGTGGATTAGCCTCAGTGGCTGGCTCAATTATGGCTGGCTATGCTAGTTTAGGAATAGACCTTAAGTATCTTATCGCGGCAAGCTTCATGGCCGCGCCTGCGGGTTTAATGATGGCCAAGATTTTAGAGCCTGAAGTAGCCGAACCAAATCAAACCTTGAGCGATTTAAAAACCGATGCTGAAACCTACGCTAACATATTTGACGCCGCGGCAAGTGGCGCAGCTTCAGGTCTTAAACTAGCGGTTAACGTGGGCGCTATGCTGCTAGCCTTTATCGCATTAATCGCTATGTTTAACGGCATCATTGGTTATTTTGGCGGATTATTTGGGGCACAAGATCTTACCTTACAAGCTATCTTAGGCTATTTATTTCAGCCGGTTGCATGGCTAATTGGCATTCCATGGGCAGAAGCCAATTTAGCTGGTAGCTTTATTGGCCAAAAAGTAGTGGTAAATGAATTTGTCGCCTATCTTGATTTTGTGAAGTATAAAGACGAATTGTCTATATCGTCGCAGGCCATTATTACCTTCGCACTATGCGGTTTTGCCAATTTGTCTTCTATTGCCATTTTAATGGGCGGTATTGGGGCAATGGCACCAAAACGCAGGCCCGAAATAGCCCGTCTTGGCTTAAAAGCAGTGTTGGCGGCTACTTTAGCCAACCTAATGAGTGCTGCGCTAGCCGGCATATTCTTGTCACTAGCCTGACTATAAAGCACGCGTTGTTGTAGTATGCGCGCTTTATGACATGACAAGAGCATTTATTAAAAGAGTATAAAAAGAGAGATTTATGGAATTAAAGGCTGTTGATTATCAATCCCCTACTGCCGCAGAAGACTTTGTTGAGTCCTTAAGACAAACAGGTTTTGGGGTGCTGAAAAATCACCCAATATCCAAGCAGCAAGTCAGCAATATTTACACTCACTGGCAGGCGTTTTTTAATTCGCAACACAAGGCGGACTTTACCTACAATAAAGGTACACAAGACGGTTTTTTCCCGCAGTCGGTGTCTGAAATTGCCAAAGGCTTTAAGAGGAAAGACATTAAGGAGTATTATCACTACTATCCATGGGGACAATGTCCAGCAGAGCTTAAGTCTGAAATTGATAAATACTATCAAGATACCTTAAGTCTAGCCGAGCATTTATTAAACTGGATAGAGCAAGAATCTCCTGAAAGTGTCAGCAAAAACTTTCGTGAGCCCTTGTCTAATATGATCATCAATAGCGGCCAAACTTTATTGAGAATACTTCACTATCCACCTTTGGCAGGCGATGAAGAGCCTGATGCTATCCGTGCGGCGGCGCATGAAGATATTAATTTAATTACTATTTTACCCGCAGCAAATGAGCCAGGCCTTCAAGTTAAAGCCAAAGATGGTACGTGGCTAGAAGTGCCCAGTGATTTTGGTAATTTAATTGTGAATATTGGCGACATGCTGCAAGAGGCTTCTGGTCATTATTTTCCATCAACAACTCATCGTGTCGTCAACCCCAAAGGTGCTGACGCCACAAAAGCGCGGATTTCGCTACCCTTGTTTTTGCATCCTAGGCCTGACGTTGTATTATCAGACAACTACACCGCCGATGCTTATTTGAAGGAACGACTGCGAGAGTTGGGTGTTGTTTAAACCCCCAATTTGTCCATAATAGCGCAAAGCTTTTGCTGTTCACTGCGCTATTTTCAGACTCAAATAGCACTCTACCCTAGCGTATAAGCTCTCACTGCCCCTGTATGGCCTAGTCCTTGCAGGGTTATTTTACTGGCTTTATTAAGCGAGTAGAGCTGCGCAAATAATAAAGTTAAGGTGGCTAGAGCATCGTCTAGTGAATTATGCGCGGGTGTAGAAGCTAGCTCATAACGGCCTCTTGATTGCCCTAGCGTCACCTCGCCATTAGGCACAAAACCATGTTTTTTCTCTACCACATACACTTCTAGCAACATGGTGTCGATGGTAGTAATGGTAACGGGTTCAAGCTCAAGCAGTTTCCACAGCTTACTCAGCACAGCGACATCAAGCGCGGCGTTATGAAACACCCAAACATGGCTTTGTGCATATTGCTGTAGCTGCGCTATTTGCGCCTTAACATGCTGGCCTTTCGCAATTTCATCGGCCACTAGGCCGTGTATTACTGGGCTTTGCTTCAAATCGCCGCTGGCTCGCACCACCTGATAATAAGCGCTCGACAAGTCTACATCAAAGCCTATACCTTGCACCCAGCCAATAGACGTTACTTTAGCCAGCTTTGTATTTAAGTCGGTAAGTTCTAAATCTAGCGCTAACATAGGCAGCTCGCTACAGAACATATTTTTAAAACGCTCTGCACTAGGCGGCGGCCTTCGCAGTATAGTAGTAAAGACCCGCACTATTTTGTCAATCATATTTAGCTAGCTCCGCCTGAAAACTTAAATACAACCGCCTGCTGCGTTTTATAAATGGCCTGCAAGGCCGCTTTAAGCTGATGCCTTTCAATAGAAGACAAATCACTTACCCGCACAAAATTGTTATCGACCTTGTTGGTGAGCTGATGACGCCACCTTAAACGATTCATAAACAACCATATATCGCGAAGGTTGTTTCTGTCTTTAAGCGTTAAGTCGGAGTTGTGCGGTAAATTATGTAGTCTAGCCACCGTGCCAGGCAAAGAAAGCCCGCTCGCTAAAGCGTAAAGTCTCACCACGTTATTAATAATTAGAACGGCCGATTTTTTGATATCAATGGCGTCTTTATGCTCATAGTCTTTTGCATAGATGAACTTTTGAAACATTGATAGCGGCACGCTTGCCTCATGCGCATTTCGCGCTAAAGCAGCCAAGAATGATGACTCTTTAAATAAATCTTGGCGATATTTTTGCAACTCAGTAAACAAGTCCATATCACCTGCAACTGCTCGCGCATCCAAATAAATATTGAAGTCTAATATTGCCTCGTTGGTTGGATTATCCACCCAGTTTTTTGATTCAAGCTTAGCCGCTTTCAGTGAAACGCGAAGTGCAGGATTGCTGGCCATTATATTACCGTCGCAAAGTTTAATACCGCATTCACCAAGCGCGTTACATACATAATCTGCTAAACGAGAGAAATACAGGGCTTGCGCCTCGCTAGGCTCACCTTCCAATAATAAGGCATTGTCTTGATCAGAGCCCATTGTTTGATCCTCTCTGGCCTGTGACCCAAATACTAACCATGTAAATGGCATTGTAGCGTAACCAATTTCTTGTTCAAAAAAGCTAATGAGTTTGCGGGTAATAATATCGGTGGCTTGTGCAAGTATCTTCCCAGCAATGTCATAGTCGCCCGCTTTAGTTGCCGACTTAGCAATGTACTGGGGTACTTGCAGGGCTATCTTTACTAAGGCCTCTTTATTGTTAGCTTTGGTTAAATCACGAATAACAAACAACACGCTGGCCCTTTGCTGTTTGGAAATATCGGTGTTTGTAATTATGGAGTACGGCTGCTTTGTGTGTGCATCTAAAACAGGTAAATGATGAATACTTTGTTCATTCATGATGCATATCGCATCAAATATAGTCTCATTTCTAGTTAAAAACACGGGCTGTTTAGTCATTACCTCACTCACCGGCGTAGACAAGGAAATACCTGAGGCAACGACTCTGCTTCTCAGGTCGCGATCGGTCAATATGCCCACCAGCACTTTTTCGCGGTGCACTTCGTTGCTCATGACTAACACCGACGACACTCTGCGTTCGTTCATTTGAACCGCCGCATGCTTTACGGTATCAGTAGGCAATACACAAAGCGGTATATTATCAACCACCTCATCTAAACGCTTATGCAACCACATGGAATTAGAATCACTGACCGCTTGATTCTGCAAAGCGTCGGCATTAAGAGCGTTGAAGAACCCTTTAAAGGCCCGCGTTTTAAGCCCTTTGCTAAAGTTAGCCGCGCTGACACACTGAACTATTCCGGGGCTGTCCACTTCAACGCTGAGACCATAGTCAATATTGTCGATTAAATTGGAAAAGCCAAAATAATCGCCGTCACTTAAGTGCCTAATAGGTGAAGAGGCGACCTTAATCGAAAATTGCCCGCTTTGAATCAAAAATAAAGCGCCACGATGCTTCCCTAATAAAGACTCTTTGTTTTGGGTGGTTAAGTAAATTAGATGACTCGTGCTGGCTATGTCACGTAAAGTACTAATATCAAGCTTATCGAAGGGGCTTTGCTGTTGTAAAAAACTTAAGGTTTGCTGCGAACTGTGGTTTGTGTTGGGCGGATGATCTGTTGTCTTACTCATAGTCCCTCCTTGTTAAGCGTCACTTAAGTGTATGCGCAATGTTAACAGCAAAGCTTTACCAAGCTTGTAAAATAATACCTTAGTCGTACCACCTTGGTATCAAAACGGTTTATGATAGAGTACAAGTTGTTACTTATTTGTTAGGAAGTTTACATGTCTTTTGCTTGGCTAGCCTTGGCTATAGCGTATTTAATGCTGCTATTTTGGGTCGCAAAATGGGGCGATACAAACTCACCCGCGGCGCGCTGGTTAACCTCTCACCCTCTAGTTTACTGCCTTGCATTAGGTATTTATTGCACCGCGTGGACTTTTTTTGGGGCAGTTGGCCAATCAAGTAAGCAGCAATGGATGTACCTGCCCATTTTACTGGGTCCTGCTATTGTATATTTGGTCTTCTATCGCTTCATTTACAAGCTTACGCACGTGAGTAAAAAACAGCATATAAGTACTATTGCCGACTTTATAAGCTCTCGCTACGGCAAACGTCAGGTGATTGCATTGCTGGTCACGATTATTGCACTGTTAGCCGCTATTCCTTACATCGCGCTGCAACTTCAGGCAATAGGCTCTACCTTTAGGTTAATCACAAAGCAAGAAGACACCGCCTTGATGATTATTTTATCGACTTCTTTCATTGCTGTTTTTGCCATGTATTTTGGCACACGCAACACCGACGTAACACAGTATAGAAGAGGACTAATATTAGCCATATCCTTTGAATCATGCTTCAAATTGTTCGCGCTTGTGTTGATTGCCATCGTTGGCTACAGCTATTGGGAAAGCACGTCTGGCGAAACGCTATTGCACGAATATACGCAGCCAAATGCCCTGCGTGCGTTCGCATCATTCGACTTTTGGATGCAAACATTGATGGCGGCCGCGGCGGTTATTTGTTTGCCTCGGCAGTTTCACGTAGCGGTTATCGATAATTTAAAAATAAGCCATTTGCGCACAGCCCGATGGTTTTTTCCTGCTTATTTAGTCTTAATAGCCTTGACCATTCCGGTAATTGCCGCAGCAGGTAAAGCAATTTTTGCTGAGCAAGGCTTAGGCGGCGACAATTACGTAATGGGAATTGCAATGGTGTCAGATTCTATCTTATTACAAGTAATTGTATTTTTAGGCGGTTTGTCAGCTGCGACCGCGATGATTATAGTCGCCACACTTACCCTTAGCACTATGATAACCAACGATTTGGTGCTACCTAAATTGATGGACAAGGAGACCTATGCTGGCGTGAACCGCGTGAAGAGAATCAAAAGTATAAGGCGCTTTATTATTTTTGGTATTTTATGCCTTGCATTTGTCTATCAACAGTATATGGCAAACCAAGCATCGCTTGCCTCTATAGGCTTACTTGCTTTTTCACTGGTCATTCAGCTATTGCCGGCTATTGTAGGCGGCTTATACTGGCACCGGGCACATGCCCATGGTGTATATGCGGGACTAATTGCAGGATTCTTAGTATGGCTTATGTTTCTTTTTATTCCCTTGTTGACTCCGAATGGATCTGACTATCTTTCTGGTTATCAAACCCACTTATTGAGCCAAGGTGCCCTGTATAGCTTGTTAACCAATATTATATTTTTTATTGGTTTTTCTCTTTTTGCAAAACCAAGCCTTAATGATCGCATTCAAGCCAAACTATTCGTTGAGCCCTCTAGTTTAGGCAATCAATATAGCGAAAATAAAATAGTTGAAGTCAGTGTCGCTGACTTAAAAACCTTAATTGCCCGATTTACAGGCAAAAGACGATGTGAGCAGTTATTTGAAGCATATGAGCGACAGTCATTAAATAAATCAGGCTTACACAACAAAGTAGATGAAGCACTGCTTGCGTTTTGCGAACGTGCACTTGGCGGCGCGGTAGGCTCTTCTAGCGCTAGGGCATTAATAGAAAGCTTAGTGCGCGGCAAATCACTCGATATTACAGACGTCGTCAATTTTTTTGATGACACCGCTCAAGCCATGCAATTTAATATGAGTGCCCTGCTTGCGTCTCTTGAAAATATTGATCAAGGCATAAGTGTCATAGACAAAAACCTTAAGTTAATTGCGTGGAATAAACGCTATACTAATTTATTTAATTATCCAGATCATCTTATGAACATTGGCACTCCAATTGAGCTACTAGTGCGTCACAACAGACTTCGAGCGAACTTCGATTCAAGCGATATTGAAGCACAGATTGACAGCCGAATGCGCTTATTGCGAGATGCCGCACCGCATAAATTTAGGCGTACTCAAGACAACGGTCATGTCATTGAGATGGTGGGTAATCCGCTGCCGGGCGGCGGCTTCGTTATTAGCTATCATGACATAACGGGATACATTGAAACGCAAGAGGCCTTAAAAAAATCAAATGTCAATTTGGCCGCACGCGTGGAAAAAAGAACCGAAGAAGTGCATTCTATTAATGCTGAACTACGCTTAGAAATAGAAAGACGTAATCATTTAGAAAAAAGCTTAATTCGCGCAAAAAAAGAAGCCGAAGATGCTAACGAAAGTAAAACCCGCTTTCTAGCCTTAGCCAGTCATGACGTTTTACAGCCCTTAAATGCAGCAAAGTTATATTTGGCTGCGCTACAAGAAAACAAATTTGACAATGATACAGGTGATATCTTAGCAAAGCTCAATGACTCTGTCGTATCAAGTGAGACCATTATAAGTACCATACTGGACATATCACGGTTTGATCAGGGGCAGTTAAAACCCTTTATAGAAACCGTCGATATTGCGGCAACCATTACGCCTATTATTAACGAAATGAGTATGAAAGCAAAAGAAAAAGGATTAGAGCTCAGGTATAAAGCGGTTGAATGCTGGGTGAGCGCTGACAAAACCTCTCTTTACCGAATTATTCAAAACCTTGTCTCAAATGCAGTGAAGTACACTCAAAAAGGCAAAGTATTACTGACCGTAAGAAAACGGGGAAGCAAAGTCCTTATTCAAGTGCGTGACACCGGCATCGGCATATCAAAACTTCAGCAAGCGGCTATTTTTGGCGATTTTTACAGAGTAGAAAATACGCAAGAGCAGGGGATGGGCCTGGGCTTGAGCGTAGTAAAAAGATTAAGCCAACAGCTTAAATGCAGTATTCGCGTAGACTCTAAAGTGAAAGTAGGTTCGTGCTTTAGTATTGAGTTTGCCAGTGTTGCGCCCCCTGAAGAACGAAAGGTAATGCCAAGCCCGATTAATTCTATTTTTAGCAAGCTAAGAATACTGTGTATTGACGATCAGCAAGAAAACCTTGATGCCATGAAAACAGTTCTGGAGAAATGGGGGATTGAAGTAGGCCTTGCGCAGTCTTACAAAGAATCTATTGAGGTCGCAAATACCCTTAAGCCGCATATTTTGCTGGTAGATTATCAGTTAGGCAAAGGCGCTGATGGCTTAGAAATAATAGATTTGTTGCGTACGCAGCTTAATATGATTATGCCTGCATGTTTAGTGACTGCGCAAAAGAGTGATGACTTGCTCAAGCTTTGCAGCGATCAGGGAGTAAACTACTTATCGAAGCCACTGAAACCCGCAAAACTACGAGCGCTTATTCAAAGCATGGCGAAATTTATACAAAACGTGGATGTTACCCAGGAGTGACATTTTTAATACTCGTTTACGGGCGGCTCTAACTGCAGCCCTGTTGCAATTAATACCCCTTGAGTGCGATTGTTTATACCTAGCTTACGGAAAATGACGGTGACGTGGGCTTTTACAGTCGCCTCAGCAATACCTAAGTTGTAGCCAATTTGCTTATTGAGCAGCCCGTCTTTCATGTAACACAGCACTTTGTATTGCGACGGCGTGAGACTGGCTACATCTTCAGCAAGTTTACTGAAGTTTTTGTCTACGTCTTTTATTTTCAGGCGCACAGACTCTGGCAGCCATACATCACCTTCAAGCATTGTGCTTATTGCCTCATTTATGCTGCTAGCGCTAGCCGTTTTAGGGATAAAACCAATTGCGCCTAAGGCTATAATTTTAGAGATGAGGCTGGCATCTTCAGTGCCCGATATAACCGCTATAGGCAAATCTGAAAATTGCTTTTGAATATGTAAAAATCCAAATAAATCGCTGCTGCCTGGCATATGTAAATCTAATAAAAGCAGGTCTACCTCATTTTCTTGCAATGTAGATACGGTGCTGTTTACATCGTTAGTTTCTAAAATGTTAAGGTCGGTAAAGGACAGATTTAAAGCGCCTTTTAAGGCGTCTCTGTATAACGGGTGATCGTCTGCAATTAGGAGGGTGATCATAAGGCTTCCGTGTTTGTTAATCTACTTCAAGTAGTTTAACAATTTATTAACCAATCGCAACGACTGAATGAATAAAATAGTGAGGTAAACGTGCGTTCACCTCACTTCACGGCCTTTGTGACTAATTATCGGTTAAGTCGTTTGTCTATCAAGGAATCAACGACGCTAGGATCAGCTAGGGTAGATGTATCGCCTAGTTGATCATGCTCATTTGCTGCAATTTTTCGTAAAATACGCCGCATAATTTTACCTGAACGCGTTTTCGGTAGGCCTGTTGTCCATTGAATTAAGTCAGGCGTTGCAATAGGCGACAGTTCTTTTCTGACCCACTTTTTCACATCAGCGGTTAATTCGTCGGTAATTACGGTGCCTTCAATTGGGGATATATACACGTATATGCCTTGGCCCTTAATATCATGCGGGAAACCGACTACCGCCGCTTCTGCGATATTCTTATGCGACACCAATGCGCTTTCAATTTCAGCGGTACCTAGGCGATGACCCGACACATTCAGTACATCATCCACACGCCCTGTTATCCAATAATAACCGTCTTCGTCTCTGCGCGCGCCATCGCCCGTAAAGTATACGTTCGGGTATGCGCTAAAGTAGGTTTCAATAAAGCGTTTGTGATCGCCATAAACCGTTCTGGCTTGACTTGGCCAGCTGTCTTTTATGATTAAATTACCCTCTCCAATACCTTGGATTTCATTACCTTCGGGGTCAACTAGCGCTGGCTGTACACCAAAGAATGGGCGTGTTGCTGAACCAGGCTTTAACATTGTTGATGTTGGCATTGGGAAAATCATCATGCCCCCAGTTTCAGTTTGCCACCACGAATCTACTATTGGGCAGCGCTCTTCACCAATAAGCTTGTAGTACCATTCCCACGCTTCTGGATTAATAGGCTCGCCTACCGAACCAAGAATACGCAGCGACGATAAATCACAGCCTTCTACTGGCTTTTCACCATGGGCCATCAGTGCCCGAATTGCGGTTGGCGCTGTGTAAAGGCTGTTCACTTTATATTTTTCAACGATTTGGGCAATGCGACGTACGTCTGGATACGTGGGTACGCCTTCAAAGAATACCTGCGAAGCGCCATTTGCCAAAGGACCATACGCCATATAACTATGACCTGTGATCCAGCCTACGTCGGCAGTACACCAATAAATGTCGTTGGGCTTATAATCAAAAGCATAGCGAAACGTTAGTGATGTGTATAACAAGTAACCGCCTGTGGTGTGCAAAACACCTTTAGGTTGACCTGTAGAACCCGATGTATATAAAATAAATAGCGGGTCTTCAGCGTTCATGACTTCTGGCTCGCACTGCGCGCTACAGTCATCCACTAATTCATGCCACCAAACGTCAATGTTATTATTAAAAGAGACGTCGCCACCGGTAAGCTGAAGCGTTAACACTGCGCTTATCGAGGGGCAAGCGCCATTTGCAATGGCTTCGTCTACGTTTGATTTCAGCACAACGCAGCGCCCTGCTCTGCGCCCTTCATCGGCGGTTATGACTACTTTAGCTTGGCTGTTATTAATTCTGTCAGCGATTGCATTTGGCGAAAAACCACCAAAGATAACAGAATGAACTGCGCCTATTCTGGCACATGCTAGCATGGCGTAAGCAGCGTGAGGCGTCATGGGCATATAAATCGCAACACTGTCACCTTTTTCAACGCCTAACTTTTTAAGACCGTTGGCAAGCTTACACACTTCATAGTGAAGCTGTTGATAAGTGATTTGTTCTGAACTGTCTGGTGAGTCGCCTTCCCAAAAGATGGCCACTTTTTTAGCCTTATCTTTTAAATGCCTGTCTATACAGTTGTAGCTTGCGTTAAGCTGGCCATCTTCAAACCATTTAATCTGGCAGCTGTCGGAGGAGAAGTTGGTATTTTTAATGATTGTGGGGGTTTTAATCCAATCAAGCTCATCAAGATGTGTAGCCCAAAATGCATCAGGGTCACTCACCGAAGCTGCATACATTTCTTTATAATCGGCGTCGCTGAAATGCGGGCCTTGGGTTAAAGAAGCGGGTACTGGGTATTGTTTAACACTCATGGTTTTGTCTCCGTTGATCGGGTAATAAGTCCTTGCTTACAATAGTCTAATTCGTGTATATAAAAATAGTACTTTGGTAGTAATTGTTAAGACGTCAGACCAATGTAAGGCTCGTACTTTTTTCGATTGGCGCTTGTATTGTTGATAGCGAGTACCTAATAAAAAAGGGCGCACAAGCACCCTTTTTTCTACACTAGGTAGGACAAAACGAACATCGTTTTACATTACTTACCGTGTGCTTTAGCCATAAACTCGTCGAGTTCACCACAGTCGTTGGTCATTAAACTTACCACTATAGTGACCACAACAGCAAGCGGCATAGAGTAAAGCGCTGGGTTAATAAGTACGTCTAAGCCTATTATTGAATCGACACCGAAGAAGCGGGCGAATGTAAATAATAAAGACGTAACCAAACCTGTTGCCATACCAATAATAACTGCTTGACTAGTAAGCTTGCGCCACCATACGGCAAATACTAAAGCTGGTGCAAAGGTACTAGCGGCTATACCAAAACACATACCTACAAGCATTGCTACGTTTTGGTCTTTAAGCCAAACAGACATGCCAATAGCAATTAGGGCTAAACAACCAGCGCCTATTTTAGCAAAACGTAGCTGCTGTTCGTCAGTACTGTCAGGCCTCAAAATACCTTTATACAAATCATGTGAAAGACTTGTGGTAGCTGAAATTAGCAGGCCAGCAGAAGTAGACAGCATCGCCGCCATAGCACCTGCCGCAATAACACCCAAAAGCACTTGTCCGCCCATCATGTCGCCTAACATAGGCATGGTCATGTTGGTAGCAACGCCGCGCTTACCTTCTGCAAGTAAAGCAACTAACTGAGGATAAAGACCGTACATAGCGATTAAGCCAACAAAGAAAACCGCCGCGTAGAAAATCGCTAAACCCCATATAGTAATTTCAGCTGATTTACGCGCTTCTTTTGCACTTGAAACCGTGTAAAAGCGGATTAGGATGTGTGGTAAACCTAGCACACCAAAGAACAACGCAATAACCAAACTTGCATTATCAGCAAGGCTTCTCAAGCCAACACCAGGCGTTACTGCGCTAGCGGCGGCGGGCATTAATTCGCGTACTGCCGTTATTGCTTCACCAGGAGCAGCATTTGCCATACTGGCAGTAAGCGCGACTGCTTCAGGGTTAGCCGCTGCTAACAAAGGGGGCACCATTTCATTGGCCGCTGTAATAACACCAACAGGGTTACCAGCAAATATTGAAACAATACCAAACACTAACAAGAATAATAACGCGCCGAACAAGATCGCGCCTTGAATCGCTTGGTTATAAGACGTACCTTTCATACCGCCTAAAATAACAAATACACCCATTAGCGTACCAGTAACCATCACCGTTGGTAAGTAGCTCCAGCCCAACAATAGACCAAACAAATGACCAGCACCTACAATTTGTGGAATTAAGTACATAACACACAGCGCTAAAGTAGACACCATGGCGATAGTACGAATACCTTTCTCTTTACCTTTAAAACGGGCATTGAGTAAGTCGGCAACCGTATACTTTCCCACGTTTTTGAGCGGGCTAGCGATAAGCAGCAAAACAACAATCCAAGCGGCAAAGAAACCCAGTGCAAGCCACCAGCCGTCTACGCCCATAAGCGCAACCGCACCTGCCACACCTAAAAAACTAGCAGCACTTGCGTAATCTCCCAGCATAGCCCAGCCGTTTACGCGAGGTGAAATACCGCCACCCGCCACATAAAAGTTAGCAGTTGAACTGGTAGAACGACGATGGTAAAAACTGATAAAAAGTGACAGCGCAATACCTAACATTACAATGCTTAACGCAACTATATTTTCCATTATTTAGAATCCTCTTCACTCATCTTTTTGAGGTATAAACGGGTAATAATTACGCCCGTTACAATGATCAGCAAACCACCCCAAATAGCTAAAGGTAATCCTGCAATTGGTATTGCCGCGATGTCTTTAAATGCTGCAGACGTCATTAACGCAACACCAAAATATAGAACCGTATAAATTGATAACGCAATGGCTGCAAACTTAGTTTTCCTATCCATAATGAAGCCCCCGTAGGTTTTTAAAAGTTTTATTTGACATATTATTCCTCAATATTTTTTTATAAATGGAACCGGACATGTATATTTTTAAAATCTGCTGTAACGGTGTGCCCATTCGACTACAGCAGATTATTTTTTTGATTCATTCAGTTATTAGCAACACAGCTTCATATCTTAATGTGTCTTAAACGTTAATTTTGTAAATAATGTGTTATCTAAAAATAACAAGAAACTAGCATTTATAACAATAAAGAATCGCACATTGCCACTAAAGTCTGATGATAATGGCTATGCTCTAATAAGGTAAGCATAAGGCCCGTCTTCACCAGAACACTCGCTATTAAAATGCATACTTCATTGAAAACTGAAGGCGGTTCATATCACCGTCAGCGCCTGACTCTATCTCACGTTTAGCCAATGCGTACTCAGCGCCAACGGTTATTTTAGCTGTTGGCTGATAGAATAAATTCAAGCGCATGCTTTGAGTCTTAGCTGTGACACTTTCTCCTGTTAACACCACGTTGTTGTCGGCGCTAAACGCTGAGTAAATAATGTTAGATCTGAATTCATCATTCCAAACATGGCGATAAGCAACAGCAAATGCACTTGAATCAATGGTTTCTATTTCTCCATTTGCGGTTAATACACCGCCGTTGGCTGCATTTATTGCCGAGTAGCGGCCTAAACCGGCGCCGCTGTTAACCGAAATACGGATGTCGTTTTGCGCGCCAACACCTATTTTACTGGTGACACTAAGACCATAAGAGGCTTGTGTAGTGTCAATGTCAGCGCCATTGTCATAGGCCAACTGACGCGCTAAACCAGCTACTTTCACATAACCCCAGTCAGCGGTATGAGTATATCTGACCACAAAATCAGGAATGGCGCCGTCATCGGCCACAATACGACCACCGCCGCCAAAGGGCGTGATTGTACTTTCAGAGTTTTCTACTGCAAAATCCCAGCTTCCAGCAGTATACCTAAGCTGTGTTTGACGATTGAATATTGTGCCGTCAGTGCTACCGATAAAATCGACAGACTCTGGTAGCGCGCCGGTGTCCATAAAGGTTGACCATGTTTGGCCTACTAAAAAGCCTTTATACTTAATAAACGCGTGTCTTATCCGTGGAACATAAGAATTGCTAACGCGCTCGTCCCCACCACCCGTTGCTAACATGTCAAATTCTAAAACACCTGTTATAGAATCACCTTCGTCGGTAGGCGTGTTAGTGGTGAAGCGAAAACGACTCTGTCTGATATGCGCATCAAACTGTGTGCTTTCCTTATCTTTGCCCACTGGTGTAAGCGAAGGTATATAAAAATCTCTGCCAAGGTTGCCTGAACCAAGCGACCCGTCTGAATAATTACTGAATATAGCATCGGCTTTTATATAACCGCTAAACTTAACGCTAGTATCGCCCAAAGTCGCGCTTGCTGCACTTGCAGTGCTACAAAGGCCTAAAGTACCTAGCGCAATTAAAGTGGCAGAACATAATTTTGTTAATTTCATTATAAGATCCCGTAGTTTGTTAACATTGTGTACATATTTAATTAACACGGAGTATTCACGATAATCAGCCTAGTTGAAATACGCCAATGGTCTGTAAGACTGAAGTCGTACTTGCGACTTTTAAAATATGAGATTACCGGCTAGTTCGAAAAAACCTTGCTTAGCTTTCATTATTTTCTACTTGTATTTTAAAATAATTAATATTCTGACTTGCAAATATACATGCAAATGAGTACTATTCTCGTTTACAAAAATGACTCTCCCACGTATTACGCCACCGACAAGGATCAAAATGAAACGAACTACACTTGCCAAGGCAGTTATTGCAGCATTAATCTCGCCGTTGTCAGTATCAGCGATAGCTGACGATACACTCGCCCTTGAAAGCAATATTGAACAGATAAAGATTATAGGCAGCAAGTCCCAAGCTAGAAAAATTGCTGGTTCTAGCGCGTATATCGACCAAGCCCAAATAACGGTAGAAGCCTCTACCGACATTAATCAGTTAATGAAAACCATTCCTGGTGTTTACATTAGAGAAGAGGATGGAGAAGGTCTGCGTCCAAATATTGGGATCCGCGCTGCTTCTGCAGGTCGTGTTAGTAAAGTAACCCTGTTAGAAGATGGCGTAATGATGGCACCTGCGCCCTACTCGAATCCCGCAGCTTACTATTTCCCTACCGCGTTTCGTATTTCAGCTATAGAGGTATTAAAAGGCGCGCCTCTTCTGCGCTATGGGCCACAAACCACAGGCGGGGTTATAAACCTTGTTTCTACGCCAGTACCGGTAAAATTCGGCGGCGAAGTGTTAACGCAGTTTGGTGAAAACAGTAGCCGAGATATTCATGCCTTTGTTGGTGGCACAAACGGTCAGTTTGGTGCACTAATAGAAACGGTTCAGCGTAGCAGCGATGGCTTCAAAAACATTGATCGCTCACAGCGCGATGCTGGCTTCAATATTGAAGACTATGTAGCAAAACTCGAGTGGACCGGCGATCAAAGCAGTCTTTTGGCCAAAATACAGTATTCTGAAGAAACAAGTAATGAGACCTATTTAGGCCTAGCGGATGTTGACTTTTTCCAAGATAAGAACAGACGCTATGGGCTATCAGAAATTGACCGTATGGACAATTCACACAACAGCTACACCTTGAACTACAACTACGACATAAACAATGAGATAAGTATAAACGTGCTTGGTTATTACAACGAGTTTTCACGCAACTGGTTTAAATTAGACGGCGGTAACAATTACGTTAATGCCGCTAATAGCGGCGATGCTGAAGCACTTGCAATTTTGCGCGGTGAGCTTGATGAAACGGGACTAAACTACAAAAACAATAATCGAAAATATGAATCAAAAGGGATCGAGTTTAACGTTCGGTGGTCATTAGATGCACACGATATTGAATTTGGTATTCGCGATCATAGCGACGACATGGACCGCTTTCAGCCTGTCGATATTTATGATCAAATAAACGGCAGCCTCCTTTTTACGGGTACAAAAGCACCCACAGGGAGCAATAATCGACTTGAGGGTGCCGATGCAACCAGCTTTTGGATAACTGATCGCTGGCAAGTAACGCAAGCATTAAACCTTAACCTAATGTTACGCTACGAAGACGTTGAGTCATTTCGCAATCAATTTGCAGATGTTGAGCGTACAGCTATCGCCAGCACTCGTGCAAATAGTACGGATGAATTGCTACCGGGAGTGTCATTTACCTATGACATAAACAATGAATGGCAAGTCCTTGGCGGTATGCACAAAGGCTTCTCTCCATTAGGCGGCGGCGCTAAAGCTAACCAAGAGCCAGAAACCAGCAATAACTTCGAAGTGGGTGCACGCTATAACGCAAATGCCTTATTTGCCGAGGCAATTATCTTTTACAGTGATTTTAGTGACACTACCCAAATTTGCTCAATCGCCAACCCCTGCGACAATGGCGCAGACTCAGGCTCATATGTGCTAGGCGAATCGCTTGTATCAGGCATTGAGTTTCATGTAAGTAACTCTTTTACATATGAAAGCTTTTTAATTCCCGTAGACTTTGCCTATACCTATACCAAAGGCGAAATAAGCAATGATAATACAACAGCAGGCTTATTTGATGGCGATGAACTAAGAGATATTCCGCAAAACGTGTTTAGCCTTAGGTTAGGTCTTGATAACAATGAAGGTTGGGCAAATTACGTTGTGGCAAAATATATGGATGAAATGTGTGTATCTGTAGGCTGCAACCGTGGCAACAGTGAATTTGACAAAACAGAGTCCTTATTTGTAACTGATTTTATAAGTCGCTTTGACGTAAATAATGACATGACTGTTTTTCTTAAAATACAAAACTTGTTTGACGAGCAGAACATCGTTGCCCGTTCACCACACGGTGCTCGCCCAAATAAACCACAAACAGCTTCTATTGGTTTAGAGTATTCGTTTTAAGTTAACAGGAATATAGCCAGCAATGGCACTATGAAGAACACGCCCGCAATATAGGCGATACCATAGGCCTTTTGCTCGGCTACTCTCAAAGAAAGCTGATACGACAAGTTAGGCGGCCATTCTCGCCAAAAACTCACGCCATATATTAGCAATACCGCCATTGAATTGTACACAAAATGCACAAAGGCAATTTGCAATGCCAAGTTGGCATTTGGGCCGGTTATAGACAGCGCAGCCACTACCGCAGTGATACAAGTGCCAATGTTAGCGCCAAGTGTAAAAGGGTAAATAGAGCGCGCTGTCACAATCCCATTGCCTACTAGCGGCACCATTAGTGACGTGGTGGTAGAGCTTGACTGCACTAATACTGTTACCAAGGTACCCGAAGCTATGCCTGATATAGCGCCTCGGCCTAAGCTATTTTGTAACATCTGCCGCGCGCGGCCAACCATAAGTGACTTCATTATTCTGCCCATCCATGTAATGGATAAAATAATCAGTACCATGCCAATAGCGATGCGGGCGGTGCCATCCCATAGGGGTGACAAACTTTCGGTGAGTGCTTTAACGGTGTCTATTATGGGTGAGGTAATTAATTTTATAGGATTAAAACCGCCTATATCAGTGGGCGAGCCAAAGGTGACAAAGGAGACTAAAAATGCGCTAGTTTTTTCGAGTAAGCCAAACAATATCTCAATGGGTAAAAAGATAAGCACCGCAAAAATATTGAAGAAATCGTGAATAGTCGCCGCGTTAAAGGCTCTTTGAAACTCTTGCTTGTTGCCAATGTGGCCTAGGCTAACAATTGTATTAGTGATGCTGGTACCAATATTAGCGCCCATCATCATAGGAATAGCGATAGTAATAGGCAGTCCACCCGCCACCATAGCCACAATTATAGAAGAAACAGTGCTTGAAGACTGCAGTAGCGCGGTGCACACCATGCCAATAATCAAGCCCAGTATTGGGTTTGAGGCATATTCAAATAAGGTGCTGGCATGCTCTTGAGTGGCCACCTTAAAGCCGCCACCAATAAGACCAACCGCGGTAAGCATCGCAAATATGAGCGCAATTAAGCAAAGCCAGCGAATAAACTTCGGCCAGCTTTGTAAGTTGTTCAAAACCTTTGAAGGCTCAATATGCGAAATAACCTCTTTTACATTGGCAATTTTGCTTTGATTCTGCTTTGAACTATTAGGCGATGAAGGCATAAATATAACTCAATAAGTTAACGGCACTATAAACACCTCACGGTTGTACAGCACTTTTGTGAAGCTTTTATTAAACTTTGAATAATTTCGCTAACTATACGCAAAAAGGCAAATAAAAAATACAAAGCGAGTCGCTTAGGTATGACTCGGCTCGACTCGTTATTTCACCTAATATCCGTTATTGCGTTAAAATGGCGCTGGAAACTGCTTGAATACAAGCGCAGTCTCTTTTAAGCATTCTTCGGGCAGTGTAATCTCAAATGCCGCAAGGTTTTCACGTAGTTGAGGCATAGTCGTCGCGCCAATAATGGTGGAGGTCACGCCGTCAATTTGATCAACCCATGCAAGCGCCATTTGGCTTGGTGTTATATTATATTTTATAGCAATGTCACAGTATGCTTTTGTAGCGCCCTGGCTTTGTAAATTATCGCGAAATAAACCATTGCGCTGCAGCATCGTCCAGCGGCTGCCTTTAGGGCGCGCGCCGTTTGCATACTTGCCTGACAGCATCCCACTAGCTAGCGGTGACCATGGCAAGTACGCGATATTCTCAAACACGCACGATTCGATCAAATAGGGCCAATCTTTAGCGTGTAATAAACTAAATTCATTTTGAATAGACACAGGCTTGGGAATATTCATTTCTGCGCACAAGCGCAAGTAAGTGAGAATACCCCAAGGCGTATCATCTGAAAGCGCCCAGTGACGAATTTTCCCACTGTCGATGGCTTTTTTGATACCGCTTAAAATGTCACGCATACCTTCAATTTCTTCAGCCACATCGGTTGTTGAGGGTTTGAGTTTATTTGGCCAATGATTAGCAAAGTGCGGATGACTGCGATTAGGCCAATGCAGTTGGTACACATCTATGTAATCACTTTGTAGGCGAGCCAGTGAATCATCAATAGCAATGGCTATGCTGCTGCTTGCTATTGGGCTGCCGTCTCGCACATAGCTAAAGCCTGCGCCCACAATTTTCGTGGCAATAATGAGGTCTTCACGTTTTTGCTTGTTGCGTGATAACCAATGACCAATGTGCTGTTCAGTTTTACCATGGGTCGCTTGGGTAGGAGGTATTGGGTACATTTCGGCGGTGTCAATAAAATTGACGCCCGCGTCAAGAGAATATGCTAGTTGGCTGTCGGCTTCTGCTTGAGTATTTTGAATCCCCCAGGTCATCGTTCCCAAACATGCTCTTGAAACTGATAAACCTGAATTTCCTAGTGGTGAATATCGCATCGCTTTCCTACTAATATTTGAAAAATAAAATGTTGAGCATGCTAATACTCATCGGTGGTTAGTTACGTACTTGCCTAGATTTAGGAACGTATTTTTTACATTAAATGCCATTTGCTCTTCTGTGTAGTAAGCGTAGGCACAAAGCCACGCTTCTATAAAAACTATTTTGCCAAAACTTTAAGATGCGCAACCACACTTCGGCCCAGTGCGCTTAGGGCATAGCCGCCTTCTAACACTGACACAATATGACCATTACAGTGCTTATCTGCTACCATTTTTATTTGCTCTGTTAACCAGACATAGTCACCTTCAACTAAACGTAAGTAGCCCATTTCATCTTCAGCATGACCGTCGAAACCGGCTGATATGAAAATAAGTTCGGGTTTGAATTTATCTAAAGCCTCAAACCAGTGTGCTACTAGCAAGCGATAATCTTCACCGCCGGTGCCTGCTGCAATAGGCACGTTTAATATGGTATCACGCGTAGGACCGTCGCCGCTAAAAGGATAAAAAGGATGCTGAAAAGAAGAACAAAACATAATTCGTTCGTCAGATTCCACAATATTTTGAGTACCATCGCCATGGTGCACATCGAAGTCGATAATCGCGACACGCTTAAGACCCATTACATCGAGCGCATATTTTGCACCCACTGCCACGTTGTTAAATATGCAAAACCCTGATGAATTAGAATACCCTGCATGATGTCCAGGCGGCCGTACCGAGCAAAAAGCGCTTCTCGTTTTACCCGCTAAAATTAAATCTACAGCGTCTTTTACCGCGCCTGCGCTGTGTAAAACCGCATCTAGACTTTTTGACATCAGCGAGGTGTCATCATCAATAAACACTCGCTCTCCTTCTTGCGTGGGTGCGCTGCTAATAACGCGGTCAACAAAGTCATTATCGTGAGCCAGCTTCAAGGTAGCGATATCTATTTTATGCGAATTCGCGAAATGAACCACATATTCAAGACCCGAGGCAATAAGCTGATCGTTAATCTGATGCAAGCGCGCAGATTGCTCAGGATGATCGTTACCCATGTTGTGTAGATTACATTTTGGACTGCCAATAATAGTGACGGTCATTGCACAGTTCCTTTTTCTGCGTTCTGGATTTCATCACCCATCGCTGGACTGTATAGATGGCGTACTAGTTCGATTTCCCCGGGATCGGCATTAAACACGCGTTTAAAACCAAAGTGTTCAAATACAAAAATCATTGCTTTGTTTTCGCTTTTAACCATGGCAAACATTTTTTTCAAACCCCGAGCGCTGGCAATGTATATCATTTCTTGCAGTAAGCGCTTCGCCATTCCTTTTCCCTGATTGGTCTCTCGTGTCACAAAAGCCACTTCACACGATTTTTCGGGATATAAGTAGTAGCGCCCAACGGCTTCAATTCGGGTTCTAGAACCTTCTTGCTGCACAATGGTTAGAGCAATATCTTTTGATTGATCCACACTGACTAAATCGCAGGACTTTTCGCGCGTCATGTTTTGAGGAATATAATTATACCTCAACCTTAAGGTTTCTTTAGTATGTGAATAGAAGAACTCTTGCAGGCGTCTTTCATCGGAAGGGTTAAGCGGACGCAGGTAGAATTTTTCAGCGTCAATAATAATCGGCTGAAGCTGCATGTCACCAAACTCTGGCACGTCAGTTGGGAAATGTTTTTGATAATCAGGCACCCATAAATGGCGTCTAATCTGCTGTAACAAGCCTTCACGAAAACTAGGATGCGCAACCCGAATGAGCTCTAGAGCTCGCTCGCGGACGCTTTTTCCACGCAGGCTTGCCACACCAAATTCCGTTACCACATAGTGCACATCACCGCGAGAAGTCACCACACCTGCGCCTTCACTAATGTTTGCCACAATTCTAGATATTGTGCCGTTTTTAGCCGTGGAGGGCAATGCAATGATAGGTTTACCGCCTATGCTTTTAGACGCGCCCTCTACAAAGTCGACCTGCCCACCAATACCGCTGTGAAACTGATAGCCGATAGAGTCGGCTACTACCTGCCCGCTTAAGTCCACTTCAATGGCGCTGTTAATAGACACCATATCTTTATTTTTAGCAATATTCGCTGGTTTATTAATATAGGAAGATGGATAAAATTCAACATGAGGATTGTTATGCACAAAGCGATAAAGCTTGTCGCTGCCCACACAAAAGCTAGTGACGGTTTTACCCGGGTGAAAGGTTTTTTCGCGATTGTTAATGACCCCTTTTTGCATAAGTTCGGCTATGCCGTCGCTTATCATTTCACTATGTACGCCTAGATTTTTATGGGTATGCAAATAGCGCGTCACAGCATCGGGAATTTTGCCTACACCGAGCTGAATGGTAGCGCCATCGCTGACCAACATTGCTACATATTGAGCAATCCGGTCGCTGATTTTTGAGCCTTCAACCACCGTCATTTCCGGTATGTCTTGGGCATGCTCAATACAAGCTGAAAATTCACTTATATGTAAAAACGAATGCCCTGCGGTACGCGGCATCTTAGGGTTAATTTGTGCAATAATATACTTTGAATTACGCGCTGCCGACATCACAATATCGACCGACACCCCAAGTGAACAATAACCTAGTGAGTCCGGTGGCGATACCATAATTAAGGCGACGTCTAGGGGCAGAGTACTATCGCTAAATAAGGTCGAGATCCTGGAAAAAGAGCAAGGCGTGTAGTCGGCTCGACCTTCATCTACAGCTTGGCGAACCGCATCTCCATGAATAAAAAAGGTGTTCACTTTAAATCTATTCTTGTACTCAGGCAGCGCCCATTTGTTCTTTCCAAATGTGGCAATGTGGATTAATTCCAGATCTTCTATTTTTTTGCCATCGGTAATTAAACTATCGATTAAGGCGTTAGGGACAGCAGCATTTGAACCAATAAACACGCGATTACCCGATTTCAACACGGTATGCCATTCAATCGCGTTGTTAAACTGTGATTTAACCATTTGCATGCAAACACTCCTTTATATTTTATGAATTTTAAATATTTATACGCCAGTATTATGGCTATTGGGGTATTTGTAAATAATACTAAGGTAGCCGATGTTTATTTCCTGCTGTTTGCTTTTTGCTGTAATATTACAGTTATAACATAACTATAATAGGCACAGCATGAAAATCCTCGTTCGCAATTTAGCGCGTACTACTACGCAAGAAGAAATATCGGTATTATTTACGGCCCAAGGTGAGGTGACCGAGTGCACCTTAGTGCTTGATCAAAAAACAGGGGAGTCAAAAGGGTTTGCGTTTATCGAAATGCCTAATGAAGAGCAAGCACATGCGGCGATTGCCACTTTGCATCATGCTAATATAGCGAATAATAAAATTAGAGTGAAGGCGGCTGACTAAGCACTTTGGCTACTAACAACTTTTTTTGCCTAAGATTTTGTACATTTTAGGCTCTGCTCACAGTTCGCTTAGCAGGGCGAACGCTACTTTTTCTTTCTCAACAAATTTACGCCACTGGCGCGCTGCTGCCCGGCTGCTGTTAAACTCCTCGGCCTTGGCAAGTTCATTTAAAGCATTTACAAAATCTTGTGTGGCATATAACGATAGGCCGAGCACCATATGAGTATCGCCAGGTCTGTCTAAGCTGCCTTTTGTAAGCGCATTATTTGCTGTGTCTATCGCTTTTTCAAAATTGTCTAAATTGTAATACAGCAGCGCTAACTGGGCGTCGAGTTTGCCGTCGGTCGACAAGGCCGCCGCTTCTATCATAACCGGCACTGCCTTTTCATCTTCTTGCGCCGACTGCCAAGCCTGAGCTAAAAACGTCAAGTTACGCAAGTTTTCATCTAGTAAGCCTGTTTTTATAGCGTGGTCCATCAGCTTAGCCCCTTTATAAGGCACACCATGATAGTAGTAAAGCTGCGCCAAATTAAAGGTGTCTGAAGCCGAGTTAATGAAGCCTCTGTGATAGGCAATTTCCATCGTAGCGAACTGCTTCTCTTCTTGTTCTAATTCGCCGTACATACCGGCAAGCTGAATCCAATACTTGGGTTGTTCATATAAACGAATTAATTTGATTATGATATCTTTTACTTTTTCAGGCGCCTGCATTTCAAAGTAAATAGCGCGCTGCAGCACTAGCCAGTTTTCATCCGGCAGAAAACCTTCGTCTTCGTGCCCTTTAATGGCGCTTTCAATATAATATGCGGCTTCTTCATAGGCCTTGTTTTGGTATAAAGCCTGTGCTTTCAAAATGTAGTTTTGGGGGGGGATAAGGCCATGGTTAAGTGACTCCCACCTTTTTAGGTAAGTAATAACATCACTAAATTGGCTCTGCGCCATACTGAGTTGCGCTAAACTGTATAGCGCGGTTTGCTCAAAACTAATGGGAATGGGCGATTGCGCCACCGCTTCTTTGAAAGAGGCTATAGTGCGTTGAATATCGTCTTGTGAATAATAGATAAAACCATAAAAATTGTGCATGGTTGCACGCTCTATGCTGTTCATGCTAAATGATTTTTCTTTTACAGCGTCAAGTACCGCTAAGGCGCCGGATATGTCACCTTCATCGGCTATTTTTTGAGCGCGCGCAAGCTGCTCATACACGGTAGATCTTAGAGCGGGGACTGTGCGCGTTTCTCGCTCGCTAGCGGATGCGTCCGTTTGCCCCATTGCGCCAGTTGATGAAGAACCGCTGATTTGGCCAGATGCATAAACAACAGGCACAACCATAAACACGCCAGTGATAACCGTAAAGCCTAAGACACTAACTGTGCACACACTGAATGCTAGGGCGTTAAAGCGCGCTTTGAAGGATTGACATCGCAGCATAATAGTTTTTGCTGTTAATTCTACTGCGCTGATGCAGCGTAAGCAGAATTCTCGCGTCTTTTTTGGTACATTCACGCTAAGTGATTGATAAAATCTCATCGTCATCTAATGTCGCCTTACTCAATCTCAAAGGTGATACGGTTTTGAACCCCAGCAACGGCAGTTGGCTCACCATTAACCATACGTGGTTTGTATTTAAACTTTATTACTGCATCTAACGCAGCTTGCTCAAAAATACCCTGCGGATTTGCTTCTACCACCACGGGGTTTTGCACCGCGCCTGTTTTATTCACTGTAAATTCAACAATTACATAGCCTTGAATGCCGCGCTGCATAGCCCTGCGGGGATAAATTGCCTGTACTTTGGTAATAGGCACATACTCACCGTCTCCCGAGTCTAATGAGAGTCCGCCGTCGAGCGAAATATCACTGCTTAGGTCGGCGGCAAAATTTAGGCCGCTTTGCCCACCGTCTGGTGCGGCTGCATCCATTTGCATAGCCTCCATTGGCGGAGGCGGCTCTTGAGGCTTGGGCGGTTTTCTGGGCTTGCGATCTTTTTGCTGCGTCTGTTGCTCGGGCTGTATCCGCACAAAATCGAGCACTTTACCTTGGGCAGGCTCAGTTAACGCACTGCCGCTGGATTGAATTAGCGACTGCATTAAAAAAAACAGGCCTAACGTGATAAGTGCTGCAGCAGCAAAGGCAATTACATATCGAAACATAAGCTAGTCTTGCGTCGCCACGGCGGCATCGTCAATGCCAGCGGCCCTTGTGGCGTCTAGTACTTTCATCAGCGTTTCGGTGGTCGACTTTTTATCCGCCTGTATTACCACTGACCCCTGTGGGTTTTCGGCGTGAAGGCGTTCAATATTAGCCTGCACCGCGCGAACATCTATACGGCGTTTGTTTATCCAGATTTCATTATTTTCGCTTATAGCCACCAATATACTGGCTTTATCCTTTTTCACCGCGGTAGACGCTTCAGGACGATTTACATCAATACCTGACTCTTTTACAAAAGAAGCAGTTACGATGAAGAAAATAAGCATAATAAATACAACGTCTAGCATAGGCGTCATATCGATGTTTGCTTCTTCTTCGTCCATCAAATTTTGAAAATGTTGCTTCATAGTATTTCCTTTATTTTGCTGACTGTGTGCCATTTAGCGTTATTGCAAAAATAATCTTAAAATCGCGGTGACGCTTGCTTAAGCATGCATTAACCAATATTTCTAACCAAGGGCAAAGCTTCTTCTAAGTGAGTGCGCTCGGCCTTTGATGTTCGCATTAACCAAGCAGAGGCAAATACGCCAGACAGTGCGCCTACCATGCCGGCCATGGTGGGAATAGTCGCTTTTGACACACCCGATGCCATAGAGCGAGCGTCACCACCGCCGGTGATCGCCATTACGTCAAACACTTCAATCATGCCGGTAACGGTGCCCATTAAGCCAAGCAAAGGACACAAAGCCACCAGCGCCTGAATGATGGGAATACTGCCGTTTAACTTCATGCTAAGACGCGAAATATACGCTTGGCGAATTTGCTCTGCATTCCAAGAAGTGCGTTCTTTACGCGACATCCACTGGGCAACCACGCTTTTTTTAAGCTGCTTATGCGTTATTTGTATATACATAACTCGCTCTAAAATAAGCAACCACATCACGAAAATAAGCAGGCCGATCACGAGTAGTACTTGACCGCCGGTTTCCGTAAAATCCCTGATTGATTCAAATATTTCAATCATGCACTGACACCTCAGTTACGCTAACTTACGAGAAGTTGTGCTTGCTCTTGCGCTGACCTGTTCAGCGCGCTGAGCGATAACCCCAGACGCTTGCTCTTGCAAGATATACACGATGTTTTTACTGCGCGTATTAAGCATGGCGTAAAACAAGGTAGTGGGGATCGCCACCACAAGCCCTAATACGGTGGTCACTAACGCGGTTGATATACCACCGGCCATCAGTTTAGGGTCGCCAGTTCCAAATAGCGTAATAGCTTGGAACGTCACAATCATGCCGGTGACCGTTCCGAGTAAACCCATAAGCGGCGCCACTACCGATATAATTTTAATAATAGTTAAAAAGCGGCCTAAACGCGGGACTTCACCTAATATAGCTTCGGTTAAATGCAGTTCAAGTGATTCAACGTCAGCGTGCGGGTATTTATCGCGCACTTGCATAACGCGCCCAAGCGGGTTGTTGTCTGTAAAGGTAGTTGATTTAAGCTGCTTGTTAACCTTGGTGCGCACAATGGTTAAGCTAATTAAACGTTCAAAGCACAGTAATAAAGCAATCGCACCCACTATTAATATGATGTAGCCAACTAAACCGCCCTGTTCTACGCGCTCTTTTATGCTGGGCGCCTGCACTAACAAGCCTAAAATAGAGCCTCCTGTGGGATCCAAACCAAAGCGCACCAAATCGCCACTTGATGCTTCCACAGCAGACACCGTGCTTAAAAAGCGCCCGGCTGGCTGGCGAATAAGCTCTGCAACAGTGCTTGTGTTATTGTCAAACTCTAAGTATTTACCGTCAGCGATTAAAGCGAAAGGTCCTACTCTCGTGACTTCTTTATTCACTTTGTCACCGTTTGCTTCAATCACCACGGTATTAAATTTCGTGACTTTGCCGGCTTGGGTCATTTCACGCTGTATTTCAAACCAAACTCTTTCAATTTCATCAATAGACGCCAGCTTTGAAGAGGATCCCATAGACTGCGCCATTTGGTCTAAGAAGTTGTCGCGGCCAGGAATTTGCGCACTAATAATAGAGTTTGCAAACTTATTTTTGGTATCGCCAGCCACCTGTTGCAATACGCCGAAAAGTTCTTTGAGCGAGCCTAAACGAGTGTCGAGAGCACCGTTTAAATCACCAAGTTTAAACTCGTTTTCTTCGAAGTTGGTTTCTAATTTTTCAGACTCGTCCAACAGCGCGTCGCGCTTGGCTAAAGTTTCACGTAAAATACGATCTTGGTCGGCGCGCTTGGCGGCAAACTCATTTTCACGGACCTGATTTTGCTGGGTTTGTGAAAAATTGCCTTCTTCTAGCTGCTTTAGTAAGGCATCTAAATCTAAGGCTTTTTCATTGTCCTGCGCGTGCACGCCTAACGCTAATATAGCGCTTAATGAGACTATACAAGCCAAGTTGGCTAATGGTTGTAGCAAAGTGTGGATTAATTTCATAATGCTTCTCTTTCGCCCTAAATTAGTCGGTAACAGCCACCGGCACCATGATCAAATCGGGTGCAAGTTCTTTTCTGGCCATACGTAGACCTTTCGTAATTTGTGTGCGGTAGCTAGAATCTAGCGCGTCGAACTGCCGAGTTTGCTTATTGTATACACCCTGAGCGCTGCCATCGCGGGTTTGATATAGAAGTGCGGTGCGACCGATGCGTAAAAAGTCGACATTAGTTTCGCTGCCGTTTATATTTTGAAATCCGCTATAAGCTTCAATAGTGCGCCCATAGTCCATCTCAACTTGGTAGGCTTCCATTACACGCCTAAATTTCTCTGATGGCGCCACGCTTGCTCTGTCCATCATAGCGTTCAAATCGGCGATTCTATCGCTTCGCTCTTGCGCTAAAAAAGGCACATCAAGCTCAACAAACTGACTTAGACCACTTATCATGTTCATCATAAGCGGGGTTATTTGGCGCTCAATAACACTTACCTCATCAATTGATGCGTTTATGTCGTCCATTTCTTGCATTTGACTCACTATTTGCTTGTTGAGTTGACCGTTATAAACGGCCAAGCCATCAATCTCTTTCATCAAGGTTTTGTACTGTGCGAGTTTGCTGTCAATTTGCTCAGTAATGGCGTTTATATTATTTTGTGAACGCTGAGCAGCCGCATTTATTTGTATTGCGGCTTTATTCGCTTGGTCTAAGTAAAGCGCTTCTTGCGCATTTGCATTTGGCGTTACTGCAGTCACTGCCAGCGTGCTTAATACCGTTGCAGTCAATAGTGGTCGTAAAACCTTCATATGCGTTCCTGAAAAGTTGAATTTTAAGGTAAATAAGTGAACGCGATGAGGATAGGTATTTTCTGTGACAGTTTTATTACACTTTTGCGCAAAGATGATACCTTCACAAATCTGTCATAATTGACGCACGGGAGTGACGCTTGAAAAAAAGGCTAAATGGGAGTTTAGAAAGACTTAGGACGGGCCCAAAACCAGCTTAATACAACAAGTAAGGCAAATGCACTGTACACAAATACAAAAACCCATGGTGGGGCGTGGTAATACAAAAAAGTTGATAGCCAGTGAGAAATAAAGGTGCCTGCATAAACCGCTTCACCCGCCTGTTCTCGCAGGGCCATTTCCCATGTAGTGAGCGGGCAAATTATCCCTAGCCAAGACTGCACAACCACAATGCCAATGCCTATAAGATGTGCAATACGAAACCTAGCAGACCTTATCCATTGCCAGTGGCGTACTTTTCCTACAAAAATTAGCAGCAAGCCAAATACAACAAACATAATAAACAACACGTGGATTACGAGTAAGGCATCTGCCGCTAATAGATAAAAGAAATTACTGTCCACAGCACTTTTTATATTTTTTACCGCTGCTACAGCGGCAGGGTTCGTTGCGTGCGGTCACTTTTTCTACCGTAACCGCGCGCTGCTTATTTAGCACTAGTTTAAGCTCATAAATAGACTCTACCGCACCTTCGTTGCTGTCCACGCTAATATGAGCATGCAACCCTGCCTCATCCACTAGGCTTTGGACTTCTTGCTTGCGAGCTTCATTGATCACAACTAGCATAAGCGGGTATTTTTTGCTCCCTGAAATACGGCTAACTTTTGCTTTATAGCCAAACCTGAGGGTATTTTGACGCGCATCTTGGCGGCCTTTGAAAAAGAACTTGTCTGACATGTGTGGGTCCAACTGTGGTAAAAACGGTGACCATTTAGGTCGCAGCAATAAATTTTACTAATTGTACCGCGAAGCGCACAAGCAGCCTACCGTTTTCACAATTGTAGGGGGAAGTGTTAGCAATGCGCCCTAACTTTCTAACATCGCCTGATTCCTACCAGAGCCTTTTTCGGCATATAGCGCGTTGTCAGCTCAACAAAGACCAGAACAATGACTTTTGCGTGTTATTTCTTATGTTTTATTTCGACGCCTTAGCAGCAAAACTTTAGAAATAACGATGATTTAATGGCGTATTTATGAAATATATATACGATAATCTAAACATTAAGCTCTTGTCGGGATTGACGCACAAAAATGAGCAATGCTTGAAGCTGTATCTTGGCTAATATCAACACACACGATCGGGAACACCTCAGTAGCATGAATAGTGCCCATGACTTGGCGGCATTTTGCATTAACGCCTGCTTTTAAAAGCAGTCGGTAAAAATTAATGCCTTCATCGCGCAGTGGATCACACTCATTTACGCTTATCATCGTGGGCACTAAGCCTTCTACGTCTTTTATATCAGCAAAGCCAGGCCATGCCAAAGGATTACGATTAGTGAACTCGTCAATGCCGTAAATAATAGCGCCTTGATTGTTATGCAGATCGAGCAAAATACCGTTATTCTCAGTTGAAGATGGATTTTGCTTCAGCGGCCACTGCCCGGCAATATAAGGACAAAGTGCATATATTCCGGCAATAATACCAAGCTTAGATTCTTGTTTTAACCGCAGCGCGGTCGCAATCGCCAAATTGCCGCCGCCACTATCGCCAGCCACCACAATGCGCTTTGGATTGATCAACAGTGATTCACTTTCTTCACTCAGCCATTTTACACCGGCAACACAATCATCTAAACCCGCTGGATATGGCGCTACCTCTGGGGCTGATGAAGCCACTAAAGCATTTCTAAAATCGACCATGGCTACCGCTATTCCTTGCGCCGCCATTATTCTGCCCCATGCTCTATAATTGCCATCGAAGCAAGACATAGTGGCCATGCCGCCGCCGTGAATATAATAAACACAGGGCACTATTTGGTCATTATCAGGACGTATGAACAAGACCTTAACCGCGTTGCCATTAGGCTTTGACGAGAAGATTTTGGTGCTAATAGCAAGACCCTTTGAAGGCGCTATTTGTTCATTATCACACCTGTTCAAAAAGCCGCTTATAGCAGTTCTGGTAGCGATGGCTCTGTCGGTATTGGCCGCTTCTAGGGCAGCCTCGCGGTTTTCAACGTTACCGCTACCGCCCATTGCTACTTTGCCAAAAATAGCTTTAATACGAGGGTCTATTCTTATATCGTCGTTGATCTTACTCATTTTTTACTCCTGTTTTACGTGTGGGTATATTATCGTAAATAGCTTAGACTACCCACCAAAAGCTTGGATAAAAAATTTCTGAATTAAGAAAATCGCGCTATTTAAAATTATACTTAAACGATAAACTTAATTCACGGCCCCGGGTTTCAGAACGTAATAATACGTCTTCAAATTCTAGCCTTTTTTCTTGATCAAGCAGATTTTGAAGTTTAACCGTAATGGTCGTATTGAAGTTAGGATAGTACTTGTATACCGTATCAAATGAATGAAACGGCTGCTCAAAACTATCTGCAAAACCATCTATGCCAGGAATAAGGATCCGCTCACCAAACACGTTATAAACGAATGAAGCAGAATGCTCGCCGTTGTCAGAATCAAAACCTAACTGCAGGTTAGCCACAAATTGAGAGTGCCCTGTTAAACGCCTTTTGGTGTTGGTTATAGCCGCCGACACGCCTGTTAGTTCAACAATGCTTTGCCTATCTAGCACTATTTGTGAGTCGCTTAAGGTAATATTCCCCGATGCAAATAAGTTGTCCCACACACCGTCGCCCATAATGTCTAGACCTTGCAAAAACTCCATTTCAAGGCCGTATACAAAGCCCGATTCAGCGTTAGCTATGCGTATAAGCGGCGGACCATCTTGGGCCGGTGACTGCACAGATTCAATCGGATTGTCCATATCTTTATAGAAAAGACCCACCGAGATATTATTACCAGCCTCGCGATACCATTCCCAGCGCAAATCTAGGTTGATGATAGAGGTTGTTTTTACGCCCGGTGTACCGGCAATAGGAAAGCCTGTTAACGGGTCAATATAAGTGGCTGAACTCACTTCGCGTAGGTCGGGACGCACCACAGTTTGACCAATACTACCTCTAAACTGCATCGCATCACCAAGCATGTAGGTCAGCGCTAGCGCAGGGTAAAAGTCGCTCTCGGAAAAAGCAAGCTCTTCTAAACCGTTTTCAGTTAAGTCAAATTTGCCAGTTCTGGGGTCAAATGGCGCGACTACTTGCCTGAAGTCCTCAAAGCGAACGCCGCCGCTAAGGCGCCACTGGTTTTTATAGAAGAAATCACCTTCAACATAATAGGCATCCACTTTTTGACCAGCAACGTAATCATCGCCTGCGATGGTTGTATCGCGAATAACGGCACTGCCGGTTTGCTGTGCATTTAACAAAACCTCATCACTAAAAATACTGGAAAAGGTATTGCCTTGTAATATCTCAGCGTTAGCAAAAGCGCGTGTATTAATATCAAAGCGTCGGTTTTGCGCCGTTCGTGACTTAGTCACAAAGTCAGCGCCAAACTTAAACTCCATTTCCCAATTTTCAATGCTCATTGGGTAGCTAAAATTGTAGCCGAAGTTTTCCAGCCTATCGTTCAAATTTTGAAACGAATAGCGCGCGGCAGTAGGCGCATTAGTTAAACTTATTTCGCTGTTGATGTCAAAAATACTGTCTAGATTTGCATCTTCAATAATAAAGCGTGATTCAAAGTTACCAGGCGCATTACGCAGTGAACGACCCAATGAATAGCGCCAGTCAAAGCCAATAAAGTCATATTCGGGAAAGGTATGTTTACCTTTAAGCTGATTCGTAAACATTCTGCGTTCTTCATATTCAACCACCACATCACGAATACGCAGATTTTCCCCTACACTTAAATTCTCAGTGTTACCAAATTGTTCTCGTATTTCGTCTCGGGTGTCACTCAATACAATTAAGCTATAGTCAAGCTGATGGTTGCGATTATAATCAACACCAAAGGTGAATAGATTTGAATATTGAACGGTAGTTTCAGTGGCTGATATATCGTCAAAAAAGCGCACTAACTCTATCTCATCGCCAATGCGATCGGCCTGCTGTAGTTCATACTGTTGCGTTACTCTTGTTTTATTACTATAAGCATTAGCTAACAAAAAACCTATCCGCCACTTGTCAGTAATATCGTAGCTGTTGCCATAGGTAAGATTGAAGCTACCGTCGGGGCCGATAGACTCTGCTAATGGGTCGTAGCTGCGCTTTACTGATATAAATATATCCCGCGCGAAGTCAGGGTCGAGGTTATCTAAAAACTGCTTATTTTCCCAGCGTTGCAAGATTAATGCGGGTGCAGCACGGCTGCCGTCGTCTTTGCCGCGCCAGTCAGAATCTCCGCCTTTATAAGTAAGACCATTACTGCCATTGTCTGCGTTATAGCCCGTGCCTAAACTAATGTTGAATACTTCTTGGGTAGGAATAGACTTTAAGCGTATATCAACGTTACCGCCGCCAAACGACGCCGACATAGAGGGTGAGTATGATTTTTGCACCGACAAACTTTCTATAATGTCAGCGGGAAATAAATCTAGCGGGATAACGTTTCTTGTTGGATCGGGGCTTGGCACCGCCGCACTATTTAACGAGGTACTTGAATATCGTTCGCCTAATCCGCGCACGTAGATAAACTTTCCGTCTACTAAGGTTAAACCCGTTACCCGGCGAAGTGCCGACGCGGCATCGCTATCCCCAGTGCGTGATATTTGATCTGCGCCTAATATGTCTACCACGAAGGCTTGATTTTTGCGTTCTTCAATCACCGCCGTCGCGGTACCTTTAAGCCGCGTACCTTTCGTCACAACTTCTTCAATAGCTTCTTCATTTGTACTTTGAGCGCTACTAATATTTGTGACGGTAAGGGATGCTAGCACCATTAACGTGATTGTAGACAGCGGATACTGTTTTGCACCTAACAACATGTGTTACCTCATTCACTACTGATTTATGTGGACGTTCTTTACTATTTTACAAAAGCTAACTGCGTTTTTATAATGTGCAAATTCACGCTAGTAATCCGGTATGCAAACCCGTCTGATACAAAAGTACGCTGGCGTAATATCGTTGCTCAGCGTACTTAATTGCTTCAATTAATCCCCAAAGGCGCAGAATTAGTCTTCTAAACCCACGGTCCAATCAGCAGTCCAGTTATTATCAGCGCTTTTCACTGCGCCAATAAAGTCTGTGTTAATAAAGAAGCTATTAACAGCGCTTACATCAGTTGGGCTGGTGGTATCAATGGTGTATATGCCGTTAAGTACTGCCGCGATGCCGCCCGAAACGATGCTGCTGCCGGCTTGTGCAGTGAACCATGCTGTGGTGTCAAAGGCACTGTTGCTACTATTTTTCACCGCCTCATCGCAGGCTAACACCGAACTTTGAAAAACCATTTGAGGACTTGCACTGCCGTTAACGTTGCCAAGCAATGTCGTGTCAGCATCGTTTGTTAAGTCTAGCTCTAAACATTCACCCATGCCGGCAGGACCCGTTACCACAACGTTGTATAACTGTGCGTTAGTCTGGTCGCGCAACAACACACCTTCTGAGTCGTCTTCACCGTCAAAGGTGTTACCAATTATAGTCATATTGGCAATAGTGGGGTTTGAAAACGGTGAGCCAGTGCCGCCATCTCCGTCGCCTTCTATGCCACGATTAGCGTCGGAATTATCACTCGCATGTTTGACTAACACAAACTGTAGTTTACCCTGATAACCATTATCCCAATCGACCGAATCGTCTTGAATACCGGTTAATACAACGTAGCGAGCATTTACTGCACCGCCGAAGAACTCAATGCCATCATCAGCATTTTTATGCACTTGTAAATACTCAACCACCGTGCCTGATCCAACACCACCAAAGGTAATACCGTTAAGTTCGTTGTCAGGCGCTATTTCGAATCCGCCGTGCATAACGCGCACATAACGCAGTGTACCTGAGCTTTCGGTGTTGTTAGAACCACCAAATACAGCGCCCTCTTGCGCGCCTTCAACCTGCAGCGAGCAGTCGCCTGTTTCTGGGCATTTCGTTGAGTAAGCATTGCCAAGTACTATCATGCCCCCCCACTGACCGGCTGCACCATTGGCTAAGCCAGCAACCACACCATTTGCTACATGCTGACTTGATGTGAAAGTGATAGGTTTAGCGGCAGTGCCGTTAGCCTCAATTGCAGAGCCTCGACTAACAACTAAGTAGTCATTGCCAGATGCGCCGTATACTACTACGCCAGGATCAATCGTTAGCGTTGCGCTGTCGCTGTTATCGCCGCCCACAAATACCGCGCCAGAAAGCGCATAGTGATTGCCTTCTACAAGGCGCAGATCACTGGTAATACGACCTGTAATTTCACAGGTGTTAGTGTTGCCGTCAACCGCCGCTATGCTGCTTGTGCCTTGTGGACAGCCCAGTGGAGTTTGCACAACTGTTACTGCACCGCCACCAAAACCAAATGCCCAGCCGCTGCGCCAATCGTTCTCACCTATGGCTCCTACAAAGTTATTGGCAGTAAAAAATGCGTCAATGTTAGCCGGGTTGGTACCTGCGCTTAGCAGTTCGCTTTGCGCAGTTAAGGTACCGTCTTGATTCAAGCCTAGCTGGCCGCGGTTCTCAAACGCCACTACCTTGTTATTGGCCTGTAAGGTGGAGAACCAGTTGCCAAGTTCCACACCGCCTTCAACCGTGTTAAACGGTTCAACACACGAAATATATGAGTGAGAAATAGTAATGTTACCATTGCCAAGATTGCCCTGAACGGTATCGTCTGAATCCATTTCTAAACATTCGCCTGTCCCGCTGGAGCCCGCAATTAGCATGTTGTAAATTTTGGCGCCGCTTTGATCGCGCAACAATACGCCTTCAGAGTCGTCTTCGCCGTCAAAATTGTTGGTAATAATGGTGATGTTAGCCAAGGTAGGCAGCGAGAAGTTGGGACCGTCTCCACCATCGCCATCGCCTTCTATACCGCGGTTTGCATCAGAATTGTCGGCAGCATGTTCGATGTATACGTATTGTAATTTGCCTTTATAGCCGTTGTCCCAGTCTACCGAGTCATCTTGTATACCGGTTAATACCACGTGCTTTGCGTTTACGCTACCGCCAAAAAATTCAATGCCATCATCTGCATTGGCGTGCACTTGTAAGAAATCTATTTCGGTGCCTGAGCCTACGCCGCCAAAAGTAATGCCGTTTAGTTCGTTGTCGGGGGCTATTTCAAAACCTGCGTATTTCAATACTAAGTAATTTAAATTACCCGAACTGTCGGCGTCGTTGGTGCCACCAAACACCGCGCCTGAAGCTACACCTTCCACCTGTAATGAGCACGTAGAGCCATCGGTGGGGCATTTAGTAGAAGGGGCGTTGCCTAAAATAACCATGCCACCCCATTGCCCTGCCCTTACTTCATCGCCTAGTACGTCGTTCAGCGAGGTCATTATAACAGGACGAGCCACTGTGCCATTTACTTCTATTTTAGAATCGCGGCTTATCACTAAATAATCGCCGCCGGTTCTGCCTAGTATGATAGTGCCTTCTTCAATTTCTAAGGTGGTGCTGTCAGCTTTATCGTTGCCGATAAAAACAGGACCTTCAAGCGCCCATACGGTGTCGTTGGTGAGTGTAACTTTACCGTTTATGGCGTCGGCGTTCGTTAAACGGCCGCTAATTGCACGTACTTCAATTTGTTGACCTAACGCGGCAGACACTTGACCCGTTAAAAACGAATTAGCCGAACCTACCCTGTTATTGTCCACCGGCGGCGCTACTGGGGGCTGATTATCGTTATTTATAACGCTGTTATCAATAACATCGCCTTCTGAAATATTAATGTCGCCACCACAAGCGCTAAGTGAAATGGCCGCAGCCACTAGTGAGATGCTAAAAATTCCGTTGCGTTTCATGTTGCTCTCCAACTCATAAGGGTAAGAAGTATTCGAATTAATGAGAGAGTAGCGCAGGCAAATGACAGATTTGTTACAAGCAAACATTGTCACAAAACTTTCATACTAGACAGGGATTTGAATCATGCAAGTGTTTTCTGGCGGGAGTAATAAAGGGTTTGGATATAAAAGTCAGGCCTTAAAAAACCCAGCGAGTCGAGCTTATTTGTAGCAATGGGGTTACCAAGGGATCCTATCGGTCTCATTATAAGGCTTATTTGCAACAGGAAATATTCACCGGCCAAGATTGTCGGCCGCCGCAGCTTTCTTCAATCGAGGCGTTTGCGCACTTGCCGCATTGCCCACCAGACAATACCAACAATCGGCAGAGTTACCCCTGCCGTCACTACTCCTCGTGATATCTGCGCCATCTCTGCAGCCGGATAAAGCAGATAGGCTGCCAGCGACACTGCGTAATAGCTGATTGCAACCACCGACAGGCCTTCTACCGTCCGCTGCAGGCGTAATTGGGCATCCGCGCGCCGGTCCATACTTTCAAGAAGCGATTGATTCTGGGTAGAGCGTTCTACGTCTACGCGCGTGCGCAGCAGATCGCCTGCTCGCATCGCGCGGTCTGCCATGGCCCGCAGCCTGACCTCGGCGCTGCTTACGGTGCGCATCGCAGGGGTATAACGACGTGACATAAACTCCTCAAATATCTGACGTCCCTCAAATCGCTCCTCGCGCAGCACTTCAATACGCTGGACCACAATCTCTTCATAGGCATGGGTGGCAGAAAAGCGGAATGAGGCCTGTGAAACCATTGCCTCGAGCTCAGCCGAGACCTTCAAAAGCCCAATTAAAGTATCCTGCGCCGGCAGGGTGTTACCACTCATTTCCTCAATCAGACGGGTTAGCTCAACGTCAACTTGCCCCATACGCCCCGACATCTCGCCGACCCTCGAAAAACCTAGCATCGACATAGTCTTATAGGTTTCAATTTCGCACAGGCGCTGCACAATGCGGCCTAGACTTCGCTTACCGATATCCTTATCAGCGCTCACAGCAAAGCGAGAGTGTCCAGCCGCATCGATACGAAAGTCGCCTGCTATAGTCGCGGTATCGCCCAAAACACGTGCAACCGCTACGCTCTCACCAACAAACCAGTCGGAAATTGCCCTGCTCAAAGTCTCTTGAGAGTTGCGTGTCTCAATCCGAATCAAAGCAGATGTGATCCGAACGCCAGGTGCCAAAGACAACCAATCGGCAGGGAAAACCTCGAAATCGGCCGGATCGAACGCCCGTTCTGATAGATGCTCAATGAACACAGTGTAGGTCACAAACTCAGAGTGACTTTCCCATTTTAAGGTGTGACGGCCAATTTTGCCGAAATAATGATTGCTATTAGGTGACGGGTGCACTGCACCAAAGCGGTCAAGCAGGTTGAGCAGATGCGCTCGGTCTACGCCGCGATCCCGCGCTATAGCACGCATTGGCTGTTTAACCGCAAGAAACACAGCCACGCAAGGCGCCGACAGGGACGGAAACGGCCGTGCATGCAGCTCATTTGCTAAGCTAAAACGCAGAGGGTGGTCGGTAATTGACGGCATAATATCGGTTCCAGCAAGATTTACGGCACTATATGCTTACGCAGCAGATATGAAAATGGATGGTTACAAGCCTGCATCTTATAAAAAATGAGCTTACACGCAAAAAGGTGGGGAAACAATTCACGCTAATATTGAGTGATTATCGGTAATACGCAAATGCATTACCGAGCCAACTCAAACAATATAACTGCGCACAATTTCGAAAGAGCCTTAAAAAACTAACTATTTTTTGTTTTCTTAGACTTTTTCTTCTTAGCGTTCTTTTTAGATTTTTTGTCTTTCTTGTTTTTCTTTTCCTTCTTTTTCTTTTTTTCTTTTTTATTTTTTTTGTCTTGCTTAGATTTATTTTTTTTCTTTTGATTTTTTTGCTCTTTTTCTCTTTCGCTTTTTTTACATCATCAGCAGACTCATTGTCTGCACTAGCGTCATCTATGGATGCTTCTTCTATATTAGCCACTGGCGTAATATCGGCTTCGCTCTTCGGCGATTTAGATGTTACCGAAATGGTTTTCTTAGCCTCACTTGTTTTTGTAAGTGTATTTTTTACAGATGTTTTTTCAGCGACTGCTTTTTTAGTATTACCTGATTCAAACATGGTCATACCTAATTTTTTAAAACGCGTAATTAGATAGCCAACCTGGACTTTGTTCAAAGATGATTTTTCAGAGGCTATGATCTTACTTTCTCCATTGTTAAGAGATAATAATGCCCTTGCGCGTTTTCCATTTAGGTTGGCATGTTGTGCTAATTGTTCACATTGCAGTAATGCAGGAGAATCGAGTAAGGGTTTAACAGTTGCAGAGTTGGTCATTGGTGCTCTCCATATCTTTTTAAGAGTGAAATTGGGACTAGATTAACTATAGGTTCTATTTAATAGTTTAGATACTTATTTGTCTGGATCACCATCGCTAAGTAATCATTAACGCGGTGTATGTTGCAATATAATATAGAGCTGATATTGCGCACCCATTTTAAGAAAAAATTCTCTAATATTTTTCACCCAAGCAATCAATGATGGCTTGATTGCATTTTTCTAAATTGGCCACAAACATTATTTTATCTGGCCAATTCACAATGGCTATTCCTTCGAAGCACTGAGGGCTTGAAAGTGTGAGTAAATTGCTACTGTGCTACCTCTACAGCGACCGAATTGGGCTCAAGTTGCGCTAGCTGACGCAAAATAACCCGTTCAGAAACAGCGAAATATCCATTTTCTTCCACTAAAGCCTGGCCTTCTTGTGACATTATAAAACGCAAAAATGTGCGTGGGAGCGTAGTAAGAGCCTGATTAGGTGGCTTATTTACAATTATATAAAGATAGCGCGTAAATGGATAATCACCTGCACGTAGATTATGCGGGGTTGGCCTAAAGTATTGCCCGCTTTCATTTGCAATAGAGAGCATTTTTACATTGTCGTTTTTATAACCAAGCGCAGCATAACCAAGCCCTCCAACGCTAGACGCTATGGATTGCACTACCGAAGATGAGCTAGGCATTTCGTTTACAGTTTGTAAGAAGTCACCGTTGCACAAGGCTTTTTGCTTAAATAAATCATAGGTGCCCGAGGCTGAATTTCGCCCGTATAGCTGAATTTTTCGGCTAGCGCCGTATTTGTTAATGCCTAAGTCTCTCCAATCGACTATTGCGTGTTTTGCGCCGCATAAGCGGGTAGCTGAAAACATCGCGTCTACTTGGGCCAAACTTAAGCGCTCTAAGGGATTATTTTTTTCTGTGTAAAGCGCAATAGCATCTATCGCCACAATAAGGGTGGTAGGCGCATAACCATGTTTATTAATAAAAGCAGCCACTTCTTGCGTGCTTAAAACCCGCGACATGGGGCCAATATCAGCGGTACCTTGAGTAAGTGCTTGGCTAGCCGTGGCGGAGCCTGTGGCCTGAATTTGGAAATTAATATGTGGGTACAGTTCTTGAAATCGCTGCGCCCATATAGCCATGAGACCGGCTAGTGTATCGGAGCCCACCGAACTTAGAGTGCCGTAAACGCCAGGAGTAGATCGATAATCATTCGTATCGACTATCGGCCTCACTTGCAGCTCTAACAGACTATCTGTAGGAATAACTTCGTTTGCCAGCGTTGGACTATTTACCAAAAACGCGCATAAAATTAAACCAACGAAAAAAAGGTCATTATATTTTCCACTCAGCTTGTGGTTTCGCCGCGCGCTTCGATTCATGGCTACAAGTCTTCCCAATCATCGCCGATGAGCTCATTAGGCAATAAAAACGAAAACTTACTGCCTTTTCCCACCGTGCTGCTTATTTCCAAGCGAGCATTGTGGTGGTTAAGTACGTGTTTCACAATTGACAGCCCTAAGCCCGATCCGCCTGTTGTGCGAGAACGGCCTTTATCTACTCGGTAAAAGCGCTCGGTCAACCTGCGTAGGTGCTTGTCTTCTATGCCATCGCCGTTGTCGATGACGGCAAAATAAGCGCCGCCGGCTTTACGTTTGAATTTTACTTCAATACTGCCCCCCCTAGGGGTGTAGTGAATAGCATTAAAAAGTAAGTTGGAACATGCGCTGCGCAGCTCTGGTTCAACTCCATATACGCGTAAATCATTGTCTATCGTGAATTTTATGCTATGTTTTTTGATTTTATTAAGGGCGTTTGCTTCTATTTCTACCTGCCTTAACATGGCCTGCATATCAACCACGTTCTCAAAAATACGGTCACTTGAGGACTCAATACGCGATAAAATAAGCAGGTCTTCAATGAGCACCTGCATACGTTTTGTTTGCGAACCCATTTCTGACAGCGCCTTTCCCACAATGGGGGGGGAGTCGGTAGTCGTAGATTCTAGCACCTCCAAATAGCCATTTATAACGGTTAACGGGGTTTTTAGCTCATGCGACACATTCGCCACAAAGTCTTTGCGCATTTCTTCTAAATGAGACACCCTTGAGACGTCGCGTGCAATCAGCAGTAACTGGTCTTGTCCGTACTCCATCATTCTGTATTCGAACATTTTGTTTGGGTTAGTGGGAGCAGGGACTTCAATGGGGTATTGATAGTCGCCTTTATGCAAAAAATCGACAAAGCTGGGATGGCGTATAAGATTGTCTACTCGACGGCCTTTATCTTCAGGCCAGTGTAAGCCTAGCTCAATGCGGGCGTTACGATTACACCACATAATACGCGCGTCTTTATCAATTACCACTAAGGCATCAGGCAAGGCTTCGGAACCTTCACGAAAACGCTTTACCAGATCGCCTAAACTCTTACGTTTAGCCCTATTACGGCGCTGCAGATAGTATATGCCTTCATAGATATGATGCCATATACCAGAGGCATTTGGCGGCGACATTGTTTTGCTATGCCATAGCCATTTGGTGAGTTTATATAAGTGCAGATAATTTATGATAAGCACTACAACCAGCGCTGAAATGAGCATGAGCATTACGTGGTCAAACAAAAATCCCACTAGCAAAATAGCGCTTAGGTACAGCGTGAATCGCAGCAGCGTACGCGACCAAAACTGAGGATAGTACATTAACTCAACTCTTAACCGAAAAACGGTAGCCCGAACCACGAACCGTTTGTATTAGGGTGTCGTGTCCATTAGCAGATATCGCTTTACGTAAACGCCGTATGTGTACGTCGACCGTGCGGTCTTCTACGTAAACATTAGTGCCCCACACGTTGTCAAGCAACTGCTCGCGACTGTAAACTCGTTCGGGGTGAGTCATAAAAAAGTGCAAAAGTTTATACTCGGTAGGCCCTACTTCAACCGCCTCATCAAAACTAGTCACCCTGTGTGACACTGGCTCAAGCACAAGGCCATTAAATTCTATAGGCTCTTCTTTAGTAGTGGGCGTAACTCGGCGCATCACCGCTTTTATGCGGGCAACTAGCTCTTTAGGCGAGAATGGTTTGGTGACGTAGTCGTCGGCGCCCGCTTCAAGCCCTCGAATCTTATCGTCTTCTTCGCCGCGGGCGGTTAGCATAATAATGGGAATATCTTTGGCGACGTCATGTTGTTTTAACTGCTTTGCAAACTTTATACCACTGCCACCCGGCAGCATCCAGTCTAACAAAATCAGTTCAGGGTATGGTTCTTTAATTTTGGCAAGACCCACGTCGTAATCTTGCGCTTCAACCACCGTAAATCCAGCCTGTTCTAATACGAAAGTAAGCATATCGCGAATTGGCGCCTCGTCTTCAACTACTAAAATGGTGCGGGACATCTTTTTCTTCACTCGCGTCATAAATTTAAGCCATAGTATTAGAGTGATGTGTGACAGTTTTATGAAACAAGTCACAAAAGATGTCAAGTAATGAATGATATTCACAGTGTACAACGTGTTGCAAAGCGACAACAGCAAGAAATTTTGATCAAGTCTTTGACCCATCGTCATGGTGTTGCTACTCTCTTGCTCCATTTTTGTAAATCAAAGGGCTAAGTGAAAAGAGTATGTGGTTTAAAAATTTAAAAGTATATCGTTTTACCAGTAAGTTCGCCTTCGATGAAGAACAACTCCAAGCGATGCTTGAGAGCATGCCGTTTCGCCCCTGCTCTTCACAAGACATAGAAAGTAAAGGCTGGATTAGCCCCATTCCCAAAGCTGAAAACTTATATCACAAAGCCAATCAAGACTTTTTATTCAGTCTAAAGCGCGAGCAAAAGCTGTTGCCTGCCAGCGTGATTAATAGTGAACTAATACAAAAAGTCGGTGAAGTAGAAACTGAAACCGGCTCGCCTATGCCTAAAAAAGCGCAAAAAGATTTGAAAGAAGAAATTACGCAGCGTCTTTTACCGCGTGCTTTTAGTAAATTTGGCGTAACTAACGCGTTTGTTTCCATCGATCAACAAATTGTGGTGGTAGACGCCAGTTCTGACAATAACGCTGAAGCAGTTTTGTCTTGCTTACGCAAGTGTATTGGCAGTTTGCCCGTAGTGCCTTTTTCTAAAACTCAGCAGCAAGAAGTATTAACCGACTGGTTGATAAAAGACGTCCCCGCTGGCTTTGAAATACTCAATGAAGCAGAGTTTCAGTCAACGGCGGAAGACGGCGGAACTATTCGCTGTAAAAATCAAGATCTCGACGCCCAAGAAGTGCTTAATCATGTGCAAGCGGGCAAAATGGTACACAAGCTGGCGATTTCTTTTCAAGAAAAGTTGACCTGCATTATTGCCGAAGACTTATCTGTTAAGCGCTTGAAGTTTACTGACATAGTGCTTGAGCAAAACGAAGATATTGAAAAAGAAAACGTAGCATTGAAAATTGACGCAGACTTTATGTTGTTTAGCAGTGAAGTGAAGGCGTTTATTGCCGAGTTAGATACTGTCTTTTCGCTTAGCGAAGGGGACGCTATTTAGCCAAGCGGTTTGATATTAAGCAACGTTATTTGAGACAACCAACTTACCTTCATTCAACTTTCTTTGCGCTATACACGAAGCATCAGAAAGTTGAGAAAGGCTCGCCTAATCAAGCGAGCCTTTTTTCTGTTTTCTACGCCTCCGCTATTTCTCCCACACGATATACTTTTTTATATTTTTTCGTTAAATGTGCTGACAGCAAGCTACCCAACACAGCCGGCGCTATCCAGAAAATAATTTGATACTCGCCAATGCCAGATAAAAGATGTCGGCCGCCGAAAGCCGCAAATGCAGTATATGCGCCAATACCCGAGCCTATCATGCTGCCAATATGCTCAAGCAAGTAGCCGCCAGGCCTAATGTTGTTGCATAGCACGTAGCGCAGCATACTTATGCCCGCGCATGATCCTAAGATACCGAACAGCAAATGCAAGGTCTGCTCGCGCACAATGCCTATTGCTATAAATACAAGCCCGCCCAGTGCCAACATAGCCAAGGGACTTACATAGCTTACCTTGCGCAATAGACTGCGATTGTTAGCGGCTTTAAGTACCGCATCGCCATGGCGCGTGGTGGTATAGCTTAGCAAGGCTAAATACAGTAAAAACAACCAGAAATAACGCACGTTCTCTATTACTATCGCCGCATTGGGTGCATTGGCTAACTGCGGCTTTACAGCCAAGGGCATGGCAATAACCATGACCGCCATAACGGCGCCCGTGGCAGCAACGCAATACATTACATTGCGATAAGCGCGACCAAATTTCTTGTGTTTAAGCTGACCTTTTTTAGTCAACAGTGGCACCCAAAATAAGATTAAGGCGGCGGTGCCAACTACTATGTGTAAAAAGAAAAGCGTTGAATGAATGTGTAACATGCGTGTCTCTCGTGTAGTTAGATTTGATGTTACACAGCATAATGAATAGCGCATGACTAAATAAGTGTCGTTTGTCATATTATAAATCATGACTTTTGGCCTATACTGCACACAGGCGCTAAGGTGATAAGCTACAGAAAATTCGATGTGAAGAGTAACCTATGGAAATTTTAAAAATGTCTGCGGAAAGAATTTCAGCGACAGTGACTTGGCTGGTTGTTACCAGCTTTAGTCTTTGGATTATGTGGACATCGCAAAAGTTTAGCCTATTTCATATTACGTTTGCATTGGTGCTATGCATTATCTACTTTGCCATTTATATCCGCGTAGCGAGTGAGCACGAGCCCCAAAAGCCATTTTTTCAAAGAAGCACCTTAGCCATCACCCTCTATTTTTTAATAATAGGCATTTATTTCGTTATTCCCGTGTTCTTCATCGCTATTTTTATGGTAATTTTTAGCGCTGTAACGCGCTATTTTATGACCTTTCGACAAGCCATTTTGATATCGCCTATATTAGCCCTGCCCCTGTTTTTCGTATTCACATTTTATTGGGGACAAAGTACGGTAATCGTTAATACTCTGCTATTTTGGACATTCAACATATTTGCACTAGTAATGGTAGACACCGGGCTGCGAGAGCGCGAGGCTCGTCTGCAGGCCGAACTGACCACCAGAGAGCTCAAAGCCACTCAGTCTTTATTAAATGAAGCGGTAAAGCAAGGTGAACGCATGCGTATTGCGCGCAATATCCACGATTTATTAGGACACCACCTAACCGCGTTAACGATTAATCTGCAGGTAGCATCACGAAAATCCGAAGGCGACGTAAAAAATTCAATAGAGCAATGCCACCAACTAGCGCGGCTATTGCTTAGCGACGTGCGTGAAGCGGTAAGTGATATTCGCGATAAAGGTAAGCTTGATTTAGAGACCAGCATTCGCAGCATGCTGGAAAAACTACCCAAACTGTCGATGAATTTACATATTGATCAGAACATTCAAATTGACGATATTCAAATTGCAGACGCTATTATAAAAACGGTACAAGAAAGCATTACTAACACACTCAAACATGCGCATGGTGACAGCATTTCTATTAAACTCGCTTATTCTGAATTAACAAATGATTCAGTTAATCAATATAAACAGATTCAATTAGACATTAGCAACGACGGCAAAATGCCTAACAGTATTTATGAAGGCAACGGTTTACGCGGTATTAGAGAAAGGCTCGCAGCATTAAAAGGCAAAGTAGACTTTAAAGTACAAGCAGGTAAATTTTACACTCAATTACTCATTCCCATGAGTCAATATGATTAGGGTATTATTAGTAGACGACCAAACCCTCGTTCGCCATGGTATAAAAAGTCTGTTAGGACTTTCACCTTTCATAAACGTAGTGGGAGAGGCTGAAAATGGCGTCGCCGCCTTGGCATTTTTAGACCACAACAGCGCGCTAGTCGACGTAGTGCTTATGGATATAAGAATGCCAAAATTAAACGGTATTGAAGCGCTAATTGCCATGCGCGAAAAACAGATTAAGACTCCCGTCATTATGTTGACCACCTTTGATGATCACGAATCACTTATGCAGGCTATCAAATCGGGCGCCAAAGGCTACTTGCTTAAAGATGTGTCGCTTGAAACCTTAGTGCTGAGCATTGAAACCGTGCACAACGGTGACACCTTAATACAACCGGCTATCACTGAACGTCTTATTGCTGGTTTACAAGGCATAAAAGGTGAATTTGAATCTGCCAAGCTGCCTGAACCTTTGAGCAAAAGAGAAACCGAAATTTTGAGGCTAATGGCAGCGGGTTGCTCGAACAAAGAAATGGCCGATAGTTTATGTAAATCACAAGGCACCATAAAAAATCAGGTGTCGAGCATATTAAGCAAGCTTGGGGTTAGAGATCGCACGCGGGCGGTACTAAAGGCAATTGAGTTAGGGGTGATTTAAACGTCACTTTAAGCAGAGTTTACGATTGTTTATGTAGGACCTAATAATCTCCCTACTGTTTAATAACATCATAACATTTGTAAAAGTAGAGTTGGCCGCATAAGCCGGGTTCTGTAGACTTCTTTCAAAGAATGACAATCATTCGTCTAGGCTATTAATCGCTTAATAGCTCAAGCAACCTACCCGTTCCCAACGCGGGCCGCGCCATAAGGGAACCTATTTGGTCTTGCTCCGAGTGGAGTTTACCTCGCCATATACTGTTGCCAGCAATGCGGTGCGCTCTTACCGCACCCTTTCACCCTTACCTGAGCCACTTACGCGGTGCAGGCGGTCTTCTCTCTGCTGCACTTGTCGTCGGCTCGCGCCGCCCAGACGTTATCTGGCACCCTGCCCTGTGGAGCCCGGACTTTCCTCCCCTAATAGTCAATAATTTTCATTACCGGCTACTCGCAGCGATTGTCTGGCCAACTCTGGGCGAGAGTATAAACTATGTGTCGAATAGGATATATATAAATTGCTACTTTTATAGAGCTTACTCGACACCTTGATGTCACACATTCGCGTTGTGATACACATTTTGCACGTCATCGCAGTCGTTCAGCATATCCATAAACTTTTCAAACATAGGCATGTCTTTTTCGCTAATATCTTTTGTATCTTGCGGAACCCACGAGATTTCCTCAACATCAAACTCAATATCTGGAAAACTTTCAAAGAGTGACGTCTTGGCTTTAAAAAATTCAGTATCAGGCACAAACACAGTCACTTTTCCGTCATCTACCTCTACGTCGGTCACATCTACATCGGCTTCCATGAGCGCTTCTAGAATGACCTCATCGTCGTCACCGTCAAATCCAAATATGGCGAGATGGTCGAACATAAACGCAGATGAATTTTGAGCGCCTAACTTACTGTCGGTTTTAGTGAAGCAGTTACGCACGTCGGTAATGGTGCGGTTTGCGTTGTCGGTTAAACAGTCTACTATTACCATACAACCACCTGGACCGAAACCTTCATAGCGCGCAGGCACAAAGTCTTCACCTGCTCCACCAACGGCTTTTTCAATTGCTTTATCAATGACATGGCCTGGAACTTGGTCTTTTTTAGCTCTTTCTATAAGCCTGCGAAGTGACAGATTTGCGTCTGGATCGGGGCCGCCACTTTTGGCGACAACATAAATTTCTTTCCCATATTTCGAATAAACTTTTGTTTTTGCCCCTTGGGTTTTCGCCATAGACAATTTTCTTACTTCAAATTTTCTTCCCATAAATAATTCTTCGCTGTTTTATGTTTTTATGATGTTTTTATGATGCTTTTAATAGCTTTGATAGAAAAGCTATCACGATAATATTATATAATGTTAAAGGTAGTGTAGTTAATTTATGCGCAAATTACGGTTACTGACTATAAATGCAATTGAGTTTTCGATACGGTTTTTAGACTGTCAGCCTCAGCGCACATTAGCTTAACGCAGGCCTAAAACAAATGAGCCTGCGATAAATATTCGCGTGACTGCATCTCTTGCAAACGACTTAGGCAACGCTGAAATTCGAAGCTTAAACGGCCATTTTTATACAATTCTTGCATATCGACTTCAGCTGATATAATTAGCTTCACTTTGCGATCATAGAATTCATCTACCATAGCAATGAAGCGACGTGCGATGTCGTCGTTAGTCTCATCCATTTGCATCACATTGGCTAACAGCACTGTTTTATATTGTCGACTGATACTAATGTAATCAGTTTGGCTTCTGGGACCATCACATAGTGCCATAAATTCAAACATAATAACGCCCTCGGCCTTTTTCATCGCCGGTATTTTGCGCCCTTCAATGTCTATCGCTACGTTAACATCATACTTATCGGCGCTTAGCTGCTCGAAATAATCGTTGAGGTTTGCTTGTGCCTGTTTATCCAAGGGAAAATGATAAATTTCAGCCTGCTCTAACGTTCGCATACGATAATCATTGCCGCTATCTACATTAACCACTCTTGTATGTTGTTTAATTAAATCAATAGCGGGTAAAAAACGTGCACGCTGCAGGCCGTTTTTATACAAACCTGAAGGTTCAATATTAGAAGTTGCTACCAGTACTATCCCGTGAGAAAAAAGTTCTTGAATCAAAGTACCTAAAATCATTGCGTCGGTAATATCGGATACAAAAAATTCGTCAAAACAAATTATACGTGTTTCATTCGCTAGCTTTTTAGCAATGATCTTAAGAGGATCTTGCTGCTTGTCTAAGCGTGTTAACTCTTGATGCACTCTTTGCATAAAGCGATGAAAATGTACCCGCATTTTATTGTCAAAAGGTAAGCATTCGTAGAAAGTGTCAACTAAATACGTTTTTCCACGCCCCACACCACCCCAGAAATAGATGCCTTGAATAGTCGGCTTTGTCATACTGCGGCCAAAGGTCGCTTTTAAGGTAACACGCCATTTCCGTTTCTTTTTAAGTTGAGTAAGCTCATCATATAGTCGCTGCAGTTCTTTAACTGCATTTTCTTGTGTTTCGTCATACTGAAAATTTATAAAAGATAAGTCGTCTTGGTACTTTTCCCAAGGGGTCATTCATGCGCCTTTTTGTTAGCATAATCCATTCTTCCCTAATTATACAAGGCTAGTGCTTATTTGAATAGCTGTGTGCAAAGCATTGACGAAGATTAAGTTTGAGCACACCCATAAATTTACGTAAATAAGCATAAATAGCGCTTGCAACTCGCGCCACTATAGTAAAAGATCTAACAAATATTTTTATTTTTGGAATTTTACATGGACCTTCTCGCATTATTTATTGGCATTGCTGTTGGCTTAGTTGTGGGTTTTACAGTTGCTTGGCTATGGGCTAATTCACTTTCTAAAGCTAAAAGTTCTGCTTCTCAGTCGACTGAATCTGAGTTGAAAACGATGCTTACTCAGCAGGCCAGAAATCACTTAGAAGCTAGTCGTGTTTCTATTCAAACGCTTGAGTCTGAACTTAATCGTTTACTGGCTAGCGTAAAGGAATATGAGCAATCGTTAACTATTAATAACGATGATTTTTCAAAAAGCACATTTTTCGGTGAACACACCGCTATGTTCTTACGTAATACAGAAGGTAAGCCAAATAAAATTACAGTGACTGAGTCAAGTAAAAATCAGCCTAGGGATTTTGCCAACAGTGGTTCAGGGGTATTTGTGGGGTCACCTGCAACGCAAACAGCTAAGAAGGGGGAGAAATCATCCAATTAGCTTGAGATGTGAACTAATGCCCCTAAATTAGGGTCTGTACTAGGTAGTAAAATCCAAGGTATTTAAATTTAGGAGCATATTCATACATGAAACAAGCTATCCGCCAAGCTGCTTTTGTACTTCTGACTGCAGCTTTTGTTGCTGCAACTTCCGCAACTGCTTTAGCAGGCATTCCATTTTTTTCTAAAGATGAACTACCTTCTTTGGCGCCCATGCTAGAAGGTACAACACCAGCCATAGTCAGTATAGCAGTTAAAGGCACCCAGCCAACCAGGCAGCAAGTTCCCGAAATGTTTAGGTATTTCTTTGGCGCACCTAATAATCAAGCACAAGAGCGACCTTTCCGAGGGTTAGGCTCGGGGGTAATTATTGATGCAAGCAAAGGCTACATTGTGACTAATAATCATGTGGTAGACAACGCGGATGAAATTTTAGTGAAACTCACCGATGGGCGTGAGCTAGTCGCGACTAAATTAGGCGCTGATGAGCAAAGCGATATCGCGCTGCTGCAAATAGACGCGGAGCGCTTAAACGAGCTTAAAGTTGCAGACTCAAACAACCTTCGCGTGGGTGATTTTGTCGTTGCTATAGGCAACCCTTTTGGTCTTAGCCAAACGGTAACCTCTGGCATTGTGAGTGCTTTAGGTCGCTCAGGCTTGAACATTGGTGGTTACGAAGACTTCATTCAAACCGATGCTGCAATTAACAGAGGTAACTCCGGCGGCGCTTTAGTTAATTTACGCGGCGAGTTAGTTGGCATAAACACCGCTATTTTTGGTCCAAACGGTGGTAACGTTGGCATAGGATTTGCCATTCCTAGCAATATGATGCAAAGCCTGGTTGATCAAATAATTGAGTTTGGAGAAGTAAGACGAGGCCTGCTGGGTATTGTTGGTCGCGATGTTGATGCAGGTTTAGCCGAAGCATTCAATTCTCAAGTAAATATTGGTGCGTTTGTTAACGAAGTAGCGCCTGGCACTGCCGCGGAAAAAGCAGGCTTACAAGCAGGTGACATCATCTCCGAAATTAATGGCAACAGCCTATCAGGCTTTAACGAACTACGGGCAAAAATAGCCAGCTTAGGTGCTGGTGCAGAAGTAGAGCTGACAGTCATTCGCGCTGGTAAAACGCAGAAAGTAGACGTGGTACTAGACGCCGCTGCCGCCGCTCTAGCTGAAGCTAAAGAGGTACACCCAGCACTAGAAGGTGCAACTTTAAGCAATGGTAAAGACAGCGACGGTAAAGACGCAGTCATTATAGATGAAGTAGCTGAGAGTTCGCCCGCAGCGGGAATAGGCTTACGTGAAGACGATATTATTGTAGGCGTCAACCGTAACCGGGTCGATAATATTAGCGAGCTGACAGAGCGGATCGCAGATAAAAAAGATGTAATAGCACTGAATGTTAAGCGCGGTAATAGTAATTTGTACATTGTGATACGCTAAGATACTACGTCTAGTCGACTTAAATTTGTGCGTGTAAAAGTCCATCAATACTGATATGCCTTTTTTATTTCCACCTGAAAACACGCTACTTATTAAGCCTTTACAAGCAGTTTAGAAAACGGACAAGTGTAAAGACTATGCTTAAACACATGAATTTGCTATAATTTGGCCAGTTGAGCAGGTGATTGTCACCGTTTTTGGATTGTAAATGCTATGTCTTTGTTCCCTCGGTTTTTGCTAGCGTTACTAAAACCTATCATTCTTGGTGTGGTAGTCGCCGCTTTACTACTGTTTCTTTTTCCTGAGTTTCGGCAAGGGGAAGGTTTAAAATTAAACTGGTTAAATCAAGAGCGCAACGTCCCGCAACGTTTAAGCTATTACGACGCACTCGCCATCAGCGCCCCTGCCGTTGTTAACATATATAGCGTTAGTCTAGAGAATTCAAACCGATTATTTAGAAGCCGCCCGATAGAAAGAACAAATTTAGGCTCGGGCGTCATAATGCGTGAAGACGGCTACTTATTAACGTGTTATCACGTGATCAGAAACGCTGATAGTATTTATGTAAGCATTCAAGACGGACGTTTTTTACCCGCTCAGTTAGTCGGTTTTGACGAGATTACCGATTTAGCTGTATTGCGAATATTTGAACAAAATTTACCGGTAATACCCCAAGTAGAAGAGCCCAACTTACGTGTAGGCGATGTTGTTATGGCCATCGGCAACCCTCTAGATTTGGGCCAAACAGTCACCTCTGGCATTGTGAGTCGCTTAGGTCGCAATGGCCTTGCTAATTACTTTGACCGCATACAAACCGACGCTGTGCTTAACCCCGGTAATTCAGGCGGTGCGCTTATCGATTCAAATGGATTCTTAGTCGGCATTACCAATGCTAATTTCAAAACACTCGACAGTCGCCGCAGGGTACAGGATGTGAACGGTGTTAACTTTGCGCTGCCCTACCCATTAGCCAAGCGCGTAATGGACGAAATTATTGATAATGGTAGAGTACGCAGAGGACAGTTAGGTTTTAGTGGTAACGGATATGACAACCGTGGGATTTTGGTCGAAAGCGTAGTGCCTAATGGCCCAGCCGCAGAAGCGGGTTTACGGGTGAATGACTTGTTGTTGTCAGTGAATGGGGAAGACACAATTGATTTGTCAAAAACCTTAGACCTAATCGCAGGCACTCGCCCTGGGGCTCAGCTAGAACTTGTTGTGAGTCGCAATGACGAGCTTATTACCATGACCGTTACGGTGGGTGAGTTAAATCCCGACATGGTGTTCAACAGCTGAGAGCCTAAACGTCAAGACGGCTACTGCTAGTTTTACGCTTGAGCATTATAAGATCTTCACAATCGGTATGCTTATTTAACGCTCACACGCTCTATATGCGCGCCTAGTCCGCCTAATTTGGCTTCAATTGCCTCGTAGCCTCTATCAAGATGATAAATTCTATCAACAATAGTTTCACCCTCAGCTACTAAACCCGCAATAATTAAACTTGCTGACGCACGTAAATCAGTTGCCATTACTTGTGCGCCCTTAAGTTTAGAAGAGCCTTGAGTGACTGCATTATTACCTTCTAACTCAATTTGTGCGCCCATTCTGTGCAATTCAGGCACATGCATGAAGCGGTTTTCAAAAATTGTCTCAGTAATAACACCATTACCAACTGCGACTGCGTTTAAGGTTACAAATTGGGCTTGCATGTCAGTGGGAAAACCTGGGTGAGGCATCGTTTTAAGACTGACCGCTTTCGGCGCTTTACCTTTCATGTCTAGGCTTATCCAGTCAGGCCCAGTTTTAATTACCGCACCGGCTTGTTCTAGTTTGCTAAGCACGGCATCGAGTGTAGCAGGCGCTGCTTTTTCGCAGCGAATAGAACCTCTCGTTACCGCCGCTGCAACTAAGAAAGTACCTGTTTCGATGCGGTCAGGCAAAATATCGTATGTGCATCCGTTCAGCGTTTCGACACCGTCGATAATAACCTTATCCGTACCGGCGCCGCGCACTTTTCCACCCATGGCATTAATACAATTAGCCAAATCGACAATTTCAGGCTCTCGTGCTGCGTTTTCAAGTATCGTTTGGCCTTGGGCAAGAGATGCTGCCATCATTAAGTTTTCCGTGGCACCTACGCTTACCATATCCATAAAAATTCGCGCGCCTTGCAACCTGCCATTAACAGAAGCTCTTACATACCCCTCTTCAACGTCGACCTTAGCACCCATTTTTTCAAGACCGCTAAGATGAAGATTCACGGGACGAGCCCCAATAGCGCAGCCACCAGGCAGCGATACATTTGCTCTACCATACTTAGCAAGCAGTGGACCTAGTACCAGAATCGAAGCACGCATGGTGCGCACTAGCTCATAAGACGCGGTGACACTGTCAAGTTCACTGGCATCAATTTCAAGCGAGTTTGCGCTTATTTGATTTACTTTAGCGCCAAAATCTCTGAGCAATAAAATAGTGGTCGTAATGTCGCGAAGGTTGGGCACATTAGTAAAGGTACAAGCACTGTTGGCAAGCAAACTAGATATAAGTACCGGGAGCGCTGCGTTTTTTGCCCCCGATATGGTGACAGTGCCATGTAAAGGAGGACTTTTTTTAATTATTAGTTTATCCACGGTGAAATCCTAATTAAATAACTTTTCGCGCTGCCACTGAGCGGTACCGAATGTTTTTATGGAGACTGCGTGAATGGTGCCCTGTGAAATAAGCTCGGATAAAGGGGCATATACAAACTGCTGCCTTTTAACACGACTCATGTCTTCAAACCGATCGTCAATCGCAATAATTTGAAAGTGAGTGCCTTCACTCTTCACCTTCACTTCTTGTAAGCTCAAAACGCTTGTTAGCATTTGCGCAATTTCTTCGTTAGTCATAATCTTCCTAAATTAATATTGTAAACGATAACACTCAGATATTTAAAAGGATTCTATCGCGTTAAGATTGTGTTAGCGCCACTCAATTGCGCAAGATTAAGGAGTTTATCAGGAACGTTTGCAAAGCTCACATTTACTTTGTTTACTTTTGCGTCTTTTACCACATTAATTAGCCATGCTAGTCCCGCTGTGTCTGCGCGCGCTACTTGCGCTAAATCTATTTTCAGATTGCCTTCACCCACAAGTTCCTGCTTGTCCTTATCGGCAAGGGTTGACCAATAGTCGTGCACGAGGACTGTTTGGTCTAACTCTCCGCTTATCAATAAACAGGCAGTATCGTTGTTAGTAGAGGGTAAACTCAGTGTCATTTTCACTCTGTTTTTTCACCCTCGTTCAAAGATGCTTTTTCTTCAGTTTTCGCTTCACCATTGTTCAACACGATAGGTCGTCTAATATTTTCGCGCATAAGCTCAATAACTTTCGTGATCCCCTCTTTGCGCAATATACTTTCAAACTCAGACTGTTTACTAGACAAAAGACTTATGCCCTCAGCAATCATGTCATATGCTTGCCAGTTGCCGCTTCTAGGATCTTTTCGTACCTTAAACGCAACTTTTATGTCGGGACGATCATCGTCTTTAATCACGGCGCGTACCGTAACATCACCGCGATCACCGAAATCTCTGGGGGGATCAAATTCAACCGCCTGATCGTCATAGTAGCCCATTGCAACAGCGTAGGTAGTTATTAGGTACTCGCGAAAAACCGACACAAACTCAAATAACTCTTTCTTTTCAACTTGCCGAGCATATTTGCCAAGCACTTTAAATGCAGAAAAGCGGTGGTCTATATATGGCATCAATTCTTCTTCCATAATAGTACGCAGGTTTTCAGGATCTTGCTTAATCTGTTCTTGCTCTCGTTTTATGCGTGCGAATGTATTTGATCCAGCGTGCTCTATCATTAGATAAGGGTCGTCTTGCGCCACCATAATCTTTTCTACAGATACTAACTGAGCCGATGGATTCACCGGATTAGCTAAAGAAGTGTTAGCAACAACAGCACCAGAGGTGGTAAACATCACAAGCGCCGATAACAAAGTAAGAGAGCGCAAAGCAATTGTCGCATTAGTAAGAGTTTTCAATTATTCGCTTCCTTGTTTAAACAGTATCTGGCCAATTAGATCTTCAAGTATGAGTGCAGACTTAGTATCGAAAACTTCTTCACCTTCTGTCAAATATGGACAATTATTTAAGCTAGTAGTTTCACACACCTTGTCCTCTTCTATTCTGGCCAAGTCTTCTGGAAAAATGAAACCCGGTAACAAGCCAATAAATTGCTCGCCTAAAAGCCCCGATGTTAGAATAGACAAGCTGCTCGTGTCAGGGAAAGTGTTGGCATACTCGGTTGATATTTGTAGTTCAACAATAGGCACCAAATCCGTTTTGTGCAAATAAATGCGCTCGACGCGGCCAACCACAACACCGCCCACTTTAACTGAAGAGCGTGGTTTTAAGCCGCCAATATTGTCAAAACGGGCCTTGACAGTGAAGGTCTCACTGTTGCCGGCCATTCCTTGGTTGACAACCCTTAAAGCCAATAACATTGTCGCTGCAATAGCAAGTGCAACAAACAAGCCTACTAAAGTTTCTGTTTTTCTTGTGGTCATTGATAATCCTAGCTAAATGCCGAACATTAAAGCGGTTAATATAAAATCTAATCCAAGTATTGCGAGTGACGAATACACAACGGTTTGCGTGGTAGCCTGACTAATACCTTCGGAGGTTGGGATGCAAGAATATCCTTTATAAAGCGCAATCCACACAATAACCAAGGCAAAAACTGCACTTTTTATTATGCCGTTTACCACATCTTTATCCCATTCCACGGTTGCCTGCATGATTGACCAATAACTACCAGCGTCAACACCAAGCCAGTCAACCCCTACTAAATGGCCGCCTAAAATACCAATCGCTGAGAATATAAGCGTTAGCATAGGTAAACTAATAATTCCCGCCCAAAAGCGCGGCGATACCACGCGACGAAGCGGATCAATTGCCATCATCTCTAGCGAACTGAGTTGTTCTGTTGCTTTCATCAATCCAATTTCGGCGGTTAGCGCTGAACCCGCTCTACCCGCGAATAAAAGTGCCGTAACCACAGGCCCAAGCTCCCTTAAGATTGACAGCGCAACCATGGGGCCTAAGCTTCCCTCAGCGCCATAGTTAACAAGTATCGTATAACCCTGCAGCGCCATTACCATGCCGATAAACAATCCTGACACCATAACAATAAGCAAGGACTGCACGCCAACAATGTAAATTTGGGAAATGGTTAGGCGTATATTCTTCCATTGCGGAAAAGCAAACAAGGCGCCATAAAGCATGATAGACGCGGCACCAACCCCGTTAACACGATTAAGCGTTGACTTACCTAACCCTGAAAAATAATTAACTAAAAAATTCACGCTGAGTCTCCTACCAAGTCGGCTTCAACGGGGCTAGCAGGAAAATGAAATGGCACAGGGCCATCGGCGTCCCCTCGCAAAAACTGTTGAACTAAAGGTGAATCAGAGTTTTTTATTTGCTCAGGCGTACCTGCACCTATAATCGTTTTATTCGCCATAATATAGGCATAATCAGCAATACCCAATACTTCTTTCACATCGTGCGTAACCACGATGGAAGTAAGATCTAATGCTTTATTCAAGGCTTTTATTAGTTTGACTAGCACGCCCATTGAAATGGGATCTTGTCCAGCGAAGGGTTCGTCATACATTATGAGTTCTGGATCAAGCGCAATTGCACGCGCTAAGGCAGCTCGCCTTGCCATTCCGCCCGATAATTCATTAGGCAGCAATTGCGCCGCACCACGCAAACCTACCGCTTCTAATTTAAGCTTAACAAGCGTTTCTATAATAGACTCGTCGAGTTTAGTGTGTTCGCGAAGTGGGTAGGCTACATTGTCAAAAACCGACATATTGGTGAATAAGGCACCACTTTGAAACAGCATGCTCATTTTTCGGCGCATTTCATACAAACGATTGCGTGAGACTTTATGCACGTCGTCGCCTTGAAAGATTATACTGCCGCGATTTGGGGTTAACTGCCCACCAATGAGCTTCAATAAAGTCGTTTTACCAATCCCACTGGGCCCCATAATGGCCGTAATTTTACCACGCTCAACCGACAAAGAAATGTCTTTGTAAATTTCGCGTTCGCCCCGATAGAACTGCATATCGGTAATTGAAACTATATTTTCAGACATCCGAACTTTTTTAAAACTCCATTGTTTTCTAATCTTTATTTTACGCTTTTACTTTGGCTGTTATCATTAAGAATAGTTCATACATACATGCACGAATATGTTAATTTCAAAGCACATTGCGCCAGCTTAATAGAACACCTTATTAGGCTTAGCTGGTCGAGGTGAATTAGGCGTTTTTGAACAATTACAACTGCCTATAAAAATGCAGACCCCGAAGATGTTGGGTTAGTTTACCGCTTTTCAAGCTTGTTAGCGTGTGAAATACGTAACAAAACGTATATATTATCGATATAGCATATTTATTTCTATTTTTTTGTGATTTTCTAGCCTGAAATCGCTACACTTTACGTAAGCTACTCTACACATTAATAAAAGAAGAATTCAGCAGTGATTGTTAATTTCGTGATATTCGTTCTAGGGCTTTTAGTCCTTAGTTGGAGCGCCGACCGGTTTGTTTACGGCGCCTCCGCCCTTGCTAAAAACATAGGCGTCGCCCCTATGATGATTGGCCTAACTATTGTAGCAATGGGTTCTTCTGCGCCTGAAATTATGGTCGCTGCAACCGCGTCTTTCGCAGGCAACACCAATACTGCAGTGGGCAATTCAATCGGCTCAAATATTACCAACATCGCGTTGGTGCTTGGCATAACGGCACTTATCAAGCCACTAGTAGTGTCGTCTACCACACTAAAACGCGAGTTGCCCATCATGCTTGTGATCACTTTAATTGGTGTTTATTTTCTTGCCGACAGTGAATTGTCTAGGATTGAAGGTATTGTGTTAATTACGCTTTTTGTATTAGTCATTGCAGGGATGGCAGTTCTTTCTTTTACTGTAGAAAAAAACGACCCATTAGTGGCCGAAGCAGGAACCGATGTACCGAGTGACGTAGCCATGAGCACCGCTATATTTTGGGTAGCGGTAGGGCTAATCTTACTGCCTACAAGCGCTCACTTTTTAGTCGATTCAGCGGTGGTTATTGCTAAACACTTCGGCATAAGCGATTTAGTAATAGGACTCACTATCATCGCTATAGGAACAAGTTTACCCGAACTTGCTGCATGCGTAGCAAGCGTACTAAAAGGCGAAGACGACCTTGCTCTGGGGAACATTATTGGCTCCAACATTTTCAACTTACTGGCCGTGCTCGCCATGCCTGGGCTAATCGCACCGGGGGTAATAGATGAAAGTGTTGCTAACCGAGATTCGCTGGTAATGCTAGGCTTGTCTATTCTTTTATTCGTTTTTTGCTTTAATTTGCGCGGCTCTCGGCGAATAAACCGCTTTGAAGCTGCCACTTTTCTTGTGATTTTTATCGGCTATCAATACATTCTTTTTGCATGAAATATTTATGTGAATAGAGGTATATCATTTAACACTACAACTGCATAGTGGCTAATATATGACTTACTTACAATCTGCGCACCGTACGTTTAACAATCAAATTGAGGCGCTTTCGCATTTGAAAGAAAGCCTCGATGAAAATTTCACCCTTGCCTGCGATATTTTAATGCAGTGCAAAGGTAAAGTGGTGGTGTCGGGCATGGGAAAATCTGGGCATATTGGCAACAAAATGGCGGCCACTTTTGCAAGCACTGGCACCCCGTCTTTTTTTATGCATCCAGGTGAGGCTAACCACGGCGACTTTGGTATGCTGGGCAAAGATGATGTAGTGATTGCAATATCAAATTCGGGCGAAACCCATGAACTAGTGGGACTACTACCTTCTATCAAACGCATTCAAGTACCTATAATTGCTATTACCAATAATGGCGACAGCAGTTTAGCCAAGTTTGCCGACGTAGTGCTAGCCCTTGGCGTACAAACAGAAGCTTGCTCCTTAGGCTTGGCGCCCACGACTAGCACTACCTCTACCTTGGTGCTAGGTGATGCATTAGCGATTTCCTTGCTGGAGGCAAAAGGCTTTACCGCACAAGATTTCGCCTTTTCTCATCCAGGCGGTGCTTTAGGCAAGCGTTTATTACTTACCGTTGCCGATGTTATGGTAAACGGTTACGCCGTGCCCACCACACCAGTAACTGCCACTGTCAAGCAGGCTTTATTAGACATTTCATCCAAAGGTTTAGGCGTGACTGCAATTGTCGATGAAAACAACATCTTGGTAGGAATATTCAGCGACGGTGATTTACGCAGGGCTTTAGATAAGCGCATCGACATTCATGAAACATCGGTAAGCAAGGTAATGACTATTGGCGGTGTCAGTACATCAGCCAGTTTACTGGCGGTAGATGCGGTGAACTTAATGCAAAATAATCGCATTAACGCCTTGTTTGTGTTGAACGATGAAAAGCAGCCCACCGGCGCACTTAGTATGTACATGCTGTTAAAAGCAGGAGTTGTCTGATGCCCAATATACACCCCGATATAAACTCCGATGTGAAGTCCAATACACAAACCTTATATCAAACCGTATCAAATGATTTCTTTGAGCAATGTAAACAAGTGAAGTTGGTCGTGTTTGATGTAGACGGTGTCTTTAGTGACGGTCAAATTTACCTAGGTAACAACAATGAAGAATTTAAAGCTTTCAACACTAAAGACGGTTACGGTGTAAAAGCACTGGCAAAATGTGGCATTAGCGTGGGCATTATTACCGGCAGAAAATCGGCCATTGTTGAGCAACGAATGCGCTCCTTGAATGTCCATTACTTACTGCAAGGGCGTGAAGATAAGTACGCAGCATTGACTGAACTTATGCAGTTAAGCGACTATCAAAGCCATCAAGTTGCCAGCGTAGGCGATGACATGCCTGATATAGGCATGTTTACTTTAAGTGCGATTAAAATAGCTGTGCAAGACGCGCACCCTTTAGTGAAAAAACAAGCCAATCACATCACCACACTCGGTGGCGGCAAAGGTGCAGTGCGTGAAGTCTGTGACCTTTTTTTACAAGCAAACAACCTACTTAGCACCATACATGGTGCTAGTATATGAATCGTATCAGCTGGAGCATAGCACTAGTTTTTACCATAGTACTGGTGCTGTATGTACCCATTTTATTCGAAGAAGAAGAGCAGCTAACAACAGATGATAGTAATCTTGAGCTTATTCCTAACTACCAAGCTGTAAACTTAAATAGTAAATCATTTGATAAGGAAGGAAGACTAAGCCATCAGGTTGCCGCTACAAAAATGGACCACTACGAGGCACTCGGTTTCGCGGTGTTCCAAAACCCTGTCTATACACTATATTTAGACGACGGACAGCCATGGCAGGTAACAGCAGGCGAAGGCACGATTTACAGCAACAACAGAATTCAATTAGAGAATAATGTCAAGATTGTGAATTTACGATCTCAAGAGTATATTAAGGAAATAAGAACTGAATATATTGAAATTAATATAGTAGACAAAACCTTGAGCTCAGATCAAAAAGTTACTATAAGCGGCCTTAATTTTGAGCTTAAAAGCATAGGTATCTTTGGCAATTTAACGACACAACAATATGAGTTTAAAGAACATGTACAAACCGAATTTAATCCAGTGCGCTAAACAAATTTTGGCATTTGCATTGTTAGGTATGCTTCTAAGCTTTGGTTTTTCGGCGAATGGTACGCAAACACCAGACCTAGACCAACTGCCCGATGCAGCCGAAATAGCGACGTTGGGCAGTGAAGGCAGCAATATTGAGAACGATTTTTTATTACCGGTAACGGCAAGTTCAAGAGAGCAATCTTTGGACGGTAAAAAGATGACTTCTATTTTTAAGGACAGCGTTGTTATTAAGCAAGGTAGCCTCGAAATTTTAGCGGATCAAGTCATCGCCGATGCGACCGCAGGAAAAGGAAAAGAAATTATTACTGCAAGGGGTAAACCAGCTAGTTACCAACAAAAACTAGAGGATGGTTCGATTGTGATTGCCAGTGCAAATGAAATTCAATACAACGTTGAGTTTCAAACTATTTTATTAAAAGGTAATGCATCAATCAAACAAAAAGATGTTCAGGTTAACGGCGACTCCATTGCATTTGACATGGCTAAACAACAGATTATGGCGTCGACCGACGCTAACAGCGATGCTACCGTCACTACCGTGTTAAGCCCAGGCGCATTTTCTTCTGATGAAAAAGCGGATGAAGCAGAAAAAAAACGCGAGGATCAACCGTGAGAAGTACCCTATACGCCAAAAATTTAGCCAAGTCGTATAAATCCCGACAAGTAGTCCGCGACGTCAGTATCGAGGTTTCTACCGGCCAAATAGTAGGTTTATTAGGACCTAATGGCGCAGGCAAAACGACCACTTTCTATATGATAGTAGGTCTGGTTCCCTTAGACAAAGGCGGCATTTTTATAGATCAAGTTGACTTAAGTTTTCAGCCCATGCACGAGCGAGCTAGACAAGGCATTGGATATTTGCCCCAAGAAGCCTCAATATTTCGAAAACTCACCGTTTATGAGAATCTGATGGCAATACTGCAAACGCGTAAGGATATATCGAACGATCAGCGCGAACAAATAGCCGACGAACTACTTGACGATTTTAACATTAACCATATACGCAATAGCCTTGGAATGAGCCTGTCAGGGGGCGAAAGGCGGCGCGTCGAAATAGCTCGCGCCCTATCTGCAAACCCAAAGTTCATTTTGCTTGATGAGCCCTTTGCTGGTGTTGATCCAATATCGGTTAATGATATTAAAAAAATTATTTACCAGCTTAAAGAACGTGGTATCGGGGTATTAATCACCGACCACAACGTAAAAGACACCTTAGACGTATGTGAGAAAGCCTATATTGTAAGTCACGGCGAGTTAATAGCGGCGGGCACTTCGCAAGAAGTACTTGCTAATCAGACAGTAAAAGATGTTTATTTAGGCGAGCAATTCTCCTTGTAAAGGCCCCGTAAAACGCTACTATGCAGGCAGGGCGTTGTTAATAATAATTGCAGTTACCTAAAAATATTAGTGGAAACCGCGTTTCTTATATCGGAGATATTAAAGTCGTCTATGCACATACATCGCATTAAATTAGTGGAAGGACGTTAATGAAACCTTCGTTACAGCTTAAGTTTAGTCAGCAGCTCACAATGACGCCTCAACTACAGCAAGCGATTAAACTACTGCAGTTGTCAACGCTTGACCTACAACAAGAAATCCAAGAAGCACTTGAATCAAACCCCTTGCTCGAAATGGCTGAGCATGACCAAGACAACGCCTCACTTGACGACAACCAAACGCTTGACTCTCGCACCGACAAAGAACAAGCGTCGATTAGTGCTGAGGCGACTAACAACAACGATACCGGCATGGCAAACGGCGATACTGACGTACCCGACACCATGGACACTCACGATGCGCTTGAAAATAGAAATCTTCCAGATGACCTACCGCTTGATCACTCGTGGGAGGAATATTTAGGGTCTACCTCAGCACCATCGCGCATGACCGGGTCAAATCCTGACGACGACTATGTTTTTCAAGGCGAAACCACCGAATCAATCCAAGGCCATTTAATGTGGCAGGTAGAGCTTACCCACTTCAGTGACAACGACATATCTATCGCCATTGCAATTATCGACTCAATTGATGAGTCGGGTTACTTGACCGTTAGCAGTGATGAAATATTAGACAGCTTAGACAACGAAGATATAGATTTAGACGAAGTTGAGTGTGTGCTCAAACGCATTCAGATGTTTGACCCTGTTGGCTCAGGTTCACGTTCAGTTAAAGAGTGCTTGCTAGTGCAACTGCTACAATTTAGTGATGACACCCCGTGGTTAAATCAAGCGCGCAATATAATTGAAGAGCACTCCGATTTACTGGCAAGCAAAGATTATCGAACCTTAATGCGTAAGACACGCCTTAAAGAGGACCAACTGCGTGAGGTAATGCGCTTATTAAAAACACTGAACCCACGCCCTGGCAGTTGCATATCAACGGTTGAACCAGAGTACATTGTACCCGACGTAAACGTGTACAAAAAGAAAGGTGTGTGGACTGTTGAACTAAATAACGAGGCCTTGCCCGCGCTTACTGTGAATGAAACTTACGCAAAGCTATCGAAATCGACGAAAAATCCGAACGATTCGCAATATATAAAGTCTCATTTACAAGAAGCAAAATGGTTTATTAAAAGCTTAGAGAGCCGCAATGAAACCTTGCTAAAAGTCTCTCATTGTATTGTTGCTAAGCAGCGAGAGTTTTTCGAGCAAGGTCCAGAGAAGATGCAGCCCATGGTACTAAATGATGTTGCTGAAATGGTAGACATGCATGAATCAACGATTTCGCGCGTGACCACGCAGAAATATATGCATACGCCTCGTGGTATTTTTGAACTGAAATATTTTTTCTCGTCGCACGTATCCACAGATTCTGGTGAGAATTGCTCTTCTACCGCCATCCGTGCTTTTATTAAAAAGTTGGTTGCCGTGGAGCCTGCTCATAAACCCTTAAGTGATAGTAAGATTGCGCAGATGCTCGCCGATCAAGGCATTAATGTTGCTAGGCGGACAATTGCAAAATACCGAGAATCGTTACACATTCCGCCTTCGAATCAACGTAAGAGCCTTGTCTAAGGCTAAACATTAGAGGATTAAAATTATGCAAATAAACCTGACCGGTCATCACGTCGAAATAACAGAATCGCTACGTAACTATGTCAACACAAAGTTTGAAAAATTAGAGCGCCACTTCGACCACATCAGCAACGTGCACGTTATCCTTAACATTGAAAAACTCAAACAAAAAGCAGAAGCAACTTTGCATTTACAAGGAGGTGAAGTTTTTGCAAACTCACAGCATACAGATATGTATGCTGCAATAGACGGTCTTATTGATAAGCTTGACCGACAGGTTATAAAACATAAAGAAAAACTCAAACGTCACTAAGCCACTCATGATAATTAACGACATAATTTCACTGGACCGCACTCAATGCGCGGTTCAGTGCAACAGTAAAAAACGGATTTTCGAAATAATTTCCGAAATGGCCGTTGCGCAATCTCCTGAATTAGACCAAATTGAAGTATTAGCTAGCTTGCTAGCCCGCGAAAAAATGGGCAGCACCGGCATAGGTCACGGCATTGCCATACCACATGGTAAAATTAAGGGCTTAAACAATATGATTGCGGTCATCATAACCACTAATCAGCCAATCGATTTTGATGCTATTGACAGTAAACCCGTTGATATTTTCTTTACAATACTTGTACCCGAAGAGCAAACTGATAAGCACCTGCAAGCTTTATCAGGCATTGCCAAAAAACTCAGTAATAAAGACACCGTAAAAACAATCAGGAAAGCGACCACCAAAAACGAATTAGTAGCCGCGCTTATATAAGTGCTTAAACGCAATTCCTAAAGGGCAACATATGAAACTTCTCATTATTAGTGGGCGTTCAGGTTCAGGCAAGTCCATTGCACTTCGCTCATTAGAAGACCTTGGCTATTATTGTGTCGATAATATTCCAGTGTCGCTGCTGCCTACCTTGACCCATACAATTGTAGAGCAGCACGAATTAGTAGCGGTTAGCATAGACGTACGTAATATGCCAAAATCTGAAAACGAAATTAACGAATTGCTAGAATATTTACCCGAATTTTGGGAAATCACGATAATCTTCCTGGATGCCAGCGACGATGTCCTATTAAAACGCTATAGCGAAACGCGTCGCCTGCACCCTCTTTTCAAGCGCAGTAACTCACTTGTAGATGCCATAGACGAAGAACGCGCAATACTAGTGCCCGTGGCCGAAAGAGCCGATCTGCATATAAATACTGACAAACTTACGGTGCACGATTTAGCCGAACTTATTCGTGAAAGGGTACTGGGTAAAAAAAGCTCTGATCTGGTGATTGTATTTGAATCTTTTGGCTTTAAATATGGCATCCCTAAAGACGCAGATTATGTGTTTGATGTGCGGTTTTTACCCAACCCCCACTGGGATCCTGATTTACGCCCAATGAATGGCTTAGATGGTCCCGTTGAGTTATTCTTATCGGGTCAGCCTTTGGTGATGAAAGTTATTTGGCAAGTTCAGAATCTCATCACAACTTGGCTGCCGCATTTGGAGCGTAACAACCGCTCCTACGTCACAATAGCCATTGGCTGCACTGGCGGGCAACACCGGTCAGTTTATGTTGCGCAATCCTTAGCAGAAGCGTTTAAAAGTAGTCACGGTGACGTACAGGTTAAACACCGTGAAATTGGCATATCAAAGCCGCTACGCAAACCCACTTCAAGTAGTAGTGTAGAGCCAAACATAAACGTGCAAAACGAGTCATAAATGTAACCTTGGCGAGCAAAATTACGATGAAGCTAAAAAAAACGCTGACTATAGTGAACAAGCTAGGTTTGCACGCAAGAGCAGCAACAAAGCTTGTACAACTAGCGAATAGCTACGACTGTGATATTGTGTTAGAGCAAGGAACAGAGCAAGCGCCAGCTAATAGTGTTTTGGCTCTGTTAATGTTGCAAAGCAGTCAGGGTAAACAAGTCACACTGATATGCAATGGCAATGACGCAGAACTTGCGATGCAAAGCATCGAGAATCTTATCGCAAATAAATTTGACGAAGGTGAATAAACACACGAAGCGCATGCCCGAAACTACCGATATATCGAATACTCAAGCCACACTGTCATCTATTTCCGAATCGTTGAGCGCCGGTGCGTTTGTGCGTGTTCGTAAACTTTTACACGATATTGCGGCAGGTGATGTTGCCCTTTTGCTTGAGTCATCGCCTACGAAAACCCGCGATATTTTGTGGCAAATGCTTGACGCTGACTTTCACGGTGACGTACTAGAAGAGTTGTCTGAAGACGTCAGAAACGGCATCATAGGGAAGATGATCCCTTCCAGGGTAGTAGATGCGCTAGAAGATATGGACACCGATGATTTAGCTGAAACATTAAGCTCCTTGCCCGAAAATGTACTCAATAATATTCTTGCCACAATGGATGCACAAGACCGCTTGCGCGCCGAAAAAGCAATGTCTTACGGTGAAGATACGGCCGGCTTTATCATGAATACCGACACTATTACCTTAAGGCGTGAAGTAACGGTAGACGTGGTCATAAGATACTTGCGCTTAAAAGCTGAGCTGCCTGAAAACACTGACACCCTATATGTAGTAAACAGGCATGATTTTCTAATAGGCACCCTATCTCTTTCACGCTTATTAACATCAAGCCCGGATGTAAATGTAGAAGATATTATGGACGATGAGCCTGAAGCACTAACGGTCAATATGGAAGAACGTGAAGTGGCCAGCATGTTCGAACGCTACGATTGGCTATCGGCTCCAGTTGTTGACGAAGACGGCAAGCTCGTAGGACGGATCACGATAGACGACGTGGTTGATATTATCCGAGAAGACGCTGAGCACTCCATGATGAGTATGGCTGGACTTGAAGACGAAGAAGATACCTTTGCACCAGTCGGGCAGTCTACAAAACGACGCTCAGTCTGGTTGGGCGTTAACTTAGTTACTGCGCTGTTAGCGGCAGCCGTTAGTGACATGTTTGAAGAAACATTAAGCCAACTGGCGGTATTAGCAATATTAAATACTATTGTGCCCAGCATGGGAGGGGTTGCGGGTAATCAAACATTAACGCTTGTTATACGGGGAATGGCGGTGGGCCATGTTACTGATGCCAACGCACTGTGGTTAGTCAGAAAGGAGCTTGCCATTGGCTTTTTCAATGGCATCATTTGGGCGGTTTTAATTGCCTCTGTTATTGCCCTTTGGAAACAAGACTACATGTTAGGCTGCGTAATTGCATTTGCGATGATGATTAACATGATAGCCGCTGGCTTAGCCGGGGCCACACTGCCTATTATCATGAAAAAGATGAAGATAGACCCCGCGCTAGCCGGCAGTGTTATCCTCACTACTATTACCGATGTAGTAGGTATATTTGCCTTTTTAGGCACCGCTACTTTGTTTTTGATGTGAAAATAGTCACATAATACCCTATTAAACTATGCGAAATGCACACCCATGCTTAGTCATCAAATTGATGCTGCTTTAACCACTCATGCAAATACACAACGTCTTTGCTTATAGCCATTTGCAATTGCTCAACCCACTCATGCACATTTTCCCACCACGCCGGATGATCACCTTGCTGGATCATATTCGCTGCTTTTTGCACTCTGTCTAGCCCTACCGAACCTGCTGCACCTTTTATTTTGTGTGCCTGAGAACATACCTCGTCTTTATCGTCTGCTGCCAACGATACATTTAATATTTCCATATACTCTGGAATTTTGTCTTCAAAAACAGCCAAGCTTGCCTCTATCAAACCTTCTCCAATAGTCTCAATAAGCATAGTGAGTAGATCTAAATCGAGTACTTTTTGAGACTCTTGCTCAATAATCATCTTTGGACGGCTACTCTGTGAAGGCAGGTTGTTGCGCACTTCACCTGCAAAGAGCTCATTAAACACCTGTACTATTCTACTTTTTTTCACCGGTTTAGAAATGATATCGTCCATGCCATTTTCCAGATATTCTTGCCTTGTTTTAATAACATTAGCCGTTAAGGCCACAATTGGTGTTCTTAGCACTAAGTCTTCTTCGAGCAAAATCCGGGCTACGTCAAACCCGGTCATATCTGGCAACTGTATGTCGAGCAATATAAGGTCATAACTTGTTTGCCTCACCATATCGATAGCTTCTTGACCGGTCATAGCTACAGCAACATGCTGACCGAGTTTTTCTAGCAAAGCTTTTGCGACCATCACGTTTAACTCAATATCTTCCACCAGCAAGATACGTAAACCAGTTACCCGGAGCTCCTCTAGTTCTGGAGTTTGATTTATGGTGCTAACGGGCAGCTTAATTTCAAAGCAGGTACCTTCATTGAGCGCGCTGTTTACCTTTATGCTGCCGTTCATCTTATCGACCATTTGCTTACAAATGGCTAGGCCAATACCAGTGCCAGTAGCCGACTGGAAATCTTCTCGCTGCACCTGATAATACATCGCAAATATCTTCTCAAACTGGTTTTTTTCAATGCCAATTCCGGTGTCTTGAATGGTAAAAGTAATGTCGGCTTGGCTTTCAGAGTGTATTTTTGCAGACATCGTGAGTGATACCGAGCCCTGCACAGTGAATTTCACGGCATTGTACAGTATGTTCCACAGCACTTGCCTAAGCCTTGTGCCGTCTGCTTCAAACGCAACAGGCACCGGCTCAATAATTTCCCAGTTGAAGCTTAAGCCCTTATCAGCCGCCAATAACTTAATGATACTGGCGAGTTCGTTAATAAAGTTAACCGTACTAACTGTTTTGTATTGCATTTCTACTTTGTCGCGGTCAAGTTTATCAAGGTCTATAATATCGTTAAATATGTTGCCTAAGGTAATGGCACTTGCGTAAATAGTACTTACCCATTCAAATTGTTCAGCGTCTAATTTAGTGTCGCGCAACATACGAGACAGGCCAACAATGCCATTTAGTGGCGTACGCAATTCGTGTGAAATGGTCGCTATAAACCTTGTTTTATCTTTACTTGCTTGTTCAATCGCAAGCTGGGACTGTTTGCGCTCTGTCATGTCTCGACCAAAGGCAAGTAAACCCAGACGTTTTCCATTATGATCAAAAAATGGCACCTTGCGCATTTCAAAATATCGGCGACGATCATCTGCAAATTTCAGCCATAGCTCTTCGGTAATAGGCGCGTTGGTTTCTAAGACCTCTTGGTCAGAAGCTGCCACTTGTCTAGCAAGGTCAACGTCGTATACCTGATGGGGCGTAAGCCCCATGAGCTCTTCTTGAGACTTTCCGGTTAAGTCTTCAGCTACTTTGTTACAACCTTCAAAGCGACCCTCTTCATTGCGGTAGTATATAAGGTCTGGCGAAGCATCAATGATAGAGCGAGTAAGAGTCGATAGCCTGCGGGCTTCAAGCTCCTGCTCAGACTTTTCTTTTATTTCTTGTTCCAGTTTTCTAAACAACGCTTCACGCTCCAGTTGAATTTTTTTGCGCTGCTCAATTTCATAGTTCAACTGGCGAATATTATTTTGGAGTTCTCTGTTTAAAATAACGTCATGACGACGCAAGCGTTCTAACTGACTAACTGCTTCTTCTAAATTGATTCGAGAGTGCTCTAATTGTGTAATTAATTTCCCAAAGAATAATAACAAGCATGGCGCGCCAACAAGGGTCAATACAATTGCGCTTAAAAAATCGTTCGTGTGGATCTCGCTGCCAAGCACTAAGCGAACCAAGTATGAGCCTAAGATAGTGAAACAAAGTGTGAATAAAACGAACAACACGCTGACTTTGACCGTTCCCAAATTTTTGACCATTTGAGATACTTTGATCGCCCATAAATCGCTCGATAATTTTGAGAACATAGTGTTATTAAACCTTAGCAAGGCACCGCCGTGATGACACAGCATAAATTAATTTTGGATGCCGGCATGCTACCAAGAAATTGAAGTGGGGAATAGTCGAATAACTAAACGTCTGTTTTTAGTGCACGTCTCACTTTACTTAAGATTACGCTTATAAAACATATTTATGCGCTAAAGATGTATTTCTCTTCACCTTAAGTTGAATTAAAGTTGCAAAATCAACTAAAATTTACACTTCATTTACCTTACTTGTCAAAAAACGACCTTAGTGCAGAATCATCCAAATAATTATTTATTATTTTAAAACAACAATTTAGCTTAAGTTTACATATTGATTATTAATAATATGATGCAAGGTAATTGATTTATAGCGCGTAAATAGGTAAGTTCAGGCTCCTGCTTAGCGAAATGAATAAAAATTCGGTATACAACAGTATCCTCAAACGCTAACGATGTCGAACAAGTACAATAAAAAATCGGCTTAAAAAATTCAAAAGATGGTCCGAACCATTACTAGGTTGACTGGGTTTCATTAAAAAGTAGGGCACAACCAGCGTGGCCAATTATTGCGGCGCGCGAAGGAGTAATGTATGGGTTTGTATCATTCGTCTGATTCAAAAGACAACTGTGGATTTGGCTTAATTGCGCACACACAAGGTAAGGCTAGTCATGTATTAGTCGCCACTGCCATTGAAGGCCTTGCTCGTATGCAGCACCGAGGCGGTGTGGCTGCCGATGGTAAAACAGGCGATGGCTGTGGTTTACTATTACAAAAACCCGATTCATTTTTTAGAAAAGTCGCCAGTGACCACGGCTGGACTTTAAATAAAAACTATTCGGTAGGCATGGTTTTTTTATCGCAAGATCCGATAAAAGCGCAGACATCACGGTTAATTCTCACAGAAGAATTAGAAAAAGAAATGCTAAGTGTACTTGGCTGGCGCCTAGTACCCGTTAACCACAGCGTACTGGGCGATTTAGCCAAAACAGGCGTTCCTCAGATTGAACAAGTTTTCATAAATGCCCCTAGTGGCTGGTCGGTAGCTGATGTTGAGCGTCGTTTATATATGGCGCGCAGACGCACAGAAAAGCGAATTGCCGATGACGGAAATTTTTATGTCGCGAGTTTATCCACATCGGTAACCATCTATAAAGGCTTAGTTATGCCTAAAGATTTGCCTAGATTCTACTTAGATTTGGCAAACACCGAGCTAAAATCAGCCATATGTGTATTTCACCAGCGATTTTCAACGAATACCTTACCGCAATGGCCACTAGCACAACCGTTTAGATACCTTGCGCACAACGGTGAAATAAATACTATTAAGGGTAACCGAGACTGGGCGTATGCTAGAACAAGTAAGTTTGCCACCCCGCTTATTCCTGACCTTATGCAAGCGGCGCCTTTTGTCAATTTAAAAGGCTCTGACAGCAGCTCACTAGACAACATGTTAGAGCTATTTTTAGCTGGGGGCATGGATTTATTTAGGGCTATGCGTTTATTAGTACCGCCAGCATATCAAAATAACAAAACCATGGATCCAGACTTACGCGCGTTCTATGAGTTTAATTCTATGCACATGGAACCCTGGGATGGCCCCGCGGGTATTGTGCTAACTGACGGACGCCATGTCGCCTGTAACCTTGATAGAAACGGCTTACGCCCGGCACGCTACGTCATCACCAAAAATGGCTTTATCACGCTTGCCTCTGAAGTGGGTATTTGGGACTACAGCGAACATGATGTGATTGAAAAAGGCCGCGTAGGCCCCGGCGAAATGTTGGCAGTTGACACCCAGACGGGTAAAATTTGGCGTTCAAATGAAATTGATGACGAGTTAAAATCGCAGCACCCCTATGCCCAATGGCTAGAATCACATATATCAAAGCTAATACCCCTTGAAGGTTGCGATGCCAGTTTAATTGGCAAACGTGCTTACGATGACTATGAAATGTCGACCTTGCATAAGCTTTTTAACTATAGCTATGAAGAAATAAACCAAGTAATAAAAGTATTAGCAAAAGACGGCCAGGAAGCCACAGGCTCAATGGGCGACGATACGCCCATGGCGGTTATGTCATCGAAACATCGCACATTATATGATTACTTTAGGCAGCAGTTTGCGCAAGTCACTAATCCGCCTATCGATTCACTGCGTGAAAATCACGTAATGTCGTTGGCCACCTGCATTGGCCGCGAACAAAACGTATTTAATGAAACCAGCGGCCATGCACATAGGGTCTTGTTTGAATCGCCGGTGTTGGTCTACACCGATTTAAAACAGTTACGCAACTTTGACAAAGAATATTATTACAACGAAACAATTAATATTAATTACAAAACTGAAGAAGGCCTAGAAAAAGCCATTAGACGCCTGTGTGACGAAGTAGTGGACGCCGTTAGAAATAGAAACGCAGCCTTTGTAATTTTATCCGATCGCAAAATAGCTAAAGACACCTTGCCTATTCCTGCTGCTATGGCGGTGGGCGCAGTTCAAAGGCGCTTAATAAATGAACAGTTACGCTGCGACGCTAATATTGTTGTAGAAACAGGATCGGCGCGTGATCCACACCATTTTGCGGTCTTAATTGGTTTGGGCGCAACCGCCATTTATCCCTATCTTGCTTATGAAACAATAGAACAAATGGTAGAAAAAAATGATTTAGATATGACACCTTTAGATGCCCTTAAAAACTATCGTAAAGGGATTAACAAGGGCTTGTATAAAATCATGTCTAAAATGGGCATAAGTACCATCGCCAGCTACCGCTCCTCGAAACTTTTTGAAGCAATCGGCATTAACAAAGCGGTAGTAGATTTGTGTTTCCTTGGCGTGCCAAGTCGGATCCAAGGTGCAGGATTTGAAGATTTTGAACAAGACTTAATTAACGTATCTAGAATTGCATGGTTAGCGCGCAAGAGCATGTCGCATGGTGGCTTGTTGAAATATGTTCACGGCGGCGAATTTCACGCCTACAACCCTGACGTTGTTAAATCACTACAAACCGCCGTGAAGAGCGGTAAGTATGAAGATTATAAGGTTTTTTCTAGCCTAGTGAATGATCGCAATCCTAGTCATTTACGCGATTTATTGGGTATTAGAGCCGGCACCGCTATAGATATTAGTGAAGTAGAGCCAAACGAACAATTATTTCCGCGCTTTGATACTGCAGCAATGTCTATGGGCTCGTTAAGCCCAGAAGCACATGAAGCGTTAGCCATTGCAATGAATCGCTTAGGTGGGCAGTCAAATTCTGGCGAGGGTGGCGAAGATCCAAAACGCTTCAATACCGAGAAAAACTCTAAGATTAAGCAGGTTGCTTCAGGCCGTTTTGGGGTAACGCCACATTATTTGATGAACGCTAACGTTATTCAGATTAAAGTTGCCCAAGGCGCCAAACCTGGCGAGGGCGGTCAGCTACCCGGTGGTAAGGTCAATGAATATATTGCTGAATTGCGCTATTCCGTGCCGGGGGTTACCCTCATATCACCGCCACCCCACCATGATATTTATTCAATTGAAGATTTAGCGCAGCTTATTTTCGATTTAAAACAAATTAATCCAAGCGCCTTAATATCGGTTAAATTGGTGTCTGAACCCGGCGTAGGCACCATTGCCACCGGTGTAGCTAAAGCGTATGCCGATTTAATCACGATATCTGGTTACGATGGCGGCACAGGCGCAAGTCCATTATCATCGGTTAAATATGCCGGTAGTCCATTTGAGTTGGGCCTTGCAGAAACTCAGCAGGCACTGGTGGAAAATGGTTTGCGCCACAAAGTACGTCTGCAGACCGACGGCGGTCTGAAAACTGGACTTGATGTGGTAAAAGCCGGCATGCTGGGCGCTGAAAGTTTTGGCTTTGGCACTGGGCCCATGGTAGCTCTTGGCTGTAAATATTTACGCCTATGTCACTTAAACAACTGCGCAACAGGGGTAGCGACACAAGACGCTGGGCTGCGTGAAAATTACTTCATTGGTTTGCCCGAAATGGTCATGAACTACTTTATCTTCATAGCGCAAGAAGTCAGAGAAATTATGGCCAGTATTGGCGTTCGACATTTTCAAGATTTGGTAGGCCGCACCGATTTGCTAGAGTTACTTGAAGGCCAAACCGCCAAACAAAGTAAACTCGACTTATCGCCTTTGCTTGAAAAACCATCCGCGGGTTCTCATACTCAGCTGTTTTGCTCTGAGGTAACCAACGATCCCATTGATAAAGGTGAGTTGAATCAACGCATAGTGACTGACTGCGAGGGCGCAGTAGTGGCTAAAAAACCCAAATCATTGTCCTACAAAGTGCGTAATACCGATCGCTCTGTGGGTGCTACCTTAAGCGGGCTTATCGCTCAGCGCTACGGCAATTTAGGCATGACTGACTCGCCGATAAAAATAACCTTAACCGGCACTGTTGGACAAAGTTTTGGGGTATGGAACGCAGGTGGCCTTGAAATGACGCTTATAGGCGATGCTAACGACTATGTAGGCAAAGGCATGGCAGGCGGCCGTCTAGTAATTCGCCCCTTGCCAAATGTAAGTTTTGACATTCACAGTAGCGCTATCATGGGCAACACCTGCCTGTACGGTGCCACCGGTGGTAAATTATATGCAGCGGGACGTGCAGGAGAACGTTTCGCCGTTAGAAACTCTGGCGCTATTGCCGTTATTGAAGGCGCGGGCGACAACGCCTGTGAATACATGACCGGTGGCATAGTGGCTATCTTAGGCAGCATAGGCCTTAACTTTGGCGCAGGTATGACAGGTGGATTTGCGTATTTGTATGACGAATTAGGCGATATTGATCGCCGCATTAACCACGACTTGGTGGACGTACTGTCTATCTCAGATAAAGTAATTTTATCTGAGCACTTACGCGGCTTAATTAATTCTCATTATAACGCCACCGGCAGTGTAAATTCATTTAACTTACTCACAAACTTTGCTGATGAGGTAGCGAAATTTCAATTGGTGAAACCAAAAACCAGTGACGTTAAAAATTTATTAGGTCACATCAGTCGCTCAACCGCAGAACTGCGCGTGCAGGCTCAATAAGATGCGTATTACCTTAGGAGAGCATTAGCACATGGCAAAGAATGTATATCAATTTGTAGACGTTGGGCGGATCGATGCGCCCAAGAAACCTATTATTGTGCGTAAAGAAGAATTTGGGGAGATTTACCACCCAATGATGCCTGCGCAGGTAGCGGGTCAAGCAGACCGATGCTTAGACTGTGGTATCCCTTACTGCGAATGGAAATGCCCCGTGCATAACTTCATTCCACAATGGTTAGACTTGGCCAATGAAGGCAAAATAATAGAGGCGGCTGAGCTATCCCATAAAACTAACAGTCTACCTGAGGTGTGCGGGCGAGTTTGCCCGCAAGACCGGCTGTGTGAGGGCGCCTGTACCTTAAATGACGATTTTGGCGCAGTCACCATTGGCAGTATTGAGAAATATATTACCGATACCGCGTTTAAAATGGGCTGGCGTCCTGACATGTCGCAAGTTGTGTGGACAGATAAAAAAGTGGCCATTATTGGCGCTGGACCGGCGGGTTTAGCCTGCGCCGACGTATTAATCCGCAACGGCGTAAAACCTGTCGTGTTTGACAAGTACGAAGAAATAGGTGGTTTGCTTACCTTTGGCATCCCCTCTTTTAAGTTAGAAAAAGAAGTGATTACCCTTCGTCGTCAAATATTTACCGACATGGGCATTGAATTCAGACTCAACACTGACATTGGTAAAGATATTGCTTTTCAAACCTTAATAGATGAATACGATTCAGTATTTTTAGGCATGGGTACCTACAAAGCGATGCAAGGCGGTTTCGCGCATGAAGATGCTTCGGGCGTACATAAAGCTCTGCCCTTTTTAGTCGCAACAGCCAATCGCGTAATGGGCTTAGAAAAATCCCCTGATGACTACATAGACATGAAAGGCAAAAAAGTCGTCGTACTTGGCGGTGGAGATACCACAATGGATTGTGTTCGTACCTCTATTCGCCAATCAGCGGCGCAGGTAACCTGCGCTTATCGTCGCGATGAGCAAAGCATGCCCGGTTCGCGCCGCGAAGTCGTCAATGCGCGCGAAGAAGGCGTTGTGTTTAAATTTAACCACAAGCCTGTTGGTATTGCTATTGATGAAGCAGGCAACACAGTTGGCGTAAGAATGGTACGCACAGAGATGGGCGCACCCGACGCTGCTGGAAGACGCAGCCCTGTAGAAATACCTAATTCAGCGTTCATATTAGAAGCAGACGCGGTCATTATTGCATTTGGTTTCCAACCCAGTCCTGCACCTTGGTTCGGTGAGTTTGGCATTATGCTAGACGAGATAGGGCGGGTAAGAGCCCCTTCTCAGGGACACTTTGCTTTTCAAACCAGTAACCCAAAGATATTCTCCGGTGGTGATATGGTCAGAGGCTCTGACTTGGTGGTAACCGCAATTGATGAAGGACGCCGCGCCGCGGAAGGAATATTGGATTATTTGGGCGTATAGGGACTTGGGCAGCATCAGTACAGGTATAAAAAAGTCACCCACTTAAGCCCACCTTGCGTGGGCTTTTTTTCTGTTTATGACGCTTACAGGAAAATTTATATTGTGCAATAAAAGCGACATGACGCCTGTGATGGCTATTGATCTAGTCTACGGAATAGGGAAAAACGGGCATAATACCTAGCTAGGCCGTTAAATGCTCCACGCAATGTAGCGGCCTAGGACGTAATGCCTTACACTAAGCCTTTTGAAAATACCCGATGTATTTACTAAAGGCTTCGTTATGAAAATTGTCATTATTGGCGCGATGGAACAAGAAATTACTTTATTGAAGGCGCAAATAAATCACTGTAAAACACAGCAAGTTGCTTATTTAAGTGTCTTTACAGGCAGCATAGGCGACAACTCAGTATATTTGGTCCAATGTGGTATTGGCAAGGTGGCGTCAGCGGCAGCCGCCGCATTGTTGATCCACGCCTTTGAACCCGATGCTGTCATTAATACGGGCTCTGCAGGCGGGTTTGATCCGAAGCTTAATATTGGCGACGTTGTGATTGCCACATCATTATTATATCATGACGTGGACGTGACACATTTTGGCTATGCTTTAGGCCAAGTGCCACGAATGCCAGCGTTTTACGAAAGCGATTTGCACTTAGTTAACTTGGCACAAAACGCACTAGCAATGCTACCGAATATACAGGTAAAAACGGGACTGGTGTGCAGCGGCGATAGCTTTGTCGGCAGTGATGAAGCCGCCGGCAGTATCAAAACTAATTTTCCCACCATGGCGGCCGTTGAAATGGAAGGCGCGGCAATTGCGCAAGTGTGCCATTTAATGCAGACCCCTTTTGTGGTCATTCGAAGCCTGTCAGATATTGCCGGGAAGACATCTACCGTATCGTTTGATGAATATTTAGAAACGGCGGCAACAAACTCTGCAACGTTGGTGCTAGATATCGTTAAAAACTGTCATTAATAAGCTTATTTATGCTGTTTAGTAAAATGATGATTTTTTCTATTGTAATTCAGTCTTTCTACTACACCTTGCGACTCTCGTTTAGTATAGCGTGCTGTTTGGTCTTAAATATTCTATTGCCTTCGCCCACATTTGCGCAAATCGATTCTGAGGCAGCAAACAAACCACTGCGTATTATTACCTTAAGCCCTCATCTAACAGAAATGGTGTTTGCACTTGGCAAAGGTGAACATCTAGTGGCAGTAAGTGACTACAGTGATTTTCCAGCAGCGGCGTCTGACCTGAAATCAGTCGCAAGTTATCAAGGCGCTAATATTGCCGAGATTGTCCGCTTACAGCCTTCTCACGTGCTAGTATGGAGGGGTGGAAACAAAGATGCCGACATTGAGAAGTTAAAAGCGCTTAATATATCTGTCTATGAATCAAACATCGATTCTGTTGAGAGCTTATTAGATGATATAGCAGGCATTGGCGTGTATATCTTTGAAGAGCAAGCGGCGCAGACGTTAATACAGCAGCTCACAAACTCGATAAACGCGATGGCAGTGCAATATACAAACGCGTCTATAAACGTTGTGTATTACTTAAGCACCCAACCCTTAGTAGGTCTTGGCAACGATAAGTGGTTAAACAGTTTACTGGGTTTATGCGGCATTACTAACGTTTACGCCAATAGCCCTAGTGCCTATCCGCAGCTACAGCTCTCAGATATTATTCGTCGCCAACCCAATATGTTAATAGCAGCAAGCAAGGCTAATAAACTTCAGCTTGCACAGTTTTGGGACGCGCATAAGGCTGTTTTAACGAACGTTATTACGCGCGCTAACCCAGACGCTCTGCACAGGTTCACACCGCGCGCCATTGCTGAGATGACGCAGTTGTGCGAAAGAGTCTACGCTGAACCTACACTAAAGTAATACGCGCAAATTTACGCTTACCCACTTGATAAACAAACTCACCCCTGTGACTTAACAACAAACGGGTGTCGGTCACTTTGTGGCCGTCTATTTTAACTGCACCCTGTTTTATCATGCGCATTGCGTCTGACGTTGAATCAACCAAGCTTGCTTTTTTCAACAAGTTGCCAATGGCAAGACCTTCATCAGGCAAATTTATACTTAGTTCGGGCATGTCATCTGGAATAGCATTTTTTTGAAAGCGTTGAATAAAATCTTGCAGTGCAGCCTCAGCCGCACCTTCACTATGAAAACGCGCAATAATCTCTTGAGCAAGCTCTACTTTTACGTCGCGCGGGTTTTTGCCTGCCTGAACTGAAGCCTTTAATGCTATAACATCGTCAATAGGCCTAAAACTCAGTAAATCATAATAGCGCCACATTAAATCATCACTAATAGACATAATTTTACCAAACATATCGTTTGGCGCATCAGTTATACCGATATAGTTGTGCAGTGATTTGGACATTTTTTGCACGCCATCTAAGCCCTCCAGCAGCGGCATCATTAATACGGTTTGCTGCGCCTGTCCCTGCGATTTTTGTAGTTCACGCCCCATCAGCAGGTTAAAACGTTGGTCAGTGCCGCCCAGCTCTACATCGGCCTTAAGAGCGACCGAATCCCAACCTTGCACCAATGGATAAAGAAACTCATGGATCGCAATGGCTTGTCCATTAGCATAACGCTTTTTAAAATCATCACGCTCAAGCATTCTGGCAACCGTTTGGCTAGCGGCTAATTTTATCATGCCAGCAGCACCAAGTTTATTCATCCATTCACTATTAAATGCGATAGTAGTTTTAGCGGGGTCGAGTATTTTAAATACTTGTTCTTGATAGGTTTTCGCGTTTTCAAGCACCTGCGCTTCTGTTAAAGGTTTGCGCGTCACGTTTTTACCCGTTGGGTCGCCAATAAGCCCGGTGAAGTCACCTATAAGGAAAATAACCTCGTGGCCCAACTGCTGAAAAGTGCGTAGTTTATTAATTAACACGGTATGACCCAAGTGCAAATCTGGGGCGGTTGGGTCAAAGCCCGCTTTAATTTTGAGTACCCTACCCGTTTTTAAGCGCTCAATGAGTTCGCCTTCTATCAGAATTTCATCTGAACCACGTTTTATCTCTGCGAATGCCGATTCCCAACTTGCCATTTTACTTCCTATAATCAATTTCAAATAAGCAAAACCCTACAAAAAGGGCTTGTTATGAAGTGTAGATGTGCTACACAAGTTTAGCTGCGTGTAAATAAGATTAGCTACAAATGTTAACTATTAGTCTATACTAGGTGAATAATTTGAACCTTTTCACTGGAATACTGGCTAAAAGCGGTATATTCTTGTTTTCCATTTTAAAGCATTTTACGAGTGTATGATCCACAATACAATAAAACATCTTCCAAAAGCGCACCGATTGGGCATATTAAGCTTAGTTATTTTGCTGCTTGTTATTTTATTCTGGCCAGCCGAAGAAGTAGCTGCCTCTGGCAGTGCACCCAAGGTTACCCTTGAACTTGGGATCGAATATCCTGTTGCTATACCAAACTTTGCCTTTGAAGGCATTAATGATACTGGCGACACCGATACTACCGATTATATTTCTTATAAGGTAAAATCGGGGGATACTCTGGCGCAAATTTTTAATCGGTTTTCCTTAAGTCCGCAGACAACCCATAAAGTGAGCCGCGCAGGAGAGTTGGCAGAAAAACTTACGCGCCTCAAACCTGGTGACTTACTTTATTTTCGTATAAACGAAGCGAATCACTTACTTGGTTTGAAGTTTCCATTGTCAAATATCGACACCTTACTCGTAAATGCAAAAGGCAACGATTTTGAAACGACTATCGAAACGAAAGAAATCGAGTCCGTGCTGAGTTTCTCCCAGGGCTCTATAAAAAGTAGTTTTTGGAACGCCGGTGTTGAAGCCGGCCTTAGCGATCTGCAAATTATGGAGCTAGCTGGTATTTTTGGCTGGGATATTGATTTTGCGCAAGAAATTAGAGCCGGTGACAGCTTCAATGTTGCCTATGAAGCCCTGTATATTGACGGTGAACTTATTGGCACCGGCAATATTGCGGCCGCTGAATTTATAAACCAAGGCGAGACTTTTACTGCCATAAGATATACCGACAATCAATATTACACGCCACAAGGGGCTAGCATGCGTAAAAGCTTCTTACGCGCGCCAATTAATTTTAAATACGTCAGTTCTAACTTTAATCCGAAACGCTTTCACCCTGTTCAAAAACGCTATAAGCCTCATCGAGGTGTTGATTATGTGGCAAAAATAGGTACCCCCGTCTTGGCCGCTGGAGATGGTAAGGTCATTCGCTCGCAGTACGATCGTTTTAATGGCCATCATGTTTTTTTACAGCACGGCGAACGCTATCAAACTAAGTACTTACATTTTACTAAGCGCGCAGTTAAGCTAGGACAAATTGTCAAACAAGGTGACGTTATTGGCTATCTAGGCGCTACCGGAATGGTTACAGGTGCACATCTACACTATGAGTTTTTAGTGGACGGCGTACACAGAAATCCAAAAACAGTGAGTTTACCTAAGGCTGAGCCTATCAAGGCTGCGCACAAGGCCAAGTTTTTGGAAATTGCTAGTCAAAAAGTAAGCTTGCTCGATAACCACAAGCGTATTCTCTTAGCGATGAATTAATAACTGCTGTGAACCAATATTATCGGCACGCAAAGCCATCTCGTTACCTGTACTTTCGATGAATGCTTAATTAACCTTTTATAACACCACAGCAGGCCCATATGAAAAACGTAGTGATTATAAGTCGTGATTGGGAACTATACGAAGACCTATTTGAGTGCAGCAAAGTGCTTCATGAACACTTTACATTACTTGGCGCATCACAAGTACCTAGCAAAAAGTCTTTAGCGCTTGCCAATGTGGTTATATCAGAACCAGACTTAGCCTCAAGGTATATCAAAGATTGCCCAAATTTAGGCTGGCTCCAGTCTACTTGGGCCGGCAACAATAAGCTTCAAGCACTCAGCAAACAAGACTACATCTTAAGCGGCGTAAAAGGCGTATTTGGTTTGCAAATGGTTGAATATGTATTAAGTTACTTGCTCTATTTTACCCGCCGCATTGAAGACTTTAGCCACGTAAAAGCAAATAATCAGTGGCTACAGCTGTCGTGCAAAACACTGTCACAATATAAAATTGGAATTATGGGTTTGGGCAATATTGGTCAGGAAGTCGCGAATCGATTGCTAACATTTGGCATGCAGGTGAATGGCCTTTCAAGAAGCGACAAGCAAGTAGAAAGTGTCAGAATGTATCGCTATGAGCAGCTTAGTTTGTTCCTAGACAGCTGTGATTTTGTATGTAACCTATTGCCCGAGACGCCAGCCACTATAGGCTTGTGCAATGAAACGTTTTTTGCGCAGATGAAGCCAGGGAGCGTATTTATTAATGCCGGCAGAGGCAGCGTGGTGGACAAGCCGAGCAGCATTATTAAGGCAATTAATACCGGTAGACTTAAGGCCGCAGTGCTTGATGTTTACGAACAAGAGCCACTGCCATCTAGTCATCCATACTATACTGCGCCAAATGTCTACCTAAGCTGCCATACCGCAGCTATATCTGATGCAAACAAGGTGTTTGATGTATTTGAAAAAAATGCCCTTAAGTATATTGCCGGTGAAGCACTGCACTATCAGCATGACTTTAGTCTAGGCTATTAAACCTTAGACCTTGAGCCAGCCTATTGATTTAGGTAATCAGCCATGCCTTTACTAAATAGGCGTAGCTACTAAGCACTAAATAAATGCTTGTATTCTTTGTTGATAATAATAACTTCAATTTCACTCCCCTACGGCTTATTGCGCTTAGCCACCAGCCTTAGGTTTATGTAAGTATCAATAATCGCCAGTAGTTTAGCGCGTCTTGCTTTTTCACCAAATCTTCGGGCATAAAGACCATGCCAAAATCGTGTATATAACAGGCTACAGCAAGCTGCTCTTAGGCAGTAATCTCTTCTTTAAGATCGTGCAAAATATCATGTTCTAATTCTTCAGGTATAAATATCACCATTATCTTCATTTTTTACACTTCAATAGCTGTTTATTGGCCAATTTGATGGTTTATTTAAAGCTAAGGTGTTTATCTTAATCTTTGCGGGTATAATTAAAGGTACATTGATGCTCGAGGAAACGCAGTGCTCGCTTTTGTACGTTTTATTGTGATATTTATCTATTTTATTTTGATGAATTTAGGCTTAGTTATTTATTTTATTGCACGCCCTATGCATCGCGACAGCGTTCACGTTGCTGGGAAATACTATTCAACCATGGCTAAACTAATTGGCGTTACCTTGGTGTATAGAGACTCAAGTGAGGTTGATACACAGCAGTCGTATGTTTTTATAGGTAATCATCAAAATAACTATGATTTACTCACTATTAGCCAAGGCGCTAGAAAAGGCGTGGTCACGGTAGGTAAAAAAAGTTTAAAGTGGGTACCGATTTTCGGCCTAATCTATTGGCTCTCGGGCAACATAATGATAGATAGGAAAAACACTGGTAAAGCGCGCGACACCTTAAGTTTAACCGGCGAAAAAATGCGCGAGCGTAACCTCTCTGTGTGGATGTTTCCAGAAGGAACACGCAGCCGAGGAAAAGGGTTACTGCCGTTTAAAACCGGCGCTTTTAGGCTAGCATTATCGCAAAATAAAGACATCGTCCCCGTTGTATGTAGTGAACTCGACAACGGCAAGATAAAGTTAAACCGTTGGAATAACGGCGTGGTCATTGTTGAGTCTTTAGACCCCGTTAAGCTTGATCACTCTAAAAGTGCAAAACAAACAGCCAAGCAATTTCAGACTATTATGCAAAGCGCGTTTGAACGGCTAAGCCAAGAAGCAGCATCGTTAAGTAAATAAGTAAATTAATCAAATTAGGAAAGTCAAATGAGTAATGAAGCGCAAGAGTGGTACGAATTTAATGAAGAGACCATTCAGGCATTAACACAAGACGGTACCGATCTGTCACAAGAACACACCATTGAACATCATATGGCTAGCAAAGATTTTGATGTGCTAGAGAAAGCCGCCGTAGATGCTTTTAAAGCAGGCTTTGAAGTAGGTGACGCTGAAGAACTTGTTTTAGACGACGGCGGCACAGTATTTTGCTTTGACGCCGTCGTTGAAAAAAAGTTAGACCTGGCAGCCTTTAATAAAGATATCGATGCACTGTTGTTAATTGCCACAAAACACAAAGTACACTACGATGGTTGGGGTACGTATTACGTGGGCGACGACGCCATAGACGACGAAGATGTGTTTGACGACGAAATGTATGATGGTGACATCTAAGCACTAGGCCAAATAAAAAGAGCGTAAAGCATATTGAAAATTCATGTCCTAAAAGGGTTTATACAGAACATATTTTTGGTCGAATACCCTGACAAATGTATGCTGCTTGATGGTTGCTCCAAGGCTGACTTTTCTACGCTTGCAGACTTTTTTGAAAGATCTCTAAAAAGGCCCTTGTCTGATCTAAAGGTTGTTGTGGTCACTCACATGCACCCTGACCATGCTGGTTGTGCGCATTTTTTAAGACATAAAACGGGCTGCAAAATTGTCAGCTGTGACAAGCAAACGCAGTGGTATTCAGGCTTAAAAGGTCGACTCGCGCACCTTATTGACATAGCTTTAGCGCTGTGGGTTGCAGGTAAAATGAATAGGCCTAAAAAGAACATTTGGTATCCGCCTCATTTAAGACCTGACATTGCGCTTAGCGACCAGCAAACCATTCCGGGTTTTGAGGAATGGCAGGTTTTCGAAACGCCTGGTCACACCGACCGAGACCTGTCTGTGATGCACATGCCTTCGAAACGTATATACATTGCCGATCTTATTGTTAGGGTTAAAGGTAAACTGTCACCCCCTTTTCCTGTCTATAAACCCAAGCAATATAAGCAATCTTTGTTAAAGCTTCAAGCCTTGCAAACACGCTCTGTTATGATGGCCCACGTTGGCGAACTTAGTTTAACGGACAGTGATTTTGCATATTTACTCAGCAAAGCGCCTCTTAAGCCTAAAACAAACAAGCTGGCTATTCAAAAAATGATTAAGAGCAAGCTGTTTAAGACACGTTTGCAATCTTAATCTGGTGACTTGTGCTGCAGAATCAAAACATCACTACTTTCAATAGCTTTGTCAATGCTCGGCACTAAGGAATTAAGCGTGCTAAAGGAAAGCTCTTTGCCTTGCTTACTATTCCGGTCCAAGTCTTGCGTCTGGCGTCTTTGGACATATATAAGGCTTTGTCAGCCAGCAGGTGAACTTGGTCCCAGTTTATTGAGTGAGGCGCATGATAGCTAAATGGAAACAATGCAAACCCTAACAAACTAGACAGGTGGAATTTATTAGGTAAGCCAACATCAAAGCCTCAAGTTGGTATTTATACTTATGTTCCAAAGAGGCTGCAAAATCTAGAACTGCAAATTCAAGGCTAAAATATATAAAAGCTCTTGATAATTGGTAATTACTGTTTGCAGGCAAAGCTCATCTGCTATCTCAGTTTGCGCCAATCTACTATTGTCCACTGATGCAAGTAATAAATTTGCATAACAAATATGCGTAGATGATTAATGGCATGTAACTTGCGCCACACACATGCTGATTTTTGGTATTATTTAGGAAAGAATTGACACGAAAACTAACATAATGGGCAAGTCACAAAGAAGTCGACCGCTAAAGCGCTGCAAAAATTGTCTTAAAGAAGATCCTGTGCTGCACCGGGTAAAGATACAGCATAAAGAACCATGGGCGTTTATGTGTAGTGAATGTCAAAAGAGCATAAAAACTCGGCCTACATACCAGTATGGCGGCACTTGGAAACAAGATAAACGTAACTAGCTATTTAACGCTCAAGCGATAACAAATGCAAAAGCCCGCTAGATGCGAGCTTTTGGGAGCTATTCAACAGATGACTAAGTAGCATCACTGAAAGCAGGGCTTACTGCCTCAACTAACCATGAACGGCAGCAAAACCAGGCTCTTTGTTGAAGGTGTAAAGGTTCTCAGTTTTCACTACATCAAAGCCTGCTTTATGCAAGCGGGTTTGCAACGCTAGAACTTCATTGAAGCTAAGCAGATTGTTAGACGACATAAAACGACAGCGCCAGTGATCGACACAGTACGTTTCGGGAAAACCTTCGGGCCATACCTTAACGCCACGATTAGTAATAAGCTTTAATATAAGCTCGGGGCTGCCATAACTGTTTAAATCATCTCCTAGTAGCTTTGGCTCACCTTCTTGCCACTGCAAGAAGATATCGATGCCGACTAATTCTTTTTTACATGGCTCTTTATGCCTTACCGCAGGCAATACAAGGGGTTTACTGTTGGCATAGGACGGCGCCGTTAAATACTTTGGAGATTGACCTAGCCTAGCAATAACTGCGTCTGCAAATTCAATCGTACCCATTCGTTTTTTACTAAGGTCTTGCCGATAAATGTCAGCGGTATGCAGGCCTTCTTCTAAGGTAGCTAGCCATGCATGATGTATTTTTTCTGCAACACCGTTCTGCCCAATATGCACCAGCATTTGAATAGCGCCGTGTAGTAACGCTGACGGGTTGGCAATATTACGCCCTGCTATGTCAGGGGCTGAGCCATGAATCGCTTCAAACATTGCGCATTGATCGCCAATGTTAGCAGAACCCGCCATGCCCACCGACCCCGCTATTTGCGCCGCTATGTCAGAGATAATATCGCCATACAAATTAGGCATTACTAGCACATCAAAATCTTCAGGCGTATCGGCCACTCTCGCCGCGCCTATGTCGACTATCATACTGTCGCTCTGTATGTCTGGGTATTGCGCGGCAATTTCTGTAAATATCTGATGAAACAAGCCATCGGTAAGCTTCATAATGTTATCTTTCACAAAGCAAGTGACGCGCTTTCTGTTTTGCTGCTTTGCATATTCAAACGCGTAACGCACAATACGTTCGCAACCCGGGCGAGTAATTAGCTTTAAACATTGAAACACTTCCTCGGTTTGACGATGCTCGATCCCCGCATACAAATCCTCCTCATTTTCTCTTACAATAATCAAATCCATATCAGGGTGTTTAGTGCTAACAAAAGGCGCGTAGGCAATACACGGGCGTACATTTGCATATAAGCCTAAAGCTTTGCGCATGCTCACATTTAAACTTTTGTAGCCACCGCCTTGAGGCGTAGTAATAGGTGATTTCAAAAATACTTTGGTTCTGCGCAGCGATTCCCATGAGCTTGGTTCAATCCCGTTTGTTTGACCTCCTAAATAGATTTTCTCGCCAATATCGATCGTTTCAGGGGCAATACTAGCGCCTGCAGCCTCAAGAACGTTTAGTGTTGCCTGCATAATTTCAGGGCCAATACCGTCGCCGTAGGCCACGGTAATAGGAACAGGTTTATGGGTCATAATAACTCCGTATTTAGGTAATTCACCTAGTGAAAATCAAATTTTTAGATAAATAGCGCAATTCCATGAGACTGAACGCGTACTGTTAATCACATGTAAATTGCTCAATGCGGGCATTGTAATGATTTTATATATTTGCGATAATCTATTTAAACACTACATAACATCTATAAAAACAAATATAAATGAACTGGACTCGCCGACTACATACAAGACAAACCACCTTTCGCCAATTAGAAATATTCATGGCGGTAGCGGATCATGCCAGCGTAACGCTTGCCGCTAAGGCACTGCATTTGGCTCAGCCAACAGTATCCACACAAATTGCCAAGCTGGCCGAATCCCTAGAGTGTCAGTTATTTGAGCTGGTATCTAAAAAAATGTGTCTCACAGACACTGGACAAGAGGTACTTGATGCTGCGCGTAAATTATTTGCGGTAATGGACAACCTAGAGGCGCGCTTAGCTAAACGGGCAGGTTTGTCGCTGGGGCATCTGCGTATAAGCGTTGTTACCACCGCGAAATACTTAATTCCGCATTGGTTAGGTGAGTTTTGTGAACAATATCCGAATATTGAGCCTGAGTTTCAAATTGGTAACCGCGCTGAAATAATACAGCGCCTCAAGCAAAATTTAGACGATTTATACGTGTTTAGTAATCCGCCGCGAGAACTTGAAATTGAGGCTGAATTTTTAACACACAACCCACTGGTGGTGATCGCAAAGCAAGATCATGTACTCAAAGACAAGCATAATATTAAATGGCATGAACTCTATTATGAAAGGTTGCTTATGCGCGAAAACGGCTCGGGAACTCGATTTGCCATTGAGGCGTTTTTCAAAAATAAGAATGTGAAAATGCAAAACCCCATTACCATCGCCAGCAATGAAGCCATAAAAGAATCGGTAATGGCCGGGTTGGGCATCGCCATAGTAAGCCGGCATGCTTTAAATCATATGGCGCCTGGCAACCTAATTGAACTAGCAGTTGAAGACTTCCCTATCCCCAACAGCTGGTATTGGGTGCTGCCAAAAGGTAAAAATAGCTCTAGCGCAGCCAAAGCCTTTCAAGCTCATGTAAATCAAGGACTTAGTGAACAAGTAAATCTTGGCGCGCCATAGAGTAAAAACTACAGAGCCTGTATAGCCTCAACCTGCTCATGAATTTTCTTGAGCTGCATTTTAGCGTCCGCTAGTTTCGCTTTTTCCTTATCAATCACCGCCTCAGGCGCTTTGCTTACGAAGTTTTCATTACCCAACTTTCCTTGCGTGCGTTGTATATCGACTGCTAGCTTGTCGGCTGCTTTACTCAGTCTGGCTAATTCAGCGTCCTTGTCGATAAGACCGGCCATGGGGATCATAATTTCCATTTCTCCCACAAGGGCTGTGGCGGATGCTGGCGGAGTTGCACCTGGTGCTAGAATATCAATGGAGGCTAATTTAGCTAACAAAGTTAAATACTCAAAGCTTTGCTTTACGCGTACTTTGTCATTTTCGCTGGTGTTGTTTAGCAACACTGGCAGCTTTTTAGACGGCGCGATGTCCATTTCTCCGCGAATGTTTCTTATGCCCACCACAAATGCTTTGACCCATTCTATGTCTGCCTCGGCCTGCTTATTCTTGCGCGCTAGATCAACCTGCGGGAACACGTCTGACATAATGCTGTTGACCTCGGTGTTGTTAACCGAGAGCGGCTTGATTTTTTGCCAAATTTCATCTGTTATAAATGGCATTATAGGGTGTAACACCCGCATTAAATGTTCTAACACATTAATAAGCGTATGGCGCGTACCACGCTTTTCGGCTTCGCTAGTAGTGCTTGAGTTAAGTACCGATTTAGACAACTCTAAATACCAATCACAAAACTGATTCCATGTGAATTCATACAAGTGCTGCGAAGCAATATCAAAGCGATACTGCCCAATTGCGGTTTCGACGCTTTGCACGGTGTCTTGCAAGGACGACCAAATCCATTGGTCAAACACGCTCAACTTAAGCTCGCCACCGGTGTTGCCAGTATCAAAGTCTTCGGTATTCATCAGAACAAATCGCGTTGCATTCCAAATTTTATTGCAGAAGTTGCGATAGCCTTCTACTCTGCTCATATCAAAATTTATGTCGCGACTCGTAGACGCCATAGACGTGAAAGTAAAGCGCAGCGCGTCAGTGCCATAGGCATCTATACCGTTGGCAAACTGTTTGCGTGTGGCTTTTTCTATTTTTTTGGCGTCTTTGGGATTCATCAAGCCGCTGGTACGTTTCGCCACTAAAGACTCAAGCTCTATGCCGTCTATCAAATCAATAGGGTCAAGTACGTTGCCCTTTGATTTAGACATTTTATCACCGTTCTCATCGCGTATGAGGCCGGTTATATAGATTTCTTTAAAAGGTGCTTTGCCCGTGAACTTTTTGGTCATCATGACCATTCTGGCTACCCAAAAGAAAATAATATCAAAGCCCGTCACCAACACCGAGCTAGGCACAAAAATATCCATCTCTGGTGTTTTATTTGGCCACCCCATCGTTGCAAAAGGCCATAAAGCTGAGGAAAACCACGTGTCAAGAACGTCTTCGTCTTGCCGTAAACTGACTGAGTCATCAAGCTTGTGCTTAACGCGCACATCTTGTTCATTTTTACCTACGTAAATTTTACCTTGCTCGTCAAACCAAGCTGGTATGCGGTGTCCCCACCACAGCTGACGCGAAATACACCAGTCTTGAATATTATTCATCCACTGGTAGTAGGTTTTATTCCAATTTTCCGGTACAAATTTAATTTCGCCCGACTCAACCGCTTCAATAGCGGGTTTAGCCAAGGACTCTACCGCCACATACCACTGATCGGTAAGGTAGGGTTCAATAATAACGCCAGAACGATCGCCCCGCGGCACCTTTAATTTATGCGGCTTAATGTCAACCAGCAAGTCTTGTTCAGTTAGGGCCTCTACTATTTTTGTGCGGGCATCGAAACGGTCCAAGCCTATGTACTGCGCTGGCGCTTGATCGTTAATCTTAGCGTCGTCGGTTAAAATATTGATAATAGCCAAACCATGGCGTTTGCCCATATCGTAATCGTTGAAGTCGTGAGCGGGCGTAATTTTTACGCAGCCTGTGCCGAACTCGGGATCTACGTAGTCATCGGCAATAATTGGGATTTGCCTGCCGCTGATGGGCAAGGTAATCATTTTGCCAATTAAGGCCCCGTAGCGCTCATCATCGGGGTGAACGGCCACGGCAGAATCACCTAGCATGGTTTCGGGACGGGTTGTAGCAACGACTATGCTAGTGCTGCCGTCGCTTAAGGGATAGCGCATATGCCACATGAAGCCGTCTTCTTCTTCGTTTATGACTTCTAAGTCAGACACAGCGGTCAATAGGGCTGGGTCCCAGTTAACTAAGCGCTTACCACGATATATAAGGCCTTCATCAAATAAAGTAATAAAAACTTCTTGGACCGCCGCGGATAAGCTGTCATCCATGGTAAATACTTCGCGTGACCAGTCGGGGGAAGTGCCAAGCCTGCGCATTTGTTGGGTTATATTGCCGCCCGACTCTTCTTTCCAATCCCATACGCGTTCAATAAACTTTTCGCGGCCTAAATCGTGGCGAGTTTGACCATTTGCATTGAGTTGGCGTTCAACCACCATTTGGGTAGCTATGCCGGCGTGGTCGGTGCCGACCTGCCATAAGGTGTTGTCACCTTTCATTCTATGATAACGAGTAAGAGCATCCATAATAGTGTGCTGGAAAGCATGGCCCATATGTAGATTGCCAGTAACATTGGGAGGCGGCAATAAAATACAGTAAGGTTTGCCTTGGCCACTAGGGGTGAATAAACCTTGTTCTTCCCAATGCTGGTAACAGGCTTGCTCTATTTTATGCGGGTTAAATGTTTTTTCCATCAATGTACTCTTTAAATATGTTCAGTCGACAATAAAGCTTAAGACTAATAAGCTGTTTTGTATTGGCTAGCACGGCATTCTAAAATTTAGGCGCTCTTGTATTCAAGCTGGCAGCCAGCCTGCTTATATTTCTTATAGCGCTCGCGTGCCTTTGCTTTTTCATTTTCGTCAACGGGCACAAAATCAATAATGTGCTTAATGTTATTAATATTTTCTATGAACTGCTGCGATAAGTTAATGACTACCGCCGTATTTCTTAATTTAGACATACTCAAAAAAGCAGAGTGCCAAATAATTTCTACAGGCGTGCCCATATCGGGGCCTTCCCCATAAAGATTATGAGGAATAAACTTGTTAGCAGGAAACTGCCAGATGAGGTCGTCAAACGATTCGGCTTGAGCTTGACTAGCGCACAACACGGTGACTTTTTTGCGGCTAACCACATACTCACTCAGTAAATCGGCAGCCATTGCCAATTCAGTCGCAAGTTCAGCGCTAACGGTCTCATTTTGGGCACTATTAACGCGCATATCGGTCTGAGTATGAGCGTTAATGGTTGCCTCGCTTATTGCATAAAAGGTTACTAAAGCCATGTATAGATGATTCGCTTTTATTATGTGGAATTTGCAGAGGCTACCGGCGCCTATTGCCTATTCGTCGGTAGCAATATTTGCTTTATTCATCAAAAATTGCGAAAGCATCGGCACTGGTCTGCCCGTTGCACCTTTATTTTCGCCGCTTAACCATGCAGTGCCTGCTATATCTAAGTGCGCCCACGTGTATTTACGGGTAAATCGCGCTAAGAAACAAGCGGCGGTGATCGCTCCAGCCGCTCTGCCGCCTAAATTCGTCATGTCAGCAAACGGGCTGTCAATCTGATCTTGGTACTCCTCCCAAAGCGGTAATCGCCATGCTCTGTCGCCGCTTTGCTCTGATGCATTCAAAATTTCATGCGCAAGCGGGTTATGCTGAGTTAGTACAGCACTTGCATGTTTACCCAACGCGATCACACAGGCACCGGTTAAGGTCGCAATATCAATGACTAGTTCGGGATCAAAACGCTCTACATACGTTAGCGCATCGCACAATACAAGACGACCTTCGGCGTCCGTGTTGAGAATCTCAACGGTTTGCCCTGACATTGTGGTGAGTATATCACCTGGTCTATAGGCATTAGCATCAGGCATATTTTCGCACCCTGCTATCACACCAATAATGTTGATAGGTAGCTTAAGTTCGGCCACGGTATGCATCACGCCCAGTACAGATGATGCGCCGCACATGTCGTATTTCATTTCATCCATTGCTTCGCCGGGCTTTAAGGAAATACCGCCGCTGTCAAAAGTTAAGCCTTTACCTACTAATACGTATGGCTTTTCACCTTTTGCACCGCCTTTGTGATGAATAACAGACATTATCGACTCGTTGTGCGAGCCGCGGCCAACCGCTAGATAAGTATGCATACCCAGTTTTTCCATTTCGGCTTCACCAATGGTGTTAAGCGACAATGACTCGTAGTTTTTAACTAGCTCGGCAGATTGTTCGTTCAAGTATTTCGGATTACAAATATTGGGTGGCATGTTGCTAACGTCTTTAGCAACTTTAACACCTTTACTGACCGCAGTAGCATGCACCACAGCACGTTCTCCTAGGTGCAGATCTTTACGAGTAGACACATTGAATATCATTTTACGCAAAGGTCGACGAGGCTCGCCTTTTTTAGTTTTTAACTGCGAAAAACTATATACCGATTCGTTAGCTGCCTCAACTGCTTGGCGTACTTTCCAATAAGTGTCGCGTCCTTTCACGTGTAGCTCTGTTAAAAAGCTCACCGCTTCCATAGAACCCGTTTCATTTAGTGTTTTGATTGTTTTAGCTACTATTTGCTTATACTGACGTTCGTCTAGTTCACGTTCTTTGCCGCAGCCAACTAATAGCACGCGTTCACTTAATACGTTTGGTACATGATGAAGCAGCAACATTTGACCGGCCTTGCCTTCTAAATCGCCGCGGCGTATGAGGTTACTAATATACCCTTCGCTTATTTGATCGAGCTGCTCTGCTGCTGTGGTAAGCCTTCTTGGTTCAAATACGCCTACTACTACACACGCGCTTCTTTGCTTTTCTGGGCTGCCACTTTTTACGCCAAATTCCATATTATCCCCTTAGGATTATTATTGTTGTACCAGCAACATTTCTATACTGCATCTTATAACAAACGGTAGTGGCATTTTTATGCGAAATATAAATAGCGTGCTCACTCAAGAAAGTCTAATTTTTTGTTCTTGCTAAAAATGTTTGTGTTAAACTGGCTAAAAATAGTCGGTGTTACATACAAAACTACTATATAAACAAAGTTTACTTAAATAACACCAGATTTTCATCAAAAACCGCTATTTTAGTGAAAAAGACTTTTATCATCCATGTTAATTTTTCGATATTTACTACGTGAAACCTTCAAATCACAATTAGCTGTGTTTTTTATACTAATGTCGATTTTCATTACCTTACGCTTTGTGCGCATATTAGGGGACGCCACCGACGGTAACGTACCAGCCGACCTAGTCCTTGGCTTTATTACACTTTATAGCCCAGTACTGGCCTCTTTAGTACTACCTTTAAGCCTCTTCTTAGGCATTATGCTAGCGCATGGTCGTCTTTATGTAGACAGCGAAATGACTGTGCTGCGCGCCTGTGGCATAAGCGAATGGTACGTTGTGCGGGTTACATTATTCGCCGCTTTGTTACTCGCAATAGTCACTGCAATCGTTACCCTATATTTAACACCTTTGGCATTAGAACAAGAGTACCAACTGCAAGAGGAAGCCGCCGCAAAGTCTGGCCTAGCAGCTATTATTCCCGGTAGGTTTCAAGAAACGGGGGAAGATAACGCTATTATTTTTGTGCACGACTTAGACAGCTCGAATCAGAGCTTACTCAAAGTCTTTGTGGCTCAGCCTGGCAAAAATGAAGACGATATTCATCTGATCTATTCACAAAGCGGTCGTATTGCGCAAGGCCCATTGGGCGGTCAACAACTTGTGCTAGAAAAAGGCATGCAGTATGAAGGAACTACAACGGCCAACGACTACCAAATTGTACAGTTTGACGAATACGCCGTAACGATTGAACAACCCAACACCCAAGAAGAAAGGCGCAAAATGGTGGCTATTCCCACCTTAGAACTCATACAAATTGAAACCATAGAAGCAAAAGCTGAACTTCAGTGGCGTTTAGCAATTCCTTTGTCGCTGCCGTTTTTAGTGCTAATTGCCGTGCCATTAAGCGCAGTCGATCCGCGCCAGGGCCGTTTTGGTAAAATGCTCCCCGCGCTGCTGCTATACTTAGGCTACTTCTTACTTTTACTCGCCAGCAGAAGGGTTATGGAAGACGGCAAATTACCGAGCTACATTGGCCTATGGTGGGTGCACGTAGTCATGTTAGTGGTGGGCACGGTACTTATTGCTAGGGAGCGCAAAACAGGAGCGTTTATTCGCCAGCTATTTCTGGGCAAAAAGAAGGTAAGCTCATAATGTTTAAGCTCATCGATTTATATATTGCGCGCACACTTTTCAGTTCTATCGCAGTAACCCTTTCGGTACTTATTGGCTTAAGCGCATTAATCAAATTTGTTGAACAACTCCGTAGAGTCGGACAAGGCGACTATGACATGACGCTTGCAGGGCTTTATGTGTTACTGAGTTTACCGCGTGAAATTGAATTATTCTTACCCATGGCCACGCTGCTTGGTGCATTAGTTGGCATGGGCTTGTTAGCGCAAAGCAGCGAACTGGTGGTTATGCAGGCGGCGGGCTTGTCGCGCACAAAAATCACGGTAAGCGCAATGAAATCTATCGTACTTATTATTATTGCGATTATGGCACTAGGTGAGTTTGTAACGCCTGCCAGTGAGTCTAAAGCTAAACAGATAAGAACCCAAGCGCTTTCTGGAGGCAGCCTGCTGTCGTCAGACTCCCTAACGTGGGCAAAGGATGGCAACGACTTTGTCAGTATTGAGCAAGTGCTCGAACGTGATGCTCTGCGGGGCGTGAATATTTACAAATTCGATGATAATTTGCACTTAGTCAAAATAATCAGTGCAGGACAAGCTACATACACACAAGAAAGCTGGCTGTTATCCGATGTTAAGCAAGTAACGTTTACACCACAGCGTATTCAAAATAACCAAATGCAAAGCTTTCAGTGGAATAGCTCTATCACACCCGAAAAATTAGGCATAGTGGCCATCAAACCCGAGGCTTTGTCTATTGTTGGTTTAAATGAATATATAGATTATTTACAAAATAATGGACAAGATTCAGCACGCTACGAACTGGCGCTGTGGCGCAAAATACTCCAGCCTGTATCAGTAGCCGTTATGCTATTGCTGGCAATGTCATTTATATTTGGACCCTTGCGCTCTGTTACCATGGGCGCGCGAACCGGTATGGGCGTGTTAGCGGGCTTCGGATTTTTTGTCAGCAACGAGATGTTTGGTCAAGTGGCGCTGGTGTTCCAAATTCAACCGGCAATAGGTGCGGTATTGCCTAGTTTACTGTTTGCCGCTGTGGCAGTATTTTTACTGCGAAGGTGACGCTTATTGGCTCTGATTTTGTTTTAGTTAACAACACTACCAATTTTTATGATCGTTCTGAGCGGTGGTCAACACAAGCATTTGTGTACCTGCTATCCTGTCTTGCAAAGACTGCTTAGACTTAAAATCAACAAGTACAAGCAACGTACCTAAGCCACCTAAAGAAGTAATCAGTCTTATTATTAAGCGGCCGTAGCCTATAGATGTGCCCTCCTTTACGCTATAAATGCGCAAGCGCCATGCGCGCATACCCAGTGTTTGCCCACCATTCTTCCAAAACCATAGGAAAAAGCCCGCAACCCACAAGCTTACCCAAACTTGAATGATTAATGAATAATAAAATGAGGACTGTATGAGTACACTTACGTGCTCATTACCTTGCTTAGACAGTAATCCTGTTTCAAACAGCACTGTCAAAATTGTAATAATAGCCAGCGCCGATAGCATGCCCACAGCAACGGCGATAAGCGTGTCGTAAATCATTGCAGCGAGGCGTCTAAAAAACCCGGCTCTTTGTAAATCAGGTGTGTCCATATAGGTAAATGCTAAATGATAATTGTTAACTACCCTTATATTATCACCCTTGTTACGACTTAGGATGAAATTATTACTAGGTGCACCATTTTTATGGTCATTGGTGTAAATAAGACTTGATACCATAAACGATATAGCTATACTCCTTACCTCCTCAATAGAGGTATACCAATACAAGAAAAACCCTCAATGCCAGAGTGGCGAAATTGGTAGACGCAGCGGATTCAAAATCCGCCGGTAGTAATACTGTGCCGGTTCAAGTCCGGCCTCTGGTACCACGCTCCCATTCCGTCTCGTTCATTAAGCATAAAAAAACCAACAAAAACAACTACTTAACTCAAAACCACGTTCGCTAAGGTTCGTTAACGCTTGTTAATGGCCACTTTAAAAAGTTACACTATTAGTTACACAGAATGAAAACCCGAAAAGTTGTGTAACTTTTTTAATAATGTGAGTGTAACTAATGGCAATCAAAGACGACCTACTTAACTCGATGCAGGTGACCACAGCAAAGGCTAAAGATAACGAGTACACCCTGAGAGACGGTAACGGCTTATTCTTGCGTATACGTCCATCTGGCACTAAGCAATGGATATTCAATTACAAACACCCTGACACGAAAAAACAAAATAATCTAAGTTATGGCTCATATCCCGATGTTAAATTGAAGCAAGCACGAGCTTTAGCAGAAGAAGACCGCGCATTACTCAAGCAAGGCATAAACCCAAAGTTACACAAAGACATGAGAGCATTACAGCGCAAACAAAACGCAATGATGACTTTTAAGGCGGTAACATTAGACTGGTTAGCACTAGAAAAGGCTAAATTAGCCGCTTCTACTTATAAGAAGAACTCGCGGTACTTTGAAAAAGACATATTCCCCGAAATCGGTAACTACCCCATTAAAGAGATAACCGCGCCTCTTGGCATTGAAGTAATCAAGCGCATAAGCGGCCGAGGCAGTTACGAGATTGCTAGGAAATCAGCCAGAGCAATGAACAGCGTAATGACGTATGCGCTGAATACTGGACTGATACCGTTCAACCCGTTAACAGGCATCAAAACCACGATACCCAAAATTGAGGTAGTAAACCGCCCAACTTTATTAGTTGAACAAATAACCGAGCTTATGCAAACGCTGCACTATTCATCTGCAAAGCTGGTTACTCGCGTCTTAATAGAGTTTCAACTGCACACAATGACAAGGCCAAGAGAGGCAGCAGAGGCTAAATGGTCTGAGCTTGATTTAGATAACATGCTTTGGACAATACCAGCCGAACGGATGAAAATGAACAAAGAACATAAAATACCGTTAACGCCTCAAGTTATTAAGCTAATCGAAACGGTGCGCCCTATTAGTGGACACAGGGAATATGTTTTTGTGTCACATATAAACCCTAAAAAATCTGTGAACGCTCAAACAGCTAACAAGGCCTTACGTGATATGGGCTTTACTGGTCGTCTAGTCGCACATGGCTTGAGAGCATTAGCCAGTACTACACTGAATGAACAGGGCTTTGATGACGACATTATAGAAGCCGCGCTGGCACATCAAGACACCAACAAGATACGCAAAGCATACAATAGAGCGCAGTACCTAGAGAGGCGCAGAGTATTGATGGAATGGTGGAGCAATCACATAGAGCAAGCCGCTACTGGCAATATGAGCTTGGCTAATAGTAGAAAAGGTTTACGACTTGTTAATGAATAGGCTATTTAAAGAGGTAAACATTATGGCTGATTTAAAAAAAGTAGATGAAGAATACAACGCGGTATTAGGAAAATATTTACCCATAGTTGATAAGTTTTTAAACGCAAAAAACAAATCGAAAAGTTTAAAAGCAGATGATGTTATTAGCACTTTAATTAATGATGGTTTTTTTATTTATGACGAATATAAAGCAGGCAAGTCGAAAGACCCCAGCTTAGTTATTGAAAGCTTATTTAAAGCACTTCAGGCGGCCACTTATGAAGCTGAAAGAAATGAAAACGGCCTAGTCATTATGGAAGAAAAAGAACGCAACAAAAAAGCGGTGCTATTGGTAAGAGAGCGAAAACATAAATCAACTGGCGGTAGAAGAGGCAGATTTAATGAAGCAAAAGAGCCTGAGATTTTAAAGTGCTTCGAAGAATACGATAAATTAAAAAGAGTAAAGGGAAATAAACTAGAAACTATGGCTTCAAATTTTGACATACCTATTGAGACGTTTAAGGTCTATAGAGCGAATTATTTAAAAAGCAAAGGAAAGACAATATATAAAGAGTGAATCTGAAAAAGGCATATTGAAAATTGCCAACAATAGTTACATTGTGATAGGTTAAAGCATCTTGCGTAATAATAACTAAATTATTTGAACTATTAAGACAATTGAGTATGGTCAAACATGACATGCCTTTTTTATAAGTAGGTTTGCCTTAAGTTAAATGCAAATTACAATTTCTCTCTGCACTCCTTGGGAACACATCATTATAAAAAATATACAAGGATATTTTATTTTGACAAATACTCGAATCAATAATACTTGCGCTAATTTCACCACCCGCTCCAGCATTGATAACGCTTCAAAATCTTTTAAGCTTTTTTTAGTCTGTCTAGCAATTCTGTCACTTAGTGCTTGCGGCGGAGGCGACAGTGAGACAGAGACTACACAGCTGCCAGTCGTC
>NZ_BAET01000005.1 GCF_000252165.1 Glaciecola punicea ACAM 611
GGCACCGGTGATCATGTTTTTCACATAATCGGCGTGTCCAGGACAATCAACGTGTGCGTAGTGGCGCTTAGGTGTATCATATTCGACGTGTGAGGTATTAATAGTGATACCGCGCTCGCGCTCTTCTGGTGCGTTATCGATTTGGTCAAACGCTGAGGCAGAGCCTCCGTATGTTTTTGCTAGAACTGAACTGATAGCTGCAGTTAGCGTTGTTTTACCATGATCAACGTGGCCAATTGTGCCAACGTTGACGTGCGGTTTCGTACGTTCAAACTTTGCTTTTGCCATTGCTTTTATTTCCTAAGTTTAACGCCCGTTCCAACATTAGACCGGACCAAATTCATCTTTACATGCGAACATCAATAATGGCTTTCGCTACATTACTGGCGACTTCTGCATAATTGTGAAATTCCATTGAATATGACGCCCTGCCCTGCGTTTGTGAACGCAAAGAAGTCGCATAGCCAAACATTTCAGAAAGGGGCACTTTAGCACGCACAATTTTTATGCCTGCAAGGCCATCTTCCATACCATCTACCATTCCTCTGCGGCGGTTAATGTCACCAACAACATCGCCCATCCAATCTTCAGGAGTAGTTACTTCAACTTTCATCATAGGCTCTAACAAAACTGGTTTAGCTTTTGCCGCGCCTTCCTTAAACCCCATAGACGCTGCAATCTTAAACGCCATCTCAGAGGAATCAACATCATGATATGAACCGTCATACAATGTGACTTTAATATCCAGCATAGGATACCCTGCTAGCACGCCATTTTGAAGCTGTTCTTCACAGCCTTTTTTAATTGCGGGGATAAACTCATTTGGTATAGTGGCGCCTACGATATCATTTACAAACTCAAATCCTACACCCTCTTCTAATGGTTCTATGCGCAGCCATACATGACCAAACTGGCCGCGGCCACCCGACTGACGAACAAACTTTCCTTCAGACTCAACACTGTTGCGAATAGTTTCACGATAAGCCACCTGCGGCTTACCCACGTTGCACATAACATTAAACTCCCGTTTCATGCGCTCTACAATAATGTCTAGGTGTAACTCGCCCATACCAGAGATAATTGTTTGCCCTGATTCGTCGTCTGTGCGTACTTTGAAAGAAGGATCCTCTGCCGCTAATTTACCTAAAGCAACACCCATTTTTTCTTGATCAACTAATGATTTTGGTTCTACTGCAATAGAAATTACTGGGTCAGGAAAATCCATTTTTTCTAAGGTAATAATATGCTGCGGTGAACATAATGTTTCACCTGTTGTGACGTCCTTTAATCCTATGGCCGCTGCAATATCACCGGCATACACTTCTTTAAGTTCAGCTCGATCATTTGCGTGCATTTGTACCATGCGACCTATGCGTTCTTTTTTACCTTTAATAGGATTATAAACAGAATCGCCAGTTTTCATTACGCCAGAGTAAACTCTGAAAAAAGTTAAAGTTCCTACAAATGGATCACTCGCTATTTTGAACGCTAGGGCAGCAAAGGGTTCATTGTCGTCAGAATGACGTTCGGCTTCTGTTTCTTTACCGTCATCGAGTATACCAGTGATAGCTTTTACTTCTGTTGGAGAAGGTAAAAAATCAACAACTGCATCTAGTACCGCTTGAACACCTTTATTTTTGAATGCGGAACCGCAGGTGGCAAGTACAATTTCGTTATTAAGAGTGCGTGCGCGCAAGCCTTGCTTTATTTCTACTTCGCTTAGCTCTTCACCGTTTATGTACTTATCCATTAACTCATCATTAGCTTCAGCGGCGGCCTCTACCATTTCTAAGCGAAACTGTTTAGCTCTTTCAAGATGATCAGCAGGGATATCTTCGTATGTAAAACTTAAACCTTTATCTTCTTCGCTCCAGTTAATTGCCTTCATTTTAATCAGATCAATTACACCCCTGAACGCTTCTTCAGCGCCAATACTTATTTGGATTGGCACGCAATTAGCGCCTAAGCGTTTGCGAATTTGTTTCACTACGCGTTCAAAATCAGCCCCCGCTCTATCCATTTTATTCACAAACACGATACGCGGAACTTCGTATTTGTCGGCTTGACGCCAAACCGTTTCAGACTGTGGTTCAACCCCTGAAGAGGCACAAAAAACGACGACTGCACCGTCTAATACTCTGAGTGAACGCTCGACCTCAATAGTGAAGTCAACGTGTCCAGGGGTGTCTATAATATTTATGCGATGCTGCTCAAATTGCTGCTGCATACCTGACCAAAAGCAAGTAGTTGCAGCAGAGGTAATAGTAATACCGCGTTCTTGTTCTTGCTCCATCCAATCCATTGTGGCCGCACCGTCGTGTACTTCACCTAACTTATGTGAAATACCAGTATAGAAAAGCACACGTTCAGTGGTGGTAGTTTTACCAGCATCTACGTGAGCAACTATGCCTATATTTCGATAGTGATGAATGGGTGTTTGTCGCGCCATTTTGGTTTGGATTCTCTATTAACTATTGTAAAAGAATAAAAGGGGTGAAACATCTGTGGGCTGTTCGTTTTCCACTTCTTTTTTTCTCTCTTTAAAATTGCAAAACAGTCTGCCCTATTCAGGCAGACTGTTACAGTTTCTCTATTGACTTCTTTACTACCAGCGGTAGTGAGCAAATGCTTTGTTAGCTTCTGCCATGCGGTGAACGTCTTCACGTTTCTTAACCGCACTACCTTTGCTGTCTTGCGCATCAATCATTTCTGCAGCTAAACGCTGAGCCATGGATTTTTCGCCACGTTTACGTGCCGCTTCAACCATCCAACGCATACCTAGCGCGTTACGACGTACTGGACGAACTTCTACGGGTACTTGGTACGTAGAACCACCAACACGACGAGATTTAACCTCTACTGTGGGGCGGATGTTGTCTAGCGCGTCTTCAAACACGTCTAAATGTGGTTTGCCGGTTTTTTCAGCAACAATTTCAAGGGCACCGTATACGATTTTTTCAGCGGTCGATTTCTTGCCGTCGAGCATTACGACATTCATAAACTTTGCAAGCAACTCTGATTTAAACTTTGGATCTGGTAGGATTTTTCTTTGACCTACGACTCGTCTTCTTGGCATCTTAATTCTCCGTGGAATTCAGGGGTTTCCCAAAACTCTAATTTAATAGTTTGGCCTTACTAACGGAGAACCGTTAAGACTTCGGCCTTTTTGCGCCGTACTTAGAACGGGCCTGTCTGCGAGCAGTAACACCTGAACAATCCAGCGTACCGCGAACAGTGTGATAACGAACACCTGGTAAATCTTTTACGCGGCCACCGCGGATAAGTACCACACTGTGCTCTTGTAAGTTGTGACCTTCACCACCAATGTATGAAGACACTTCAAAACCGTTTGTTAAGCGAACACGACATACTTTACGCATGGCCGAGTTTGGCTTCTTTGGTGTGGTAGTATATACGCGAGTACATACGCCACGGCGTTGTGGGCAAGCTTGTAAAGCAGCTACGTTAGATTTTTCTACCGGCTTTTTACGGGGCTTACGCACTAACTGGTTAACTGTTGCCATTAACTAGCTCCTGATTATGACTAAAATTTCCGCTGGTTATTAACCATATGACGGATGCTATTTGCAAAAATATAAAGCATTGATTTACTTTATAAATTTACTGCTCGGTTACCCTCTTAAAATTATTTAGCCTCGCTTTTTGCACCTCATATAAGGTACTGTAAGCGGTAGAGGCATAAAATTTGGGTCGCGGAATATTATAGATCAAACGCCTAGATGTCAAGTGAATTGAGCTGACATGGGGTCCTTAACTTAGGCAATATTGTAAAATAAAAAATCTAGTATAAAACAGCCGATTATCTTTTTCACATTCCATTTGTAAGCTTTTCATTACTACTGTTGGAGAAACAGGGTGAATCTCACTTTAATTGAAAGCTCCGTAGCCAATAAAAAAGCAAGGACTAGAATCAGACCTTGCTTTTAATGTTGCTGTAATCATTCCAGTAAGTACAAGCCTTACTATAAATGAGGCATCAAAGAATCATATTTCTATGCGTCGTCATTACCTGCATTTAAGGCTTCAGCAAGCTGAGCTTGAGCTTCATCAGCAGATACTGATATAGAAGCTTCTGCTCTTAATGCTGCTTTGCGTGCAGAACGCTTTTGGTGATAAGCAAAACCAGTACCCGCGGGTATTAGTCTACCTACAATTACGTTTTCTTTAAGGCCACGCAATTCATCTTCTTTTCCTTGTACTGCGGCTTCGGTAAGCACACGAGTCGTTTCTTGGAAAGATGCCGCAGAAATAAACGATTCTGTCGATAGCGACGCCTTGGTAATACCCAAAAGCTGTATTTCGTAAGTCGCAGGAATTTTACCTTGCTTTTCAAGTTCGCGGTTAGCAATCTTGACTTGTGCCACTTCAACCTGCTCACCTTCAAGCAAATTGCTGTCACCGGCGTAGGTAATCATACACTTACGTAGCATTTGCCTAATAACGACTTCAATGTGCTTATCGTTAATTTTCACACCCTGCAAACGGTAGACTTCTTGTACTTCGTTAACGATGTAGTTTGCTACTGCACTTACGCCACGTAAACGTAAAATATCATGTGGTGATTCAGGTCCGTCAGAAACAACTTCGCCTTTCTCAACCGACTCACCTTCAAAGACGTTAAGGTGTCGCCATTTCTGGATCATCTCTTCGTAAGCACCATTTGCGTTTAGGCTGACCGTAAGCTTCTGCTTACTATCGGGCTTAGGTGTAATGGTTAAACGCTTCTTGCTCTTAGTTTCGTTACCAAAACCAATAACACCCGAAATCTCTGCCAAAATTGCAGGTTCTTTAGGCTTGCGCGCTTCGAATAAATCAGCAACACGCGGTAGACCACCCGTAATGTCACGGGTTTTCGAACTCTCTTGAGGAATACGCGCTAATACATCACCTTCTTGCGCTGTTTTACCATCAATTGCTTCTATAGTCGTAAAGCTTGGAAGACGAATTTCCTGCAAAGCGCCACCTTCACTTTCGAGTATAAGCTTAGGTTCTTTCGCATTCGCTTTAGACAAATCTTTCACTACAACACGAGCTATACCCGTTAGCTCATCTTGCTGTGTTTCGGTGTTGGTGTCATCAATATCTGCAAATGTGATCTTAGAAACGCGCTCTGTAACAATCGGGTGACTATGTGGTTCCCATGCTGCTACGATGTCGCCTGAGGCAATGCCTGCACTGTCGTCTACCGACAATATAGAACCATATGGCAATTTGTAACGTTCTTTCTCACGACCTTGGTCATCAATAACCGTTAACTCACTTGAACGCGAGACTATTACGATCTTGCCGTCAGTATTACGTACAGTTTTGGCGTTATGCAGTTTCAAGGTACCGGTTGTTTTGACCTGTACGTTGTTTTCTGCCGACGCACGCGATGCCGCCCCACCAATGTGGAAAGTACGCATAGTAAGCTGTGTGCCTGGTTCACCAATTGACTGAGCTGCTATTACACCAACAGATTCACCTGAGCCTACCATGTGTCCGCGCGCTAGGTCACGACCGTAGCAGTTGGCGCATACACCGTGGTCGTTATCACAGGTAATGACCGAGCGTACAATAATTTCATCAACCGAATTCGTTTCAAGCATGTCGACCAAGTGCTCGTCTAGTAAAACGTTACGCTCTACTAAGACAACCGTTTTAGTACCTGGCTTAATTACGTCTACAGCAACTACTCGACCAAGTACACGCTCACGCAATGGCTCAACAACATCACCACCTTCGATAAGCGGCTTCATAATAACACCTTCATAGGTGCCACAGTCGTCATTGGTAATAACCAAATCTTGTGCAACATCAACTAAACGGCGCGTTAAGTAACCTGAGTTCGCTGTTTTAAGCGCGGTGTCGGCTAAACCTTTACGCGCTCCGTGAGTCGATATAAAGTACTGCTGTACATTTAAACCTTCGCGGAAGTTAGCGATGATGGGTGTCTCAATGATTGAGCCATCTGGTTTAGCCATTAGTCCCCGCATACCTGCTAGCTGACGTATTTGTGCAGGGCTACCACGAGCGCCTGAATCAGCCATCATGTAAACCGAGTTAAACGACTGCTGCTGCTCTTCAACGCCATCACGGTTAATAACAGTTTCTACTTTCAAGTTATCCATCATCGCTTTTGCAACTTCGTCATTGGCACGTGACCAGATATCGATAACTTTGTTGTAGCGTTCACCTGCAGTCACTAAACCAGAATTGAACTGTTCTTGAATCTCAATTACTTCAGCTTCAGCAGCGGCAACAAGTTCTTTCTTCGCCGCTGGAATAACCATGTCATCTATACCAACAGATGCACCCGCAATCATCGCGTAATGAAAGCCGGTATACATTATTTGGTCAGCCGCAATAACGGTGTCTTTCAAACCAAGCGTACGATAGCAAGCATTTAACAACTTAGAAATTTGCTTCTTGCCCATCGCAGTGTTAATAATTTCAAAAGGTAAGCCTTTTGGTAAAATCAACGAGAATATAGCGCGTCCAACGGTAGTATCAGTTAGCGTTATTTTCTCTACTTTGGTGCCGTCTTCAGCAACATCATATTCAGTAATACGGACTTTTACGCGAGCATGCAGTTCAGCATGCTCGGTACGGTACGCTTTTTCAGCTTCGTTGGGACTGGTAAATACCATGCCTTCACCTTTACCGTTGACACGGTCGCGCGTTAGGTAATACAACCCTAATACAACATCTTGTGAGGGGACGATAATTGGCTCACCATTAGCCGGTGACAATATGTTGTTAGTAGACATCATAAGGGCACGTGATTCAAGCTGCGCTTCAATGGTTAACGGTACGTGAACCGCCATTTGGTCGCCATCGAAGTCGGCGTTGTAAGCTGCACATACTAATGGGTGCAATTGAATCGCTTTACCTTCAATTAAGATGGGCTCGAAAGCTTGAATACCAAGTCTGTGAAGCGTGGGTGCGCGGTTAAGTAGCACTGGGTGTTCACGAATAACTTCGTCTAAAACATCCCATACTTCTGGGGCTTCACGTTCTACTAACTTCTTCGCTGCTTTGATAGTAGTGGCTAAACCACGGCCTTCTAATTTGCCGTAAATAAATGGCTTGAATAACTCAAGTGCCATTTTCTTAGGTAGACCACACTGATGTAAACGCAGTGTAGGACCAACGGTAATAACTGAACGGCCAGAGTAATCGACACGCTTGCCTAGTAAGTTTTGACGGAACCGACCCTGCTTACCTTTTATCATGTCAGCAAGTGACTTAAGTGGGCGTTTGTTAGAGCCTGTTATAGCTCTGCCGCGACGGCCGTTGTCGAGCAAGGCGTCAACCGCTTCTTGGAGCATACGTTTTTCGTTGCGCACAATAATGTCGGGCGCAGCTAAGTCTAACAAGCGCTTTAAGCGATTGTTACGGTTAATGACACGGCGATATAAATCGTTCAAGTCAGACGTTGCAAAACGTCCACCGTCTAGCGGAACTAATGGGCGTAATTCTGGTGGTAACACTGGCAAAATTGTTAGAATCATCCACTCAGGTTTGTTGCCCGACTGTTGGAATGATTCTAGCAGCTTTAAACGCTTGGTGATTTTTTTACGTTTCGTTTCAGACGTTACGCTTGGTAATTCTTCGCGCATAGCTGCCACATCAGAATCTACGTTTAGGGCTTTTAGCAGTTCAAATACTGCTTCAGCGCCCATTTTAGCCTCAAACTCGTCTCCATGCTCTTCTAATGAATCAAGATACTCTTCTTCATTTAGCAAGCTTCCTTGAACAAGCTCGGTCATGCCCGGCTCAGTTACTACGTACGATTCAAAATACAACACGCGTTCAATATCACGCAAAGTCATATCAAGCATTAAGCCAATTCTTGAAGGTAGTGATTTTAAGAACCAAATATGTGCCACTGGGCTTGCAAGATCAATGTGACCCATGCGCTCTCTGCGTACTTTGGTTAACGTAACTTCAACGCCACATTTCTCACAAATAACACCGCGGTGTTTTAGACGTTTATACTTTCCACACAGGCATTCATAGTCTTTTACGGGACCAAAAATGCGTGCACAGAATAAACCGTCTCGTTCAGGTTTGAAAGTACGGTAGTTAATTGTTTCAGGTTTTTTAACCTCACCAAACGACCATGAACGGATTTGCTCAGGTGAAGCAAGGCCAATTTTGATATTATCAAATTCTTCGGTCTTGTTTTGCTGCTTAATAAACTTTAATAAGTCTTTCACATTTCTCTCCCAACGGAGTTTGTATTATCAGCCCTTGCTAGTGACTTATTAACCTTAATAACTCACTAACTCGGGCCAACCTGTAGATTTGCTAGGCTTTTTCAAGCACTTGGTAGCGCGGCCTACTGTTCTTCAAGTTCTATGTTAATACCCAATGAACGGATTTCTTTCAACAATACGTTGAACGACTCTGGCATGCCAGGCTCCATTCTATGGTCACCGTCAACAATATTTTTATACATTTTGGTACGACCGTTGACATCATCAGACTTAACAGTAAGCATTTCCTGCAAGGTATAAGCAGCACCGTAAGCTTCAAGAGCCCATACTTCCATCTCACCGAAGCGCTGACCACCAAACTGTGCTTTACCACCAAGAGGCTGCTGTGTAACAAGGCTGTAAGAACCGGTAGAACGAGCATGCATTTTATCGTCTACTAAGTGGTTCAGTTTCAACATATACATGTAACCAACCGTCACTGGGCGTTCAAAAGCACGACCCGTACGACCATCAAACAATGTAATCTGACCCGACTCTGGAATATCAGCTAGCTTCAACATTTCTTTAATTTCGCCTTCATTGGCGCCATCAAAGACGGGTGTTGCTACTGGTACACCTTTACGCAAGTTTTGCGCTAAGCGTTTTACAGCTTCGTCGTCAAAATCGTCAATGTTCACAGCTTGATGCGACTTACCCAGGCTATAAATTTCCTGTAAGAATACACGTAACTTCGCCACTTCCTGCTGCTCTTTAATCATGCGATCAATCTTCACGCCTAAACCATGTGCAGCCATACCCAAATGAGTTTCAAGGATTTGCCCAATGTTCATTCGTGATGGAACACCCAGCGGGTTCAGTACGATGTCTACCGGCGTACCGTCGGCATCGTAAGGCATATCTTCCACAGGTTGAATCGCTGAAATGACACCTTTATTACCGTGACGACCAGCCATTTTATCACCCGGCTGAATGCTACGTTTGACCGCCAAATACACTTTCACAATTTTCAGAACGCCTGGTGCTAAATCATCACCTTGGGTGATTTTGCGACGCTTAGTCTCAAACTTCTTATCGAAGTCATTTTTAATTTCTGAATACTGCTCAGCATTTTGATCAAGTTCGTTTTGTGCATCTTCGTCTTTAAGGGCAATATCGAACCATTTCTCGCGCGGCAAACCATCAAGTCTAGCAGGATCAATATCAAACTTAAGCAGTAAAGCATGTGCACGAGCAAATATGCCGTCTGCAAGAATACCAAACTCATCACCCAAATCTTTTTTGACTTCTCGAAGCTGCATGTCTTCAATTTCAAGCGCACGCTTGTCTTTTTCAACGCCATCGCGAGTAAATACTTGCACGTCAATTACGGTGCCAGTTACTGAATTAGGCACTCGTAAAGAAGTATCTTTAACGTCTGACGCCTTTTCACCAAATATGGCTCTTAGTAACTTCTCTTCTGGGGTAAGCTGTGTTTCGCCTTTTGGCGTTACTTTACCTACTAGTATGTCGCCGCCTTTAACTTCAGCGCCAATATAGACAACACCCGATTCATCTAGTTTTCCTAAGGCAGACTCGCCAACGTTAGGAATATCACCGCTTATTTCTTCAGGACCAAGCTTGGTATCGCGAGCAATACAGCTTAGTTCTTGAATGTGAATAGTGGTAAATCTATCTTCTTCTGCGACGCGTTCAGAAATGAGGATTGAATCTTCAAAGTTATAACCGTTCCAAGGCATAAATGCGATACGCATGTTCTGACCAAGCGCCAACTCACCTAAATCAGTAGAAGGACCATCGGCTAATACGTCACCGCGTACAACCGGCTCGCCAACATTACACGTTGGACGCTGGTTGATGCATGTGTTTTGGTTTGAGCGGGTGTATTTAGTTAGGTTATAAATGTCGATACCGGCTTCGCCAGGCAACGTTTCATCTTCACTAACTTTCACTACAATACGAGAAGCATCAACATAGCTTACCGATCCACCGCGCTTCGCCACAACCGTAACCCCGGAGTCAACCGCAACGGTTTTCTCCATGCCAGTGCCTACTAATGGCTTATCAGCTTTTAGTGTAGGTACGGCTTGACGCTGCATGTTTGAACCCATAAGTGCACGGTTAGCGTCATCGTGTTCTAGGAACGGAATAATACTGGCGGCAATGGATACTATTTGCTGTGGAGAAACGTCCATGTAAGAAATATCTTCTTTTTGCACAAGGATGTTTTCACCACGTTGACGACAAGCGATAAGCAAGTCAACAAGATTATTATTGTCATCAAGTGTAACGTTTGCCTGTGCAATCGCGTACTGACCTTCTTCAATTGCCGATAGATATTCAATATCGTCGGTGACCGCACCTTTAATAACTTTACGATAAGGGGTCTCTAAGAAACCAAAATCGTTTGTTCGGGCAAAGCTTGCAAGTGAGTTGATCAAACCAATATTTGGACCTTCCGGCGTTTCGATTGGACATACACGACCGTAGTGGGTTGGATGTACGTCACGTACTTCAAATCCAGCACGTTCACGAGTTAAACCACCTGGGCCTAAGGCAGAAATACGACGTTTGTGTGTCACTTCTGAAAGCGGGTTGTTTTGATCCATAAACTGCGACAGTTGGCTCGAACCAAAGAACTCTTTAACTGCAGCTGAGATAGGCTTAGCGTTAATAAGATCTTGCGGCATAATCGCATCAAGGTCACCTAAACTTAAACGCTCTTTTACAGCACGTTCGACGCGCACTAAGCCAACACGGAATTGGTTTTCTGCCATTTCGCCAACAGAACGAATTCTGCGGTTACCTAAATGATCTATATCATCAACTTCATCTTTGCCATCACGTATTGTGATTAGCTGCTGCATAACAGCAATAATGTCTTCTTTGCCTAAAATACCCGGGCCAGTTGGCACATCACGACCTAAGCGACGGTTAAACTTCATGCGTCCAACAGCAGATAAATCGTAGCGGTCTTCAGAGAAGAACAAGTTGTCAAATAAGTTTTCAGCGGCGTCTTTGGTAGGTGGTTCGCCAGGACGCATCATGCGATAAATTTCAACCAATGCTTCTAAACGATTGTTAGAGGGGTCGACATTTACTGTACTTGAAATATAAGAGCCATGATCAAGTTCATTAATGTAAAGCGTGTTGAATACTTTTATATCAGCGGCTTTAAGTGCAAGCAACAATTCAAGCGTTAGTTCTTGGTTTACTTCTGCAACCACTTCACCTGTACTTTCATCTACATAGCTTTTATCTAGTACTTTGCCGACTAAGTATTCTGCTGGAACGACTAATTCTTTTATTTTAGCTTTTTCGAGCGCGCGAGTATGACGTGCCGAAATTCGACGGCCAGCCTCTACTATGACTTCGCCTTTTTTGCCAAGTATATCGAATTGGGCTGTTTCGCCGCGTAAGCGTTCTGGCACCACATCCATCATGTAGTTGTCGCCGTCTATACGCACCGACACTTTATCAAAGAAGCGATCGAGGATTTCTTCTGTGCCCATGTCTAAAGCACGTAATATGATAGTTGCCGGCAGTTTGCGACGACGATCTATACGTACAAACAAATTATCTTTGGGGTCAAATTCAAAATCTAACCAAGAACCACGGTATGGAATGACACGCGCGTTATAGAGTACTTTGCCTGACGAGTGAGTTTTGCCCTTATCGTGATCAAAGAACACACCCGGCGAACGATGCAATTGTGAAACAATAACACGCTCAGTACCGTTAATAACGAATGTACCGTTATTGGTCATTAATGGGATCTCGCCCATATAGACTTCTTGTTCTTTTATATCTTTTACAGTGCCTGCTGCTGCTTCTTTATCAAACAAAACTAGTCTTAATTTGACGCGCAGTGGCGCCGAATAAGTGACACCACGAATTTGACATTCTTTAACGTCAAAAACAGGCTCGCCTAGACGATAAGCTACATACTGTAATTCAGAATTACCTGAATAACTTTTTATTGGAAAAACTGATCGAAATGCAGACTCTAAACCATATTGGCCGTCAAGATCTTGTTCAATAAATTTCTTAAATGAGTCCAGTTGTATTGAGAGAAGGTATGGAATTTCCAATACCTGCGGGCGCTTGCCAAAATCCTTACGGATACGTTTTTTTTCACTATAAGAGTAAACCATGGGTTCCTCAGTCGTCTGATTTAAGACCCAACCTGTTACACGGCTGTCTGGTGGACAGCTTTAAATGTGCAACAAACTTCCAATACCCTTTAACTGCTTGGGTGGTAACTAAAGCTAAGACTCATACGAACAGTATTGATATGCACCACACACAAAATATAAGTTCATAAAATCCAAGCATTGTAACGATACCACGCAAACCATAAATCACAAATAAAGGGAGTAAACTTTGTAATTTACCTGCGCTTATTTTTATTTACACATAGCGCAAAAAGGCTGATGATTAGAAATCATCAGCCTTGACCGTTTTAACGGGTCAGTAGTTAGCAAAAAACTAATTACTTAATTTCAACTGTTGCGCCTGCTTCTTCAAGCGTCGCCTTCAGTGCTTCAGCGTCTGCTTTAGAAACGCCTTCTTTAATCGCCTTAGGAGCTGATTCTACAACATCTTTAGCTTCTTTTAAGCCAAGACCTGTAGCGCTACGTACAGCTTTAATAACACCAACTTTAGCGGCACCAAAGGAAGTAAGAATTACGTCAAATTCTGTTTGCTCTTCCTCTGCTTCTGCTGCTGCTGCTGGGCCAGCTGCTACGGCTACGGCTGCTTGCGCAGACACACCGAATTTTTCTTCAGCTGCTTCAATCAATTCAACTAAGTCCATTACTGGCATTTCAGCGATTGCGTTTAATATATCTTCTTTTGTTAGAGCCATTTCTCTAAACTCCTGGGTATAATGTTAAAAATTCAAATTGCCAAAAACACTAATTATTTAGTGTCTTTGATCGCCGCCAATACGCGTGCAAACTTAGTTGGTATTTCGTTAAGTGTTTGAACAAATTTCCCAACAGGTGCCTTGAAGGTAGCAAGTAACTGTGCCAATGCTTCATCTCTGGTAGGTAACGATGCCACTGCGTCTAATTTCTCTGGACCCAATAAACCATTGCCTAACGTTAATGCCGTTACTTTTAACTTTGGATTTTTCTTCGAGAAGTCTCTAAAAAGACGTGCTGCTGCACCAGGTGCATCAAGAGAAAAACCATAAATTAATTGACCGGTTAACGCAGAATCAATATCTGCAAACTTACTGTCAGACAAGCCACGTTTAGCAAGGGTGTTTCTAATAACTTTTAGATATACACCTTGTTCACGAGCCTGAATGCGAAGAGTAGTTAACTCTCCAACTTCCATACCACGGTATTCAGCGACGGCAACAGATAAAGCACGAGAAGCGACATCGGAAATTTCCGCGACGATTTCTTTTTTTGCTGCTAAGCCTAGTGCCACTGAGTTCACCTCATTTAATTTCTGCTATATTTTGCATTCACATGCATCGAATAACAGGATTACAGATTGATACATTCGTATACTATAAAACTACTCATGTACCGCTCTACGGTGTTCATTTCCCAGAGAGTCTGGGTTGAATTCACCATCTGCGCAGGAACTAATTAAGAACCACATTTACCTTTATAAAAAGAATGTAAAAGATCTCTTACGTCTTTTACTGCAGTTCGCCTGCGGTCTTGGACGGGAGCTTGTATTTACTACATGAACGTTACGAATAAGCTCATATATGTAAATTAGCTCCAACCCACAACCTTTTGTAAAAAGTAGCTTAAACCTGCGTTAGCGAACTTTGGTCAACAGTTAAACCTGCACCCATCGTTGTGCTTAAACTTACCTTTCCAATAAATATGCCTTTGGCAGAACTTGGCTTAGCTTTACGCAAAGCGCTCATCAATGCTTCAAGGTTTTCTTTAATAGCATTTGGCTCAAATGCTATTTTACCAATACTGGCGTGAATTATGCCATTTTTATCATTGCGATATCTAACTTGGCCAGCTTTTGCATTTTTTACAGCGGTGGCCACATCAGGGGTAACAGTGCCGGTTTTAGGGTTAGGCATTAAACCACGAGGACCTAAAATTTGGCCTAATTGACCAACCACACGCATTGCGTCTGGACTAGCCACTACTACATCAAAATTCATTTCGCCTTTTTTAACCAACTCAGCTAAGTCTTCCATACCAACAATGTCAGCACCGGCGGCTTTAGCGGCTTCAACGTTAGCGCCTTGAGTAAACACAGCGACACGTACATCTTTACCAGTGCCGTTAGGTAACACAGTTGCGCCACGAACGTTTTGATCAGATTTACGTGCATCAATGCCAAGGTTTACGGCAACGTCAATACTTTCCGCAAATTTAACGGTTGAAAGCTCTTTTAATAAAGCAATTGCTTCATCAAATTCATATTCTTTAGTGCTACTTACTTTTTCAGCAATGGCACGAGCGCGTTTTGATAATTTAGCCATCGTCTTATCCTTCTACCTTTAAGCCCATACTACGGGCAGAGCCAGCAATCGTTTTACAGGCTGCATCCATATCGGAAGCAGTTAAATCAGGTTCTTTAAGTGTCGCAATTTCTTCTAACTGCGCACGTGTTACCGTACCCACCTTCTCGGTATTAGGACGACCTGACCCACTTTTCACGCCAGCTGCTTTGAGCAGCAAATACGCGGCTGGCGGGGTCTTAGTTTCAAAGGTAAATGAACGATCTTCATATACGGTAATAACGACTGGAACCGGAGCGCCTTTTTCAAGTGCGTCTGTCTTAGCATTGAATGCTTTACAGAATTCCATAATATTTACGCCGTGTTGACCAAGTGCTGGACCAACTGGGGGACTCGGGTTTGCTTTACCTGCAGCAACCTGAAGCTTAATTAAGCCTGAGACTTTCTTCGCCATTGATTTATTTCTCTATTTTGTGGGTATAGCGCCTAAAAGATACAAGAGAATATCTTCTGTAACGGCTTCCCGTATGTAAATTGGGCGCGAATGATATGCTTTTAACAACATAAATGCAACCATGATTTATATGTTTCTAGTTGCGCTTTGTTTTTCAGCTGATTTGCTTTTCAACTGAAAAACATGCATACAAACAGATGCGGAGCTAGTCTATAGTGGAAATTGATTAAAATAAAGGCTTATTCACAGTCTTTTGATTTTAGTAAGTCTAGTACATTAATCTCTTTTTTGTGGGATTGATTGCTGTTTTATCGTAGGACTTCGGCCTATCTTATTTGCGTTTCAAAATCAGCGTTTCTAGCATAAACCTAGTGTTATGATTCTTATGAACAGTAAGAATGCCTATACTTATATCACCCGTGACTTTTATTTGCTGATTAATTTACACTAGTTCCAAAATCACATAGAGCAAGTGCTCGGCCACTACCACAATTCAATCTGCGCTAGTTTTACTAACACCCATTAAAAATTGACCTCCTGGCGTTATTAAATAACGAAGTGCTAAAGCAATATCAGAACTAAGTGTAAAAGCTTGGTTGGCAAAGCCATTTACACATGTTTCATCCTCTATTTTTCCTCTGAAAATTAAAAAATTGTAACAATACATCCGAAATTTAAGATTTGAGAGTATAAGTAAGGAGTGATTCACAAGAATTACCAACAAAAAAATTAACCAGTTAAGGAATACACATGAAATTATTAAATATTAAATCTTTGTTTGTCGCAGTTGTTGCCACATTCGCTATCGTAGCAGCTGCACAGGCAAACCACCACGGGACCAAACAGGATATCGTAGACGTTGCTGCGAGTAACCCAGATTTTTCCACACTGGTAGCCGCTGTAAAAGCAGCTGACTTAGTTGATGCTTTGAAAGGTGATGGCCCATTGACGGTATTTGCACCTACAAACGCTGCATTTGCCAAATTACCTGCAGGAACAGTAGAAGATCTTCTGAAGCCAGAAAATAAAGACAAACTTGTGTCAATCCTTACCTATCATGTGGTGGCTGGAAAAGTAATGGCAGCTGACGTGGTTACTGTAGATTCTGCGACCAGCCTTCAGGGTCAGACAATTGATGTGACTGTTGACGGTGATAAAGTAATGGTAAATAACGCGAACGTAGTGGCGACAGACATTGCTGCAAGCAACGGCGTAATCCACGTAATTGATACCGTATTGTTACCAAAGTCATAATTTGTGAATTAGTCAGTTATTTAAGTAATTCTCTTTTATGATTGTTAAGATGTTCAGTAATACATAGAAAAAAAGCCTAACATCGTTAGGCTTTTTTTATGTTAATTGGCATGCTACGAAAAAGGCCTTACCCTTTTTCCACTTGGCTAAACTCCAGTTCTACCGGTGTTGAACGACCAAATATTAACACAGACACTTTCAAGCGACTCTTCTCATAGTCTACCTCTTCAACCATACCGTTAAAATCAGCAAACGGACCATCGGTAACGCGAACAGCTTCACCCGGTTCAAACAATGTTTTAGGCTTGGGCTTGTCAACGCCTTCTTCTAATCTATTGAGAATCGCATCCGCTTCTTTTTGCGTAATCGGCATAGGACGGTCTGAGGTACCACCAATAAAACCTAATACGCGCGGAATGCTTTTAACTAAGTGCCATGAATCTTCATTCATCTCCATTTGAACAAGCACATAACCGGGGAAAAACTTACGCTCTGATTTGCGCTTTTGGCCTGCACGCATTTCTACAATTTCTTCAGTAGGAACAAGTATATCGCCGAAGTAATCTTCCATAGCGTGCATTTTGATGTATTCTTCTAAGGTCTTTTTAACACGTCCTTCATACTGAGAAAACGCTTGTACTACATACCATCTCTTGTCGGCCATAGCTTATACTCCAATACCGGTTACTAATCCCACTACCCAAACAATGATCATGTCGATGAAATACAACATTAAACCAACGAGTGCGGTAGCAGCCAAAATAACTAAGGTCATGCGCACAACTTCTTGACGCGTTGGCCATACAACTTTTCTAACTTCAATTCGAGCGTCTTTTGCAAACTGCAAAAACGTTTTACCCTTAAAAGTAGTCGCTGAAATAAAACCTGCCACTACTACAATTGCTACGGCGCCTAAGGCTCTGTATAGAACCGAAATATCCTCATAAGTAGTATATGCATAGACCAATCCGCCTAGCAAAACTGCTACGAGTATCCATTTGACCATGTCTAAAGGATTAGACGTATTTTCTACCTTCTCGCTCATTAGGGCTACCTATAAATCATAACGTAATATAACGTTACTTTAAAAATCGTCGATGAATGGCAGGGGTGGAGGGACTCGAACCCCCAACCATCGGTTTTGGAGACCGCTGCTCTACCAATTAGAGCTACACCCCTATCTTATAAAAAAATGCGCTACTAGTTTTCGGATTTGCCGACAACTATATAGCAACTTTATTTACGCATTCAACAGTTACACCACCCTTGTGAAGTTGTTGATTATTTTTGAAATCGTCAGCGTCATAAGAGAGGGAGCAGTATTATACTTATGAAGCGCTAGGTTACAAGTAAAATATAGACGAGACCTTGTATTAGTGAGCCTTTAAGCAAGCATTAAAGCGACTGCAAATTCATATATTTGCGCGCTGAATTACCTGACTAAATGACTTCGGCTATTCTGCACCAATAAAGCCACCGGTCTGATGTGCCCATAATTTTGCATATATGCCATTCTTATCAAGCAGCTCTTTATGGCTACCAGACTCCACTATTTTGCCTTCGTCTAACACCAGCAAACGATCCATCTGCGCAATGGTCGACAGCCTGTGGGCAATTGCCAAAACTGTTTTGTTTTGCATAATTTCAACCAAACCCTCTTGAATCGCCGACTCTACCTCGGAGTCGAGCGCGGAAGTTGCTTCATCAAGTATTAAAATGGGCGCATCTTTTAACATCACTCTGGCAATAGCAATTCGCTGACGTTGTCCACCCGACAGCTTCACCCCACGCTCCCCAACATGGGCATCAAACCCTGTGCGGCCTTTAGCATCACTTAATGAACCAATAAAAGAGTAGGCTTGCGCCTGTTTTGCTGCCGCTATCATTTCTTCTTCACTTGCATCAGGGCGGCCATACATGATGTTGTCACGAACCGAGCGATGCATAAGGGAGGTATCTTGCGTCACCATACTAATATTGCCTCGCAGTGTTTCTTGACTAACGCGTGCTATATTTTGCCCGTCGATGGAAATTTCACCAGACTGTATGTCATAAAATCGCAGCAACAGATTTACCAGTGTAGACTTGCCTGCGCCCGAGCGCCCTACTAGCCCTATTTTTTCTCCCGCTGTAATTTTAATGTTTAAGTCATTAAAGACATCAATAGTGTCTTCGTTTTTGCCTTTGTACGAAAAATTAACGGCGTTAAAAGCAATTGCGCCACCGGCCACATTTATCGCTTTTGCTGAAGATTCATCTTGTATATCAGCCGGCAGCGACAGCATATTGATGCCGTCTTGCACTGCGCCAATATTTTCAAACAGCGAAGAAACCTCCCACATAATCCATTGAGACATTCCATTTAATCGCAGCGATAAGCTGACCGCTATCGCTAGATCTCCTGGGCTTACCGTACCGTTTACCCACAGGTAAATAGCCAGCGCACTTATACTGAACACTAACAGCGAGTTTATGCCCCACACCAAGGCTTGCAGTGTGGTAACCAAACGCATTTGCGGATAAACTGTTTGTAGAAACCCGTCCATGCCTTCTTTTGCGTAGGTCTCTTCCCGTCTATGATGAGAAAACAGCTTAACCGTCATAATGTTAGTGTAACTATCAACAATTCTACCGGTCATTATAGAGCGTGCATCAGCTTGTTTCTGCGATACTCTTTTGAGCTTCGGCAGCATAATGCTCAAAATAATGATATATACAAGCAGCCACACGAACAAAGGCATAGCCAAGCGCCAGTCAGTAGAAAATACCAGCACAACGGCCGATATAAAGTACACGGTTATATACACCGCTAAATTGAGGACTTTTGTCACTGTTTCGCGCACCGACAGCGCAGTTTGCATTAATTTTGTTGCCACTCTGCCAGCAAACTCGTCTTGATAAAAAGACAAACTTTGTTTGAGTAAATATTTATGCGCAAGCCACCTGATGCGCATAGGGTAGTTACCCAAAAGCGTTTGATGAGTAATCAAAGATTCAGTGATTACCAGCAAGGGCAATATGATTAAAACAAGCGCGCCCATCCATATTAGGGTTGCGCGTTCTTCTTGCACAAACGTGCTGGGGTCGCGTGTTGCAAACCAGTCAACTAGCTGCCCCATAAAACCAAATAAGCTGACTTCTATTATAGCTATAAGCGCACTTAGCACTGAAACGGTGAGTAAAATATACCACATTCCCTTGGAATAATAGCGGCAAAAAGCTACTAGAGTTTTCGGTGGCTGTTGGGGAATATCATTAGGGAAAGGTTTTTTTAAGCGTTCAAAAAAGGAAAACATCAAGCCTCGCGAAGCATAAGATTAGATTGATTTAGAAAGCGCGTAGAATAGCACAGCCAAGATTAATTGAGGCGTGAAATTAGCCTCTTACAGATATCAATGTGTAGATTTGTGTAAAGCTAAGCGCGCTTTTTTACCTCAATAACCAGGCAAGCATTATGCAGGTGTGAAGGTAAACACCCACGTCGTGTAAATAGGCTTTATTTCAGGATTTTGCGATGCAGCCTTTGAATGTTCATATGCGTTTTTCTTTAGCGTAGCTTGCGCGCCCTTAGATTTTTGCCTTTTACACGCTTTTCACGAAAAAACGCTAAGGCATGTTTAACACTGCGCTGCTTAATCGCAATATAGGCTTTATCATGCGTAATCTGCATTTTGCCTATATCTTCCTTAGCAATTTCGGCCTGCTTTATAAGCGCTCCTAACAAATCGCCTTTGCTGACCTTTTGCTTTTTGCCGCCGTCAACCATTATGCATTCATGCGTTGGCAGTACGATCCGATTAGCATGAAAGCGCAGGGCTTGAATATGCTTAATGGGAATATGGCTATTGGTGTCTTCTGCTATTTTAGCCAAGGCTTTTAACTGGTGGTCGAAAACCAACGTAATGGCAGTACCGGTTTGCTCAGCCCTTCCTGTTCTGCCCACCCTGTGAGTATGTGTTTCAGCCGAATCAGCAATTTCAGCATTAATCACTAAATCCACTTGGTCTAAATCAAGACCGCGCGCGGCAACGTCGGTTGCTATGAGTAAATTGCAGGTTTTAATAGCAAACTGCGTGAGCACTTGTTGGCGCTGGGCTTGGGTTAGGTCACCGTGAATAGCGTGTACATTGAAGCCTTTTTCATGCAGGTCGTCGGCAAGCTCTTGCGTTTGCTGCTTTGTTTGACAAAACACCATGCAAGAGTTTGGTTGATGATGGGTTAACACAGCTGCTACCGCATACACCATACGATCATCTTGTAAGGTGTAGGCAAGCTGGCTTATTTGAGTATGTTGCCGGTTGTCTTCAATTTCAATAATGTCTGCTTTATGAAGATATTGCTGGGTTAATTTTTGGATGGCCCCGCCAAAAGTAGCCGAGAAAAGCATTGAGTGCTTCTGTTTAGGTAAGGCACCCAAAATCCAGCTCATTTGATCCGTAAATCCCATGTCTAAAATACGGTCTGCTTCATCAAGCACCAAACATTTAACGCCGCTCACGTCTAATTTGTCTTTACGAATTAGGTCCATTACGCGACCGGGCGTGCCAACAACCACACTTGGTGCATGCACAAGCGAACCTATCTGCGGCCCTATTGAGACGCCGCCAACAAGGGTCAATATTTTTGTATTAGCGTGCTGCTTAGCCAATAGGCGAAGCTGCTCAGCCACCTGTTGAGCCAGCTCGCGCGTTGGGCAAAGCACTAAGGAATGCACGCCGCTGTGACCGTTTGCTTGATCAGCAATAAGCTCATTAAGTATGGTGATGCCAAAGGCCAAAGTTTTACCTGTGCCTGTTTTGGCTTTAACCGCGGCGTCTTTACCAGCTAATAACGCCGGTACACATGCCTGCTGCGTTGCCGTTAACGTCGTATAGTTCAGTTCGCGTAGCGCGCCTTGCAAAGCAGGCGCAAGCGCTAAGGTAGAAAATTCATCAAGGTGCTCAGGCGCATTGTTGGGCGTTGAAGTCATATTAGTTTACTAATTTCCACTGTAAGGTTTGGCCTGCATAAAAAGGCACTATTGTGTCAGCGCTGGCGTTAGAACCACGCAAGGCTTTATCAGAAGTGGCTAGCGTCATTACCTGAGGCACTTGCCACTGTTCTTGCTTAAGCGTTATGGTGCCTGCATTACGCGCTAAACCATAAAAGTCTGGTCCGTAATGACTGGCAAAGCCTTCTAGTTTATCAAGCGCGTTTAAGTCGTCAAAAACTTGTGCATATAGTTCAATTGCGCTCCATGCGCTATAGCAACCCGCGCAGCCACAGGCTGATTCTTTTTTGTGTTTTTCATGCGGGGCTGAATCGGTGCCTAGAAAGAACTTCGGCGAGCCACTGGCCACTGTTTGCTGTAGTGCTTGCTGATGCGTGCTGCGCTTAAGCACAGGTAAGCAATAATTATGCGGACGAATACCGCCCGCCAGTAAGTCGTTACGATTAAGCAATAAATGCTGCGGGGTAATAGTAGCAGCAACATTGCTTGATGATGCTTTAACAAAGTCGGCGGCGTCTTTAGTCGTAATATGTTCAAACACTACTTTGAGATTAGGAAAATAATTTACAATATCGTTCAGGTAAGCATCGATAAAGGCTTTCTCGCGATCAAAAATATCGATATGGCTCTGCGTAACCTCGCCGTGAATAAGCAGCAGCATGCCTACTTCTTGCATTTTTTCAAATACCGGATATAGGGCTTTTATACCTTTCACAGCATCATCAGAGTTGGTGGTGGCGCCGGCTGGATAAAGCTTACTAGCCACGATACCCGCGGCTTTTGCCTTTGCAATTTCTGCAGGCGTAGTGCTGTTGGTTAAGAATAAGGTTACTAACGCATCAAAGTCACTGTCAAAAGCGATATTTTTTGGCACTGCTGCCTGTATACGCGCTTTATATTCTAGCGCCATTTGCGTGGTGGTTACAGGCGGCACCAAATTGGGCATTGCAATAGCACGTTTAAAACAGCGAGATGTCGCAGGCACTGTCTCAAACAGCATATCGCCATCGCGAAAATGAAGATGCCAATCGTCAGGGGCTTGAATTGTTAGTGTTCGCATATAGTTTTACCTGTACGTATGTTTGCAAAAGCTAGAATATCCAGTAAAAGGTAAAAACCTAGCGACTGGTTTAACTGAAATAGCGGCCTCAAATGGCGACCTTAAATTATGCGAAATAGTATGCCTCAAAAGCCTTTCAATTGCACAAACAACAGAACTATAAACGAGTAAATACACATCATCCTTTATTTATGCTGCGCAAAAAGCTTTATTTATCTTACGCATGCCACGCTTTAAGAATGTTTTGAGAATATAAAACCCGTCTTGTGACTAGTTGCAAGACACCTGCCGGCAGAGTGTCATATTATCAAGCCGAAAAACGCGCAATCAGTGAACAAACGCTTATATAAAACTGCATTTTATAACTTATATTGTGGCCTACATTACGTGTATGTAAGCCATATATGTTGAGCAAGTTGTATTAAAATCCATGACTGATTAGCCAAAAAAAACTGCTATACTTACGCAAGTTTAACGGTTGTCTTAGCAAGCAGTGAGCTAACGACGAGCACTTCGTAACATTAAAAGAACCTACATTATTATGAAATTACCTATCCATCATTATTATCCTGAAGCAAGTCGCTTAATTCTTGGCTGTATGAACCTTGGCGGCCCTTGGAACACACCTACTATAGAAGGTAAAGACATTGATCAAGCTTTTGATCTGGTCACAAAAGCATTAGATATAGGCATAAATGTCATAGATTTAGCCGATATTTATACCCATGGCAAAGCAGAAAAAACCATGGGTGAGCTGTTCAAAAGAGAACGATCTTTACGCAACCATTTAATTTTACAATCAAAAGTGGGCATAAAACTTACCCCTGCCTTTGATACCTGTCACTACGACTTATCTGGCGATTGGATTACAGAGGCGGTAAACACCAGTATTAAACGCCTACATGACAACACCTTAGACATTTTATTTTTACACCGGCCCGATCCACTGATGCAGTTGGACGAAACCGCAAACGCACTCATGAAACTGCACGAGCAAGGTAAGTTTGAATACCTCGCAGTGTCGAACATGCATGCAGGTCAAATTGCTTTTTTGCAAAGTGCAATTCAAGTGCCGATTGTGGCAAATCAGTTAGAAATGAGCCTAGCGTGCTGCGATTTTGTTGAAGACGCCATTACCGTAAACATGCCTATAAATGCCAACAACGGCTTCCCTCGCGGCACCCTCGAATACTGCCAACAAGCAGGCGTGCAGCTTCAGGCCTGGGGATCGATGGCCCAAGGCTTATTTTCTGGAGAATCAGCCTCAAATAATAAAAATGTTATCGCCACAACCGCCCTTGTCAAAAAATTCGCTCAACAGTACGGCGTAGAACCAAACGCGATCGTACTTGCATGGCTAATGCGCCACCCAGCCAACATTCAACCCGTATTAGGCACCACCAATACAGAGCGCTTGACAAGCGCCCAAAAAGCCTTAACAATTCAACTATCGCGCGAACATTGGTACAGCTTATTAGAATCTATCCGAGGAAAAAAAGTACCCTAACTAGTGAAATAAAAACTAGTGGGGTCAGGTACACTTAGACAAAGGCAATTCTATGGTTAATTTTGAATTTAGCACAACAAAGCGCGTAGTTAGCGAGCTTGGCGCCTTGACTAACTGCGGCCTTTATTGCCAGCAGCTAGACATACACCGCTTACTAATCATAACCGACAAAGGCATTATTCAACATGGGCTGATAGATGATTTACGTTCAAGCCTAGCGGCCACTAACATCACCCATATTATATTTGACGAAGTAGTAGTCGACCCGCCCCAAAGCATAATAGAGAAGGCTGCAAGACTCGCCATAGAAAATGACATAGACGGTATTATTGGTATTGGCGGCGGCAGTTCTTTAGACTGTGCTAAGCTTGTTGCGGTGCTAGTTAAGCAAAAGCAATCACTGCCCACTATGTTCGGCATCAATAACATTGTAAGTTCGCGCTGCCCGCTTATATTAATACCCACTACCGCAGGGACAGGCTCTGAGGTTACGCCAATTTCCATTGTTACCACCGGCGAAACAACAAAGATGGGCGTGGTGTCTGCAGTATTACTACCTGATATCGCTATTTTAGACGCAAATTTAACCTTAGGCTTGCCCCAACATATAAGCGCCTCTACCGGCATAGACGCGATGGTACATGCTATTGAAGCCTACACCAGCAAATTCAAGAAAAATCCCTACTGCGATATGCTCGCTAAACAGGCACTAACGCTTTTATCTGCAAATATTGAAGAAGCCTCGCTACAGGGTGCAAATTTAGTCGCCAGACAAAATATGCTGCTAGGCGCATGCTTAGCGGGCCAAGCTTTTGCAAATGCGCCGGTAGCCGCGGTGCATGCACTTGCCTATCCGCTGGGCGGTCATTTTCATATTTCTCATGGATTGAGTAATGCACTGGTGCTTCCTCACGTACTACGATTTAACGCGCAAGAAGCGAATCATTTATATGCCGAGCTTATACCGCACATTTTCCCTACTAATGCGCTTGGCTATGACGAGTCGCAATCTAGCGAAAGGCTAGCTGATTACTTTTACAACTTAAGCCATACTCTTGAGTTACCTACTACTTTAAGCGCCTGCGGTATAGTTGAAAACGATTTACCGATACTCGCGCAAGATGCAATGCTGCAAACTCGCCTATTAGTCAATAACCCGCGTGATGTAGGATATGAAGACGCGCTTAAAATATACCAACAGGCACTGTAAACGAATATTCTTTTAAGGAGTGTTAATATAATGCCAGAACGCCCGCAAACTTTACTTCTTAGAAGTGACTTTCGCTATTTCTTTACGATAGACACGCGCTGGATGGATAACGATATTTATGGTCATGTAAATAATGTGGTGTATTACAGCTATTTTGACACTATCGTGAATACATATTTGATTGAGCATGCGCATCTTGATATTCACAATGGCAAAACCATTGGCCTGATGGTGAGCTCTACTTGCAACTACCATAACAGCATTGCCTTTCCTGAAAAGATTGTAGGGGCGTTTGCGGTAAGTAAAATAGGCACATCATCGGTTTCTTATAAACTTGCCATATTTAAGCAGGATGAAGAAAAAGTATCTGCCGACGGCAGTATGACGCATGTTTTTGTAGACCGCATAACCAATAAACCGACGCCTATTTCGGGTGACTTGAGGGAGGCTTTGGAAAAAGCAATAAAAGTCTGAGGTGGGAAAGGTAAAGGGGCAGCTGCAAAGTGGACCTGACCCTTTATTTTTTAACCCTTCGCTTCCTTTCTTAAATCTGAAAAAACTCTCTTCTTAAGTCTCGGTCGGTATTAAAAGAACCGCCCAAAGAAGACGTTTTAGTATACGAATTAGTATCGCGCACACCACGTGCCTTAACGCAGTAGTGTGTGGCATTGATACTTACCGCAACATCCTTAGTACCCGTAAGAGCCTGCAGCGCGACCATTACCTGCTGCGTTAAACGCTCTTGCACTTGTGGTCGTTGGGCAAAGAAGCTAACCAAGCGGTTTATCTTACTTAATCCAATAACCGTTTTGTTAGGAATATAGGAAACAGTTGCAGTACCGTCTATTGTCACAAAATGATGCTCGCAAGTACTCGTTAGGCTAATGTCAGTTACTTGTACTGGCTGGTCAATACTCATTTTATTTTCTATTTGTGTAATTTTAGGGAAATTTTTGTAATCCAACCCTGAAAAAATCTCATTCACATACATTTTAGCGATGCGGTTTGGCGTATCTTGAAGGCTATCGTCATTTAGATCCAAGCCAAGCGCCTGCATAATAGCAGTCATACTTTGTTTGATTTTAAGACGTTTTTCTTCAGCTGTTAAACCGTTGTCTACCATTGGTGTTTCAAGCCCAGCAACTAATAACGCATCGCGAACAAGCTCAGCTTGCTCTGACAGCGCTATATTGTGGTTGGCTCCGTGCATTACAATTTTATCGTTTGCTAACATTGTCTATCCAATAAGTTAATTATTTTGTATACGCTAGAATTATAGGCTGGATTACTAATTTACGTATTAATTTTAAAACTGGCGATCCTAGCGAGGTAAATTTCCGTAATTTTCTATACAATCCACTCAAGCATATAGCGATATAATATTTGGTCACCTAAGACCGTTTCAAGTACATGAATAAAATGTAACGTTTATTCTTCGCACTTCTTAAGGTGTTAAGCCAGTACAACGCATAAAAATGTGCTTAATACTATTCCTCAGATACTACATTTACAAGGAAGCTTTACAACATGCCATTATCTAGCATAGCCCCTATTCTTGTCACCGGCGGCTCACAACGATTGGGCTTAGCGATTGCTCAATTCCTTAACTCAGATAAGTTTGCGCCTCGATATATGGATCTTGAGTATCAAGATATTCAGCGGCAAGTTAACCCTAGAGTAATCGTAACATACCGACATAAAAAACCTGCGGTAGAGGCGTTAATCGCCCAAGGCATTGTGGCAATAAAAGCTGACTTCGCGACCGATGCAGGGATATCAGACTTTATAAAAGAGGTAAAAGAACATACACCACAGCTAGGCGGTATTATCCATAATGCCTCAGACTGGGATAAAGAAACGCCCAACGCTGACCTTGCTAAGTTGTTCACGAACATGATGCAAGTGCATGCCAGTGCGCCGTATCAAATAAACCTGGCATGCAAAGGAATGTTAATTGCGGGTGCCGACATTATTCACATGACCGATTTTGTGCAGGACAGAGGCAGCAGTAAGCATATAGCTTATGCTGCTAGTAAAGCTGCCTTACACAATTTAACTTTGTCGTTTGCAAGCTTGCTTGCACCAGGTGTAAAGGTGAATTCAATTGCACCGTCTTTACTCATGTTTAATGAAAACGATGATGAGTCTTACAAACAAAAAGCGCTGTCTAAATCAGTGCTTGGCATTTGTCCTGGCGCACAGGAAGCCGTTAATGCGGTGGCCTTTATTTTCAAAAGTACCTTCCTAACGGGTCAGGTTATTCATCTTAACGGTGGGAGAAATATAAAATAATGCAACAGTCTATAAACAGCAACAAATCAAGCTTTTCCAAGCGCGCATCTTGTTTAGTTTTAAGCAGTCTTTTTGTATATTCATATCAAATAAACGCAGAAGAAAACCAGCCTTTACTTGAAGTCATCAGCATAACCGCAAGCAAAACTGCGCAGGCCATTAATCAAACACCTGACAGTATAAGTGCAGTACTATCCGATGAAGTAGGCTTGATATCCCCTCAGCATATTTCACAAGTGCTTGATTTAGTGCCAGGAACTTGGATAAGCAGAGGCAATGGCCAAGAACACTTAACCGCGATTAGAAGCCCTGTACTAACGGGTGCCGGTAGCTGTGGTGCATTTTTTATGGGAATTGACGGTATCTCTATTCGTGCGTCAGGATTTTGCAACGCCAATCAGCTCTTCGATGTAAACTATGAGCAAGCGGCCGCAATTGACATTTTGCGCTCGCCTGCGAGCACGTTATATGGCAGTAACGCGCTGCACGGCGTTATTAATGTAATTACCGCCGACGCATTTATAAACGATAACAACAGCATTGGCCTGCAGCTTGGCGCATACGACTTTGCTCGCCTTAGCAATAGCTATGGGCAAGTGAATGAAAACACTGCGTGGCGCAGTCTTATTAATATTACCCAGGAAAATGGTTTTCAAGCCCAAAGCGGTTACGACCAGCAAAAGTTAACGCATATCTATCAAACTCAAGGCCCAGTGTGGGACACCAAGAGTGTCTTTGATTATACAAACCTAAACCAAGAAACAGCCGGTTTTATTGAAGGCTTTGAGGCCTATAAAGATTCAACATTGCGCCGCTCAAACCCTAATCCTGAAGCTTACCGTGATGCACGATCCTTCAGAGCTTATACTGCGTTTACCAAAACAAACGAAAATGGCAGCCTTACCCTCACCCCCTATTTACGTTGGAATGAGATGGCTTTTTTACAACATTTTTTACCCTGGAAAGGGCTTGAGGAAAACGACCATACCAGTGCAGGCTTGCAATCGCAGTACCGTTATCGCTGGCAAAATATTGATTGGGTATCGGGCCTTGACATTGATTTAACGAGCGGCAGTTTACGTGAAACCCAAGAAGACGATTTTTCTCCAAGTGTGCCAAAAGGCGTGCACTATGACTACAACATAGACGCCCAACAGTTTAGCGCTTATACGCAAGGCACGTGGCGCCATGAAAATTGGATAGTAAGAGCAGGCGCGCGCGTTGAACGTATGCGTTATGACTACACAAATAATACCGATAGCCCTAGAGCTTGCGCGCCTAACGTTGAAGTGTGCCGGTTTATTCGCCCTGACAGCCAAGATATTTCCTTTAATGCCCTGTCGCCTTCTATTAACGTGCAATATTTACTCAGCGAAAATATTTCTGTTTACGCAAAGTATTCGCAAGGTTTTAGAGCACCTCAAGCCACTGAGCTGTTCAGATTGCAAAACAACCAGCAAATTACCGACATAGACAATGAAAACATGGATGCTTATGAAGCCGGTCTTCGCTATTCAAGCCCCAGCACTAATTTACATATGGCTGGCTTTAATATGCGCAAAAAAGACGTTATTTTTCAAAATTCAGATCGTCAAAATGTGAATGGTGCCATTACTCAACACAATGGTGTAGAGCTTGAGGTAAGACAGCAACTAGGGGAGCAGTGGCAATTTAACGGACATGTTAGCTTCTCACAGCATACCTATGAAAACGAAACCAGCTTGGTTCGCACCAGTATAATCAACAACGACATAGATACCGCGCCGCGGTGGTTATCAAACCTCAATATAAGTTATTCGCCAAATGCCGATATAACCGCGCAGATAAGTTGGCAATATTTAAGTGAATACTACTTAAACCCTGAAAATTCGGCTGAATATGAAGGTCACCAGCTTCTTGATCTAAATATTCGTTATCAATTGGCTAAACAGATTAGTTTAAGTGTGCATGTGCTAAACTTGTTGGATGAAGAATACGCCGAGCGCGCCGACTTTGCCTTTGGTAGCTATCGTTATTTTGTAGGTCAGCCAAGGCGTGCTTTTGTTAACTTGGTATGGTCTTATTAACATGCAAAACTACACCTTACTGCCTGAGTGGGCAAAACAAGAAGCCGTTATTTTAGCATGGCCTCATGCTGGCACCGACTGGGCAGAAAACCTCGTGAATGCCCAGCACACTTATGTTGCACTTATTAACGCAGTAAACCGTGCTAACGCAGTCGTTTTATTACTGTGCCCACAAGATGAAATTGATGCAGCAACTGCCGCTTTAGCAAGCAACAATCAAGTACTCATAGTGCCTAGCGAATATAACGATACATGGGTGAGAGACTATGGCTTTTTAACGGTGAGTGATAATCATAAGAACTACCCCATTAGTTTTACCTTCAACGGCTGGGGCCAGAAATTTGATGCAACCAAAGACAATCAAGTTAATTCTTCACTTGCGAAACTGTGTCAACAGCCGCTAATAGAAAACCCCATTGTGCTTGAAGGCGGCGCATTAGAAATTGATGAAAATCAGCATTTGCTGAGCACCGCCTCATGTTTGTATAACCCCAAACGAAATGCCTACATGACAGGCGATGAATATCATACACTGTTCATTGAATGTTTAGGCGCAAAAAAAGTCACCATATTTAACCACGGCCACTTAGAAGGCGACGACACCGACGGCCATATAGATACGCTAGTACGTTTTACACCGCTAAAGGGTATAGTATTGCAGGGCGCCGATAATCGCCCGCACGATCCGCATTTTGCAGAGCTATTCAAACT
>NZ_BAET01000004.1 GCF_000252165.1 Glaciecola punicea ACAM 611
AGTAGACGCGCTTCATCACTTCCATATATGGTCACTGGACGGCGAACAAAACGTGATGACGGCGCACTTAGTGTTACCTAACGGGGTTACTGTCTTACAAATGCAAACGCTTAAACGTCAGCTTCAAGAGGAGCTTGCCGTATTTGAATTTGTCCATACGACGATTGAGCTAGAGTTTGCTGATGAACAATGCCGAGATGACAATACAGATGCGTAACTATACGAAAGTAATCATGGTGGGCTTTTCAAGCTCTTCGATTTCGACTATAGTGCCGTCTGAAATGAATATGATTTTAACCATGGCTTATAAATGATACGTCGACGAATAATCGGATACTGCACAATACTGCTGATTTTGTTTCAGTCGTTTTCTGCCGTCGCCAGTTCGTTAGACTTTCATGTCATTGATAAAGAACATCTGCAACAAGAACACCAGCACAGTATAGATGATAAAATAGCGGCAATACCGCTCCAAGACATTGATGTTGATGACGGCACAAGTAAATCTACGAAACACCACAACTCGGCCGACTGCCATCACTGCGGTCACTGCCACGGCACCCATGCACAATGGTTCATTCAGCAACATTCTGGAAAAATCCTGTTGGCTGCGCAGTTACATCAATTTTTCTATTTCAAAATCATGATTGACGGCCAAGTCAGTCGATTATTACGCCCCCCAAAACAGTAATCCTTTCTTAATTAACATTTGCAAAACGCGAACGTAATTTACATCGCGATGCGCATGCATTCATTAATTTAATTTGGATACACAATGAAATATTCTTTTATGAACGAATACCTATGCCTATGGGTGTTAGGTGCCAGTGCCCTTGCCATGGGTGCAGTAAGCAATACTTATGCGGTTCAAAACGAACCCGCAGAGGCGTTTCCCATCACCCTAGAGCGCGCAATTAAGCAAACATTAGCCAATAATCCGCAGCTACATGAATTCGACTTCAAACGACAGATTGTGGCGGGTGACGCTAAAACCGCTGAACTACGCCCTGGCTATTCCCTCGGCGTAGAGCTTGAGAATTTCTTGGGTAACAGTGAAGTCTCTGGCATCACAGATGCAGAGCTTACCCTCACTTTGTCATCCGTCATTGAGCTGGGGGACAAGGTGGATGCGAGAAAACGCATTACCCACGCACAACGCCAACAAGTGATTGTTCAAAAGAAAGTGCGCTCACTTGATATTTTAAGCGAGGTAATGCGCCGCTATATTGATGTGCTTGCGCAACAAGAAACCGTGAGTATGGTAAATGATGCGGAACAATTAGCGCGTTATACCTATCAAGCGGTCTTAACAAGAGTCGAGGCGGGTGCGTCTCCACAATTAGAAATCAAACGTGCCCAAGCGGCCTTAGCTCAGACTAGACTCAGTGTGCTTACCGCAAACCAAAGCCTGCAAGCGAGCATCAACAGTTTAGCCATTATGTGGGGAGACAAAACGCCTGCGTTTACGCGAGTAACCGGAAATTTGTTTTCGTTAACGGCTTCACCGCCGCTTAACGACCTCATATCAGCACTTTCGATGAGTCCCTACATACAAGAGTATGCGCAGCAAACGCGTGTGCAGGATGCACAGTTACGCCTCACCCAAACCGGTGATAAACCAAATATTTCTTGGTCAGCGGGCATTCGGCGAATTAACGGTATCGATGAATCCGCCTTTGTTGCCGGTGCAAGTGTTCCGCTGTTCAGTCAGCAGCGTAACTTAGGCCAGTATGAGGCTCAAAAGGCAAGGCTTGACCAAATTGAGCAACAAAAGCAAGCCAGTTTGCGCAGCTTGTATCATCAAGTGAATCAAGCGCTAGATGCCAGAAATCGTGCCTTACTTGAAGTGGAAACGTTTCAAAACGACATTATTCCCCCACTACAAGAAGCCTTGGTCATGGTTGAACAGGCGTATTCAGACGGTAGGTTCAGCTATTTAGAATGGGTATCAACGAGGCAAGACATGCTGCAAGCCCAACAAGCCCTTATCCAATCCGCTAAAAACGCGCACCAGCGCGGCGCAGATATAGAAGCACTTACCGGCCAACCTATCCTGTTGCGCGCTCAACCGGCGCCTTTTACCACTATTTTTATTGAGAAGTAATCATGAACTATACTGTTAAACTATCACAAACATTGTCACACGATGTAGCAATGCCATTGCGCTTATTCGTACTTGTCTGTCTAGCGATGCTTTGTTTTGCGACGCTTGCAGGTGAAAGTGCGCAATCAAATGAATACGCTCATGCCGACGAATTTGTCACCCTATCTGCCGAGATGGCAAACGCCAATGGCTTGCAAACCATGGCAGTAACGAGTGGACAACTCCAGATCTTGGCGACTGCCTATGGCGATGTCATCACCGATCCTGCCTCGCTTAGCCATATTAGAGCAAGGTTTGATGGCGTAATTTCCGCCGTTACCGTGAATCTTGGTGATAGTGTCAAACTAGGCGATACGCTTGCCACAGTTGAATCAAATGAAAGTTTGAAGCAATACAAAATCACCTCACCATTTTCTGGCAATGTGATTGCTAGGCATGCCAATGCAGGCGAACTATCAAACGGACAGATCCTGTTTTCCATTGCCAATTATGATGATGTATGGGCGCGATTAAAGGTATTTCCTAAACAGTTGTCATCCGTTAAAGCCGGTCAACAAGTCATGCTAACTCATACTGGTGTAAAGCAATCATCTACCATTAGCCACATTGCGCCCTCGCCCGATGGTAAGCCTTATACGCTTGCATATATCAGAGTCAATAACAAAGACGGCCAGTGGCCGGTAGGTGCGCTAGTAAGTGGGCAGATCACGGTTGCAACAAGTGATGTCGCTCTACTTATTCCAAAAACCGCTATTCAAACGTTCGAAGAAAAGTCAGTCGTGTTTGTGCTAAAGAGTAGTGTACGTGAAGGGCACAATGAATATCACCCTCGCCCCGTCCTATTAGGCACCCCAGACAATATGAATATTGAAATAGTCAATGGCCTACAAAATGGCGAGCGTATTGTGAGTCTAAATAGTTACTTGCTCAAAGCGGATCTAGAAAAGTCGGAGGCCGGTCATGATCACTAATTCATTATTCATCACGTTGTTTAATTTTATGATGCTTACTTTCTTAGCCACGAGGAGCCATGCGTGATTGACTCTATTTTACGACTATCCATTGAAAGACGAGGGATCGTCCTTTTGCTGATGTTTTTAGTGATTGGTGCGGGTCTTTGGAGCTATCAAAAGTTGCCCATCGATGCGGTGCCTGATATCACAAATGTGCAGGTACAAATAAATACACAGGCACAGGGCTACTCGCCTCTTGAAACCGAGCAAAGGATCACCTTTGTGGTGGAAACCGCGTTAGCAGGACTGCCCAACTTAAGCTATACACGCTCATTGTCGCGTTATGGCTTAAGTCAGGTAACCGCTGTGTTTGATGAAGGTACCGACCTTTATTTTGCTAGAAACCTGATTAATACAAAATTAGGAGCCATTAAAAGCCAACTACCGCAAGGACTTGAGCCTGAAATGGGACCTATCGCCACGGGTTTAGGCGAAATATATATGTATACGCTAACCGCGCAAGACGGCGCAACTCAAAGTAGCGGTGAACCTTATGATGCAATGGCTTTGCGAGAAATACATGATTGGGTAGTAAAACCGCAATTGGCCTTGGTCAAGGGTGTGACCGAAGTCAATGCCATCGGCGGTTATGTAAAGCAATACCATGTCAATCCTAAGCCACAAAAAATGCTCAGTTTTGGTCTTAGTATGCAAGATTTGATGACAGCACTTGAGCGTAATAATGCCAATCAAGGGGCAGGATTCATTGAGCGTAATGGACAACAAATATTAGTGCGCTCACAAGCGCAACTTAAAAGTATTGCTGATATTGGCAACGTAGTGGTCACGCAGATTGATGGCGTGCCGATCACGGTGAACGATATTGGCAGTGTTGCCATTGGTAAGGAGCTAAGAACCGGCGCAGCCACGCGGGAGGGGCAAGAAACTGTGCTTGGAACTGCCATGATGTTAGTGGGCGAAAACTCGCGTGCTGTTGCATTGGCGGTGGGTGAAAAGGTCACTTATATCCAATCAAGTTTACCTCAAGGGGTACTAATTGAGGCTGTTTATGACCGCACTACCTTAGTAGACAAGGCGATTAACACGGTACAAAAGAATCTTGTTGAAGGTGCATTATTAGTCATTGTTGTGCTGTTTCTTTTACTCGGAAATGTGCGTGCAGCCCTAATAACCGCAGCTGTCATCCCTCTGGTTATGCTAGCGACTATTACGGGGATGGTGCAAACCGGTGTGTCGGCCAACTTGATGAGTTTAGGGGCCTTAGATTTCGGCTTGATTGTGGACGGTACCGTTATTATTGTTGAAAACTGTATGCGAAGACTATCACAAGCACAACGACGCACAGTCACAGTACTGCCGTTAAAAGAAAGATTAGAACTTGTGTTTCAAGCCACCAGTGAGGTGATAAAGCCAAGCTTGTTTGGCGTACTTATCATTACCATTGTCTATATTCCGCTGTTTACCCTGTCAGGCGTGGAAGGCAAGATGTTTCATCCTATGGCTGCTACAGTGATTATAGCGCTATTGGCTGCCATGGTGTTTTCTATCACAGTTGTGCCGGCTGCCATTGCCATGTTCATGAACGGTAAAATTAGCGAAAAAGAGAGCCCGATTATTGTGGGCGCAAAATCTATATATCGTCCTTTGTTGGTGGCCGCATTAAAATTAAGATGGTTAGTCGTGCTGCTGGCAACTATATTAGTGGTTGTCAGTATATGGCTGTCTACCCGATTAGGCGCTGAGTTTATTCCGCAGTTAGACGAGGGTGATATTGCCCTTCACGCTATGCGTATTCCCGGCACTGGCATTGAACAAGCGGTTGATATGCAAAAACTGCTGGAAACCACCATCATGAAGTATGAGCAGGTTCAGACCGTCTTTGCAAAAACCGGCACCGCAGAGGTTGCCACCGACGCTATGCCGCCCAATGTGACCGATACCTTTGTGATGTTAAAACCGCGCAGTACTTGGCCAGACCCAAGCTTATCAAAACAAGATTTTGTGGTGATGCTTGAAAAGGACCTCTTGACCCTACCCGGCAATAACTATGAGTTTACCCAACCTATACAAATGCGTTTTAACGAACTCATAAGTGGTGTGCGATCTGATTTGGGAATTAAACTCTTTGGGGACGACTTAGCTACCCTAGTGTCATCTGCTGAGGACATATTGGCTGTGTTGCAATCAGTTGACGGGGTGGCAGATGCGCGTATTGAACAGGTAGATGATGTGCCGATATTTACGGTTAATCCTAAACCCATTATGTTGGCAAGGTATGGCTTAGATATCACTGATTTACAGACATGGCTGCACTCGGCCATAGGTGGTAATGAGGCTGGCTTGATTTTTAATGGCGACCGCCGGTTTGGCTTAATCGTCAGGTATGACGAGAATATACGTTCAAACTTAGATGCGCTGGGTGACATTCCTATTGTCACAAAAAATGGCGAGTTCGTACCACTGTCAGAGGTCGCAGAGCTTGCGTATTCTTCAGTGCCGAGCCAAATTAGTCGTGAAAATGGTAAGCGGCGCATTGTTATTACGGCCAACGTGAGAGAGCGTGACTTAGGTACTTTTGTTAACGAGGTCAAAGATAAAGTGCGTGATGAGGTCAACCTTCCACCAGGCTATTGGTTGGACTATGGTGGTACATTTGAGCAGTTGGAAAGTGCGAGTCAGCGCTTATCTATTGTGGTACCAGCTACCCTGTTTATTATTTTAACCTTACTGGTGATTGCGTTTGGGTCCATAAGAGATGCTTTGATTATCTTTACGGGCGTGCCACTTGCACTCACCGGCGGCATTTTTGCGTTGTGGCTTCGCGATATGCCACTGTCGATATCAGCAGGTGTCGGATTTATCGCCTTGTCAGGCATTGCCGTGCTCAACGGTTTAGTCATGTTGTCGTTTATTAGGCAGCAGTTAGATGAAACCGGCGATTTAGTTTACGCCATTGTTGAGGGGGCAATTGTTCGTTTAAGGCCAGTGCTGATGACCGCGCTGGTCGCGAGCTTAGGGTTTGTGCCAATGGCACTGAACGTCGGAACTGGCGCGGAAGTACAGAGGCCCCTAGCAACCGTTGTGATTGGTGGCATTATTTCCTCAACGATATTGACACTGTTTGTTCTCCCCGTGCTGTATCGCTTTGCTTATGCGAAAAAAGCGTACTAGGGCGTTTGGCTTCTCTATCCACATTTAGAGAAGCCACTTTTTAGGGCTTAGCTTTTTGGTGTTTAAATTTGAATGCGCGCTATCCAGATCGGTGCATACTTCAAAAATCACTATTTGATTGAATTTGCCAATTTTTGGCCTAGTCTTCATTGTTTTAGCTTTCGCTTCAATAGACTTACGATTTATGTACTGATAAAGCTTTTAATATCGACAGGTGAACAACAGGGAAAAGACTTTTTATCAAACATTTATGGAATCATTACCTTTTGGGTAAATTAACGATAGCGTTTATGCTGGTTATACTCACCATCATCTAAAATACCCTGCAAACATCGCAACAGGAGACTGATATGGGCTTTTTGAATATTTTCGAAAAAGACAGTGACGGTAAACAAAAGCGGATTGAGCACCGCGGTAAATATGCGCGTCTCAGTCGCACTGATGGTTTTACCGACTTACAACTCATCATTAATGCACCCAATATTGAAATTTTAATTTTTTGTTAGTAAGCGCTTCGGATTGAGTTCTTTAGAAATGGTGGCCCGACCCTGACTTGAACAGGGGACCTGCCGATTATGAGTCGGATGCTCTAACCAACTGAGCTATCGGGCCACATTTTGAAAGCTTGTGTTTGCTTATCGCCCCAAAACCGAAAAGGTTTTAAAGAAGCAAGATGTTTATAGATATAAACGAGTAGGCCTTGCTTCAAAGCGGTGCGAAGTATAAATACTTTTTACATGAAAGTCATTACCAAATCCCCACTTTTTTATACAAATAATGGTTAAGTACTTGCAACGGCTAAAGTTTAGCAGATATCTGCCGTCATATAAGTGAACTAACTAAGAAAATTTGCTATGTTTACGCCTTGTTTTTAATATCACGCGGCTCACGAGCAAATAAAACAGTATTATTGATAGGGTAGCAACGTTTTATGAGAGAAGAACCAAATAGACTATTCTAATCAAGGAACGAATTATTTCATCACCACACACCAAGAATGTACCTTCTAAACGTCGGTTTTTTAAAACGCTAGGCCAATTTTTGGTTGGCCTTTTTTGCTTAAGCGCTTTATTTTTCGGCGGCAAGTCCGTGCTGCTTCAGTTTAATATTACCATTGCACCGGCTTTAGTCGGCATTGCTGTTCTGTTTGTTGCTTTGTTGTTGCTTATGCGCGTGCCAATCGCCATCTCAAAAGCGGCCGACCCTTTGCTTGGCAATATGTCATTATTTTTTATTCCCGCCATAGTGGCTATCGTTAACTATATTGATCTGATATTGGCGTATCCCTTGGCTTTATTTTTGTCTATTGTGGTGTCAACATTGCTAAGTTTAGCCATCACCGCTTGGTTGAGCCAGCGCCTAATGCATATGTTAACACCAAAAGATGTAAACACCGCTCAACCGCCTAATAAGGCGCCTTAATATGTTAGCGTTGCTGCCAAACATTAATTACCTCGCCACTATACTGTGGCTCGCGCTTACCATTGTTATTTATTTTGGTGCGCTGCATTTGCATAGAGCCTCTAAGCCTTTACGCTTCATACAGCCTGCTTTGCATCCGCTCATTGTCGCCACCTTACTTATTATTTTGCTGCAGTCACTTACGCACACTAGTGTGTCTGAATATCAAGAATACACGCAATTATTGTCGGCTTTGCTAGGACCCGCGACGGTTGCACTCGCTGTGCCCTTATACCGACAGCTTAGGCTGTTGGTCAAAATGAACTGGCGTGTATTAGTGCCTATATGTGTGGGCGGCGCACTAGCACCGGTTTTATCATGGACATGCTTATATTTGCTCAATACGCCGCTTAATTTACAAATGACGGTGCTGGTTAAATCTATTACTACACCCTTGGCAATGGACGCCGCAGGCGCTATAGGCGGTATACCGGCATTAGCCGCGGTGTTCGTGATTAGCACGGGTATAGTGGGTGCTATTTGTGGTCCTGCGTTATTTGCCTTAATAGGCGTGAATAACCAAGCCGCTCAAGGGACTGCCCTAGGCGCTGTTTCTCACGCCATTGGCACCGCACGTGCTATTTCAATTGGTGAGCAGTGTACCGCTTTTGCTACCCTAGCACTGTGTGTGAACGGTATTGCCACATCGTTAATATTGCCTATTTTATTTGGGTAAGTCCTTTGTAAACACCATTTTGTGACTACTTACAGCCTAAAGTCGCCGCTGAGTTTGCCGATAGAACAGTATTGTAAAATCCACCTGGCTTGATTTTTTATCTTACACAAACTCTTCGAGCACAGTGTTTAAATAGCGCCGGCCCAAGTCTGACACCTGCCATGTGTTTACAGACTCTTCAAGTAGCCCTTTTTGAACGAGCTTTTTGATAATGTTCTGCTCACCGGCATTAAGTGAACGCCCGGTGTGCTGCAAAAAAGCGTCTTTTGGACAGGCTTCAAGCAGCCTAAATCTGTTCATGAAAAACTCAAACGCAAGCTCGTTGTCATTTACTGCTATGTGTTTATGCATATAGGGCTTGGTTAAGTTCATATACCCTTTAGGATGCTTAACTTTTTCAGTGCGGCTTATTGAAAAGTCGCTTAAGTTGGTAATCTTTCCATGCGCCCCACAGCCAATGCCCAAATAGTCACTAAAGCGCCAATAATTAAGGTTTTGTTCGCAGCGATGACCGTTTTGTCCGTAGGCTGAGACTTCATATTGTTCATAGCCCTTAGATTGCAGCAGCGCCTGCCCGTGTAGTTGAATTTCCCACAGTAAGTCCTCGTCAGGCAACACAGGTGGTTTTGAATGAAACCGCGTATTCGGTTCTATGGTCAGCTGATACCACGACAAATGTGGCGGTTTGTGCGCAATGGCTTGGGTAAGATCGTCAAGCGCATTTTGCAAACTTTGTTCGGGTAATCCGTGCATTATGTCGGCGTTGAAAGACCTAAGCGGTAATTCTCGTGCGAATGTAAGAGCATTCTGGGAGTGCTGGGCATCGTGAATTCTACCAAGGGCGCTTAAGTGCTTTTGTTCGAAGCTTTGCACACCAATAGACATACGATTAATACCGGCTTGGGTAAAGCCTAAAAACTTGGCGGCTTCAGCGGTGCCAGGGTTGGCTTCCATGCTAATTTCTGCATTTTCATTGATGGGCAGTCGCTGTTTTACGCCGTGTAATAATTTGCTCATTGCTGTAACGCTCAATAAGCTTGGTGTACCGCCACCAATAAAAATGCTGCTTATTGGCCGAATATTCCCATTGTGGGTAATAAGCGGAATATCTTGATCTAAGTCGGCCAGTAAATTCGCAATATATTCGTCCTCAGGTATGCCGCCTTTTAACTGATGTGAATTAAAATCGCAGTAGGGGCAGGTTTGTACACACCAAGGAATATGAATATATAGGGCAAGGGCTATGCTCATAAATTATGACTTAAATAAGGGTTTGAAGTTTGTGCATTAACTCTTTTAAGGCCTTTGCGCGATGGCTTATGTCGCTCTTTTCATGCTTAGACAGCATTGCCGCAGTTTGCGCTAGGCTAGGCACATAAAATAGTGGATCGTAGCCAAAACCACCTTCGCCAGAGGCCGAAGTGGCTATTTCACCTTCCCATTCACCTTGGCAAATTATGGGCGTCGGGTCGTTTGCGTGGCGCATAAACACCAGTACGCACAAAAACTTTGCTTGACGGTTATGCTTGCCGTTAAGCTCAGCGAGTAACTTTGTGCAGTTGTCGCTATCGCTTGGCTTAGTTTGTGCGTTTAGCGCGCCATACCTTGCTGAATATATCCCGGGCGCGCCGTTTAAGGCATCTACTACTAGGCCGCTGTCGTCGGCAATGGCGGGTAAGCCTGTGAGTTTAGCCGCATGACGAGCTTTAATAATGGCATTTTCAACAAAGGTAGTGCCGGTTTCGGGTACGTCGGGTACATTGAAATCAGACTGGGGTGCTACGTCTATATTATATTGGGTAAACAGATGAGAAAATTCCGCCACCTTGCCTTTGTTGCCGGTGGCTAATACTATTTTATCCATCACTTATCCTACTCTTTAGGTGACGCAGGGCGGGCGCCTTTACGTTTTTTATTCGATATTTTTTTGCGCGCCGCGCTTAGCTTACTGGCCTTCTTGGTTTTTGTTTTCTTCACTTTGCGCAGTACAGGCGGCTTGTTCTTAGGCTTCAATTCGTCTACAACACGCGCTTTAAAAGCGTCTTGGGTATAGCGTGCAACTTTGCCAACCCACATAAAGTCATGCGCTTCAATGAGCGATATTGCCACGCCTTTTGCGCCTGCTCTGCCGGTGCGGCCTATGCGATGAAGGTACACGTCTGCGCCTCGTGGCATGTCGTAATTAATAACATGTGACACATCGGGCACGTCTAAGCCGCGCGCGGCCACGTCGGTCGCAATCAGTATTTTTACGTCACCGTTTTTAAAACTGCTTAAGGCCGCCATGCGTTTGTCTTGGGGCATATCGCCCTGTAAGTAGGCCACATTAAAGTCTTTGGAGAATAAGCGGTCTTTCATTTTATGCAGGCGTTCGCGCGTTTTCACAAACACAATGCACGACTCGACCGTGTTGGCTAAATGGTAATCAAGCAGCGCGTCTTTGTGTTTAGGGTCGTCGCATAAATGATACCACTGCAAGGTCTTTGCTTTTTCTTTGCGCGAAGGCGAAGCGTTGTGTTCGATAGGATTTTGCAAAATGTCGCGCGCAAAGTTGCGCACGCCGCGGCCTTCTAAGGTGGCCGAAAACAACATGGTTTGTTTACGCCATCTTGCTTCTTCACAAATTTGATTCACCACTGCGCCAAAGCCCATGTCGAGCATGCGGTCAGCTTCATCTAACACTAATGATTCTATTTCACGGCAGTCGAAGCTTTCAGATTGAATGTGCTCTAATAAACGCCCAGGGGTGGCGACTAAAATATCGAGCCTGTTGGATAATGTCTCGCGATCGGTACCGTAGTTTATGCCGCCGGTAATAACGCCCACCACTAAATCGGTGTTTTTACACAAAAGCTCGGCGTGTTCGGCTACTTGATAAGCAAGTTCGCGCGTGGGCACCAATATCAGTGAACGAGCTGAGCTACTGTATTTATTTGGATAGTCGAGTAAAAATTGGCAAATAGGCAGTATAAAAGCAGCTGTTTTGCCAGTTCCGGTAGGCGCACAGGCAAGAATATCGGCGCCGTCCATTGCGTCGGGTATCACCGATGCTTGAATAGAGGTGGGTTTTGTAAATCCCAAGTCGTTAACTGCACTGACTAATTCGTCGTTAAGTTCTAGGGCGTAGAAGCTGCTCAATGGTGATGGCCTTTAGTAAAATATAATATACGTAAAAATATAGCGTTTTTTTAACGTCGTTTCGCGCAAGTTTACCTTATTTATGCGATTTTTAATAATGCCAATATACAAATTATGATGAAGTTTTTAGCCTATTGTTAATTAGCGGTGTCTTAATTGTGGCAAATGCTAATCTCAAATTTACCCTTCACTGTAAACATGCTAATTTAACGCTATTCAGTCATGTGCATTACGCTGCTTTTTTACGATCGCAAGAGTACGCATACAACAATAACGAAAAGAATATACCCTTGTACTTAAATTATTATGGCTTAAACGATAATCCCTTTTCAATAGCGCCTAACCCCGACTATTTATTTATGAGTACTCGCCATAAACAAGCGCTAGCGCATTTAAATTTTGGGTTAACGGAGTCGGGCGGCTTTGTTATGCTCACCGGTGAGGTCGGCACGGGCAAAACGACAGTGTCGCGCAAACTCATGCAAGAGCTCGGCAAAGACACCCAAATGGCGGTAATACTCAATCCTACCTTGTCGGCGCTTGAGCTACTGGCAACGGTGTGTGACGAGTTGGGGGTAAACTATGATCAAAACAGCGCGTCTTTGAAAGTATTCACCGACCGCATATTAGCCAAGCTCGCCAGTAATCATGAAAACGGCGTAAACACGGTGCTGTTGATTGATGAAGCGCAGCATCTATTGCCCGAAGTGCTTGAACAACTGCGCTTGCTGACAAATTTAGAAACCAATCGCGAAAAGCTGCTTAAAGTGGTGCTCATTGGGCAGCCTGAACTACAGCAACTGCTCAGACGAAACGAACTTCGTCAGCTTGCCCAACGCGTAACGGCAAGGTATCATTTATTGCCCTTAACACAAGTTGAAGTAGGCCAATATGTAGAGCATCGCTGGTCGGTTGCCGGTGGTTTAAGCGCCTGCTTCACAAAAGCCGCACTTGTTGAGCTTTTCACTATAAGCGGCGGCATTCCCCGCGTTATCAATCTGCTGTGTGACCGCGCCTTAAGTTTAGGCTATTCCTTACAAAAACCTTTTGTTGACCATCAAATTATGGTCTCGTCTAGTTTTCAGGTGTTAGGCGAAGACATTGTTTTGCAGCGCCAGCAATCGCGCTTCAAACCGCTCTATATTCGCTGGTTTTTGCTGGCGCTTATCCTAGGTTTACTCACCGGTGCTATTTATGGAGGGCTGTATGCTTAAGCAGCTAAAAGTTAGTGAGCTGATTCCCGGCATGATGGTGACGCAAGTCATTGAGCAGCATGGTCCAGCCAAAATACGTAAAGTGGGCTTTATACGCTCTGCAGATATGATCCGCGGGCTCAGCGAAATGGGCGTTAGTGTGGTAGAAGTAGACATCAATCAAAGTTTGCACGTAGAGCTTGAAGATGACGAAGACGCTCAAGGCCCAAGCGCGCTTACTACCAAGCCCAATACTAGCAACACAGATAGCACTAGCACAAACGATGTACCGGTGCGAAGAGCTACGGCCACTCAGCGTCTTGTTGCCTCAAATCGACAAATTGCCGATGTTGACCGGCAGCTTTCACAGCAGTTTCATCGCTCTTTATTCTTGCCTGCCGTAGATCAAATGCCATCTAAATGGATGCTGTATGGTAAGCCCTACACTTTACTGCTGATGTTTATTTTATGCGGTTTTGCTATCGGCAGCGCCACCACGACCGTAATATCGGGTATGCTTTATGCAAAAGATTCAACTGAGGTATCATCCATAAATACCACAAATAGCGATAGCGGCGTTGTAGCCATAGTCGCCACAGTCGCGAACGTAGCGCCAATTACTAATACATCAGCAATATCAGGCCAAAGCTTGGACCGCCAAGATGAGCCTAGCAGCGACAGCTCACCTAATGAAAAAAGTACCAATAGCGGCATGGATGTGAATACGCAAACGCAAAATCTACCAAATGTAACGTTGTCGACTAGCTCAGAGCAAACAGCAAACGCAGGCCTATATAGTCTACAAGACAGCGTTAATGCAGCAAAACCGTCTGTTGAACGAGGCATAGCTAACAACGATATAGCTAACAACGATATAGGTCAATCAGCGCAGCCTTTTACAATTGAAACAATAAACGGCGTTGAGCTTGAAGAAGGACAACAGGTGCTTGGCTATCAAAGCGGCAGCGAAGATGACATCAACACCAACAGCATAAGTCAACGCGGTGCACAAACTCGCGTAAATAGAGCAGCTGATAATGACAGCAGCGCATCTAACGAGTCGTCAAATGAACGGCTCAATCCTACCTTATTACGGCGCATTCAAGCCGCCGCCCAAGACATTGACAGCCAAGAAGGCATGTGGTCTCAAGAGATACTGAAAGTTACCGACCTAAACGCCTTGCCGCGCATAGATCAGCTGCCGCCGGCTGTGTTAACGCAAATGCCAGCGATGAGTTTTAGTGCGCATATGTATGCCTCAAATCCTCGTGACAGATGGGTTAGAGTTAACAGTCAACGTTTAAGTGAGGGAGATATTATTGCGAATAATGTGGTGTTAAAACGAATTGAGTCTGAAAAAGTCGTGTTGGAATACAAGGGTGATGAGTTCACTATGAACGCTTTGTCAGACTGGTAGCACCGCCGTTCTGGCAATTACCATGTTTAGCGTTGCCGTATCTGGCACAAGCGGGTTTAGTATTGTAGCAATTGCCCCACAATGCTAAATCCCGCACTTGGGTAATCTAAAGCCAACTGCGTCTTGCTTTTTCAAACTGCGTAATTTGAGCGTCGTGCTCAAGCGTTTGCCCAATCGCGTCAAGCCCTTTAAGCAAATTAGTTTTATGATGACTTGCAATATCAAATAAAAACTCAAGCTCTTCACATTTAACGCTTTGCGCGGTCAATGTCACCGTAATAACAACCTTAGGATTGTTGGCTACCTTTGTAAACAACTGATCTAGCTCAACGTTTGGTAAGGTAAGCACCAACAGCTGGTTGTTGATACTGTTACCATAAAATATGTCGGCAAAGCTGTTGGCAATAATGCAGTTAAAGCCAAAGTCGGCTAGCGCCCACGGTGCGTGTTCTCGGCTTGAACCACAGCCGAAATTCTCCCGCGTTAGCAGTATAGACGCGCCTTTATACTCGGGCTGATTAAGTGAAAAGTCAGGGTCAACCTGATCTTTATCACCGTTTTGATAGCGCCAATCATGAAACAAATTAACCCCGTAGCCAGTGCGCGTTATCCCGGTTAAAAACTGCTTAGGAATAATTTGATCGGTGTCTATATTAGCCTGATCTAGCGGGGCAACTGTGCCGGTGACTATATTAATACCCGTCATTAGTGTTCTCCCATAGTGCGTACGTCGGTAAATTTACCCGTAATAGCCGCTGCGGCTGCCATTTCAGGGCTAACTAAATGCGTGCGCCCTCCACGACCTTGTCGGCCTTCAAAATTTCGATTGCTGGTTGAAGCGCAGCGATCACCCGGCTGCAATATATCGTCGTTCATGCCCAAACACATTGAGCACCCAGGTAGGCGCCATTCAAAGCCGCTTTGTTTGAATATTACATCGAGCTGTTCAGTTTCAGCCTGCTCTTTTACCTGGACCGAGCCTGGTACCACAATGGCCGTTACGCCTTTTGCAACTTTGCCTAAAGCCGCTATTTTGGCCGCAGCGCGCAAATCTTCTATGCGGCTGTTAGTGCATGAGCCAATAAACACATGCGAAATACTAATATCGCTTATGGCTTGGCCTGCTTCAAGACCCATATATTTTAAGGCTTTGTTGGCTGACTCTTTAACCACAGCGTCGCTATAGCTATCGGGTTGTGGGACGTGTTGCTTGATGCCCACTACCTGTCCCGGATTGGTTCCCCACGTGACTTGCGGCTCAATGTCTGCGGCGTCTAGCTCTACCACACTGTCAAATTGGGCATCTTGGTCGGTGTATAAGCTTTTCCAATAGCACACGGCGTCGTCCCAATGTGCCTCACTTGGCGCAAATTCGCGGCCTCTAATGTATTCTATGGTTTTATCGTCAGGCGCAATAAGACCGGCTTTTGCCCCCGCTTCAATACTCATATTACACACGGTCATGCGCTGTTCCATCGACAAGTCGCGAATGGCTTGGCCGGCGTATTCAATCACATGACCGGTGGCACCGGCGTGGCCAATTTTACCAATAATGGCCAAAATAATATCTTTTGCGGTGACGCCAAGCCCCAGTTTACCATTCACGTTTATAAGCATGCTTTTACCGCGCGATTGCTTAAGTGTTTGACTGGCCAACACATGCTCAACCTGCGAGGTGCCTATGCCAAAGGCCAGAGCACCAAACGCGCCGTGCGTGGCGGTATGCGAGTCGCCGCATACAACGGTCATGCCCGGATGAATAAGTCCCAGCTGCGGCCCTATTACATGCACAATGCCTTGATTTTTGTGACCCACAGGATAAAGCTGAATATTGTGCTGTGCACAATTTGCGGCCAAAGTATTTAGCTGTAACGCATTTTGAGGGCCGCAGGCATCAAGCGCTAATGAACGCGTTGAAATACTATGATCCATGGTCCCAAAGGTAAGGTCAGGACGACGCACGCTGCGACCTTTTTCAGCCAGTCCGGCAAATGCCTGTGGGGTGGTAACCTCATGAATTAAATGGCGGTCAATATAAAGTAATAAATCCTCTCCCAAATCTTCTACAATATGTGCATTTAGGACTTTTTCATACAGCGTAGAGGGTGTCGTTGATGTCATGTTGGGCTCCTTAAAGCTGACTAATAATATAGTCACCTACTTCACTCGTGGATTTTGCGCTATGTTTGTTTTGGGGCGACAGCAACTCTGCCGTTAAAATGCCGTCGCTTAAGGTTTTAAGTACAGCGCGTTCAATATCATCGGCGGCGGTTTCAAGGCCTAGGCTGTAGCGAAGCATCATGGCGCCTGAGAGTATCTGTGCAACCGGGTTGGCAATGCCTTTGCCAGCGATATCGGGGGCTGAGCCGCCTGCGGGCTCAAACATCCCAAAACCGTCTTGGTTGAGACTGGCCGAAGGTAATAAACCCATAGAGCCGGTGATCATAGCGCACTCGTCAGAAATTATGTCGCCAAATAAATTAGAGCACAGCATTACGTCAAATTGACCGGGGTTAGCCACTAGCTGCATGGTTGCGTTGTCTATATAAATATGTTCAAGGCTTACGCTTGGATAGTCAGCTGCAACCTCTTCAACCACTTCACGCCATAAACGGCTGGTAGCCAACACATTGGCTTTATCAACCGAGGTTACTTTGTTTTTACGCTTTGTTGCGGCTTCAAACGCCGATATCGCAATGCGGCGTATTTCGGCTTTTGAATAGCGCATGGTATCAAATGCGTTAGTTTGTTCGCCTTCGCCTTGTCTGCCCTTGGGTTGACCAAAGTAAATGCCCGAGGTTAGTTCGCGTATGACTAATATATCAACATTATTTTGGGCTATGTCGGCGCGAAGCGGCGAAAGATGGACTAGGCTTGGGTAAATTTTGGCAGGTCGTAGATTACTAAATAAGTCGAAGTGGCTTCGTAGGGTGAGTAGGGCAGCGCGCTCAGGGCGCTCTTCTAAGGGAAGATTATCCCATTTGGGTCCACCAATAGAACCAAACAAAATAGCGTCAGCGTTCTCACAGGCGCTAAGTGTGGCAGCGGGCAGGGCTTCACCTTGCGTGTCAATAGCGTAGCCGCCTACCGCGTGCTCTTGGCAGTTCAAGGTGAAATTATGTTTTTTCCCTACTACGTCTAACACCCTGCGTGCTTGGTGCATCACTTCAGGGCCGATACCGTCACCCGCAAGCACCGCAATTGTAAAGCTTGTCATTTAAACTCCTACTATTTTATGTTGTTTTTGTTGATCAATCTGATCGGCCAAATATGTGTTGTTTAACACGAATATAAGTGACTTAACGCCAGCCTCAACAATGTCGGTGGCTAAGCCGATGCCATTAAAGCGACGGCCGTTGTATTCTACTATAACGCTCACTTGAGCGAGAGCGTCGGCGCCTTCGCCTTTTGAATCAAGTTTAAAGTCAACAATCTCTAAGCTGTGCCCATCAATGGCTTTTATAATGGCATTAAATGCTGCATCAACCGGGCCATTGCCGGTGGCCGCTTGGGTAATCTCATGTTCACCAGCCAGTATAGTGACGGTGGCAGTTGGCACAATATTGTGGCCCGAGCTTGCATGCAGGTAGTTCAATTTATAATGCGCGTGCTCATGTTTTTGCTGGTCGAAAAACAGTAGCGCCTCTAAGTCATAGTCAAATACTTGGCCTTTTTTGTCGGCAAGGCGCACAAATGATTCGTATATGTTATCCAGATCGTATTCATCTGGGCCATAGCCAAGCTCACCTAGTCGGTGTTTAATAACGTGACGACCAGAGCGTGAGGTCAAATTAAGCACATTCTTGTTTATGCCCACGCTTTCAGGTGTCATTATTTCATAAGTGTTTTGCCCTTTTAACACGCCGTCTTGGTGAATGCCTGATGAGTGACTAAAGGCGTTGGCCCCTACAATTGCTTTGTTTGCCTGCACCGGCATGCTGCATAACTGGCTGACTAATTTCGAGGCTCTGTGAATTTCTTGCGTGTTAATATTGGTGTTAAGGCCTAATTTTTGGTAGCGCGTTTTAAGCGTCATCACAATTTCTTCTAATGAGCAATTGCCGGCGCGTTCACCAATACCATTTATAGTGCATTCAATTTGTCTGGCGCCATGTTCTACCGCCGTTAAAGAGTTGGCCACTGCTAAGCCTAAATCATTGTGACAGTGGACCGAAATAATGGCTTTGTCTATGTTGGGCACTCGGTTAAACAAACTACTTATAATGCTACCAAACTCAGACGGTATGGTATAGCCCACGGTATCGGGAATATTAACGGTGGTTGCGCCCGCTGTAATGGCCGCCTCAACCATTCTGCACAAATAATCTATGTGGGTTCGCCCCGCATCTTCACAGGAAAACTCTATGTCATCGGTGTATTTGCTGGCGTGTTTAATGGCCTTTATCGCCATCTCAACGACTTCGTCTTGTGACTTACGCAGCTTGGTATTTACGTGAATATCGGAGGTGGCTATAAAGGTATGAATTCTGAACGCTTCGGCAACGCCAAGTGCTTCGCCGCATGCGTCTATGTCTTTGGCTAAGGCCCGTGATAGACCGCACACACGCGCATTTTTAATTTCTTTTGCGATCAGTTGAACCGACTTGAAATCGCCCGGTGACGATACTGGAAAACCTGCCTCAATAACGTCCACGCCTAGGCGTTCCAGCATGAGGGCTATCTGAAGTTTTTCGCGTACATTAAGACTGGCCGGCAGTGCTTGTTCGCCGTCGCGTAGACTGGTGTCGAAAATGATGACTTGATTGTTCATTATTACCCCTATTGGCCGCTTATTAACAGCCTAATTATGCATTGACGCTAATAAAAAAAGACATAAAAAAACCCGTGCATTACACGGGTTTAGAAAATATATATAAACATTACCCGTGCGTTTTTGGCCCCAGTAATAAGAGTAGCAGAATAACACTTGGCTGTACGTGCAAAAGATGAAAATTTTGTGGCGTCATGTTGATTCTCCAGCAATGTTAGTAATCAGAATGTAACCTTGTTTAGAATATCCGTCAACCGAAAAGCGTATATCATCTGAAGTTTACAGGAGGCATCTATCCGCTTGTCATCTCATTGGCAACGTCACCAATTAATTTTCGCAGCCATATATGGCCTGCGTCGTGATGCAGCAGCGCACTCCACGCCATTTTAAGGGCAAAGGGTGGAATATCAAAAGGCGGCGGTAACACTTTTACCGCAGGATCATTTTCAAAGATTTTTGCGACTTTACTAGGCAAGGTTACCACTAAGTTTTGTGTTCTAGCGATTTGCAAGGCGGCATGATAATGCCGGGTAAATACTCTGATATCTCTTTGCTTACCAATTTTCGATAATGCTTCATCAACCCAGCCTAATTTTTGCACCTCGTTGGGGTCTATGCCCACGCCCACGCCAAAACCTGTTTTGCTTACCCATACATGCTGGCTACTAAGATAGTCACCGAGGCTGAACTGATTGGCTTTAGGGTGTTGGCTATTCATTACGCATGAAAAACTGTCGAGCCAAATAATTTTTTGATGAAAAGAAGACGGAAGCTCATCGAAGCGATTAATGGCCATGTCGACTTTACCGTGCTCAACATCGTGGAAGGTCACATCGCTTGGGGTAATTAGATCAAGGGTGATGTTGGGGGCGAAAATAGCCAGTTTGCTTAATAAGCCCAGTAATATTGTGGATTCAGCATAGTCACTGGTCATTATTCTAAAGGTTCGCCTGCTAGCACTTGGATCAAATTCGACATCTGGCTGAATGCTCGATTCTAGTTCACTTAACACTTTGCGCACTATTGGCTGTAGCTCTAATGCTCTTTTAGTGGGGGTCATTCCGGCGCTCGTTCTAACTAGCAGCGGGTCTTTGAATAAATCACGCAAGCGCTTTAAGCTATTGCTCATGGCGGGCTGGGTGATACTGAGCTGATTTGCGGCTTTGGTAACGCTGCCTTCGCGCAATAACACATCGAAATATACCAGTAAGTTTAAATCTACCTTTGCTAGGTTCAAATCAATGACATCCTCTTGTTAAACTCTACTTTTTCCTAAACGCAACGCTAAAACAAAACATCGCACAAGGGAAGCGCTTAAATATAAAACAGCTCCTTAACTGAAAAAAAAGAGGCGTCAAATTAACTCAAGCGCCTGTTTAGCATGCTGAAGTGTAAATAAATCTACAAATTTAGTCTAGAAAATGTCGATATTATACATTCACATAAAATTTACAACGCGTACTGTAAGTTGCTTCAATTTATACTGTATACTCCTTCAAATGCTAACCTACATTCAATAACTTGATGATTAAACGAATCGTCATACCTGGAGCTTTTATGACAACACCCTATTTGACTGCACTGAGTAGGATAGCAATTGCTACCGTTTCTATTTTGTCCGTAGCAAGCTGTGCGCCGGTCGCTGACGATGTGAACGCAGCCACCAAGCAAAAAGATGCCGCAAACGTCAGCGCGCAGCCATCTGCGGCTGCGCCTAAAAATATTATCATGGTGATTGCCGACGGTATGGGCCCTGCTTACGTGTCAGCCTATCGCTACTTTATGGATAACCCTGATACAGAAGCTGTTGAAACTACTGTTTTCGACGGTATTTTAGTCGGCACGGTGCGTACCTATCCGCATCAGCAGTCGGGCGTAGTAACTGACTCAGCAGCCAGTGCAACCGCCATGTCAACTGGCGTGAAGAGCTACAATGGCGCCGTAGGTATGGGTGTAGACAAACAGCCCCTCGAAACTGTGTTGCATCGCGCGCATAAATTAGGCTTAAAAACTGGCTTAGCGGTGACCAGTCATATAGTGCACGCTACTCCCGCGTCGTATATGGTCGCAAACGAAGCCCGCGGCAATTACGCGCAAATAGCCGACAGTTTCTATGACGACCGAATTAACGGCGAACATTTAGCCGACATTATGCTAGGCGCTGGCTGGGGCCACTTTATTCGCGAAGACAGAAACTTAGTAGAGTTGTTTCAAGCCGACGGTTATCAATATATTGATAGTTATGATCAATTATCCAGTATTGACCCCAGTGTCCCAGTTTTAGGCTTGTTTGGGGACGGCAGTCTGCCGTGGGCATTAGACGACATTGATCCGACGCGTTTGCACACATTGACTAAGGCAATAGTGCCATATTTAGCCGCGGATACTCAAGACTCGGGTTATTTTTTGTTACTTGAAGCAAGTCAGGTTGATTGGGCTGGCCACGGTAACGACATCGCCTCTGCGATGGCTGAAATGCATGATTTGGCTAAAACCATGGAATACTTGGTTGATTACGTTGAAGCACATCCCGATACATTGGTGATATTAACGGCTGATCACAGCACGGGCGGGCTCACCATTGGTGCAGTAAGCGATTATCGATGGGATGCGTCTTACATACAAAATTTCAAAAAGTCTGTACCCACTATTGCCGCCAATATGCTCACCGAAACAGATAAAGGACAGTATGTATCAGACATGTTTGGCTTTGCACTTAATCAACAAGAGATTGATAGCCTTGACGTAATTAATGCTGATATGAACCCGCGTGCGGTTCAAGCTATCTTAAAAGATATCATAAATACGCGCACAAACACCGGCTGGACAACCAGTGGCCATACTGCGGTAGACGTGGATATGTTTGCGTTTGGCCCAAGCGCACAGGTCTTTGCGGGTAATCAGAACAACACTGATATTGCTGAAAAGATATTTACGCTGCTTGACCAAGCGCATAAAAAATGAGGGCTTTCTGCAATAAGGACATAGTTACTTTTTAAACCAAAAACGCCTGCTTCAAAAGCAGGCGTTTTTGTTAACAGACAATATCGAAGGTCTTCACTGGCGCATAAAATCCTCAACTGGGTCGCCAGTCACTACCGAGATTTGTTTAAATAAATAAATGAGCGCAGTAATCAACAAAATCATACTGGGGATAACAATTACCGGATAACTTAAGGCGGTCATTCTGCCAATTTCCTCAATGTAAGCAGTGGTGCCGGGTTCCGACACTAATATCCACTTGGCTAAGGCGTAATTTAAAGAGGACGACAAGAAAAACGAGCTGGCGACAATGTACGAACTAATGGCCACTTTAGCGTTAAATACTTCTACCTTTTGTTTTTCTTCCAAGCGTTTATTGAGCTTGTCCCAATTAATTAATTGGTCATTAAGAATTAGCGCTTTAACCAGCGGGTTTTTAGTGAATTGGGTGATGAGAACGGCAAGACCAATAGCGGCAGGAATAGCAGCTTCTTTTATAGCCATATATTCAGCTGGCAGTTTGAGTAAGCTTATTCCGCCCGTTAGCAACACACTTACAATCCCAAGTACAGAAAACATGTTGATTTTCTTGGTGTTTTTCAATTCAAGCAAACCGTAGGTAAGCGGAAAAGCGAGGGCAACCACAATACTCCATGCCGGGCCTAAATATTCGTCACTGCTGGCGTAGGTCATTATAAGGACGGGAATGGCGATATTGAAGATTAAATTTCCAAAAAAACCGGACTTCTGCTGCTTGGCGCTTTCGTTTTGGCTCACATCAATTACTCTACTACTCAAAAGGGTGTGCATTTTACGCCCAATAAGCTTGGCTTGTCACCCTAATTAGCGTCTTTCGTTGTCTTAGGGTGTAATAAAATACTATACCCAAAGGTACTAACATTGAATACAAGCTATAGTAAATCAGCGTCGCTAAATTTTGTCCAATCGATGTTATTTATGCGGTTTTCAGCGATATAAAAAATTTTATCACCCGGCAATAGCTGTGCGGTAAGAGGAGGATTTACGACAATTTTAAGAATGTCATGATTGCTTGCAACGCCAATAAAAATGGCATCGTATTTATGCTTTAACTGATAAAACAGGTTTTTAACGCTAATGGCATCAACGTTTTGCGCAATAGTGGCTGAAAATTGCGCCTGGCCTTCATATACGTCTAATAAATCGTGATGCAAAAGACTTGAACCCGGGTCAAACGCCGACTTAGCCAACATTTCAACCGCTACGCTAGGCGTGCATTCTATTTCTGGACAGTGCTGTTGCAGCAGTTTAACCAGGCTTTCGTCGTCAAAATATGCCACTTTATGGGCTTTTTTATTGCGCTGAGAACAATATAAAGCGGTGGTCATGGTCATGTCATCATGCGGGTTATCAATTAATATAGTGGCCGCGGTTTGTACGCAGGCCTTGTCCATATCTTCGTCTTTATTAAACGATTCAACGTGCACAAAGTCGATTAAAGAAGGATAAGGGTTGGTAATATCGGCTCTTACACACAGCACTATTTCCGGTTTTTCGATGGAATTTTCTTTCTCAATCAGCAGCAGCTTTATAAGCTGCTCTGTTCGTTTACCATTCCAACCAATTACTAAAATATGGTTACTTACATTTAACGCATTCAAACCTCGTGCTCCTTTTTGCCATTGCTTACTTACAAAATTTGCTGCCCTGCCAAGCACTAAGGCAAAGATAGACAGCCCCATAGGTATTATATATAGGGCGACTATCCATTTACCCGCCGCGGTGCTGGGGGACATGTCGCCATAGCCTACGGTTGAACTCGTTATTACTAACCAATATACAAAGTCGTGTATATTGAGTAAACCCTCTTCGCCTGCTATAAAAAGTAGGGCATAGCTACTTAGTGAATAAAACACCATCATTAATACAACTACATACCAACGCAAATTAGAAAAGTACTGCGTCATTATTTTTCTGACTTTGATCCACGTTTGCATAAATAATCTTTTGGCTTGGCTTTGAACATAATGGGCGTAAGTGTGAGAAACTTTTAAACTAAATACAAGCGATTAACGTTTATTTATTGTGATAGCGCCTAAGCGAGTAATAAATGTAGCGTTAATAGACCTAAACAGTGGTGTAAACTCAAGCTAATGAGCAAACAGTCCGCCACATTCACAATGGTGAAAAACCCAACCCGATACACTAGCGATAACACTGACTTGATTATTTTATGAAACTAACTGATTTTGATTTTGAACTACCCGAAAAACTAATTGCAAAATATCCAAGCGCCCAGCGCACGGCCTCTCGCATGCTTAGGTTAAATGGCGCCACTAGCGAGGTTCGCCATGGGCTTTTTATTGACATTGTTGACCTAGTTGAGCCAGGCGACTTACTTGTGTTTAATAACACCAGAGTCATACCTGCAAGGCTGTTTGGACATAAGCAAAGTGGCGGTAAAATAGAGATAATGCTAGAGCGTGTTCTTAACGACAGTACCGCTCTTGCGCACATAAGATCCAGTAAGTCTCCCAAAGTAGGTGCGGTATTAACCTTAGAAGGTGATATAAAGGTGCAAGTGTTGGGTCGTCAAGATGCCTTATTTCACATTCAATTTGAGGTAAACCCAAAAAGTCCTCAAACAATTTTCGAATTGTTAGAACAGCATGGCCACATGCCACTGCCACCTTATATAGATCGACCTGATGAAGCTGCCGACAAAGAGCGTTACCAAACGGTGTATAACGAAAAACCAGGTGCAGTTGCCGCGCCTACAGCGGGCCTGCATTTTGACGAGGCAATTTTACAAACACTTAAAGACAAGGGTGTAAATACCGCATTTGTTACCCTGCATGTGGGAGCTGGCACCTTCTTGCCTGTACGCGTGGAGAATATTGAAGACCATCAAATGCATGCGGAGTTTGCTGAGGTCACCCCAGAAGTGGCTAATTTAGTCAAGCAAACCAAGGCTAATGGTAAACGCGTTATTGCGGTAGGCACTACCTCGGTAAGATCGCTTGAATCGGCTGCGCAACAAGCGTCTGATAGTCTTATCGAGAGTTTTTTGTCTGATACCAGCATATTCATCTACCCTGGCTTTGAATTCAAAGTAGTTGACTGTATGTTAACCAACTTTCATTTGCCCCAGTCTACCCTGATGATGCTCATTAGTGCTTTTGCGAGTCGCGACGGTGTTATGAAGGCTTATAGCGAAGCGATTGAACAAGAGTATCGATTCTTTAGTTATGGTGACGCCATGTTTATTGAGGGTGCTCAAACAAAGGCCTGATTACACGAAACTTATATAAAAAAATTCAAGCTAGACTATGCCGTCACTGGCAAGCGTCTAGTAATTTCCTTCTTACGTTCATGTTTAGCGCTTGTTCAACAGGCGTCTTAAAATATGTGTTCATATTTTGGGCATAATAATCATCAACCATTATTATTGTTCAGCGATACCAATAAATGGACAGCGGATGTGGTCAGACCGTTACCACTTTCAAAGGTGACGTTCTATTATCGATGTTGATTAGATACATGCCTGTGCTGCGATAAGGTGCTTGCTTGCTGCGAGGCTTGTATGGCTAAAAGCGCCAACTACAAATCTCGCCGGCCGCTTTTTTAAATTTACGAATACTGACTGGTTTTTGTAATGGGGTATTATTTTCATCACTAAGTTTGCTATAATCGCGAAAATTTTTGAATCAAGCTAATTTTAATCGGAAATATTTAGTTAATGTACGATTAACATTTAGCCCATAACACAGCAGATCGTGAATGAAGTTTTCTCTACTTAATACAGACGGCCTTGCCAGACGCGGTCAATTAATATTTGAGCGTGGTGTGGTTGAAACACCTGCTTTTATGCCAGTGGGTACATACGGCACAGTAAAGGGCATGACTCCTGAAGAACTCACCGAAACGGGTGCACATATTTGCTTAGGCAATACCTTTCATCTGATGCTTCGCCCTGGCACCGGCATTATCAAAGACCACGGCGACCTGCACGACTTTATGCATTGGAATAAGCCTATCTTAACTGATTCAGGCGGCTTTCAAGTATTCTCTTTAGGTGCCATGAGTAAGATAAATGAAGAAGGCGTGACCTTTCGTTCGCCCATCAACGGTGAAAAAATATTGCTTACGCCTGAAAAATCTATGCATGTTCAGCGTGATTTAGGCTCTGATATTGTCATGATATTTGACGAGTGTACGCCTTTTCCTGCCACAAAGGATGAGGCGCAACGCTCTATGGAGCTATCATTACGCTGGGCAAAGCGCTCTAAAGAAGCTCACAGCGATAATCCTTCAGCTTTATTTGGCATAGTACAAGGCGGTATGTTTGAAGATTTGCGCGATGTTTCTCTCAGCGGCCTAGAAGAAATTGGCTTTGACGGCTACGCCATCGGCGGACTGTCAGTAGGTGAGCCAAAAGAAGACATGATGCGCATTGTTAAACACACCGCGCCGCAAATTCCCGCTAACAAGCCCCGTTATTTGATGGGAGTCGGTAAACCTGAAGATATAGTAGAAGCGGTTCGCCGTGGTATTGATATGTTTGACTGTGTTATGCCCACTCGCAACGCGCGAAATGGTCACCTATTTGTACATGATGGTGTGGTTAAAATACGTAACGCTCGGCATAAAACAGACATCAAACCTTTAGACGAGAAATGTGATTGTTACACTTGTAAAAACTATTCTCGGTCATATTTACATCACTTAGACAAGTGTAATGAGATACTAGGCGCGCGTCTTAATACCATTCACAACCTGCGCTATTATCAGGTGGTTATGGAAGGCTTACGCACCGCCATTAGTGAAAATGCATTAACAGAATTTGTTGAGCTGTTTTATGCGCAAAAAGGGATGGATGTCCCCGATTTATAATTAACGCGCCTTGTTGCAAGTACTTACAACAAGGTTATCGTTGAAAATAATACCCAAATAACAAAAATTTTAAATTTACATAAGGAAAGCAAACATGAGTTTTTTCATCTCTAACGCACACGCCCAAGCAGCGGGCGGCGGATCAGACGGGCCCGGCTACGAAATGCTAATAATGTTAGCCGTTTTTGGTTTAATCTTTTATTTTCTTTTATATCGTCCGCAGGCTAAGCGCGTAAAAGAGCATAAAAACTTAATCTCTTCAATTGGCAAGGGCGATGAAGTGTTAACCCAAGGCGGTATTGTGGGTAAAGTGACTAAAGTTGCAGATGACAAGGATTTTATTGAAATTTCATTAAATGAAGCTAATCAAATCGTTGTTCAAAAATCAGCGATTAGTGCGGTATTGCCAAAAGGCACTATGAAGTCAATATAAAATAAAGCCGGCATTTCGCTGCTCGTCACTGCGGGCGCGGTATGCAAGGCATGTAGGAAGTAATTGTGTTAAACCAAAATCCTATTTGGAAATACGTGTTAGTTGTTTTCGTGCTAAGTATGTGTACGCTATATGCCTTGCCGAACTTATATGGCGAAGATCATGCTGTGCAAATTTCGTCAGGCAAAACCTCCACTGTTAGCCCGCAAATGATCGCCGACGTTGAAGCGAGCATGCGCGAAGCAAATATTGCCTTCAAAGCGGTTGAATTTAAAAATGACCAACTACTAGTTAGGTTAAATGACTCAGACACTCAACTTCTTGCGCGCGAGCATTTACACGATGCATTTAGCGACAATTTCATAGTCGCAATGAATTTAGCGCCCGATACGCCTGATTGGCTAGAAGCGCTAAACGCAGCGCCCATGAAACTCGGCCTTGATTTGCGCGGCGGTATACATTTTTTAATGGAAGTGGATATGAAGAGTGCGGTCAGTAAGGCATTTGAAGACACCATTGACGACTTCCAAACACAGCTTCGCCAAGAAAGCCTGCGTTACCGTGCGGTGAGTCAAGCTGGCGATTTTATCGAGATTTCTTTTAGAGATCCGCAGGTCCTTGAGGACGCTCAATTTTTCTTACGTAATAACTATCGCAACATGCTGTTTAGTGAACGCGATGCGCTAACTCTTCGTGCAAGCTTCACCGACGCCCGCCTATCGGAGATTAAAGACTATGCGGTTAAGCAAAATATTACTATTATTCGCAGCCGTGTAAATCAATTAGGCGTAGCAGAGCCCTTGGTACAAAAACAAGGATCAGAGCGCATAGTTGTTCAGCTTCCCGGCATACAGGACTCTACCCTTGCCAGAGAAATTCTAAACGCCACCGCCACCCTTGATTTTAGGCTAGTTGATCAAACTAATGACGTACGCGATGCAGTAAATGGACGTATTCCAGCTTCCTCGCAGCTAAACTTCGATCGCAACGGCCAGCCTATTTTACTGCGTAAACAAGTTATGCTTCAGGGCAGCCACATTATTGACGCTAACAGTAGCACCGACGAAAATGGCTTCCCGCAGGTAAACATTTCGCTTGATTCTAAAGGCGGCAGTAAAATGTCAAATGCCACCAAAGACAACATTGGCAAGCCTATGGCCACTGTATTTATTGAATACAAGTCTACAGGTGAGCGCGACAGTGAAGACAAACTTATTTTTGAGAAGCATGAAGAAGTCATAAACGTAGCGACTATTCAGGCTCGCTTAGGTAACTCGTTTAGAATTACCGGTATCGATAACGCGAAAGAAGCAAGAGATTTAAGCTTGCTATTACGTGCAGGAGCGCTAATAGCGCCTATTCAAATTGTGGAAGAGCGTACGGTAGGGCCAAGCCTAGGCGCTGAAAACGTCAAACTAGGCATGCAGGCAATTATATACGGCTTAATTGCGGTGCTTGCCTTTATGCTCATTTACTATAGGGCGTTTGGTCTGGTCGCCAATATTGGACTAGTGGTAAACCTGATCATGATCGTGGGCATTATGTCGATGATACCTGGTGCAACGTTAACGCTTCCCGGTATGGCGGGTATCGTATTAACCGTTGGTATGGCGGTTGACGCTAACGTGTTAATATTTGAACGAATACGAGAAGAAATCCGTGAAGGCAGAAGCCCACAACAGGCTATTCACTTTGGCTATGACAATGCGTTTTCAACTATTTTAGACGCCAATATTACCACTTTCATTGCAGGCATGATTTTGTTTGCAGTAGGAACGGGCCCTATAAAAGGCTTCTCGATTACACTAATGATAGGCATTGCAACATCGATGTTTACTGCCATTATTGTATCGCGCGTAATAGTTAACATGATTTGGGGCGGTAAACGCGTCAAGTCGCTAATGATTTAAGGAGGTAGCAGATGAAATTTCAACTGTTGAGATTAGATAAGCCCGTTGACTTCATGAGATTTAGGTTGCCCGCCTTAATTTTTTCAACCCTATTAATATTTGCTTCAGTCGCCTCACTTGCGGTCAATCAATTAAACTGGGGTTTAGACTTTACTGGCGGAACAGAAATTCAGGTGGCCTACCCGGACGGCGCTAATTTAACGCAAGTGAGAACCGATTTAGCAGACGCCAACTTTCCGGAGGCGATTGTACAAAACTTTGGCAGTAGCCAAGATGTACTAATCAGAATTGCTCCACGAGATGATTTACCTAAGGATGAAATTGGCGGCATGGTGGTTGAGGCATTAAGCGCAAAAAATGCCACCGTTTTGGTGCAAAGTATCAGTTTTGTTGGTCCAAGTATTGGTGAAGAACTCACCGAACAAGGGGGCTTAGCAATGCTGGTGGCGCTAATATGCATATTGTTATACGTAGCAATGCGTTTTGAATACCGGTTTGCGCTTGGTTCGGTATCGGCGCTTTTGCACGATGTGCTTATTACCTTGGGGATGTTCTCTATTTTCAAATTAGAGTTTGATTTGACTGTCTTGGCGGCGTTGTTGGCGGTAATAGGTTACTCACTCAACGACACCATTGTGGTATCGGACAGAATTCGGGAGAATTTCAGAAAAATCCGCAAGGGAACACCGCTAGAAATAGTGAATATTTCACTTACCCAAACCCTTAACCGCACTATTATTACTTCATTAACTACCATCCTAGTACTGGTTGCGCTTTTTTATAAAGGGGGTGAATTAATACACGGCTTCGCAACAGCACTATTGTTTGGTGTATTTATAGGGACATATTCGTCTGTGTATATCGCAAGCGCCGTTGCCTTAGCCTTAGGCGTCAGCAAAGAAGATTTAATACCCGAAGAAGTTGAAAAGGAAGGCGAAGATTTAGAGTCTATCTAACACAGTCTAATCACGTCCAATGAAAACCCCAATAATGAATAATTATTGGGGTTTTATCTTTTCAAATCCCCTTAAAACCCTGATATGAAAAATTTCATAAACAATCTGAGCCAGTTTATGTAATCTTTTCGTATAACTGTTGTCAACATTAATAATAATAATTTTTGGAGTGACGGATGGACTTAAAAAAGATGATTGGCGGCTTAACTAGCTCAGGCGCATTGAGCGGTTTTATGGGCGGTGTTGCCGGCGGCGGACTAACCAGTATGATCGCCAGTAAAAAAGGCCGTAAAGTTGGTGGCTCAGTGCTTAAAGTAGGTGCTTTAGCTGCAGTAGGGGGTTTAGCTTGGAAAGCATATCAAAATTACTCGGCCAAGAATCAAAGTGCTCAACAAACAACTAGTCCGCAGCAGGAGCCACAAGCCTTAGCCAATAACCAAACGCAGAGTATGCCGCAAACCTTTAATCAAGAGCAGCATCACGTTGCCCATAAAGGCGCTCAGTTTGATTTTGCGCCCGCTAGAATACAGCAGAAGCAGTTTGAAGAAGTGGTAGACGATAACAACCCTAACGGACAAATGCTATTAATGCGCGCGATGATTACTGCTGCTCACTGCGATGGGCACATTGATAACGACGAGCGTCAGCGTATTTTTGCCCAAGTTGATTCAATGGACCTTAGCGTAGAAGAAAAAGCCACATTGTTTGACGAGCTTAGAAAGCCCCTCGATTTAGCCAGTCTAGTATCTCAGGTACCTAACGCACAAACCGGTATTGAGGTTTATGCGGCTAGCGCAACCGCTTTAGATTTAGAGCATCAAGATTCGCAAGCGTATTTACAGGCATTGGCAAATCAGCTGTGTATTCCGTCTGATTTGACTGCGTCGATACAACAGCAAATTCAAAACTATTAAACATTCACGCGTTAATTAGGAGCCTATTAGTATGAAATTTATAAAAATATCAGTTGCAGTAGTTGTAATTACATTGGCGGGCTGTGTGTCCTGGGTATTTGCGAAAAGCCCCTTTAACAATATGCCTGAAGGTGAATACACCTTAGATCTGAGTCATGCGTCGGTTATCTGGAAAGTGTCTCATTTGGGTTTAACTAATTATGTGGCGCGCTTTGCCGATTTTGATGCAAGCATTGACTATAAGCCCAATAATATTGAGGCCAGTCGGGTCGTTGCAACTATTAACCCAATGTCTATTCAAACCGCTTACCCTAATGCAGATGAGAAAGACTTTGATCAAATTCTGGCAACAGATGAAGACTGGTTTAATGCGCCAAAATTCGCCAGTATAGATTTTGCGTCGACGTCAATTGAAATGACGGGCGAAAAAACCGCACTTATGCAAGGCGATCTGCGCTTTTTAGGTGTTTCAAAGCCGGTAACGTTAGATGTTATTTTCAACGGTGCAATGGAACGCCAGCCCTTTAGCGGCAAACCAACAATGGGGTTTTCAGCCACCACGACTATTAAACGTTCCGACTGGGGCATGTCGAAGTTTGTGCCCAATATAGGCGACGAAGTAAAAGTGATGATTGAAGGCGAGTTTGCAAAAACTCAATAGCACGCGGTGATGCAATAGTATGAGTCTAATGTCAGGTGCGGGTCAAGGCAATCGCTACCATAGCTTAAGTATATTGCTGCATTGGTCAATTGTTTTAGGCTTAATGTTTATGTTTGCTAGCGGCCTGTACATGGTATATGCCGATATATCTAGAGCCGATCAATTCCGGCTATTCCAAATTCATAAAGCGTCGGGTGTTATTATGCTATGGGCAATATTATTGCGTATTGGCGTAAGAATATTTACCAAAGCACCAGCAGCATTAGACGCACTCACGCCAACAGAAAATCTGCAGGCCAAGCTTGGGCACACTGCTTTATATATAGCGCTTATTACTATGCCGCTGTCGGGCTGGTTAATGGTGTCGGCCAGCCCCTTTGGCTTGCCCACTTTGGTATTTGTTGACTGGATAAATTGGCCTCATGTTCCTGGTGTTGCCCGTAACAAAGCCATTGAAACAATCGCAAATAACGTACATTGGATAACAGCCATAAGCTTGGCAACGTTAATATTGGGCCATATTTCGGCGGTCGTATGGCACAAGAAAAAACATAAAATTAACTTACTGAAAAGAATGTGGTGGTCAAAACAATGATGAATGCTCTGGTGGGCAAGTTGACAAGATTGCGATATGCGGGCTTATTCGTAGCTTTGTGCATCGTGAGCGCGTCGGTGTACGCATTAAACACTTATACAGTCGATAACAAGGGCAGCAAGGTAGGTTTTTCAGGCGAGCACGTAGGTATGAAGTTTAGCGGCGTATTTGAAAAGTGGCAGGCAGATTTAGTCCTACCTCCTCACAGTAATCCCAGTATTACTGCTTCGTTTGACCTACGTTCTGCCAAAACCGGTGACTTTACTTACGACACTGCTCTGTTAGAGGGGGATTGGTTTGATGTGAAAAATCATCCTCAAGGAAGCTTTGTTAGTGACTCGGTTGAAATGATAGACGGCGGCTTTAAGGTGAGCGGTCAGCTTACCTTAAGAGGGTTTAGCAAAACACAAACCTTCTTTTTGAAGCAAACAGGTAATAAACTTAGCGCTAACTTTGCCATCAACCGCTTAGACTATCGCATTGGCTATGATTCTGACCCAGAGGCAGAATGGGTTGGTCAAGACATAATGATGATATTAGATTTAGAAACCCAGTAGTTAAACATGGCGAGGAATGGGCTTGATGAAAACGTTTAATGATTGGACCAAGCGCTTGTTGTATTATAAGCGCCTAGTCTTTTTTTAAACGAGCGTTGCTATTGTAAGCGCTTCACAATGCTTTGTACTACGCGCGGGTTGCCTGCTACCAAACCGTTAGCACTGCTTGGCGTTGCCATTTCAGTATAAAGTGGGTCGTTGTTACCCGCATAATCAGTTACTAAACCGCCAGATTCTTTCACTAATAGTGCGCCCGCTGCCATATCCCAGGCCTTAAGACCCTTTTCCCAGTAGCCATCATAGCGACCGGCGGCTACATAGGCCAAATCGAGTGCCGCTGAGCCTGAGCGTCTAATGTCGCCACAGTCTTTAAAGACTTTAGCAAATTTTGCTAAATCGTCTTCAAGATTTGATTTGTTTCTAAAGGGAATGGCCGTGGCCAGTAGAGTATTAGATAAATCTTTTGCTTTGGTGCAGCGCAAACGGTAGCCATTTAACTGCGCGCCACTGCCTTTAGTTGCGGTGAATAATTCACCTCTGATAGGGTCGAATATAACCGCTTGGTCAAGTCTGCCTTTAAACATTAAGGCAATAGAAACAGCAAAGTGAGGAATACCCGTGATGAAATTGCTAGTACCATCTAGTGGGTCAATAATCCATGTGAAGTCGCTATTGCCTTTTATGTTGCCGCCCTCTTCGCCTATAAAAGAGTGATCTGGAAACGATTGCTGAATTTTGCTAATAATGGTTAATTCGGCTTCTTTATCGATTTTAGTCACAAAATCGTGAGCGCCTTTTGACTGAATTTCTAAATCGCTGCGGTTTTCATAACCGCGCGTTATCACATTTCCCGCCGCACGCGCCGCGCGCACAGCAATATTAAGCATAGGATGCATAGTACCCACCAAATTGTAAAAAGAACATAGTTGAAATCGTCGCGTAGTCTAGCAGAACTTAGCCCTAGGCTCAATTGACTGTAAATAAAACTTAGAAGCTCTGGCTAAAGATAGCTTTCAAATCGTCGCAATCGCTTTTCTGTGTGCTACAATATTGCTGTTAAAATACCCGCTGTTCGTGCGTATTGTATTGTGTAAGAGTTGAGTTAACTCGCTCAATATACGCCACATTAATTACAGCATAATATAACTGGTTTGTAGGATTTATCATGCTTGACGCCATTAGAATTGTACTCGTTAATACCTCTCATACTGGTAATATTGGATCGGCTGCCCGGGCCATGAAGACCATGGGTTTGAAGAATTTATACTTGGTTGACCCAGTTACCAAACCCGACAGTAAAGCAAGTGCTTTGGCCGCTGGCGCTACCGATATTTTAGCCAACGCTACTATTGTGAATACTTTACAAGAAGCCATCGCAGACTGCGGTTTAGTGGTAGGCACATCTGCACGTTCACGCACTTTGTCTTGGCCTATGCTAGATTCACGCGAGTGCGGCGATAAATTAATTACTGAAGCGGCTAATTACCCTGTTGCTTTGGTATTTGGCAGAGAAAACAACGGGCTGTCAAATGAAGAATTACAGCAGTGTAACTTTCATGTATGCATAGACGCTAATCCTGAATATAGCTCATTGAACTTAGCAGCTGCGGTGCAAACGCTGTGCTATGAGATTCGTCAGCATCATATTGCGCTTCAGCGCGCGCCATATATAGAGCGCGAGGCACTTGAAAACCCGTATCCACTAAGCAAAGAATTAGAAAAGTTTTATGTACATTTTGAATCAACGTTTGCTAAAGCCGGCTTTATCCGTTCAAAGCACCCCGGTGTTATTATGTCAAAAGTGAGGCGCATGTTTACACGCACCCGTTTAGAGTCGCAAGAGCTTGCGATTTTGCGCGGTATGCTCTCTGCGGTTGACAAAACCGTTAGTGAATCAAAGAAGGACTAAGCATCAACAGGTGTCGTTTGATTTAGCTATGAGGGTTTAAACAGTACTTGACTAAAACAGTCAAGTATATAAAATAGCCTTCATTCAAAAAGTCCCGGGCAGACAAGATTAAACTGCTATATCTAATTCAAATAACATTGAAATTAGTATGCAGCTATAAGCGGAGTAAAAGATGAGTGAATTAACCCTACCTATTTATCTAGATTATTCATCTACTACGCCAGTTGACCCGCGTGTCGCTGACGCGATGAGAGAGTGTTTGTCACTTGAAGGTAACTTTGGCAATCCGGCGTCAAGATCACACAAGTTCGGTTGGGTAGCAGAGGAAGCAGTAGACATCGCACGTAATAACATTGCAGCGCTTGTTAACGCTGACCCACGCGAGATTGTGTTTACATCAGGCGCAACTGAATCAAACAACCTCGCTATTAAGGGTGCTGCCGCGTTTTATAAAAAACGCGGTAAGCACATTATTACCCTAAAAACTGAACACAAAGCTGTGCTTGATAGTACACGCCAGCTAGAGCGTGAAGGTTTTGAAGTAAGCTATATGCTGCCAAAGGCAAATGGTATAGTCGATTTAGACGAACTTCAATCTGCCATGCGTGATGACACTGTCTTAGTTTCTATTATGCACGTAAACAATGAGATAGGCGTGATTCAAGATATTGCGGCCATTGGCGAGATATGCCGTTCACGCAAAATTATCTTTCACGTAGACGCAGCCCAAAGCACAGGTAAAATCCCAATTGATTTACAGACCATGAAAGTTGATTTAATGTCTTTTTCGGCGCATAAAACGTATGGCCCCAAAGGTATAGGCGCGTTGTATGTATCGCGCAAACCACGCGTTAGAGTTGAAGCGCAAATGCACGGCGGTGGTCATGAAAGAGGTATGCGCTCAGGTACCTTAGCCACGCACCAAATCGTGGGAATGGGGGAAGCGTTCAGAATAGCTAAAGAAGAAATGGCAACTGAAAGTGCCCGTATTCTTATGTTGCGCAACAAATTGTGGAACGGCATTAAAAATATGGAAGAAGTATATCTTAACGGAGACTTAGAGCAGCGTATAGCGCATAACCTTAACGTTAGTTTCAACTATGTTGAAGGCGAATCCCTAATTATGGCGCTTAAAGACATGGCGGTTTCATCAGGTTCAGCCTGTACATCAGCCAGTTTAGAGTCATCATACGTTCTGCGCGCGCTAGGCTTAACTGATGAACTAGCGCACAGCTCTATTCGTTTTAGTTTAGGCCGCTTCACTACAGAAGCAGAAATAGACTATGTTATTGATGTAATTTTAAGCAAAATTGACAAACTAAGAGAGATCTCACCTTTATGGGACATGTTCAAAGACGGCGTCGATTTGAATACCGTTGATTGGGTTCATCATTAAGTCTTTAGTACCCATAAAGCACATCAACCATGTGTTGGAGCAACATTAATCAAAATTAGATTAGTGTTTTATAGTGTATTTGCATATAATTATGTGCACTAATACGACTTTGTTGAGCGCATTGCCAAATAAGATATGCGTTATTTCGTCGAAGAACGTTATATAAGAACATATTTAGCGCAAGCGTTTGTAATAAAATACACACAAAAAATTTGAATAAGTAGGAAAAAAAACATGGCTTTAGAACGAACTTTTTCGATAATTAAACCAGACGCAGTTGCTAAAAATGCAATAGGCGCAATATATAATCGCTTCGAATCAGCAGGCTTACGAATAGTTGCGTCGAAAATGCTTCATTTGAGCAAAGATAAAGCCGAAGGCTTTTATGCTGAACACAAAGAACGTCCATTTTTTGGTGCTTTAGTGGACTTTATGACTTCAGGTCCGGTTATGGTGCAAGTCTTAGAAGGCGAAAATGCAGTTCTTAGCAATCGGGAAATAATGGGTGCAACTAACCCAAGCGATGCTGCCGCAGGCACTTTGCGGTCTGATTACGCTGCATCAATTGATGAGAATGCAGTTCACGGTTCAGATGCGCCAGAATCAGCGGCGCGTGAGATAGCGTATTTCTTCTCTGATGAAGAGATTTGCCCACGCACACGCTAAGCATGAGTACATTTTGGGAAAAAGGGAGCAATTGCTCCCTTTTTTCATCAAAAGTGAACTTAAAATTGAGTCGACTCACATACAGTAGGGTCATCGTTATATATAAATATTTGTTTAGATAGGTGTTACATGTCGGTTATCGTAGAAGGGGCTGCGCAGGATAAAACTGCCGCGCAGACAAAAAAAGTCAATTTACTTAACTTTAACCGCAATGGTTTACGCGAGTACTTGTCGAGCATTGGTGAGAAACCTTTCAGAACAGAGCAGTTGATGAAGTGGATTTATCAAGAAGGCCAATGCGACTTCACCAAAATGACCAATTTAAATAAAGATTTACGTGCAAAGCTCATTGCCCTATGCGAAGTGCGTGCTCCTGAAATATCTGAGCATCAGCAAGCCTCAGACGGTACCATCAAGTTTGCTATAATGCTCGATGGCGGGCAAGAAGTAGAAACAGTATGGATCCCCGAAACCGATCGCGCTACTTTATGTGTGTCTTCGCAAGTGGGCTGTGCGCTTGAATGCACGTTTTGCTCTACCGCGCAGCAAGGCTTCAATCGCAATTTGTCGGTAGCGGAAATTATTGGCCAAGTATGGCGAGTGGCGACTTTTATTGGCTTGTCAAAAGATACATCAAAACGTCCTATTACAAATGTCGTCATGATGGGCATGGGAGAGCCGTTACTGAATTTAAAAAATGTCGTGCCCGCGATGGACATAATGCTTGACGATTTCGGGTTTGGTTTATCTAAACGCCGTGTGACCTTGTCAACTTCGGGCGTTGTGCCTGCCCTAGACATGCTGGGTGATCAAATAGATGTGGCATTGGCGATATCCTTGCACGCAGCAGACAATGAACTGCGCGATGAATTAGTGCCGGTGAACAAAAAGTACCCTATTGAAGAGTTTTTGGCGGCCGTTAGGCGTTATTTAGCTAAGTCAAAAGCTAATCAGGGTAGAGTAACGGTGGAGTATGTAATGCTTAATGGTGTTAACGACAGCACAGACCAGGCTCATGCACTAGCCAGAGTGTTACAAGATACGCCAAGTAAGATTAATTTAATTCCGTTTAATCCTTACCCTGGTTCGCCTTATACCTGCTCTAGCAATTCTAGAATAGATCGCTTTTCTAAAGTACTAATGAGCTATGGTTTTACCACCGTAGTCAGAAAAACCAGAGGTGATGATATTGATGCTGCCTGCGGACAGTTAGTAGGCGACGTGGTGGATAGAACAAAGCGCCTATTAAAGAAGCAAATGCAAGGCAAACCAATATCGGTCAGAGTAACCCAGTAATCAGGCCTGCACTATATTTTCAATAGTGAGGAGCTAAAGGCGAAGGTCTTATGTTGAAGAAAATATGTGTAGTCGCAGTAGTGCTTATATTAAGTGCTTGTGGGTCTCAACCCGCCGATAAGAGATTTAAAGGAGCGGGTGATTTTGATAAAGTGGAAGCGGCCAAAACACGGGTAAGCTTAGGCTTAACGTATTTAAAAAATGGCAGTTTCAGTCAAGCAAAATTTAACTTAGACAGAGCCTTAGAGTTCGATCCTCTCTCGGGGCAAGCAAACTTTGCCATGGCGTTTTATTACCAGCAGGTAGACGAAGTTACGCGCGCGCAAGAGTATTATAAGCAAGCGATAGATTATTCTAATAACGACCCCGATGTATTAAACAGCTACGGGGCTTTTTTGTGTAAGCAGGGCGACTACGAGCAGGCAAAGCGATATTTTTTGAGAGCCGTAGACGATAAACGGTATGTATCAACGGCTCAAACCTATGAGAATTTAGCCATATGTGCACAAACCCAAGGGAAAATAGAAGAGGCAATTGCATACTTTGACAGTGCGCTTAATCATCAGCCCACGCGCGCTTCAAGCCTGCTCTTTGTGTCGCAGTTATATATGCAAACAAGTCAGTTTGACGCTGCAAAAAGGTCACTATTTAAGTATGAGCGAAGCGCGGGTGTTTCCAAAGAGTCTTTGTGGCTGTCATTTCAAGTCGCGCAAGGACAAAATGATGTTCGCGCAGCGGTAGAATACTCTGAACTATTAAGAACGCTGTATCCGTCTTATCCAAATACAGCAAAAGCATTGGAACATATTGGTAAGTTTCAAGCTAATATGGCCATTACACAAAAAATTAGACCGGACAATAATGCGCGTTCCCAAGTGGGCGACATACCCGCCAGTTCTACCATTACCATGGATGACATTGCGACCAGTAATGCTGCGAATCCGGCTAGTCAGAATGAGAGTAACTTGGCATCTGAATCGACACAGATGACGCAAATACCCGCTGTAGATATTCCAGACGCAGTAGCTACGCAACTAAGACAGTTTCATATTGTTCAGGCAAAAGAAAATTTATATCGCATTTCGCTGAAATATAACGTGAAGATAAGAAAACTGCTAGAATGGAATAACTTAGAAGATGCATCTTCGATCCGAATAGGCACTAAGTTGTGGGTAAAGGAACCAATTTAAAATGAGTGATGAAGACAAAAAATTACAACAAACATCGTCATCGGTTAACGCAGAGACCCAAAGTGTTGATTACGAAAATAGTCCAGGCAAACAGTTAAAAAAAGCACGTGAAGACTTGGGTTTGACCCAGCAGCAAGTAGCAGACAGGCTTCATCTTCGTCCAAACAGTGTTAAGGCAGTTGAAAATGATGCTTTAGAGCCGGGCGTTTCACTGATATTTAGTAAAGGCTACGTGCGCTTGTATGCAAAATTGGTTTATCTAGAAGTACAGCCCTTGCTTGATGCTTACGAGAGAATTCATTCGCGTAGTAATCAGCCCGCTAAGTTACAGAGTTTTTCTAAAAGAGTGTCACGCGAAGCCGATGATCATAAATGGAATATGGTTACTGTTGTGGTGGCTCTATTAGTGTTAGGGTCTGTCATTGGCTGGTGGGCGCAGCAATCAGACTCTCTTACGACTTCGCAACGTTTTGTATCAGAAACACTTGATAAATTGTTTAGTGAGAGTGAACAGTCTGAGGATGGGGCAAGCACAAGTTCTTCTGAAACTGATAGTATTGGCAAAAAAGAGAGTGTGCTTGGCTTAAACTTAGAACAACAAGACATTGCCCGCTTAAACACCGGACCGGAAATCCTAGAAGAAGACATTGACAACAGCGCATCTATCATTACCAATTTAAGCGAAAATGAAGACTCAGAGCAAGGCCTCGACGCTAACGCTGAGGTGTTAGAGCAAACAGACCAAACAGACCAAACAGACAATGAAGCTAACCAGCAGTTTCAAACTGCTGTACCTAACATTGTTAACATAAGCCCTGCAACGTCTGCAAAGGTGGTGAATGGCGTGCGTATGAACGCTGATGGCAGCATAAATATGGCGTTCACCTTCAAAACAGACTGTTGGGTGAGCGTAAAAGATGTAAACAATGAAACAATTGCTATTGGTATCAAAAAGCAGGGGCGCGTAATGGAAGTGTCAGGTTTAGCGCCCATTGAGATAATTTTATGTACACCTGACAATGTGGATATCGATTTTGGCGGGAAAGCCATCGACATGTCCGTATACCCCTCGGGTCAAGCGGCTAATTTTACTTTAACAGTTGAGAGCTAGGAATGTTTTCAGAATCTCCCATAAAGCGTCGTCCATCTACTCGTATTAACGTTGGCAGTGTGCCGGTTGGTGATGGTGCACCCATTGCGGTGCAGTCAATGACTAACACCGAAACGCTTGACGTTGCTGCAACCGTTGCGCAAATCAACAGAATCCAAGCCGTTGGCGCTGACATTGTTCGAGTGTCGGTGCCTACTATGGACGCGGCTGAAGCATTTAAGCTGATTAAGCAGCAAGTGAGTATTCCCTTAGTGGCCGATATTCACTTTGACTACCGAATAGCGCTTAAGGTAGCGGAGTATGGCGCAGACTGTCTGCGCATTAACCCTGGCAATATTGGTAATATTGAGCGTGTTAAGAGCGTCGTAGCCTGCGCCCGCTTCTATAATATCCCTATTCGAATTGGCGTAAACGGCGGCTCTCTAGAGCGTGATTTACAAGAAAAGTATGGTGAACCTACACCGCAGGCATTATTAGAGTCTGCTATGCGCCATGTTGATATTCTCGATAAATTAAACTTTGACCAATTTAAAGTTTCGGTCAAGGCTTCTGATGTATTTCTCGCGGTAGGGGCTTACAGGCTGCTGGCTAAACAGATAAGTCAGCCTTTGCATTTGGGTATTACAGAAGCAGGTGGGCTGCGTTCGGGTTCTGTCAAAAGCGCGGTCGGTTTAGGTATGCTGCTAGCTGAAGGCATAGGCGATACTATTCGTGTGTCATTGGCCGCAGACCCGGTCGAAGAAATTAAAGTGGGCTTTGATATTCTCAAATCGCTGCGTATACGTGCCCGAGGCATTAATCTGATTGCCTGTCCTAGCTGTTCAAGGCAAGAGTTTGATGTAATAAGCACCGTGAATGCGCTTGAACAAAGATTAGAGGACATTATAATGCCTTTAGACGTGTCTATCATAGGATGCGTAGTAAATGGCCCTGGTGAGGCTGAGATTTCCGATATAGGCCTAACGGGTGCGCGCAATATGAGCGGGTTTTATGAGGATGGTATTCGTCAACGCGAGCGTTTTTCAAACGATCAGTTAGTGGATAAACTTGAGCAAAAAATCCGCGCAAAAGTTGCCGCAAAAACAGCAATGCTTGATGAAAAAAATAGAATTGATGTTTTGGTGTCAAATGGGGATGCATAAAAGCTTACTATAAGTGTGCTTTGCGCGCTTAATTTCTTTACCCCACGTACCAAAATCCTTATACTATTGCGCTTTATCAGTAACGCGAGTAATCAGTGTCTAAAACTATTCAAGCAATTCGTGGTATGAATGACTGCTTACCTTCACAAACACCTGTTTGGCAGTTTGTTGAAGCGCGTATCCGTGACTTAGCCAATAGCTACCATTATCAAGAAATTCGTACCCCTATTGTAGAAAGCACCGATTTATTCAAACGCTCTGTGGGGGAAGCTACCGACATTGTCGAAAAAGAAATGTATGTTTTTGAAGATCGCAATGGCGACAGTTTAGCGTTACGCCCAGAAGGCACCGCATGCGCCGTGCGCGCAGGTACTCAGCATGGCTTGCTGTACAATCAGCAGCAGCGCCTGTGGTATATGGGCCCTATGTTTAGGCACGAGCGCCCACAAAAAGGTCGATACAGGCAGTTTCATCAGTTAGGTATGGAGGCTTTCGGTTTTGAAGGTCCTGATATAGACGCAGAAATGATATTGCTAGGGGCTCGGTTGTGGAAGTCATTTGGTATAAGTGACAAAGTAGCGCTGCAAATTAACTCCTTAGGCAATGCTCAAGCGCGCAGCGATTACCGAGCGCTACTAAGTGACTACTTAAGTCAGCATGTAGATCAACTCGATGAAGACAGCAAGCGAAGACTGCACACCAACGTACTGCGCGTGTTGGACTCTAAAGACAAAAATACGCAGGCTATAGTGGCAAATGCACCTAAGCTTATTGATCATTTAGATCCAGAGTCACATCAACATTTTATGAGTTTATGTGAACGATTAGACGCTTTAGGCATCAAATACCACGTTAATCCAGCCTTAGTGCGCGGTCTCGATTATTATAATCGTACTGTTTTCGAATGGGTAAGCGATGTTTTAGGAGCCCAAGGTACTGTTTGTGCAGGCGGTCGCTACGACGGCTTAGTGGAACAGCTTGGCGCAAAAGCGACTCCCGCCGTAGGGTTTGCGATGGGTATTGAGCGATTGGTTTTATTAATCGAGTCTACCCAGCTAGAGCCAATGGTTAATCATGCCGACGTTTACGTGACGGCAATAGGGGCTGATGCATCGTTAATTGCATTGCGCCTGGCTGAGAATTTGCGCGACCAGTTTTCGTACTTAAAGGTCCAGCTGCACTGCGGCGGTGGAAACTTTAAAAAACAACTAAAAAAAGCTGATGCAAGCGGGGCGAAAGTTGCCATCGTTATTGGTGAAAATGAAGTCAAAGAGAATACCTTTGGGATTAAGTGGTTACGTAAAGAAAGCCCTCAAAACCAAGTAAATGAAAAAACATTATTAGCATTACTGGCAGACATTCACTAGCCAACGAGGTTAAACGACAGTCATATTAATAAATATTGAAACAAATCAACGCGATGTTTTGAGATCTGAAATAAGGAAACAATAAAAATGATAGGGTACGAAACCGAAGAGCAGCAGGTACAGGCCATAAAGCAATTCTGGAAAGACAATGGTATGGCGATTATTGCTGGCGCGATCATTGGTTTGGGTTTACTGTGGGGCTGGCGTTTCTATAACGATTCACAAGTAATTGCGAAGGAAGAGGCTTCTGCAGCGTATAATGCTAGCTTAGAAAGCTTCGTAGATGACGGCAACAAAGAAGGCCTTGCGGCGTTTGTGGCTGAGAAAAGTGACACAGGCTACGCACCACTTGCTGCCATGATACTGGCACAAAGAGCAGTGCAAGATGAAGATTACGAAAATGCCAAAATGCATTTGAAAACTGCCATTAGCCAAGACTCAACTATTGCCGATATTGCGCGTATACGTTTAGCTAACGTGCATCTTCAAATGAACGAAAAGGATGAAGCATTGGCGGTGCTAAATTCGCTTGAATCAACGTCTTTTGAGAATCAAGTCGAAGAGTTAAGAGGCGATACCTTGTTAGCTATGGGCGATTTTGATGGCGCACAAAATGCCTACACAATAGCAATGGCGCAAATGCCAAACAACCCTACTTTAAAAATGAAGCGAGATAATATTGCATTTGCAAAAACGCAAGAAATAGGTGGCAATGTTGAATAAATTTCTAAAGCTATCAACTACGCTTATACTTGGCATGAGCATAAGCGGCTGCGCTACCATAGGTGGCTGGCTTGACGACGATGAAGAAAAAGAAATTAGGCAGTTACCGGAAATAACCATGGCGTTTGAAACCGAAGTTGTATGGTCTGAATCGGTAGGTGATGGCGTAGAAAAATTTTTCTCAAGATTAACCCCAGCAGTGGCTTACGGCAAAATTTTTGCCGCCGACAGGCAGGGCGAAATTGTTGCCCTTAACCCTGACACGGGTAAGCGCATTTGGTCGCGTGATATTAGCCGTAAGAGTACCAAAAGCTCTTTTAGCAATGGCTATGGCTTATTTGCAGGTTCGGTATCTGCTAAAATCTCGGGTGGTTTAACCGCGGCCTACAATGCAATTTATTTTGGCACTGAAGACGGCGTTGTTTATTCATTAAACGAGGCCGATGGTAGTATAAATTGGCAGACGAATGTACCAAGTGAAGTGATAGCTGCACCGGCTGCAGACGCAAACATAATCGTTGTTAACACTGTTTCTGGTTCATTAATGGGCCTAGATGCGCTTACCGGTGAAGTAAAATGGCAAAATGACTCTGATGTTCCTCCCCTTACGCTAAGAGGTATATCGGCGCCAACTGCCTCCGCTGGTGGCGCTATTGTTGGTTTAGCTAACGGTCGTGTAAGAGTCAGTATCATTGACACCGGCCTAACCGCTTGGGAATCGGAAGTGGCTAAGCCCACCGGCGCAACTGAACTTGACCGCATAGTTGACATAGATTCTAAGCCGCTTGTTTTTGGCGGCACCGTGTTTCTGGTATCCTATGGGGGTTCACTAGCCGCGATTGAGCTGCGTTCTGGAAATGTGATATGGACGCGCGAATACGCTTCTTTTCGCAATGTGTCTATCGATGGGAATCGCTTGTTTGTGACAGACAACAACAGCAGTATTTATGCAATTGACAGACGCAACGGTGTAGAGCTTTGGTCTAATGGCGAGCTAAGAAGAAGAAATTTAACCGCTGCTACCCCCGTGGGCGATTACATTGCTGTAGGCGACAAATTCGGCTATTTGCACTACTTTACGCAAGACGAAGGAAAGTACGTGTCGCGCATAGAAGTGGGAAGGGGAGAAAACGAGGCTATATACAATGAGCCTGTTTTTATAGACGGATTGCTTGTTGTGCAAACCCGAGACGGCGAAATTAGTGTGCTTAGTACGCCCGAATAATCTAATTAATGTGCACCCGTTGATTATTGCGTTTAAACTTCGCCAATGGTTCTCTCATTGGCGTTTTTGTTTGCGCTTTTTTACTTATTACCTAATTTGAGAAAAAAATGTTACCTGTAATAGCCTTAGTAGGGCGCCCAAATGTTGGAAAGTCTACATTATTTAATCGTTTAACCAATACTCGAGACGCGTTAGTAGCGGATTTTCCTGGTCTTACCCGCGATCGCAAATACGGCACCGCTACCTTTGAGCTGCGCCAGTTTATCGTGGTTGATACAGGCGGCATTAGTGGCAATGAGCAAGGCATAGACGCGCGCATGGCGCATCAGTCTTTATTGGCCATAGAAGAAGCAGACGTTGTGCTATTTTTAGTTGATGCAAGAGACGGACTAACGCCCACTGATATTGGTATAAGCGAGCATTTGCGTAAGCAAGAAAAGCCCGTTCATATTGTGGTTAACAAGGTTGATGGCCTAGACGGCGACAGCGAAAGCGCAGATTTTTACACTTTAGGCATGGGCAGTTTGTTACAAATAGCTGCGGCGCATGGCCGCGGTGTGTCTAAGCTAATAGAAGCGGTGTTGTCGCCGTTAGATAAGATATTTAAAGACATGCATGTAGCGCCACCGAGTATCGAAGAAGAAACAATCGATGCACAAGAAAAACTTAAACAGCTGCAAGCACAGCCCATTAAACTGGCTATTGTGGGTAAGCCTAACGTAGGCAAGTCGACCTTAACGAATAGAATTTTAGGGGAAGAGCGCGTTGTTGTTTATGATTTGCCCGGTACCACCCGCGACAGTATTTTCATTCCTATGCAGCGCGATGGTCGCGAATATGTCTTAATAGACACAGCGGGTGTTAGAAAACGTAAGAAAGTGTCTGACGTTGTTGAGAAATTTTCTATCGTTAAAACTCTCCAAGCGATTGAAGAAGCCAATGTGGTCTTGCTTGTGGTTGATGCGCGAGAGGGTGTTGCCGAACAAGACTTATCGCTGTTGGGCTTTATTTTAAACTCCGGTCGCTCCTTAGTCATTGCCGTTAACAAATGGGACGGTTTAGACAACCACGTCAAAGACCAAGTCAAAAAGGAGCTTGATCGCCGTTTAGGTTTTGTTGATTTTGCTCGCTTGCATTTTATTTCAGCCCTACACGGCTCGGGAGTGGGACATTTATTCGAATCGGTCCAAGAGGCATACGAGTCGGCCACTAAGCGCATTAATACGTCTATGCTTACTGATATAATGGAAATGGCACAGCACGATCATCAACCGCCTTTGGTGCGTGGGAGACGAGTTAAAATGAAGTATGCGCATGCGGGTGGCTACAATCCGCCGGTAATTGTCATACATGGCAACCAAGTGAAAGATTTGCCGGATGCTTATAAGCGTTTTTTAACTAATTATTATCGGCGTTCATTATCAATGATGGGGACGCCCATAAAGATAGAGTTTAGAGAAGGCTCAAATCCTTTTGACGCCAAACCAGGTAAGCTTACCGTATCGCAAGAGCGTAAACGAAAGCGCCTACTGTCCTCACCTGACAAAAGGTAAGGTAACGAAGTAAATAAGACTATAGATCCTGCTTAAAGACTATCAAATTTGCTGTTTTAGCGCAGTGAACTAATTCGTCTGTGGGGCGGGAGAAGCTGTTTTCAAAACTGAATTTACTGTGGAGACTATTTCGCCATCGGCTAGTTGTGAAGTAATTATCTGATTTTTTTGAACGTCTCTCACCGACCTTAGCAATATATTTTCGCTAAGCGTCATACTATATCCGCGCGATAAAGTCGCTAAGGGACTAACAGTATCGAGTAATGCTGCTGTTTTGCCTAAGTGTTGTTCTTTGCTAAGCACGTATGCTTTCATTGTACTGCTTAAGTCGAGTAAACGCTTTTGACTAGCTTGCTTAGCTCGCTTTATGTCATTAACAGGCGATAAAAACGAGATGTTTTTTGCTTGGCTCGACTGCTGCTGTTTGGCGATATTGATCTGTTTGGTAAGGGCTTGAGTTAATCGCTGATGCGAGCGAGTGAGTGTTTGTTTATGCGCAAGTAAACGTAACTGAGGGTGCTGTGCCTGTAGACGCTGGTGTAAATAGTGAAGCGATTCAAGCTTTTCTTTAATTGTTTTTGCAGGATGTTGCTGCAATAGTCTAGCGTACAAATAATCAAATTGCTGGCTGTTTTGATTAAACTTTTTAACGGGATGTTGCGCCTGCAATCGCTGCTGTAGCGACATTCTTTGCTGCTCTTTTTGCGCCAGCATGTCGTTGAGCGCCCGAACAAGTGAGCGTTTTTGCTCACTTAGGTTCTTTTCTAGTACATGTTTGTCGGTGCTAAGTAATTCAGCGGCAGCTGATGGTGTAGCAGCGCGAATGTCAGCAACAAAATCAGCGATGGTTACATCTACCTCATGACCCACTGCCGACACCACCACTAAATGTGAGGCATAAATAGCGCGCGCGACTATTTCTTCATTAAATGGCCATAGGTCTTCAAGTGAACCGCCGCCTCTGCCGACGATTAATACATCGACTTCATTTCTGATGTTAGCGCGCTCAATTTGTTTAGCAATAGAGGCCGCCGCGCCGTCGCCTTGGACCATGCTAGGGTAAATAATTACCTCTATGCTGGGGTTTCGGCGGCCCAGTACATGCAAAATGTCGTGAACGGCGGCGCCTGTTTGTGATGTAACAATGCCAATTTTAGTGATATGAGCCGGTAAGGTTTGCTTAGTTTCATGCGCAAACAAACCTTCGCTTTGTAGTTTTAGTTTTAAGGCTTCAAAGGCTTGTTTAAGCAAGCCTTCGCCCTCGGGCTCCATGGCCACGGCAATAAGTTGATAGTCGCCGCGAGCTTCATACAAACTTATATTCGCCTTAACCACCACTTTGTCGCCATGTTTAGGGGTAAAGCTTACACCTTGATTAGCCCCGCGGAACATGGCGGTGCGTACTTGCGCTTTGTCATCTTTTAAGGTGAAGTACCAGTGACCTGAAGTAGCGCGCGTAAAATTAGATATTTCACCGCTAACCCATACTTGTCCAATTTCACTTTCAAGCACCTGCTTGGCAAAGCGATTAAGTTTGGTAACACTGATTATTTTGACGGCTTGGGGCACTGCAAACATAATTGAATATATTACCTTTTGACCAATTCACGTGTAAAGATTGGCTTTATTAAACATTTTTCTCAAACAATACGCAATTGTAGTTTACCTAGATATGAAAAAATACTACAATCTCACCGCAATTAAGCCACTCGTATATAGGTCAAATTGCATGTTACGAATAGAAAAAGAAGCGTATACTTTTGACGACGTACTTTTAGTACCCAGTCACTCCCAAGTTTTGCCACACATGGTAAGCCTTAAAACACGTCTCACCCGCGGCATTAGTTTAAATGTCCCTCTTATGTCTGCTGCTATGGACACGGTTACCGAAGCATCACTTGCCATTGCCTTAGCGCAAGAAGGCGGTATAGGCTTTGTGCATAAGAATATGACTCCCGAGGCGCAAGCCGATCATGTTTTGCGCGTCAAAAAATATGAAAGTGGTGTGGTGCTCGACCCGGTTACGGTGAGCGCAAGCGACACCATTGGCGCCACAATCGCCATGAGTAAGCAGCTAGGATACTCTGGTTTTCCTGTGGTAGACGGCGAAAATAATTTAATAGGCATTGTCACCAGCCGTGATTTGCGTTTTGAAAACCGTCTTGAAGAGCCGGTCAGTAAAGTCATGACGAGTAAAGAAAACTTAGTCACGGTGACCGCTGAGGTTAGCCCCGACAAGGTCATGGAGCTGATGCATCAATACCGTATTGAAAAAATATTGGTGGTTGACGAGAGCTTTAAACTAGCCGGTTTAATTACCGTTAAAGATTTTCAAAAAGCTAAGAGTAAACCAAACGCCTGCAAAGATGCGCAAGGTAGATTACGCGTTGGCGCTGCGGTAAGCGTAGGGCCAGGCACAGAAGAGCGTATTAAACTGCTGGTTGAAGCAGGCGTGGACGTACTTTTAATTGACACCTCGCATGGCCATTCCCAAGGCGTGATTGATCGTGTTAAGCAAGTGCGCGAACAATATCCCAATTTACAAATTATTGCCGGCAATGTGGCTACCGCCGAGGGCGCTTTAGCATTAGCAAAGGCTGGTGTAGATGCTGTTAAAGTAGGTATAGGCCCCGGCTCTATTTGCACCACTCGTATAGTTACTGGCTGCGGCGTACCGCAAATAACCGCTATAAGCGATGCTGTTTCTGCCGTTGATAAGTTAGGCATTCCGGTTATTGCTGACGGCGGCATTCGTTTTTCTGGTGATATCGCAAAAGCCTTAGCTGCTGGCGCAAGCTCGGTGATGGTCGGCAGCATGCTGGCTGGCACCGAAGAAGCTCCCGGTGAAGTGGAGCTTTATCAAGGCCGCTATTACAAGTCATATCGCGGCATGGGTTCATTAGCCGCAATGAACCAAAGCCATGGATCTTCAGACCGATATTTTCAAACTAGCAGCAGCGCTGAAAAATTAGTCCCCGAAGGCATTGAAGGACGAGTGGCTTATAAAGGTCCTATTTCTACCATTATCCATCAGCAGTTAGGTGGTTTGCGATCAGCGATGGGCTTAACGGGCTGCGCGACAATTGATGAGCTTCGCACCAAGCCGAAGTTTGTAAAAGTGACTGCCGCAGGAATGGGTGAGTCACACGTCCACGACGTCAGCATTACCAAAGAAGCACCAAACTATCGCTTAGGATAGGGCATATTTCGGGAATACCCTTTTTGTTTTTATGCGGGGAGTATACATGTGGGCAGAGAATACTCTTGCCATTATGTGTATGTCCCTGTAAACGTAGTCTACTTTTTAGGACATTTAATGTCGATTAATATTCATAGTCAGAAAATTCTTATCCTTGATTTTGGGTCCCAGTACACTCAACTCATCGCCCGGCGCGTACGTGAGATAGGCGTCTACTGCGAACTTTGGGCCTGGGACGTAAATGAAAAGTACATTAGAGAATTTGCACCAGATGGTATTATTTTGTCGGGTGGTCCTGAGTCGGTAAGCGCGGGAAATTCCCCGCGCGCGCCGCAGTATGTTTTTAATGCAGGTGTACCGGTCTTAGGTATTTGCTACGGCATGCAAACAATGGCGCATCAGTTAGGCGGCAAAGTGCAAGGTTCTGATATGCGCGAGTTTGGCTATGCGCAAGTGGAACTGCCGAAGCCTTCACATTTGTTTGATAAAATTGAAGATGGCATAAACGCGCAGGGAAATGCACTATTAGACGTGTGGATGAGTCATGGTGACAAGGTTATAGAAGTGCCGCCTGGCTTTGAAACTATCGCACAAACGCCTAACTGCCCGCACGCTGGCATGGTAAACGTAAAGAAGAGATTTTATGGCGTGCAGTTTCATCCCGAGGTCACGCATACTAAACAAGGCTCACGTATTCTGCAGCAGTTTGTTATGGCCATTTGCGGCTGTGAAAAATTATGGACACCCGCTTCAATCATTGAAGATGCGGTAGCACGGATAAAACAACAGGTGGGTGATGACGAAGTTATTCTTGGCCTATCAGGCGGCGTTGACTCTTCTGTTACGGCGATGCTGTTGCACCAAGCTATTGGTGCTCAACTAACCTGCGTGTTTGTTGACAACGGCTTACTTCGCTTGCACGAAGGTCAGCAAGTAATGGATAGGTTTGGCGATCACTTTGGCTTAAATATCATCAAGATTGAGGCGCAGCAGAGATTTTTGGACGCACTGGCTGGCGAAACCGACCCAGAGAAAAAACGCAAAATCATCGGCAATCAGTTTGTGTATGTATTTGATGAAGAGTCAAGCAAGTTAGCCAATGCGAAATGGCTTGCTCAAGGCACCATTTACCCCGATGTAATTGAGTCGGCAGGCTCTAAAACAGGTAAAGCACACGTTATCAAATCACATCATAATGTAGGCGGTCTGCCCGCCGATATGAAAATGGGCTTAGTAGAGCCTTTACGTGAATTATTTAAAGATGAAGTGCGCAAAATAGGCCTTGAACTAGGGCTGCCTTACGACATGCTTTACCGCCATCCTTTTCCTGGACCGGGTTTAGGGGTAAGAGTACTGGGTGAAATTAAAAAAGAATATTGTGATTTACTGCGTAAAGCCGACGCCATTTTTATTGAAGAACTACATCGTCATAACCTTTATCACGAGGTAAGCCAAGCCTTTACGGTATTTCTGCCGGTCAAGTCGGTAGGCGTTATGGGAGACATGCGCAAGTATGACTGGGTCGTATCTTTAAGAGCCGTTGAAACAATTGATTTTATGACTGCGCGTTGGGCGCATTTACCGTATGAGTTTTTGGGCCTTGTATCTAATCGTATTATTAATGAAGTTGATGGCATTTCCAGAGTTGTTTACGATATTTCAGGTAAGCCTCCTGCGACCATAGAATGGGAGTGATAGACAGCGCTGAAACACGCATACCTACGCTATCTTACCACTTGTAAAGTACTTGTAAACTCTTCTGAAACACGCATTCCTTCGTTGCGCTTGCAAGAATACTTGTAAACTAATACGTTCACTCTGTTTCGTAATAGTATTCACTCATTGTCCTTACCTAAGTAACAAGTATAATCTCTTTGTATGCATGTAAATGTTATCCACTATAGATGTTAGTAAAATGGTATCTATAACTTAAAAGGTGGATACAAATGAAGAGCAACGTAGTGAGAATAGACTTTAGAAAAGAGAACAAATCTCAAATAATAGAAGATACTCGTGGGTTTAGATTCAATCAGGTAAAACTCATTGAGGGTGAAGTCACTATCTTTCAGACTAAACAGTCTGGCGATAATTGGCACATGAGAATGTATATTGCTGAGAATCAAAAGTACTTTACAAAGAGTTTAAGAACAAAATCTAAAGATTCAGCAATAGAAAAAGCAAAGATTGAATACGCTGGAATTCTTGTTAAACGACAAGAAAATAAAACGATCTTTTCAATATCAATACACTCAGCGATAGAAAAATACTTAGAGCATAGACGAAGAGATATTGAGACTAGAATCATAACTAAGCAAAGATACGGATGTATCGTTTCGCAGATGAAGCATTTGAAAGGCTATGTTAATGCGTCACATAATTGAAACCGGCAATGACAGCTTCCGCTTTAAAGAATCAACTAAAAAATCAAAGGAGAAAAAGGCTAGAAATTAAAACATGATTATGGTCATATAAGGCTACTTGGGTGGATCAGTTTTAGATGCAAATCGTGGTTCAGTTTTAAGTGCAAATTAACAATGTCTGCTTAATTGCGAACATATATCAATTATATCGACTATCAATTGTGGTAACATTTACGACTATACTCATATTGAATACTTGTTATATGGCACACTACTTTCCAAAGCCAGCACCTTTATCTCCTAGAGCGGGAGCTGTAGAAAGACGCAATAAAAAAGACAAAAAGTACAAGGGCGTAGATGTCAATAAGAGCTTTTATTACTTGTGGTTTGAGTATTTGAAGCGATCTGACAAATACAAACTTGCTTGTGAGAACAATGGCAAAGGTATGACTAAGTTGTACAAGGACTTTGGCAATCTTCACTCAGATCAGTACACAGGTGAGTTAGGTTTTTGGGAATGGTGGACAGAAAAAGATAAAAATGATCAGCTAAGAGGAGAAAGGTTGTTTGGTATTAAAGGACATACAGTAGAAGGCTTTGCTACAAATGATGAGTTACTTGAAAGCAAAGATCAGATTGAAAGTGGAGAAGTTAAAGTAATCATTCTTCCTACAAATGTCACAAGATCAACAATTGAAAGGCGACTCGCAAAGTTATTGAAGCAATTAGTTCTTAATCCCACAGAAGTAACAGCACGATATCATCCATCTAATCTAAAAGTAGATGTTAATAGTTTAGAGAAGTGTCTCAAGGCATACGACATGAGACTAGAAGGCAAAACTAATGTAGAGATAGGTGCTGTGTTTATATTTGAAGACGCACAGAAAGTACTTAAAGATGCTGATCTAAAGAATAAGTGTAATGTTGGAGCATACAGATTGATCAAAAAGGCTGAAGCAAACATCAAAGCAGTTGAGAGTGGTATGTTTGGAGTAGGGCATTAACGCTTGTAATATTTATAAGTTAGGGAATACTACAAATTGAGTACGAATAGACGGCAGTGCAATAAAAATTTTAAACAGGAATGGACAGCATGTATGAAGCAGCATTTAAGAATATTGACGATACGTTATGGAAAGATGCTGGCTGTAGCAGTGAGCTAGATTACATTGAGCAGACGAGTTGGGTGCTGTTTCTAAAGTACTTAGATGACTTTGAATCTGAAAAAGAGCAAGCAGCAATACTTAATGGTGAAAAGTTCACTCGCATTATAGATGGTGAGTTTCGTTGGAATGAGTGGGCAGCACCAAAGAAGGTTGATGGAAGTGCAGACTACAATGCAGCTCTCACTGGTGATGACTTACGTGATTTTGTGAATCTAAAGCTTTTCCCCTACCTTTCAAATTTCAAACTCTCAGCTGATAACCCTCGTACCATTAACTACAAGATTGGTGAGATATTTAGTGAGCTACGTAACAAGCTGCAAAGTGGATACGCTTTACGTGAAGTAGTGAATAAGGTTGATGAGTTAAAGTTCTTAAGCAATGACGACAAGCATGAGTTGAGCAGCTTGTACGAAGACAAGATTAAGAACATGGGTAATGCTGGACGAAATGGTGGTGAGTACTACACTCCACGCCCCCTTATCAAAAGCATTGTCAAAGTCATCAATCCACAAATAGGTGAAACTGTATACGATGGCGCTGTAGGTAGTGCTGGATTCTTGTGTGAAGCATACGCACATATGAGAGGCAGCAAAGAGCTAAGTGCTGCTGAGTACGAAACACTGCAAAACAGTACATTCTTTGGAAAGGAAAAGAAGTCGCTTGCTTATGTCATAGGTACGATGAATATGATTCTGCACGGCATTGAAGCGCCAAATATCCTTCATACCAATACCCTTGCTGAGAACATCACAGACATACAGCAAAAAGACAGAGTTGATGTTGTTGTTGCAAACCCACCTTTTGGTGGAAAAGAGCGAGCAGAGATACAGCAAAACTTTCCTATTAAGACATCAGAAACAGCTTACTTATTTCTACAGCATTTTATAAAGATGCTGAAGGTTGGTGGACGCTGTGGTGTTGTAATCAAAAATACATTCTTAAGCAACACTGACAACGCAAGTGTTGCACTACGCAAGCAGCTACTTGAAGAATGCAATCTGTTCGCAGTACTTGATTTACCAGGTGGTGCGTTTATAGGTACTGGTGTTAAGACAGTTGTGCTCTTCTTTGAAAAAGGTAAACCAACAGAGAAAGTGTGGTACTACCAACTAGATGTTGGAAGAAACATGGGTAAAACGAACCCGCTAAATGAACGTGACTTAGCTGAGTTTGTGGATATGGCAAAGACGCAAGAGCTAAGCGAGAAGAGTTGGCTCATAGATATAGATAGCGTGAATACAAAAACGTATGACTTAACTGTAAACAATCCTAATCGCGTTGAAGAAGTTGACGAGCGTACACCGTTAGAAATCATCGCAGAGATTGAAGAGCTAGACGCGCAAGCGGCAGAAGCATTACAGGCAATAAAGGAGTTGCTGTGATGTGGAATATGCTTGTTCTAGAAGATGCTTGTTTGTTAATCAGTAGAGGCATTTCTCCAAAGTATTTGGAAGCTGGTGGAGTAAGAGTACTAAACCAAAAATGCATCAGAAATCATACGATTGACTATAGTTTGGCGAGGCGACACGACATTTCCAAAAAAAGCGTGAAGCCAGAACGTTTTATCCAAAAGGGTGATGTGCTTATAAATTCAACTGGGCATGGCACCTTAGGAAGGGTAGCTCAAGTACGTGATGAGCCAGATGAGCTAACGACGGTGGATAGCCATGTAACAATAGTTCGCCCTAAACCAGAGTTTTTTTACTTGGACTATTTTGGATTCGCTGCAATCTTCATTGAAGATGAGATTAAAGCTGCGGGACAGGGAACCAGTGGACAGACAGAGCTTTCAAAAACAAAATTGAAAGAAGAATTTTCAGTCAGTTTCCCAACAGATTTTGAGGAACAACAACGAATCGTTGCCAAGCTAGATGCAGCGTTTGCGGAGATTGATAGCGCTATTTTTGCCAACGCTTGCAACATAATAAAAGCAAATGAAATATTCAGTCAGTATCTTTCAAATGTTGAAACTGACAATCTTCCGCTAGAAAAACTTATCAACATTAAGACTGGAAAGCTTGATTCAAATGCAATGGTTGAAAATGGTGAATTTCCTTTTTTTACCTGTTCGCGTGAAATTTATTCAATAGACAAGTTTGCTTTTGAATGCGATGCAGTACTACTTGCTGGGAATAATGCCTCTGGCGACTTTAATGTGAAACACTATGAAGGTAAATTTAACGCTTATCAGCGGACTTATGTTTTGACTGTGGTGGACTCTAACTCCTTGCGCTCTCGTTATCTCTATTTCCAGCTTATAAATGCGCTTTCCAAATTTAAGAAAATGTCTGTTGGTGCTGGAACTAAATTCCTAAAGATAGGGATGATTAGAAGTTTAGAAATTCCACTCCCACCTATTATTGCACAAGATAAAATTCTGGTGAAACTTGAAAAACTACTGAAACTCTCTGAAGAATTACATACAGCATACAATGGAAAAGCAAGACAGCTAAGTTCTCTTAAATCAGCAATCCTTGCGCAAGAACTAAAAGGTGAGGCAGCATGAACGAAGCAGACACACGCGCAGAGCTTATCGATAAGCAACTTGAAGCAGTTGGTTGGAGAACTAACGTAGAAGCTCAAGTGCGTGTGCGACGTGAGTACAGTATTAACGCTGGCGAAATTCGTGCTAGCGGCATTCGAACTGGAATGCTGAAAGCAGACTATGTGCTTGAGTATAAGAATATCAAGCTTGCAGTAGTAGAGGCTAAAAGTGATGAACTAGAAGTTGGAGAAGGTATTGCACAAGCCAAACTCTATGCTCAGAAGTTAAGACTGCAAACGAGCTTTGCCGCAAATGGTAAACGCATCTACGAAATTAACCACTCTATTGAAGATGCAAGTACTGTTGAGAACGAAGGCGAGATAACTGCATTTCCGTCACCTCAAGAACTTTGGCAGCGCACTTTTGGTGAACCTAATGAGTGGTTAGAACGATTTAACGCAGTGCCGTTTGAAAACATGAATGGCATGAAGGAAGCACGCTACTATCAAGAGCTTGCTGTTAATCGTGCTGTGACTGCTATAGCCAATGACGCACAACGCGTACTGCTTACACTTGCCACTGGCACTGGCAAAACATTTATCGCTTTCCAAATTGCTTGGAAGCTGTTTAAGAGTAGATGGACACAGCAAAAAGATGGCAAGCGACAACCACGTATATTATTTCTTGCAGACAGAAATATACTCGCTAACCAAGCCTACTTAGACTTTAGTTCGTTTGATGATGCTGCGCTTGTACGCATCAGCACAAGTGATATAGCTAAGCGTGGTGAAGTACCCAAAAACGGTAGCGTTTTCTTTACCATCTTTCAAACCTTTATGAGTGGTGCTGATGATAAGCACTACTTTGGTGAGTACGAGAAGGACTTTTTTGATTTAGTGATTATTGATGAGTGTCACAGAGGTGGCGCTAATGACGAGAGCACTTGGCGAGAAATACTTAACCACTTCTCTGGCGCAGTGCATATAGGATTAACAGCTACACCTAAAAGAACTGACAATGCTGATACTTACGATTATTTCGGTGAACCCGTTTTCATCTATAGCTTAAAGGAAGGCATACAAGATGGATTTCTTACTCCCTTCAAAGTAAAGCGTATACAGACAACGATTGATGAATATGTCTACACTTCTGATGATGAAATCATTGAGGGCGAAGTAAGGGAAGGACACGTATACAAAGAGTCCGACTTTAACAAGAGTATTTTTATTGAGCAGCGTGAACGAAAGCGCGTTATAGATATGCTTGCTGCAATCAATCAGAACGAGAAAACAATTGTCTTCTGCGCGAACCAAGCCCATGCAGCTTTGGTGCGCGATTTGATTAACCAAGAAGCCACATCAAAAAGTATTGATTACTGTGTACGAGTCACAGCTAATGATGGCGCTATTGGCGATACTTACCTACGTCAATTTCAAGACAACGAAAAGCTACTGCCCACTATATTAACAACAAGCCAAAAGCTCACCACTGGTGTTGATGCACGCAACGTGCGTAATATTGTTTTGCTTCGTCCCATCAATAGCATGATTGAATTCAAACAGATTATTGGACGTGGCACTCGTCTATTTGAAGGCAAGCACTTCTTTACCATTGTTGATTTCGTAAATGCTTACCATATGTTTAACGATGCTGAATGGGATGGTGAGCCAATTGAGCCAGAGGTAAGCACACCTAAAACGCCTAGTGAGCCAAAAGAACCTAGCGAACCAAAGGAGCCAGATGATAATCCAATGGTACCAAAACTCAGAATAAGGCTTTCTGATGGAAAGGTACGTGAACTGCAAAGCATGAGCAGTACTTATTTCTATGTAGACGGCAAACCAATAAGCGCAGAAGAGTTTTTGAAGAGGTTGTTTGACACACTTAAACTACCAGAGCTTTTGGGTAGTGAAGAGCAGCTGCGCAAGCTTTGGTCAAACCCACTTACGCGCAGAGACTTACTTGAGAAGCTTGAGAAAGAGGGCTGCCATAAAGACGACTTACTTAAGCTACAAGAACTTATCAACGCAGAGAATAGTGACTTGTTTGATGTGCTTGAGTACATTGCATATGCAAAGCCTACCGTCAGTCGTGCCGCACGTGTAGAAACGAGCAAAGACAATATCTACAACCTATTGAATGAGCCACAGCGAGAGTTTGTGGCTTATGTACTGCGTAACTACGTCAATGGGGGAGTGGATGAGTTAGACGTAGGAAAGCTAAGTACGGTGCTTGCAGCGAAGTATGGAAGCATACACGCAGCACAAGAGGAGCTAGGTACTGTGGTTGACATACAGAAGACGTTTATAGAGTTTCAAGCTGAATTATACAAAGGTTATGTTGCATGAAGGTTTGGGTAGTAAGGTTGCAGTGTTTGTAACTCGCAAATACCTAAGTTACTGATAAAACAGAGGCTAGTAGTTGATGTTAAGCACCAAAAGAGGGTGTAAGAGTTAGACGACAGTTGCACACTTTTATTTTTGTGCTTATAGCCCTTTATCTATAGGGTTTTGTAAGCCAGAAACTATTGAGTGGGGTGGTGCATTAGCAGTTGCAAAGTTTACAACAGTAGAAATTATAAGCTATTGTTATCACAATGATATTATGGATAGTGAGGCGCACAGAAGTGGACCAAGTATGTTGCAAATATGTTGTAAAGATGGTTTTGACCGGTCTAAGTTATTGTTCTTAAAGGGTATATTAATGGTGCGACTATTGAGTGGGAATAGAAAAAGGTCTTTGACGCACTATAAAAATCGTATCTGTACACCAATGCTCACCCGCTGTTTGTGACGATTGTAGTCAATAAGAGAGTCTCCATAGCCACTAAATAACTGCAAAAGTAAATCGTAGCGTTGGTTGAAGGGGTAAGTAATGTTTACTTCAACGCCGCTGCGATTATCCTCTAAAGACAGGTTATTTCTAATGCTAGTAGCAATGTCTAATTCACCCAAACGATAGCCGAAGCCTAATTCCACTCTTCCATAGTAGTCATTAATGTCAGGATTGTCGTCGCCTTGGGGATCAAGCGGCGATGTTTTAGCATCTTCAGGCAGTCTTACCCACGTGCGTAAGTAGTATGCTGTATTTTCATCGCTAAACAGCGCTGTTGCGATAATACGATTCCAGCTGCGTGACTTTAAGCTAGACTGACCATTTGACATATGATTTAAGCCTATTCGAAACAAATTGAATTTGTAACCGGCAAGGGATGTGTCAGTATTAAATTGGTAGAATACCTCAGGTTGATAATTTGTTTCTCGAAAAGGCTTAGAGGCCTCATCATTGTATACTTGCCAAAAGGATACCGCAGTAAAACCAAAATATACGCCTGAAGCATTGTCTTGGTGCAGCCACAGCGGGGTTTTTACACTTATTTGGTATTTGGCTTCAAAGCGGCCAATTTGCTCGTCGTCTATGCCATCAAACGATATGGGATTTGAGTTGGGAGAATAGCTTATCGGCAAAAGGTAGTTTGGATTATGCTGAACAAGTGAGAAAGAGTTTAGATTAGCTTCACGCTCATTCTCGAATTTTTCACTTAGCAATGTTTTTACCGGTGCACTACCTTTTACACTTTTAAGCTCTGTAGATTGTGTATCAACTTTTTCTTGCGTCATTTGTGCAGCGTTTTTTGGCGCTATTGTAGCAAAAATTGTTATGGCGGGTAAAACAACCATTTCGTTACTTGCCACTGCCATCGGCCACTGATAAATGAATAAAAAGAAGGCTATAAATGTGCGAGCGAATGGCTTTTTCAAGGTAAAGTCCTTGTATTGCAATGTGAGTATAATTGCAGGTTAAACGATAAGATATACAGAACTATACAACAAAAAATACCAAACAATATCGTAAAATGTAAAAGCCTTATGCTATGTGCAAGCGTATGATTGAAGATATGAACATGCGTAAATTTAAAGCCAAAACGTAGGTGCAATACATAAGAGCCGTTAAACGCCTGTCTGCCGACTTTAAGCACTCGCCCGTAAGTACCACCGCAGAGTAATTAAGGGAATTCCAGATTGCGATGATAAAAGAAGGTGTGTCCAGTATAACCATCAATGCCACCCTTCAAGAGCAAACAAGAACTGCCTTATTTACTTTTCGGTAATAAAGGTAACAACTTTATCAATTGGCAACATTATTTTTTCACCAGTGGCTCTATTTTTGTATTCAAGGGCGTTTTCATCGAGGTTTCGCTCACCAATAATAATGCTGTGCGGCACCCCAATTAATTCCATGTCGGCAAACATAACGCCGGGTCTTTCTTTACGATCATCAAACAACACGTCTACGCCAGCGTCGAGTAAATCTTGGTAAAGTTTCTGGGCAACTTCATTTACGCGATGCGACTTATGCATATTCATTGGAATGATCACCACTTTGAAAGGGGCGATAGCGTCGGGCCACATTATGCCGTACTTATCGTTGTTTTGCTCAATTGCCGCGGCCACTATGCGGGTTATGCCGATACCATAGCAGCCCATTTGCAAGACTTGGTACTTACCCGTTTCAGTTAACACGCCGCAGTTCATTGCTTTACTGTATTTATCGCCTAATTGGAAGATATGCCCAACTTCAATACCCTTGCGAATATCTAAAGTGCCGCTACCGCAGGGAGACGGGTCACCCGCTACGACTTGGCGTAAATCGACTACGATACGGCTGTCTAAACCGCTCGCGTCGGCCCCTTTTGCGCTAAAATCACGCTGCCAATTAACGCCAGTAAAATGCATGTTTTCTTCGTTTGCACCGCATACAAAATCGCTGCAGGCGGCGGCGCTTCTATCCACTAACACCGGCATAGGCATTTTGATAGGGCCAAGTGTTCCAAAACCACATCCCACTAAGGTTTTAACGGCTTCTTCTTGCGCCATTACCAAAGGACTGGCAATCCACGGGTGTTTCTCAGCTTTTATGGCGTTAAGTTGATGATCACCGCGTAAAATAAGCGCTACAAACTCAGCGTCAATTTCACTGCTGGCGGCAACAATTAACGTTTTCACACTTTGGCTTGCATTAATGCTCAATAATTCAGATACCGTAGCAATGGTTTTTGCATCGCCCGTATTTACTTTTTCAAGCGCTTTGGTGGGGCTAGCAGCAACCGCATGGGTAATGGCCTCGGCAAGCTCTACATTTGCTGCGTAGTCAGAACTATTGCTAAATGCGATATCGTCTTCGCCAGATTCTGCTAATACGTGAAACTCATGTGACACCGCACCGCCTATAGAGCCTGAATCGGCAATAACAGATCTGTAGTTTAGGCCTATGCGGTCAAACACATTGCAGTATGCTGTGTGCATATCTTGATATGTGTTACTTAGACATTCCATGGATAAATGAAACGAGTAGGCGTCTTTCATTATAAATTCGCGAGAACGCATAACACCGAACCTAGGCCTTACTTCGTCACGAAATTTTGTCTGTACTTGATACAAGTTGAGCGGCAGCTGTTTGTAGCTATTCACATCGTTGCTAACAATAGTGGTAATGACTTCTTCGTGCGTTGGCCCAAGCACAAAGTCGCGCTGATGTCTGTCTTGAATGCGCAAAAGCTCAGGGCCATATTCTTCTAGGCGCCCTGATTGCTGCCATAGATCTGCTGGCTGCACCACCGGCATGTTGATTTCAATAGATCCGGCGCGTACCATTTCTTCGTGTACAATTTTACTGACTTTGTTTAACACCCGTAACCCGGTGGGTAACCAACTGTACAAACCAGAGGCGAGTTTTCTGACCATTCCGGCGCGCAACATGAGCTGATGAGAAACAACGTCTGCGTCGCTAGGAACTTCTTTTTGTGTGGCTAATAAATATTGTGTAGTGCGCATAATAGAGTATAAATAAACCGTCAGTTTTTAATGCCTCGGATATTAGCAGTGTGTGGGCGCAGACTAAAGCTAAAATGTATTCTTAGGGCCTATTTAAAATGAGCCTAGCTTAAGTAAGGATTGGATAAATGTCGATTACCTCAGCGGTACTTGCCATGACACAAAAGCTAAGTTCAATATCGTAGAGCTGCATAAAATAAATTTTATTGTCTTGTTTGTGCTTTTTGTAGGAAGGGCGAGGGTCTTGACTAAGGGTATTATGGATCAGCGTCGTAAGTGCGGGATAGCATGCTTGATGCAGTACTAATTTTTGCGCCGCTTGTGTCGAAAACTTAAGGGTTAAAGGCGGCTTTGGTTTTTCTTGGGCAAAGCCTGCGCTTGCTTGTGCCACACTATCTGCGTAGGGCAAGTAAGGCTTAATATCCACAATGGGTGTGTTGCTTAACAAATCGACCCCTTGTACCTGCAAACGCTGCCCTTTCATACCAAGGTTTTTGACCACTGACATGCCAATGCCATTGGGACGAAAGCTACTGCGACTAGCAAATACGCCTATTTTTTTGTTTCCCCCTAAACGCGGCGGCCTTACCTTCGTTTTATAGCCTTGCGCGAGGTTTTCATGAAATAAAAACAACAGCCATAGGTGCGAAAATGCTTCAATGCCGTCTAGAGACTGTGCGATATCAATATGTTCACTAAACACAATTTCGCCAGATGCACAGCTTAGCGATAAGCCTTGACGTGGAATCGAAAACTTTTGCGTAAAGGGGGTTAATATGTGTCCTATGGGAGTGATTGAGTGAGTCACATGTGTGTCCATAAAAGCTGGCTAGTAGAACAATGCTCTTAAGCAAACATATATACCGGTGCTTATGTTAACCGTATAGATGGATCTAGACTTATCGTAAAAAAGACAATGCCTTAGCTTAAGAAAGTGGATTTAACGTTAAATATTTGTCATAGTAAGTGTAAATATTTGATTATAATAGTTGGTCAATAAAGCGCTTTATAATACATTCTTTTTAAGCGCAGAATAAACTCAGCCAACACTTGGGATTTTTGCGACCATGTAGGCTTCCATCTTACATAATAATCTCAAGGGAAAACATGATTTCGGTAAAAAATATCAGCCGGGTATTTAATCAGCACCGCGTAGTCGACGATTTATCGTTTGAAATCAGACCCGGCGATGTGGTGGGTTTTTTAGGCCCCAATGGAGCCGGAAAATCGACCACCATGAAAATGCTTACCGGCTTTTTGCCCGTGTCTTCAGGCTCCATTGAAATAAACGGTCTTAGCTTTACACAATCAGGCCGCGAAGCCTTAAAAATAAAGCAAAATATTGGCTACTTGCCTGAAGGAGCGCCTGCCTATAGCGATATGACTGTGTATCAGTTTCTATACTTTATTACCCAAGTCAGGAGAATGCCGCGAACCACACGCCAACAAGCCATCGGCAAGGTGTGTGAACAAGTGCAGCTTGAGCAGGTTTTGAATAAAAAAATTGAGCATCTTTCCAAGGGCTTCAAACGCAGAGTAGGTTTAGCACAAGCTCTTATTCACGATCCTAATATTTTAATTTTAGATGAGCCGACTGACGGCTTAGATCCCAATCAGAAATACCACGTTAGACAGCTTATTAAAAATTTGGCAAAAGACAAAATGGTGATTGTGTCTACGCATATTCTTGATGAAGTGGCTGCGGTGTGTAACCGCGTTATTATTATTGCAAATGGCAAAAAGTGCTTCGATGATACACCAGAAACCTTGAAAAAAATGTCGCCTTTACACAATGCCGTGACGCTTAAGCTAAGCTATGCAAGTGACATATCAGGCCTGCTTGAGATAGACGGTGTGTTAGATATGACGCACACCCCAGGCACTAATTATGTGACGGTTTTTGCTCAGCCTGGCAGGTATATTCTTGGTCAAGTTACCTCACATATTCAATATCACCAAATGCCGGTAGACATGGTGTATCCTGAAGAGGTCAGACTTGATGATGTGTTTAGAAAAATTACACTTGAGTCTAACCAGCAGGAGCAAGTATGAGTGCCACATTGACTATCTTTAAACGCGAGTTTGCGAGTTTTTTTGCGACCCCTGTGGCCTACATTTTTATTCTGATTTTCTTGGTTATGTCGGGAGTGTTTACCTTTTTGTTTGGGGAATTTTATGAAAGAGGACAGGCAGACTTGCTTAGTTTCTTCGACTTCCACCCTTGGTTATATTTGTTTTTAGTGCCTGCTATTGCCATGCGTACGTGGTCTGAAGAGCGCAAAAGCGGCAGTATAGAGTTAATCATGACATTGCCTATTACCACTATGCAAATTATGCTCGGGAAGTTTTTTGCAGCCTGGGCAATTTTGGGTTTATGTTTGCTAATGACCTTTCCACTATTTGTTACCGTTAACTATTTAGGTGCGCCCGATAACGGGGTTATTTTGGCGGCTTATTTAGGCAGTTGGCTTATGTCGGGTGCTTTTTTAGCCGTGGGTATTTGCATGTCGGCAACTACCCGAAATCAAGTGGTTGCCTTTATTTCAGCCATTGTGATTTGTTTCGTTTTTGTATTGGCAGGCTCGCCCGTGGTAATTGATTTATTCCAAATGTGGGCACCTAACATAATAGTTGATGCCATTGCTGGTTTAAGCTTTTTGACTCACTTCCAAAACATGGCAAAAGGCGTAATTGTGCTAAACGACGTCTTGTTTTACGTGCTAAGCATTGCGGTTTGGCTGTTTGCAGCTTATGTGGTAATTGAACAGAAAAAGGCACATTAATGCTAAAAACGATTTTTTTTAACATCATAATATTTGGCCTGCTTGGCGCTTTATTTTTAGGCGCAATGGTGTTCAATAACATGTATGCCAATAGTGTAGGCATTGATTTGACCGAGCGAAAAATATACTCATTAAGCAAAGGTAGTCAAAAAATAGCGGCTGATACAAAAGCGCCTATTACACTTCAGCTGTTTTTTTCTGAGAGTAACTCAACCGGCATGACGGCCCTACGCGACTATAAGGCAAGAGTACAAAGTCTGCTGCAAGAATATGTGAAACTAGGCAAGGGCAATATACACCTAGAAATAATTGATCCTGAGCCCTTCTCAGAAGCCCAAGATAGCGCTGCAGCATTTGGATTAACAGCAGCTTCTACAGGCAGTTTTCAAAACACTATTTATTTTGGTTTAGCCGGCACAAACAACCTTGGTGACACCATGGTAATTGGCTTTTTCGACCCCAGCAAAGAAGCTTTTTTAGAATACGATATTAGTACTTTACTCTACAGTTTAAACGAGCCTGAGATTGCTAAGTTAACTATTGTTACTGATTTAGAAATTGCCGGCGGTGAAAATCCATTAAATGGGAAAACAACAGCCGCCTTTGTTTTGTATCAGCAGCTTGAAAAGATGTTCGATATCACGTTAATTAGCAGTTCGACTAAGTCTTTACCTAGTAACACTGACGTGCTGTTGCTGTGGCATTCTCAAAATATAAATGAGGCACTGCTGTTCAGTATCGATCAGTTTTTAATGCGCCAAGGCAGGGCCTTGGCATTAGTCGATGCCCACTACGAGTCTGACCTAATGGCGCAGATGGGCTCAGTGGGGGTTAATAGTTCGTTTTTGCCTTTACTTGCCTCTTATGGCATTAAATTTGATAATGAAAACGTTGTGCTTGATGCTTTAACGGGTCTAGAAGTGCGGAATCCGGCTGGTGGCCTTATTCGACACTTAGGTTTTTTAGGCCTAACTCGCGAGCAAATTAACCCAAACGATATCACCACTACCGATTTAGACAGTATTAACGGCGCCTCTTTTGGCACTTTATCCTTAGGCTCAAACAGCCTGCTGTCGCAAACAGTTCTGCTAAGCTCATCTGCCGCTAACGACCTTATGCCAGCGCAAAGATATATGGCAACACGAAACCCAGCAGTGTTTGCTGAAAAATTTACCAAAGGCGACGAAGCATTTATCCTTGCGGCGCGTTATTCAGGCAGCGCGGTATCACACTTTGCTGACGCTCAAGCGCCTGATGGTGAAAATATAATAAGACGAACCAATAGCTTGAACTTAGTGGTAATTGCCGACGCTGATATAGCGGCAGATCGTTTTTGGGTGCAAAGCAGTAACTTTTTTGGGCAAATGGTATCGACACCATTTGCTAATAATGGCGATTTTATCATCAATACGCTTGAAAACTTAAGCGGTAGTGATGGTCTTATCGGCATTAGAAGTCGTGCCACTTTTGATAGGCCTTTCACAAGGGTGCAGGTTATCCGGCTGATCGCAGAAGAAAACTTTAGAGCACAAGAGAAGCGCTTGCAGAAACAGTTAGAACAAACCGAAAAGGCCCTGGCTCAGTTGCAAATTCCTGACAACAATGTTGCTCTAAGTGCCGAGCAAGAAGCGACCATCAACGGCTTTACCGAGCAAAGAATGGCAATTAGAAAATCACTTCGCGAGGTGCAGTTCCAGCTGCAGCGAGATATTGAGGCCTTAGGCGATATTCTTAAACTCATCAATATTGTACTTGCGCCAGTGGTACTTGTTTTGCTGCTGTTATTAATCGCTAAAATATGTCGAAAGCGAGCGCCTAAAACAAGTTTCTAGGGTAGGCATCTAGAATAAGCGCTTCAAACAAGCCCTTACGAGCTGTTTGTAGAACAGCTCTAGTGCAATGTCAATTACGATAGAAACCCTTTGAAGAAAGCCACCCCTAGCTTGTTTGCATGCGCTATGTTGCGCCTAGGAATATCTTCAGGGTCTTCAACGAAGGCGAGCGCTTTGGTAATGCTAGCCTCGCGAATTAGATGAAACATAGGGAAGGGTGCTCTATTTGTATAATGACTGACTGAATTAGCCGGTTCACCTGCAAATAAGTACTCAGGATGAAAACTTGCCAATTGAAAAACACCTTCATAGCCAAGATCTTCTAGCAGCTCCTGAGCCATGTCCAAGGCGTCTAGATAATCGTAAAAATCATCTAGCTGATGGGTCAAGGCGATTAGGCTAGTTTCTGTTTTAGGATGTGCGACCAAGTAATGACATTCATTTGCCAGTATTGTTAACAAGTGCTGCACGTTAGGCTCTTGCACAACTAGCAGTCGCACTTGGCCGCGTTCACGCGGTACTCTTGCAAAAGGACATAGGTTTTCACCAATGACGACCTTGTCAAGCCATCTCCATACTTTTGCTTCTGCGCCGTGACCTGCCGCTGACGCTGGGCCATTTTTGTTGTTCATTTAGCAGTGCCCCTTACCTGATGTTGGAAGGAGTGATATTCAACATAAGCCTCTAGTGTATTTTCTATTAAGCTGGCTACAGTCATGGGACCAACGCCCCCAGGCACAGGTGTTATCCAGTCTGCTCGGTCTTTTGCGACTTCAAATTCAACATCGCCAGTTAAGGTGCCGTCATCCAAGCGGTTAATGCCAACATCAATGACAATTGCGCCTTTTTTTATCCAGTGGCCAGGTATAAAGTGAGGCTTACCTACCGCCACCACCAACAAATCGGCTCGCTGCACGTGCGCTTGTAAATTCTTGGTGAACTTATGGCAAGTCGTAACAGTGCAGCCGGCTAGCAGGAGCTCAAGCCCCATTGGCCGACCCACTATATTTGATGCGCCCACGATAACTGCATCCATGCCCTTAATCTTGCGCTTTGTGGCCTCAATCATGGTCATGATACCTTTGGGCGTGCACGGTCTCAAAGCAGGCATGCGCTGCGCTAAGCGACCAATATTATAGGGATGAAAGCCATCAACATCTTTACTTGGATGGATACGCTCTAATATATCTTCGACACTTAAGCCTGCAGGTAAGGGTAACTGCACCAAAATACCGTCAATCTCGGGGTCGTCATTAAGCGTGTCAATTAAGGCTAATACGCTGTGTTGTTTGGTGGTGGCAGGCAAAGTAAACTCTTTTGATACTAGACCTACCTCAGCGCAGGCTTTGGTTTTGTGTGCGACATAAATTTGAGATGCGGAGTTTGTGCCCACCAATACAACAGCTAATCCGGGCAGTCTCTTGTTCGCTTCTTTTAGCACGTCTATATGCGCCGCCACGTTATTACGTACTTGTTGTGCTATGTTTTTGCCATTTATCAGTTGAGCTGTCATGTACCGAGTTTATCCGCTGGTGGTTTTGCGGTGTAGTTTAAGGAAAAATGAGTAAAATAACCAGAGTTTGCTAGTGAAACAGACTTTCTAGAGTAGTATAATACATCGAATAAAATGATAGGCAGCGCGTTAGTCGAATCACCAAAGCGACGCTTAATGGCCAAGAAATGCTGAAAAAAACAGCAACCTTAAAAAATCCACAAATTATGCTAAATAGTGTTTGACCAAATTCAGCATTGTCGGTAACATGCGCCCCCCGTAGAGATGAGCATTCAATGTTTATCCTTTACGCAATCGGTGAGTGGCGCAGCTTGGTAGCGCACTTGGTTTGGGTCCAAGGGGTCGTAGGTTCGAATCCTATCTCACCGACCATTAGCTTTTCGATTCGACGAGCGTCCGTAGCTCAGCTGGATAGAGCACCCGCCTTCTAAGCGGGTGGTCGCAGGTTCGAATCCTGCCGGACGCGCCATCGTATTGGCCCAAAAGGCATGCTAATGAGAAAGGGTAGTAAATGTAGTTGCTGTCAGGAAAAGTAGTAAATCAGTGGTGGGCGTAGCTCAGTTGGTAGAGCTCTGGATTGTGATTCCAGCGGTCGTGGGTTCAAACCCCATCGTCCACCCCACTTTTTTCTGACAACATGTGATACTCTTTTACAACCTAAGTTCTTGTAGCATAAATATACATGTAGTATCAGTAAAACATTGGTAAAGTGTCTGTAGAAAGTGCAGCACAGCATAAAGTTTGCGGGAGTGGTGGAATTGGTAGACACGCTGGATTTAGGTTCCAGTGCTTCACGGCGTGAGAGTTCAAGTCTCTCCTTCCGCACCATCTATTGAAGGGTTGTCACAACAATCTTTTGAGTCAAAATAAACATTTTCATAATAAACATATCGGTGAGTGGCGCAGCTTGGTAGCGCACTTGGTTTGGGTCCAAGGGGTCGTAGGTTCGAATCCTATCTCACCGACCATTTTTCTTTTGTGCGTAAAAATTACTCTATAAAACTAAAATAATCCTCAAAAACGCGGTTTTTTTAATTAAATCCGCATAACTCCTCGACTAAAATAAAATCACTCTGTATAATTTGGCGTCCTTTTTTTAAACTCATTCATCATTAAAAGTTGTTTGGGTGCCATGCATAGTTTAGTAAATAATTGAAACATGGGCTTCAAACAGTCTTAAATTATCTACGAATCTATTATGATTGATTACACAAAGCGCAAGTGGCGCATAGTTGAGGTAGAAGAATGCAAGTGTCAGTCGAGACGACTCAAGGTTTAGAACGCCGTCTTACTATTACCGTTCCAGCGGAATCTGTAGATAAAGCCGTTAAGTCGCGTTTACAACAATTAGCAAAAACACAGCGTATAAACGGTTTTCGTCCAGGTAAAGTGCCAGCAAGCGTAATCAAAAAACGCTTTGGTAGTGCGGTACGTCAAGAAGTGTCAGGCGATGTTATGCAGCAGCATTTCTATCAAGCTATTATGCAAGAAGAGCTTACACCTGCAGGCATGCCGAATTTTGAATTAACCAAAGATGTTGCTGGTGAAGATTTAGAGTTTGCCGCCACCTTCGAAGTGTATCCAGACGTGGTAGTGAGTGCACTAGACACCTTAGAAATTGAAAAGCCGGTAGTAGAGATTGCTGGCAATGACCTAAGTGAAATGATGAAAACCCTTCAGCAGCAGCACGCTACGTTTAAAGAATGTAAGCGTAAAGCTAAAAAAGGCGATAAACTTACCATAAGTTTTGTTGGTAGCATCGACGGTGAAGAGTTTGACGGCGGTAAAGCCGAAGATTTTCCACTAGAGCTAGGCAAAAGCCAAATGATACCAGGCTTTGAAGAGCCTTTAATTGGTGCTAAGACGGGCGATGAAGTCATTGCTGAGTTGACCTTTCCTCAAGACTATCATGCAGAAGCTTTAAAAGGTAAAGCAGCGTCATTTGTAATCACAGTAAACAAAGTTGAAGGGCTAAATTTACCAAAAATTGACGATGAATTTGCAACTTTGTTTGGCGTGAAAGAAGGCGGAGTTGAAGCCTTAGAAGCTGAAGTGAAGAAAAACATGCAGCGCGAATTAGACCAAACGCTCAAAACTAGCGTAAAAGAAGCAGTAATTGATGCATTGTTGGCGAGCAACAGCGTTGATGCGCCCAAAGCATTGGTTGACCAAGAAGTGAATGCCTTACGTGAACAAGCTAAGCAGCGCTTTGCACAGCAAGGAAATGGTCAAAATTTACCCGAGTTGCCTGCTGACATGTTTACTGAAAACGCTAAGCGCCGAGTGGCAGTTGGTCTGTTAATTGGGCAAATTATAAAAGAGAATAAAGTTGAAGTTGATCCTAAGCGCGTTGATGCACTTATCGAAACAACGGCTTCTGCTTATGAAGATCCTACTGAAGTTGTTGAGTACTACAAAAACAACCAAGAGTTATTAAAACAAATTCAGAACCTTGCCCTTGAAGAGCAGGCAATTGATACCATATTAGAAAAAGCAAAAGTCAAAGAAGTGAAAAAATCTTTTGATGAAGTTATGAACAAAAAAGCGTAGTTTACACGTAATAATTGGCGTAACAGACTCTCAACTGATTAAATGCTCGGACTCACCGGGCATTTTTTTTAACTAAAAAGAGACAAAATGAACAATAATATTTTTGAACCCTCTAATGCACTCGTTCCTATGGTTATTGAACAAACCGCTCGCGGTGAGCGTTCGTTTGATATCTATTCACGTTTGTTAAAAGAAAACGTCATTTTCTTAGTAGGTCAGGTTGAAGACCACATGGCTAATCTGATTGTCGCTCAAATGCTGTTTTTAGAAGCAGAAAACCCTGAGAAAGATATCTTTCTATACATAAATTCTCCCGGTGGTTCAGTAACAGCTGGTATGGCCATTTATGATACAATGAATTTCATCAAGCCAAATGTTAGCACGGTGTGCATTGGTCAGGCCGCTAGTATGGGTGCATTTTTACTCTCAGCGGGTGAAAAGGGCAAACGTTATGTATTGCCTAACTCACGTGTAATGATTCATCAGCCCCTAGGTGGTTTCCAGGGCCAAGCGTCTGATTTTGAAATACATGCCAAAGAAATCTTGTCTATAAAAGAAAAGATGAATCGCCTAATGGCGCAGCACACTGGCCAAAAATATGAAAAAGTGGCAAAAGATACTGACAGAGATAACTTCTTAGGTGCACAACAAGCAGTTGACTATGGTTTAGTTGATAGTATCTTAAACAGCAGAGACGATGTTGGAAAATAAATTCAAATGCCCTTTTGTAAAAGGGCAACCCAAAGATTAAAGGCAAATTTTATGAGCGATAATAGTACCAAAGAGGGCGACAACAAGTTGTTGTACTGTTCTTTCTGCGGTAAAAGTCAGCATGAAGTACGTAAACTTATTGCGGGTCCTTCTGTATTCATTTGCGACGAATGTGTAGAGCTTTGCAACGATATCATTCGTGAAGAAATTAAAGAAATTTCACCTAAGCAAAAGAAGGATGCGCTTCCGACACCAAGTGAGATTCATGCGCATTTAGACGATTACGTTATTGGTCAAGAACACGCTAAAAAAGTGTTGGCAGTAGCAGTTTATAATCACTACAAACGTTTGAAAAACGGCGATGTACACGAAGGCGTTGAATTAGGCAAAAGCAACATACTGCTAATTGGCCCGACCGGCAGCGGGAAAACGCTGCTAGCCGAAACGCTTGCTCGCTTGCTCGATGTGCCTTTCACAATGGCTGATGCAACCACCTTAACAGAGGCGGGTTATGTTGGTGAAGACGTTGAAAATATCATTCAAAAGCTGCTTCAAAAGTGTGACTACGATCCTGAAAAAGCGCAGCGCGGTATCGTGTACATCGATGAAATAGACAAAATTTCGCGCAAGTCAGACAATCCGTCAATTACCCGCGATGTTTCTGGCGAAGGTGTACAACAAGCTTTACTAAAATTAATAGAAGGGACCATTGCATCGGTTCCTCCCCAAGGCGGACGTAAACACCCACAGCAGGAATTTTTGCAGGTTGATACCTCTAAAATTCTATTTATTTGTGGTGGAGCATTTGCTGGTTTAGACAAAATAATTGAGCAGCGCAGCGCCAAAGGCTCTGGTATAGGGTTTGGTGCTGAAGTAAAAGCACAGTCAGATAAGAAAAATTTGTCGGAGTTGTTTAAAGATGTTGAGCCGCAAGACTTGGTCAAATACGGTCTGATCCCAGAGTTTATTGGTCGTTTGCCGGTAGTTGCTAGTTTAGAGGAATTAAGTGAAGACGCTCTAATACAAATTCTACAAGAACCCAAAAACGCTATCACTAAGCAATATGGCGCTTTACTTGCGCTTGAAGGTGTTGAGTTGGAGTTCAGGGAAGACGCACTTCGCGCAATTGCGAGTAAAGCAATGACACGCAAAACCGGTGCCCGAGGCCTGCGCTCTATTGTAGAGGCTGTGCTCTTAGATACTATGTATGATTTACCTTCAAATCCGAATGTAGCGAAAGTAGTTATTGATGAAACCGTCATAAGAGGGGAATCTGCGCCTTTGCTGATCTATGAAAATACCGATAAAAAAGCAGCTTCTGAGTAAGCAAGAAAGGGCCATCGAGGCCCTTTTTTAGTTTTTTATTAAATCAGGTTTAAACTTTACCTGAGAATCCCCATATACATCCACAATGCAACCAGTTAAGAGAGAAAAATGACCACCAGCAGTGTACTTAAAAACATGCCAGTCTTGGCATTACGCGATGTAGTGGTATATCCACATATGGTAATTCCTTTGTTTGTTGGACGTGAAAAATCTATTCAATGCCTAGAAGCAGCCATGGATAACGATAAGCGTGTTTTCTTAGTGGCACAAACTGATGCCGGTATTGATGAACCCAGCACATCTGAAGTTTTTGACATTGGCACGGTAGCCACCATTTTACAACTGTTAAAATTGCCTGATGGTACCGTCAAGGTCCTTGTTGAAGGTAATGTGCGTGGCAAGATTGCTAGCTACCTGAACACAGATCCATTTTTTATCGCAGATGTAAACGTATTAAATGATGAGGTGATGGATGAAGCAGAGCAAGATGTACTTATTCGTTCTGCGGTGTCGCAGTTTGAAGGTTATGTAAAGCTAAATAAGAAAATACCACCAGAAGTACTCACTTCACTAAACGGCATTGAAGACGTCGCTAAACTGGCAGATACCATGGCCGCTCATATGCCTTTAAAACTGGTTGAAAAGCAAAAAGTGCTTGAGATGCAGGGTGTAGTAGAGCGGATCGAATTTTTAATGACACTAATGGATGGTGAAATTGACTTACTGCAAGTAGAGAAAAAAATTCGTACGCGTGTGAAAAAGCAGATGGAAAAAAGTCAGCGCGAATATTATTTGAACGAGCAGATGAAGGCTATTCAAAAAGAGTTGGGTGAACTTGAAGATACACCTGACGAATTTGAGGCCTTACAGCAAAAAATTGAAGCGGCAAAAATGCCAGCGGAGGCGAAAAACAAGGCCTCAGCAGAGCTTAACAAACTTAAAATGATGTCGCCTATGTCGGCGGAAGCCACCGTCGTTCGTTCATATATAGATTGGTTGGTGTCGGTTCCATGGCATAAGCGCAGCGTGGTAAAACGCGACTTAGTGCAGGCCGAAAAGGTGCTCGACAATGACCATTATGGTTTAGATAAAGTAAAAGAGCGTATATTAGAGTATTTGGCGGTACAGCAGCGTGTAAAGAAATTGAAAGGCCCCATATTATGCTTGGTGGGTCCCCCTGGTGTGGGCAAAACATCGCTGGGGCAATCAGTGGCAAAAGCAACAGGGCGAAAATATGTTCGAATGTCCTTAGGTGGTGTTCGCGATGAAGCTGAAATACGGGGTCATCGTAGAACTTACATTGGCTCATTACCGGGTAAATTAATTCAAAAAATGTCAAAGGTTGGCGTCAAGAATCCGCTATTTTTACTGGATGAAATTGACAAAATGTCCTCTGATATGCGTGGAGATCCTTCATCAGCACTTTTAGAAGTATTAGATCCTGAGCAAAACTCCACCTTTAGTGATCATTACTTAGAAGTTGATTACGATTTGTCTGATGTAATGTTTGTTGCGACCTCTAACAGCATGAATATTCCAGATGCTTTATTGGACAGAATGGAAGTTATTCGTTTGTCGGGCTACACAGAAGACGAAAAACTGAATATTGCAACTCGCCATTTAATTGCCAAGCAAATTGAGCGTAACGGTCTTAAAGACAACGAATTGAAAATTGAAGAGTCGGCAATAGTAGGGGTAATACGTTATTACACACGTGAAGCCGGTGTGCGTAATTTGGAGCGTGAAATTTCTAAAATTTGCCGAAAAGCAGTCAAGAACATCTTGCTTAAAAAAGAAAAAGGGCAAGTGGTGGTTAATCAAGATAACTTAAAGAACTATCTTGGTGTGCAAAAGTTTGACTATGGAAAGGCAGATAAAAACAATCAAATAGGTCAGGTGACAGGTTTAGCGTGGACTCAAGTAGGTGGTGATTTATTAACTATCGAAACCAGTGCCGTGCCTGGTAAAGGAAAGTCTATTGCAACAGGCTCACTTGGCGATGTGATGCAAGAATCTATTAAAGCTGCTATGACGGTCGTCAGGTCGCGTGCAGAGAAACTCAGAATTAATCCTGATTTTTATGAAAAGCGTGATATTCATGTGCATGTACCAGAGGGAGCTACCCCAAAAGATGGTCCAAGCGCAGGTATCGGTATGTGTACTGCACTCGTGTCGTCTTTAACCGGTAACCCTGTTAAGTGCGATGTTGCCATGACCGGTGAAATTACACTGCGTGGTGAAGTGCTGGCGATTGGTGGCCTAAAGGAAAAGTTATTAGCGGCCCATAGAGGCGGTATAAAAACGGTTATTATTCCATTAGACAACGAAAGAGACTTAGAAGAAATACCTAAAAACGTGATCGGCGATTTGACGATTTATCCTGTGAAATGGATCGACGAGGTACTGGATATTGCCTTAGAATATCCCGTCGAGAGCTTCACAGTAAGCACTAAAGTATAGGTTTACTGAGTTTTTATTAAATAGCATTAAGTGCAAGCGTGGCATATTTGCATTTTTTGTGATTTTACGTAAATAAGTTATTCACATTTAGCCTAGTTATGCTACCTTATTGAGGTAATCGTTCAAAGCCTTTATTATAAAGGGTTTGCAGGTACTCAGATTTTTTATTACAGTAACGAAGTCGTCGTTCAAATTCAACGATTTAACGATCATTAAACTGGCTAAGCTCTATGCAGCCATTGTTCATAAAACGAAGAATGATTCTCAGAGTTGGCTACACATTCTGTTAAGATAATATATTATAAAAATAAATGAAGGGGAGCATATTGTGAACAAAACTCAACTAGTTGATGAAATCGCTGAAGCTGCAGATATTTCTAAAGCAGCCGCTGGTCGTGCATTAGATGCATTTACCGATACTGTAACCACAGCGCTTAAAGATGGTGATCAAGTTGCGCTTGTAGGTTTTGGCACTTTTGCCGTCCGCGACCGTGCTGCTCGCAGTGGGCGTAATCCTCAAACGGGCGCCACTATACAAATAGCGGCTGCAAAAGTACCAGCATTCAAAGCAGGTAAAGCACTAAAAGACGCATGCAACTAATTAGTAAAGCGTTATACACTGCGTAAAGGCGATGAAAATTCATCGCCTTTTTTACGTCTGTTGCTTGCTAATAGTCAAGTTATTATGACTTAAAACGGGTTTTACTCGCGTATCCAGAAAAGGGTCGGTATAATCTACAGTTAAATATTTAACTAATAAAGTAGGCGCCAACGGTTAGGACGGCTTCTTCTTGCTAACAAAAGGTTGTTGTTAAACATGTTACAAAATATTCGTGAGGGCATTCAAGGTCCTTGGGCGATAGGAATTATTGCGCTAATAGTCGTTAGCTTCGTGTTCACTGGTGTGGGAAGCTACATTTCTTCTGATAATACGAATGCAGTGGCAATAGTAAATGGTGAAGAAATACCCGCAGGCGCACTAGATATTGCCTATAACAATGAGCGCGCACGACTTGAAAGCCAGTTTGGTGACGCGGTTAATTCTTTATTCGCCAGTGAAACTTACGTTACTCAATTTCGCAATGACATATTGCAACAGCTCATTAATGATGAGCTGGTTACCCAAAAGGCTAAATCGTTGGGCCTACGCGTTGGGGACAGTGAAATTAAGAAAGCAATTACAATGCTACCCGAGTTTCAAGTAGCTGGGGCTTTTGACAACACCATTTATCTAAATACACTAGGCCGTGCAGGCTATACACCTACTCAATTTGCTGAGTATATGCGCGACCAAATGACCCGCCAGCAGTTGGTTCAGGCTATTAACGGGTCTAACTTTAGTATGCAGCATCAAATATCTAATTTGCTAGCGCTTCAGGGGCAAACGCGCGACGCGAAAAGCTTACAAATAGATTTAGCGAAATATCAAGAATCCATAGAACTAACAAGTGAAGAGGTTCAGGTATATTACGATGCAAATCTTTCAAGATTTGATACTCAAGAGCAGGTTAAACTCGCCTACGTAACGTTATCGGTAGCGGACTTAAGTCCGCAAATGGAAGTGAGCCAAGAAGAAATAGCCCAATATTACGCTGACAATACCCGTTTGTTCGCAAGCCAAGAAACGCGCAGCGTATCGCATATTTTGTTTGAGGCAGGAGACGACATTGAATTAGCCAGAACTCGTGCGCAGGCAGTCTTAGAACAACTGCGTAATGGTGAAGATTTTGCAACACTTGCGCAAGAGAATTCTGATGACATTATAAGTGCTGAGGAAGGTGGTGACTTAGGTCAAATTAGTCCTAGCGATTACGAAGGTGAGTTTGGCGATGCTGCCTACGCTTTAAACGCGGTGGGTGATATATCTGTGATTGTTGAAACCGACTTTGGTCTACACATTATAAAACTTACCCAGTACTCGCCTTCTATTGTTACACCATTGTCTCAGGCTAGCGCGCGTATTGAGGGCGATTTACGCTTAACAAAAGCAACTGATGAATTCTTTGCACTGCAGCAAGAAATGGCGCGTTTAGCATTTGAAGAGCCAGATTCCTTAGAAGCGGTCGCAAAAGCCATTAACCGACCTGTTATAGAAACTGGTTTTTTTGAGGAAAACCAACTACCCCAGGGTGTTGACTACCCCCAATTAAATGACATTGCTTTTTCTGGTGAATTAGTAATTGACCGAGTAAACAGTGATTTATTAGAGCTTAGCGATGAATTAGTGATGGTTGCCAGAGTTGCCGAGCATAAATCTAAGCGCACGCGTTCGCTCGGTGAAGTTAGTCAGCAAATAGAGGGCTTACTCAAGACCCAAAAGGCGCAGCAGCAGGCGCTGGTCTATGCACTAGATATTCAAACTGCTATGTTGAATGATGAAGATATTAGCCCTCTCTTAGCTAAACACGCATTGTCATGGTCGACGCATGTAGGCTTAGCGCGTAGTTCAAACGAACTGCCGGTGCCAATGGTGAATGCTATTTTTGAACTAGGGCCTACTCAAGGTGTTAACAGTAAAGTAGTGTCAGTGTTTGATAACAGCGTTGGTCTAGTGGTATTGTCGTTGGTTAATATAGCCTCGCAAACAGACGAGAGCATGCAAGCTACTATTGCGCAAAGGTTAGTTAGTATGCAAGGTCAGCAAACTTATGAAAATTTCGTTGCGGCGCTGCGAGTTGGTGCCGATCTTACTTTGGTGACTCAATAAGAAACGCTACTGTATCACTGAAAATAAGAAACCCGCAAAAGCGGGTTTTTTAATATTAATGGATCGTGTTACGACCGCGTTATCAGCCACACAATACTGAAAAACCCTACTATGAAAGCGCTAACAACCGCTATATACACATAGCCCCTCCTACCTTGCTTAAACGAATAGTTATTATACTGAAGATACAAAAACCAGATGAAACTAAGGGTAAGTGGCAGTACAAAAACATACTTGATCATCAAACAACTCTTATGTTAATTAAGACATATAAGGGGTATACGCAAAAAGGCAAACTTGAGCTTAAAAAAAAGGCTTCTAATTGACTAGAAGCCTTTGTAATCTGTGTTTAAATACCTGTGAGGGCTATTAAACTAGGCCATAGCCTTAATTTGTGCATTCAAGCGAGATTTATGACGGGCTGCTTTATTCTTATGAATAAGACCCTTTGTCGCCATTCTGTCAAGAACAGGAACAGCGGCTGTGAAAGCTATCTGTGCTTCTTCTTTGTTACCAGCGGTTATAGCGGCAATGATTTTTTTGATGCTAGTGCGTGTCATGGAGCGGCGGCTTGCATTATGCTGGCGGCGCGTCTCGGCTTGAATTGCACGTTTCTTAGCGGACTTAATGTTAGCCAAGGGGGAAACTCCTAAAATATTCATGTCAAAATTGAGGGTGCGGATTATCTAAGTTATTTCGATATTTGTCAACGCTTATAGAGGATAAAAACAAAAAAACCTCAAGACACAGCAAACTTATCAACAATACAGTTATACTACATTAATACCGTCGTATTATACTCCCCAACAGTGTATGGGTTTAATACAATATTCCATGTGTGTTTCTTCAAGAGTGCTCTATGCCTGACAAACTAATAAAGGCCGGCGTTATCGTCAGCGCAATGACGCTATTGTCCAGAGTGCTAGGGCTAGTGCGAGACGTTGTGGTGGCTAATCTGTTGGGCGCGAGCGCAAGCGCTGATGTGTTTTTATTCGCGAATAAAATTCCCAATTTTTTACGTCGCCTATTTGCCGAAGGCGCCTTCGCTCAAGCGTTTATACCTGTTTTAACAGAAGTTAATGCACAAGATGACAACGCAAAGTTAAAAGACTTTGTTGCAAAAGTGTCGGGTACACTCGGTGCTATCGTTTTTTTTACGGCCATTGTTGGGGTGGTCGCCTCACCCCTGTTAGCCGCCATATTTGGTGCAGGTTGGTTTATTGATTATTTAAATGAAGAGCCTGGGGGAGAAAAGTTTGAACTAGCGTCAACCCTTTTAAAAATAACCTTTCCATATATATTTTTTATTTCGCTAACAGGGTTTGCCGGCGCTATCTTAAACACTATGGGCAAGTTTGCCGTTGCTGCTTTTACGCCGGTGTTGCTAAATGTTTCTATTATTGCCTGCGCATACTTTCTAACGCCTCATTTGTCTCTGGGCGCATATGCGCTGGCGTGGGGTGTGTTTATTGGCGGCGTGGTTCAGTTGTTTTTTCAACTTCCTTTTTTATACAGAGCCGGACTGCTGGTTAGACCCAAATGGGGCTGGTCTGATCCAGGCGTGGTAAAAGTGCGCACACTCATGATACCCGCACTTTTTGGTGTATCGGTGAGCCAAATTAACTTACTCCTTGACACTGTAATAGCGAGTTTCTTACAAACAGGGTCGATTAGCTGGCTATACTATTCCGACCGTTTGCTTGAGTTTCCTTTAGGGCTTTTTGGTATCGCTATCGCTACAGTGATTTTACCCACGCTGTCAAGAAACCATGTAAGTAAAGACAAGCAGGCATTCTCAAAAAATATAGACTGGGCTTTTCGTATTGTTGCCATGCTAGGTATTCCCGCAGGTGCTGCACTTATGGTCCTTGCAATGCCGCTAATGCTGGTGATTTTCCAGCGGGGTGCTTTCAGTGTAGACACCGCACACATGGCCTCGCTCAGTTTAATGGCTTACGCGATAGGCCTGTTTGGCTTTATGTTAGTTAAGATTTTTGCACCCGCTTTTTACTCTAGGCAAGACACTAAAACGCCGGTTAAATACGGTATTATTACCATGGCGATAAACATGGTGCTTAACTTAATATTGGCCATTCCTCTTGGTTACGTCGGTTTAGCCTTAGCCACGTCTATTTCAGGTATTATGAACGCGGTTTTACTATACCGACGTCTATCTTTTTTAGAGGTGTACAGGATCTCAAAAGACACTTGGTGGTTTCTAGCCAAAATTACCCTTGCCACTGTTGTTATGGTAATAGCGGTGTTTGCTTATTCGGCAAATCTGGCGTGGGTACAAAGCTCATTCAGCCAGCGTGTAGAATATTTGTGCTATTGTATCGCAATAGGCATAATTTGTTATGCCATCAGCATTTTGATCTTAGGGGTACGGCCTCATCAGTTAATTGGTAAGAAAGTTAAAAAATAGCAGCGCAGTTACGTAAAGTAAGCACTTTTAATCGCGTTAAGGCACTGACATTAATGTGCTCATCGTTTATAATCTCTGGCTTTGTTGTTTCATAAAAAAGTAGCGAAATAGTTTGGAATTAATCAGAGGTCTACATAATATCCGGGCGCAGCATAATGGTTGCGTGCTAACTATTGGTAAATTTGACGGTGTACACTTAGGCCATCAGGCGGTACTTGAAAGTGTATTGCAAAAGGCTAAACTGTTAAACTTACCTGCAGTGGTGATGGTATTTGAGCCACAGCCTGAAGAGCTGTTTGCGCCTGAACATGCGCCAGCGCGCTTGTCTGTGTTAAGAGATAAATATATTGCGCTTGAAAAGTTAGGCGTTCATAGGCTCTTGTGCGTGCGTTTTTGCGCAGAATTTTCCAGTATGTCGCCCCACGACTTCATCACTAATTTGCTGGTGAAGCAGCTAGGAGTAAAGTTTTTGGTTGTGGGTGACGACTTCAGGTTTGGCATTGGGCGAAGTGGTGATTTTACGATGTTGGCACAAGAAAGCAAAGCACAAGGTTTTGAACTTGTTAGCACCCAAAGTTTTAGGCTGCACGACCACCGAATCAGTTCTACCGCCATACGCAATGCCCTAAGAAATGACGATTTTACTTTGGCCGCGCAAATGCTAGGGCGACCCTTTGAGGTAGCAGGCACGGTGGTTCACGGCGAACAAAACGGCAGAAAAATTGGCTTCCCCACTGCAAACATATTACTAAAGCGAACAAAATCGCCCGTCAGTGGTGTGTTTGCGGTAAAAGTTAAACATAACGACAATGTTTACAATGGCGTTGCAAATGTGGGGCATCGCCCTACCTTAAATGGCACAAAGATGCAGCTTGAAGCGCACTTGTTCGATTTTTCGGGTGATTTGTATTCCCAATATATACGAGTTGAGTTTGTCAGCAAGATACGCAATGAGGTAAAGTTTTCAGATTTTGGGGAACTCACCGTACAAATAAAAAAAGACGCAGCGCGGGCCAAATGCTTGTTCGCCAATTAATGATTTAATGGAAACCACACCCTATGAGTGACTATAAAGCGACCCTAAACTTGCCTGATACGGCCTTTCCAATGCGCGGTAACTTGGCGAATCGCGAGCCTGTAATGTTAAAACACTGGGACAGCCAAAATCTTTACCAAAAAATTAGGCAAGCCAAATCAGGCAAAAAGTCTTTTATTCTTCATGACGGTCCTCCTTACGCTAATGGCGATATTCACATTGGTCATGCGGTTAATAAAATTTTAAAAGACATCATTGTTAAATCAAAAACACTGTCTGATTTCGATTCGCCTTATGTGCCAGGCTGGGACTGTCATGGCTTGCCGATTGAGCTAATGGTTGAGAAAAAAGTTGGCAAACCGGGTAAAAAAGTGAGCGTAGCGCAGTTTAGAGAAAAGTGCAGGCAGTATGCGCAAAAACAAATTGAAGGACAAAGTCGCGATTTTCAGCGACTAGGCGTGCTGGCTGATTGGCAGAACCCTTATAAAACCATGGATTTTAGCAGCGAAGCCGACATTATTCGCGCCTTGGCAAAAATCGTACACTCTGGTCATCTAGAAAAAGGCTTTAAGCCAGTGCATTGGTGTACCGATTGCGGCTCGGCTTTAGCGGAAGCTGAAGTTGAATACCAAGACAAAGTATCTTTGGCAATAGATGTTTCCTTTGCGGTAACGAATACTCAAGCAATGGCAGCGTCATTTGGTCTTGATGAGGCGGTGTTTACGAGTCTGGCTGCAAAAGTCGTTATTTGGACAACAACTCCTTGGACCATTCCAGCAAATCGCGCAATAAGTTTACATCCTGAGCTAGTATACGCACTGGTTGATATGAAAATTGAAGGCTTAAATCAGCGCTTAGTAATTGCGCAGGAATTGGTAGAGCATTGTGCGCTGCGCTATCAAGCGCAAAACGTTAACATAGTGGCACGCTGCACCGGCAGTGCGCTTGAAAACCAGCGCGTTAAACACCCTCTACTTGGCATTACTGTGCCCCTTATTTTAGGCAATCACGTTACCACTGAATCAGGTACTGGCTGTGTGCACACAGCGCCTGCGCACGGCGTGGAAGATTTTATTGTAGGTAAAGAATATGGCTTAGAAGTTTATAATCCGGTGGGGCCAAATGGCGTATACACACACGACACGCCTATGTTTGCTGGCCAGCATGTGTTTAAAGCAAATCAGTCAATTGTTGAGGCTTTAAAAGAATATAAGGCTTTGGTACTGTGCGTTAAGTACGAACATAGTTACCCACACTGCTGGCGACATAAAACGCCGCTTATTTTTAGAGCTACCCCGCAGTGGTTCATCAGCATGGATAAGAAAGGCTTACGTAAAGCCTCTCTTGAGCAAATTAAACAAACCCAGTGGATACCCGCGTGGGGTGAAAAACGTATTACCTCTATGGTAGAAGGGCGTCCCGACTGGTGCATTTCGCGTCAACGTACATGGGGCGTGCCTATTTGTTTATTCGTGCACGTAAGTACTGGTGAAATTCATCCAAATACGCAAGCTATTATGGAAACAGTGGCAAAAGCGGTGGAAGAAAAAGGCATTCAGGCATGGTGGGATTTACGCGATGAGGCGCTTCTGGGCGACAACAACAGCGAGTATGAAAAAGTAACCGACACTCTTGACGTATGGTTTGACTCAGGTGTTACTCACTATTTTGTGGTTGACAAGCGTGATGATATCCCAGCATCAGCAGACCTCTATTTAGAGGGTTCTGACCAGCACCGAGGTTGGTTTATGTCTTCGCTTATCAGCTCTATTGCTATGCATGGCCACGCACCGTATAAGCAAGTATTAACGCACGGCTTTACGGTAGACGCTAACGGTAAAAAGATGTCGAAATCCGTGGGCAACGTAATTGCGCCCCAAGAAGTCACCAACAAGCTGGGCGCCGATATATTGCGCTTATGGGCTGCCTCTACCGATTATCGCGGTGAAATGACGGTAAGTGACGAAATACTGAAACGCTCTGCAGACGCTTACAGGCGTATTCGTAACACCTGCCGTTTTCTATTGTCTAACCTCAACGGCTTCAATCCAGCCACCGATTTAGTTGCGGTCAACGACATGGTAGCACTAGACGCGTGGGCAGTAGAAAGAACAAGCCAAGTACAAAAAGAAATTTTAGACGCCTATGAGCAATACGATATGCTTATTGTCTGTCAAACGCTTATGCAGTTCTGTTCAATTGATATGGGTAGTTTTTACCTCGACATTATCAAAGACCGTCAATACACCGCCAAATCAGACGGCCTTGCGCGACGGTCCTGTCAAACGGCACTTTATCATATCATGGAGGCGCTAGTGCGCTGGATGGCGCCTATCACCAGTTTTACCGCTCAAGAATTATGGGAAGTAATGCCTGGTGAGCGTGAGGAATTTGTGTTCACCCAAACCTGGTACGACGCTTTACCCAGTGTTAGTAAGCAGACACTAGACAACACTTTTTGGCAGCAAATAATGCTGGTTAAAGCAGACGTAAACAGCGCTTTAGAAAAAGCCCGCATTAGCAAGCTTATTGGGGGTTCACTAGAAGCCAAGGTCACTTTGTATGTAGATACGCCAACCGCCGATTTGTTAAGTAAACTCGAAGATGAACTTCGTTTTGTATTAATTACCTCGGAGGCACATGTTAAAGACTTAGCACAAAAGCCACTGGGTGCACTGGACACGCCAAATCAACACATGTTTGTGCTGGTTGAAAAATTGGCGGATGAGAAATGCGTACGCTGTTGGCACCAAAAAAAAGAAGTGGGAAGCGATCCTACCCACCCGCAACTGTGTAACAGATGTATAGAAAACGTAGACGGCAACGGGGAAGCGCGCCAATATGCTTGATTTATTTAAGACCACGGGGCTGCGCTTTTTGTGGATATCAGCGATTATTTTTATACTAGACCAGTGGACTAAGTATGCAATTGTTCAGGCCATGACGTTATTTGAATCGATACAAATTACGGGTTTTTTCAATTTAACCTATGTACATAACTATGGTGCAGCGTTTAGTTTTTTATATGATGCAGGCGGCTGGCAAGTTTATTTTCTATCGGCTGTAGCGTTAACCGTCAGTGCTTTGATACTGTGGTGGCTACGGCAAACCACAAAAGAGCAGCTTTTGCTGCCCGTCGCCTTCTCCTTTATATTAGGCGGTGCACTAGGAAACGTATTTGACCGTATAATGCATGGCTATGTAATCGATTTTTTAGATTTTTACTACGGCACGTATCATTGGCCTGCGTTTAACGTAGCAGACTCGGCCATTTTCATTGGTGCGGGGCTACTAATTTTAGATATGTTCAAGAATAAAGAGGCAAATAAAGTCGATGACAAATAGTACAGCAACACCGCAAGATAATAGCAAAATAATAGGTGACAACAGCCAAGTTATTTTGCACTTCGATCTAACCCTTGAGGATGGCACCGCAGCAGACAGCACACGTGTGAGCAACAAGCCGGCTAAGATGGTAATGGGCGACGGCAGTTTAACGCCCAACTTTGAAGAATGTTTGCGCGGTTTAACCGTTGCCGATAAAAAGTCATTTACCTTAAAGCCCACTGATGCCTTTGGTATGCCCAATCCAGACAACATTTATTACATTGATAAAACTAAATTCACAGCAGATATGGAGTTATCCGAAGGTATGATAATGGGGTTTTCACAGCCCGATGGCAGCGAGCTCCCAGGTATTATCCGCAGCATAGCAGGGCATTCGGTAACGGTTGATTTTAATCATCCATTGGCCGGACAAACGGTGGTATTTGCTGTTGAAATAATTGATGTTAAATAAGAGGTAACTATGCAAATTCATTTAGCCAATCCCCGCGGTTTTTGTGCCGGCGTAGACCGCGCAATTATAATTGTAGAGCGTGCCTTAGAATTATTTGAGCCGCCTATTTATGTGCGCCATGAGGTTGTACACAACAAGTTTGTCGTGGATGGTTTAAAAGATCGCGGCGCAATTTTTGTGGAAGAGCTAACTGAAGTGCCCGACAATGCCATTGTGATCTTCTCTGCTCACGGTGTATCACAAGCGGTTCGAAACAAAGCCACCATGCGCGGTTTAAAAGTGTTTGATGCAACTTGTCCACTAGTAACAAAAGTGCACATGGAAGTAATGCGGGCAAGCAAGAAGGGCATAGAATGCGTGCTTATTGGGCATCAGGGACATCCTGAGGTTGAAGGTACGATGGGGCAGTATAGCAACGCCGATGGCGGCATTTATTTGGTCGAGTCTATTGATGATGTCTTGAAACTTGAAGTTAATAATCCAGCTAAGCTTTACTATTGCAGCCAAACAACCCTTTCGGTAGACGATACCGCAGACGTAATTGATGCCCTGCGCGTAAAATTCCCAAAAATTGATGGCCCACGTAAAGACGATATTTGCTATGCCACCCAAAACCGCCAAGACGCAGTGCGAGACTTAGCCAACGACTGCGACGTATTGCTGGTGGTAGGCGCACAAAACTCCTCTAATTCAAACAGGCTTAGAGAATTAGGCCACAAAATAGGCGCTAAATCTTTTTTAATTGCCGACAAAGACTGCATTCAAAAAGAATGGCTTGAAGGTGCCTTGCACATTGGCGTAACAGCAGGCGCATCGGCACCCGAGATCTTGGTACAAGGGGTGATTGACAAACTAATTGAATGGGGCGCTAGTAAAGCCAGTGAACGAGATGGTCGACCAGAAAATGTCGAATTTGCTGTGCCTAAAGAACTGCGTATTAAACAGATCACGTAAGAAAATACCTGCCTTTTAAACAGCGCCCATTACAAATAAACTACATAATAGGCGCCGTTTATACTATGTTGCTAAGCACAAATCTATTCCCCTATAGTGCAGTGCTAAGAGAGCTTACATAACGTTATCCATCTTCCACTATAATCTATACTCTATTTTTATTAGTGCATTACGCCTGACAATTCCGGCCAAAAGGCCAGTTCTCATCTAAATTTAATACCTTACACTCATTCACAATAACCTTATCTTGCGGATAATTGATAAGGTGTCGATATCCTTTACACGCAAACTTTTTTATTACGTTATGAGAAATATAGAAATCAGGCAGACACAGCAGTTTAATAGCGTAGCTCGTCAAAAAGGCGTAGGCATGATTGAGGTGCTTGTTACCTTGGTCATTTTGTCCGTAGGATTACTCGGTGTCGCTTCTTTACAGTTTGTTGGTTCATTTGCCAACAAAGAAGCATTAGCGCGTACCCAAGCGATTATGGTCAGCGCGCAAATGACAGAGCGTTTACATGCCTCCACGGTGGCTTCACGCGTAACCGACGGATTCGTTATTCATAATAATTATGTCGATGAAAATTTTTATAATTTCAAGAATTTATCCTGTGTAGGATCAACACCTCCCTATGAATGCCATTGCTTAACTATTCCTGCAGGTATTCCTAAGTGCCAAACGGGTGAGTGCATTGCCGCCGATTTAGCTGTTTTTGATGCTTACCAAATGTCATGTTCCGTGGTCAGAGAAAATGCCAATGCCACGCTTGAGGTAAGCTGTAACGACAGCGACACCACAGACATCGACGCATGTACTGCAGGTTCCATTCATACAATAATGGTTAAGTGGTCGGTACAAAGCTGGCGCGGTGATTTCAAAAAATCAAATACAAACTGTAATGACGATGGTAACTCAGACTTCGACTGCGTTGTAAAACAGGTAGCACTGTAATGCAAGGCTTAGGCAAAGTGAATAGCAAGCAACAGGGATTTTCACTGGTTGAAGTGATGATTTCCTTGGCTTTAGGCTTAGTCATTTCCAGCGCCGTCGTGCAAATTCTTATCAGTAATTCGATGACCGGCGAGCTCAACAGAGCAATGGCAAGTACCCAAGAAAGCGGTCGTTTTATCGTCTCTAGAATGCGCTACGAATTGCTTATGGTGGGCTTATATAATGCTTTAGATCCACACCTAAACGACAGCGTAGATATTGTTGAAGAAGAATCTTTTGTGCGTAATCACCCTATTCCTATTCCCGGCGATTTTAGTAACCGGACAACGCTTGGCAGTGAACAAGGAGGCGATGGCGCAAGTGACACTCTAGTGCTTAGCCTGCAGGCTACGAAAGACTGTCGAGGCTTTTCGCTAGGCTATGCCATGGATGAAGCGTTTTTTGTGGTAAATGAATACTTTGTGGATCAAGGCAAGCTTAAATGCAGAGGTTTTGACGGACGTGTACTGCGCGGTCAAAAAGCGGCTGCTGGTCACAACGGCCATGCTGCTTACACAATATTAGACAACGTACTGTCTTTTCAAGTGACCTACGGAATGGCAGACCCCTTAAGCAACGATGGCGAAACATTGCCCATTAGATACATAGATGCGTCGGGCCTAAGTGATGCCTTCAATGCAAAACAGCAAGTGGTTAGCTTACGCATGGCAATTGTAGTGAAAGGAGAAGGCAACATCAACTTAGATAGAAAACTGACCTTTAAACTACTTAATGAAGATTTACTGACGGCGCCCGACGAAGGACTTTATAAGGTCTTTGAAACCACGATAACATTTAGAAATATGCGAAATTTTGTTAGGGGAGGAGTATAAAAAATCAAAAGGGTTTGGTGATGGTATTCGCCTTATTGGTATTGCTTTCAATCACAATATTGGGCGTGTCGTCTGTGTCTATCAGTCTTTTACAAGGCAAAATGGCCGGTTCAATGGAGCGTAAGTCGGTGTCATTTAATGCTGCAGAAGCGGCAATTGCAGGAGTAATTTTTGAATCAGAAGACGAATCGGTATTAACAGATCCTGTACTTACCGACCCGCTTTCAGAAGCAAGACAGCTGCCACAAATTAATCTAGGCACGGATCAAATGAGCTGTTTTGACACTAATCGCACTGACCGTGCCGTTACCAAAAACGGTCTAGACTTTAATGCAAGACATACCGCTACTGGACGCTACAGTGAAAACCCGCCAGTAGACAGCTGGTCAAAAACAGCTTTTGTGCGCGAACAAGCATGTCGAGGTTCAAGTAAGGTGATCGGCGGTAGCAATATCAATTGCCATATATTCATTGTCAGAGGCTGCGGCCAAACACAAGGCAGTAGCTACGTGGTAGCCAATACTTTGAGTGCTTCTGTATTCGCACCTGCAACAAATTAACGAGGTAATACTTATGTTTACGCAAAAATTAGGCCTCTCGTTGATCGCTTGTTCACTTAGCTTCATGGTTAGTTTTAGTGCCTTTGGCGATGATCTTGATATTTATGTAGGTTCAAGTGACTCAGTGGTCACCTATAAACCCAATGTTCTGTTTATCATGGACACGTCAGGCAGTATGGGCAGTCGAGACAGCGTTGGCGTTACGCGTATGAAGAGAGTACAAGATGCTCTGCGTGTGGTACTTGGTGGCGCCACCAACATTAATGCAGGCCTAATGCATTTTCAGAATGAGGGCGGGCCCATTTTATTTCCTGTCCGAGATATTGACTCATCTATTGCCCCGCAAATAATTTTATCTATTATCGATGGCCAAGATGATGCCCGTCAAATCGGACAAACCGTAACAGACGGCGCCACCATAAACGCTATTGCTCAGGGGACAGAAACGATTTATTCTGGTTTTAGATATCAAAATGTGAAAATTCCGCGTTCAGCCATCATTACAAGTGCATTTTTACGCTTTACATCAGCGCGCATAGACAACAGTGCAACAGCCTTCATAATTAAAGGTGAAGCGGTGGGCAATGCTGTTGAATTCTCGACAGGTTTAAATAATATTTCTGATCGTCCAACAAGCGATGAGCGAATAATTTGGAACGAAGGCAATCAATTCCCAAGTGATGGCGAAACCCTTAGAACGCCTGATTTAACGCCAATTATTCAAGAAATAGTAAATCGCTCTGACTGGTGTGGTAATAACAATCTGGCGCTTATTGTAAAAACATTGGATCCCACCGCTGGGGCTAACAGGCAAATTTACACAAGTGAGCACGCAGACTCCAGTGCAGCTGAGCTTGTAATTACCTTTGACGAAAACACGGCAACTGGCTGTACTCGTTATAACTTGGTGTATCAAGTACAAAAACAAAGCGACAATGCAGAGGAGCGTCACAATGGCAAAGCAAATACTGGTGATGAATTGTCATTTCACTCAAATTCAAATGCATACACAGCAGTACTATTTAACGATTTAAAAGTGCCGGCTGGTTCTACCATAACGAACGCATACTTAGAGTTTACCGCTTTTCAAAACCGCAATGGATCTAACGCTAGAATGGCTATTCATGGCGCGGCGCTGGACAATCCAGTTAATTTTTCTACGCATAGCGATTATCGCCTTAAAAAAACGCCGAAGACATCGGCCTCTGTTAGCTGGACCAATATTCAGCGTTTTGAAAAAAACGGCGTGTATCAGTCTCCATCAATCACTAATATTGTTCAAGAAATAGTGGATAGAGCAGGCTGGACTGCTAACAACGAATTGATGCTAATTATGTCAGATTTTAGTAATGACAGCCGTGGTGCTTTTACCGCTAGGGGGAAACAATCGGATGCGGTTAGCTTAGTGATAGAGTTTGAGGGTAATGCAACACCCGAGACCGTCTCTACGGTAAGAGATCATTTAATCAGTAAAGTTAACCAATTGAGTACTGCTGGAACCACCCCAATAGTCGGCACGCTTTATGAAGCGGCGCTGTATTTTGGTGGACTTGACGTTGACTACAAACTCAAACGAGGTGTTTCAAGATATAACGAACGAGGCAGAATGCAAAGAAGTACCCGAGTGAGTCACAGAGAATCTTATGTGGGCGAAAATTCGGTTCTGCCGGCTGGATGTGATGAGAATGATTTAAGTAATGAGAACTGCCGCGAAGAGTATATACCTGCCGGCGCGCGCTACATTTCGCCTATTGAAGATTTAATCTGTCAAACGAATAACCATATTGTGCTGCTGTCTGATGGTGAAGCTGCTGGTAATACGGCTATCGGTAAGATTGAAAGCTTGCTAGGTAAAAGGTGCGCTGGTGGTGACACAGATGAGAAGTGCGGTGTAGCGTTAGTAAAAAATATAAGCGATCCCAACGACTCCGTTATTAATGCGCGCGTGGTTACCCATACAATTGGCTTTGCTACGAATGCAAATGCTGACAGTTTTTTGAATAAATTAGCCCTACAAAGCGGCGGCGGTTTCTATCAGGCTGACGACAGCGAAAAGTTATTGGCTGCTTTTGAGACTATTTTGCGCCAGGTAAAAGACGTTAACACGACCTTCGTCTCCCCCGGCGTTGCGGTAAACCAATTAAATCGCCTGTCTCACCACGACGAACTATATTTTGCTTTGTTCAAGCCTGGTGAAGGGACTCTTTGGCCTGGAAACATAAAAAAATACCGTATTAAAGGCGATAAAATATTAGATAAAAATGGTCTCAATGCGGTTAATCCTGCAAGCGGTTTCTTTGCAGAAAACAGTCATAGCTTCTGGTCTACACTTGCCGATGGCAATGATGTGCGTGAAGGCGGTGCGGCTAGTAAGCTAGATCTTGTACGAAATATATATTTCTTTGAAGATACAACCGAGAGAATATTTAAAAATTCGAATAAATTGAATGAAAGTAACGTCAATATAAGCGTTCAAGATCTTGCCATTAATACCATGAGCGATGCACAACTGCTAAGAACGCAAGTATTAAAGTGGGCGCGTGGGGTAGACGTGTTTGATGATGACAATGACGGTTCCACCAGCGACGTGCGCTTACAAATGGGAGATCCCATTCACTCACAACCAGTCATTATTAACTACTCAGATACCGACAGTGCGGTGTTCGTTTCTACTAATCACGGCTTCTTGCATTCTATAGATGCACAAGACGGCAGTGAAAACTTCGCTATAGCACCCAAAGAGTTACTCTCTAACCTACATGATTTCTATAGCGATGGCTCTTCCTTCAGTCACAAGTATGGTTTAGACGGTGATTTAGTGGTGCGCAACGTGGGTGAAAAAATCTACTTGTATTTAGGCATGCGCCGAGGCGGTAATAATTACTATGTATTTGACGTTACCGCAAAAATGGATCCTAAATTGAAATTCACTATAAACGGCGGTGAAGGTGAATTTGAAAATTTAGGGCAAAGCTGGTCGCGTCCTATATTAACCAAGATTAAAATAACTGACGATGTTAAAGACGTTATGATTATTGGTGGCGGCTACGATGAGGATCAAGACGAAAAAAAAGAGCGCTCACAAGACAGCGTTGGCAATAGCGTATTCATTATTGACGCTAATGATGGCAGCCTGCTGTGGTCTGCCAGTAACGAGAACGCTGATCTTATCCTTGATGATATGAAATATAGTATTCCCGCTAGAGTGTCAGCGATTGACCGCAACAACGACGGGCTGGCAGATCATATATACGTTGCAGATATGGGCGGACAATTATTTCGGCTTGACATATATAATGGCAAAAATAAAAACGAGCTGGTAAGTGGTGGATTGTTGGCTAGTTTTTCAGGCGATACTGCGCAAGAAAATAGACGTTTTTATTACGGCCCCGATGTGTCTGAAATAACATTGGGCGAAGAACAATACTATGCGGTGGCGATTGGCTCAGGATTTAGAGCGAATCCTTTAGACACGGTAATTGAAGATGAATTTTATCTGATAAAAGACACCGGTATGTTTAATACCGAAGACGAAGGTAAGTTCTTATTACCTAGCTCAGCGTTTACACAAGAAAATTTGTATGATGCGACCGATCATCTATTAACCTCAAGTAATTCACAGGAACGCGAAATCGAAGCAAAAGCCTTATTAGAAAAGAGTGGTTGGAGAATTCGCTTAAACAGCGGCGGTGAAAAGGTATTGGCATCACCATTAATTCTCGATTATAAGATATTTTTTACTACTTACTTACCCGCTTCTGCGAGTGATAGTTTGTGTGCTCCGCCTACCGGCAACAGCCGTGCGCATTTAGTCAATATGCTAAATGGAAATGCAGTAGCAGACATTAATCGAAACAACGAAAAAGAACCATTGGATCGATTTGCACAAATTGCCCAAACTGGTATTGCGCCCGATACTAAAATTTTGATTGAAAATATTGCGCAGCCCGTTGTTTGTTTGGGAGCACAATGTGTTTCAGCGGTAATAGAAATTGATGAAAATGGCAATGAAGTCGCTTGTGGCAGCGCTTTTGAATGCCTAGCGCAAAACATATATGGACGTTTTGAGCGCGTGCAAAAAGACACTTGGACAACAGAAATTGAAAAGCCGTAAGGCGTAAACAAGGCTGAGATAGTCGCTCAACGACTATTTCAATCATCACAACACATTTAAGGAAAAAGTAATGTTAACAGCCAAAACCAGAGGCTTCACCTTAATAGAGCTAATGATAGTAATGGCCATAATAGGCATTTTTTCTGCCATTGCTTATCCTAGCTATCAAGGCATGGTTGTTAGCAGTGCACGCGGCGCTGCACAAGCTGACTTAATGGGTCTTGCCAGCGCCATGGAAAGACATAGTGCGTCTAACTTCAGTTATAAAGGCGCTGCAGTATCGAGCGGCGACACAGGTGTCCCTGCGATATTTGCGACTTATTCGCCTGCTTCTGAACCCGCTGACAACAAAAAATACACGCTTTCAATTTACAACGTAAGTACTAACGGCCAGTCCTATATGCTAAAGGCGACGCCGGTCGTGGGCTCTTTGGTAGCGGGCAACGGTGATCTATTCTTATATAATGATGGACGTAAAGGATGGGACGTAAACGCGGATGGAGCACTTGCTTTGAGCGAGTACTGTTGGCGTTGTTAGTATTGACCTAGCGCATTTTTGTTGGTCCTACCATTAATGACTCTTTTATCTCGCATCTGGGCATTAAAAATTTGCTACGCACAGACTAGCAAGGCCTCCTACAAATATCACTTAAAATTTATACTTTAGTCATAAAAAAACACAAGTGTCTAGCGTTATTTTCTAATTTTATTGATAATTAAGAAAAAGAACTGTATATATTATTTTGTGTCGCCAAATTATGAGCGCTCACAGTGGCTTTTTTACCCTAAAGTCATTTATAAAATAATTAATACATACTATTTACACACTCATAGGAAGAACCATGCAAAAGAAACTTTCATCTTTATGCACCAGCGTGCGTATCGGCATTGCAGCTTCAGCTGCCGCAGGTCTAATGCTCTCCATGCCCGTTCTAGCACAGCAGGCTCGAAACATTGACAACGTCGAAAAAATTGCCGTTGTCGGCAGCCGCGCAGCACCACGCTCAGTAGCAGACTCACCCGTACCTATCGATATTATTGGCGCAGATGAGTTGTCTAAGTCAGGTAACACTGACATGCTAAGTATTCTTAAGGGCTCGGTTCCTTCGTTTAATGTTCACGACATGCCCATCAGTGATGGTGCTACCTTAATACGCCCTGCGACTTTACGGGGTTTATCAGCAGACAGCACGCTGGTGTTACTCAACGGCAAACGTCGCCATCGCTCGTCGGTTATAACCTTCCTTGGCGGCGGCATAAACGACGGCGCTCAAGGCCCCGATATTAGCGTGATTCCAAGCATCGCACTTAAGCAAGTTGAAGTACTGCGCGACGGCGCCGCTGCACAATACGGCTCGGATGCTATTGCCGGTGTATTGAACTTTGTATTAAAAGATGACAACGATGGCGGCTCTCTTTCAGTACGCCAAGGCGAACATTACGAAGGTGATGGCGCTACTACGCAGGTGTCAGGTAACGTTGGTTTGCCGTTTACCGACAATGGTTTTGCTAATTTAAGCTTTCAGTATAAAAACTCCGATGCTACCAGCCGAAGTGTGCAGCGAGCTGATGCAACAGAGTTCGCCGCAGCGGGTTTAGAGCTTGCTAATCCTGCCCAAATTTGGGGTTCACCTGAAATAAATGACGACATCACTATTTTTGGTAACGTTGGTTTAGACCTAGGCAACGATAAAGAATTTTACATGTTTGGTAACTATTCTGAGCGTGACGTACGCGGTGGTTTCTACTACCGTAGCCCAACCACACGACCAGGTGTATATGGCGGAATTGTCAGAAATGTTGATGGCAGCCCCGCTTACCGTCCCGGTAATGACAATCCAACGGGACAAGCAGCATGGGATGCGGCCCCCGCAACTATTTTGGTCGGTTCACTTGACGGTTTGTCGCAGCAATTAAACTGCCCTGTGGTGGAACTTGGTGCAAACGGTCTACCTAACGAACTGGCCTTGGGTCAATTAACGGCTGCAAATTGTTTTGCACACAACCAAAATTTACCAGGCGGGTTTACCCCTAACTTTGGCGGAAACATCACCGATACTTCAATAACCATGGGGACTAAAGGCGAATTTAACGGTGGTTTTGTTGACGGTTGGTTATTTGATTTAAGCGGCGGTGTAGGTCGAAGTGAATCGCAGTTTTTGATTTTTGACACACTCAACTCTTCATTAGGCCCTGATACCCCCCGAGAGTTTGCACCAGGTAAGTACATCCAGCTAGAAAAAACCATTAACTATGATATGGCTAAGTTAGTCGATATTGGCTTAGATGATTTGGCAAACATTGCCGGTGGTTTGGAATGGCGAGAAGAAAGCTTTGAGGTTATTTCAGGCGACCAAGCATCCTTTGAGGTCGGTCCTCTGTTTAACCAAGGTTTCAGTATTGGCTCAAACGGTTTCCCTGGCTTTAAGCCTTCAGACCAAGGTGTATCAACAAGGCGCAGTTACGCCGTTTACGGCGACGCTGAAATACCTTTTAGTGAAGCATTGTTAATGGGCTTAGCCGTTCGCTATGAAGACTATGACACCTTTGGTTCAACGGCTAACTTTAAAGTAAGCGGTCAGTTCCACGCTAGCGACGACTTATCGTTTCGAGGCTCAGTGAGCACCGGCTTTAGAGCGCCTACCGTTGGTCAAGCTAACGTAAGTAACGTGCAAACTAACCTGAGCAGTGGCGTATTAGTTGACTCGGCACTGCTGCCGCCGACTAACCCAATCTCGGTTGAGTTAGGCGGTACAGAGCTTACACCAGAAGAGTCAGTAAGCTATACCTTGGGCGCAGTTTACAGTGCGGGTGATGTTTTCATTACGCTAGACTTTTACAATATTGACGTTGATGATCGTATTTCGCAGTCGAATAAAATCGATTTAACAGAACAAAACAAGGCTACCTTAAAAGCCGCCGGTGTTCCCAACTCAGACGGCCTTGCCCAAGTCAGCTTCTTTACCAACGACTTTGACACTACTACCCAAGGCTTAGACATAGTAGCAAACTATTCTACTGAGCTTATGGGCGGCAGTTCGAGATTTAGCGTAGCGTATAATTGGAATGAAACCGAGGTTACCCGTTTCTCTGAGATTACCGGTGCTTTCAAAGTAAAACGTTTAGAAGAAGATTTACCCAATCATCGCGCTACCGCCACGTGGTCGCAAAGTATGGATGACTTCTCATTCTTTACACGCGTGAATTACTTTGGCGAATACCAAGGTGTTCACGTCGACTTTGATGCCACGGCAATCACAGCATCTTCAGCAGTTACGGTAGATTTTGAAGCGAGTTACTTCGTGAATGATTCAATTACTTTAACGGCCGGCGCACAAAACATCTTCGACCAAGATGCTGAGCGTATTAATATTCCAGCGGCTCAAGGTATTCCCAATAATAACTGGGGTGGTGTGTTTTACGAAACCTCTCCATTTGGTATCAATGGCGGTTATTATTATGTTCAGGCAACGTATAACTTTTAAGTGTTAGCGTTTTGTAAAAAGTTGTATGAAATAAAAGACTAAAAGTGCATCGGCAACATCACCTTTGCACTTCACACATTAAGCCTTGTGGTGCGTTTAGTTTAGAACGCCGCCGCAGGGCTTTTTTATGTTATGAGCCAAGGATAAAGCCGCTCTTATATGAATGAACTAAACTTGCCCAAAGAAGCGCAACACGCGCTTGAAAAAGCGCAGCACTGCGTGGAAAAAAAAGACTATGGCCAAGCGCATAAAATATTAAGGTCGCTGCTTCAGGTCTATCCTCATAATGGCCAGATTCACTTGGTCTTAGGTGAACTTTATAGCATTGTAGAAGAGTTTGATCGGGCTATTTCTCACCTGTCTCAGGCTTGCCAAAGAATGCCGCAGGATTACAGGCCCATATTTAGCTTAATGGATACTTTTGAAGCCGTGAATGCGCATGCAGACGTAACTACCTTAAATAATTTTATGTTAGCGCAATTTAGGCAAAGTCCTGAAGTTTTATATAAAGCGGCCCTACACTGCAGTGAAACCGGCCAATTCACCAAAGCTAAAGAATATTGTAAACGCTGCATTGCGCTTTGTGAGTCGTCTTCAAAAATGGTGCAATTACTCGCCTATGCTTGGCTTTTAATGCTTAAGCTTGATGCCAGCATGCACTGCAGCAGCAGCGCAGATCAGCTTATAAAGTTATTAGAAAGCCAGCCTAAAAATTCACCTCAAGCGATGCTTTTACATTATGGAATTGGTGAAGTGTTTCATCATTTAGGCCAAACAGAAAAAGCTTTTATGCAATGGCAGCAAGCGAACAATATTCAGCGCATGCAGGCTAATTTTGATACCCAAGATCTTGCGACCTTTTTTGGTCAAATAAAAAGTGTTCATAGCCCGTTTACCCAACATAACAAACGCCTTGAACATAATAATAATGCGAATGTAGAAGGGCCAATCCTTATATTTATAATTGGCTTACCCAGAACGGGCTCAACACTTCTTGAAACGCTACTAAGTAAACATTCGGCCATAGAAAGTGTGGCAGAGACAACTATCATCAGCGAACAGCTTGCGCGCTATTTTACTCAGCATTTCAAGCAGCCATATCCACTCTTTATGAGCGCATTATTACAAGACTCTTGCGAAAACGATACGCTGCTTAAAAACGCACGGGCTATTTATAACAGTGCCATTAAAAAACGCCAGTTAACCGCCCCTTATATAATCGACAAATTGCCGGCAAATTTTCAGTCAATAGGGCTTATTAAACGCGTTTTCCCTGATGCCAAAATTATTCACTTAAGCCGTAATTTTGACGACGTCGCCTTGTCTATTTTCAGACATCATTTTGCCAGCAACGAACCCTATTTTTGTGATTTGTCGCAGTTAAATGTGTATCACGGTTTTTATCAAAGCCTAATGGCCTTTTGGCATAAAGCCTTTGGTAGCGAAATATACAGGCTGCATTATGAAGACCTAGTGCAGCAAGCTGAAACGCTAATAAGCCAAGTACTAAGCTACTGTGGCCTTGAATTTGAACAAGCTTGTATATATCAGCAAACGGCAGATCCTGCCCATACAGTGCAAGATCTGCATATTAAACCTATAAAAACTCTCAGCGCGGTTCAGGTTCGTGCACCCATATCAAACTTGTCAGTGGGAAATGCAAAGCCCTATAAAGCAATGATGAACGAGTGCTCAAAATGAAGTACAGACTAAATTTACTCTTTTAACCCGTTCATGAATACCGTCTTTATTGTGATCTATACTGAGTCTAATACGGCCCTGTAAACTCACATATAATGCTCTTGCCAGTGTATTATCATTAGACACAGGGCACAGCGTTAAACTGGCAGGCGAAGCGTTTTCACCGCTTTCGTAAAACTGTATCGGTGATTTCGGTCCTTTCATTTTGTGCTGCGAACGCAGGGCAGCGCGCGCCGCAAGCAGAGGCTCATCAGCATCGCGAAGGTTATTACTATTGCTATCAGCAAATACAATTAACGGCTGCGCCCAGTCTGTAGAACAGGTAGTGTGATCAAAAGCAGGGCACACTTTGCTTGTTTGATAATGACTTATGGCATAGGTCCTAGCATATCGAATGATCGCGTTGGTGTGATTTATATCGGCAGCAATTTTGTGCACATCGATAATTCTTTTAGCGCTTGGCGCAGCAATGCCTAATACTATGTAAAATAAAGCGATGCTAACGAGTAGTTCAAGCAGTGTGAAACCGCTGTCAAGATCTGTTTTTTTTACCACAAGCTGTTAATCCCATCTTATATAAAGTGTGAGATAAAAGCTTAACCGTATTTATTTAATTAAATACTGGTCTTTGTGATAGTAAACATAGAACAAAATATAAACTAAAAACGTTAGCTACAGCTAAGCTCGTTTCCATCAGTATCTTCAACAGCGCCAAGCCTTTTGCTTTGACTCGCATGTTGTCAAAGGCGACTTACCGTCACGCATTGTTAACGTTTTAACCACTCTTACACTAAAATTCACTTCACTACTCCTAATTAATACGCGTAAACTATATAATATGAAGAGCAATGGATGCGTATGCAGCTATACAATAGCATGTTAAAGTTTAGACTTTGTTGTAGTACTGGTCTGCAAATCCTGACTTACAAATTATCCACCGTATAGCATAAATATTGAACGGAGCCTACAGTGTTAAAACAGAATATTATTGATGAAATGAGAGTGCTTCCTAGCATAGACCCTAGTTTTGAGGTGAACCGCAGGGTTAATTTCATTAAACAGCAGCTACTCGATTCTGGTATGAAATCTTTAATACTGGGCATTAGCGGTGGTATAGACTCTTGCCTACTAGGCCGTTTAGCGCAATTAGCGGTTAATGCTTTAAATGAAGAAGTAGGCCAAGTAGCTGCGCAATATCGTTTTATTGCAGTAAGACTGCCTTATTCAAGCCAAGCTGATGAAGCCGACGCCCAAGCCAGTTTAGATTTTATAGCGCCAAGTCTTTCTGTAACGGCGAACGTAAAAGAGGGTGCCGACGCTATTCATAGTGCAGCGCGTGACGCACTGCAAGCCTCGTCGGCTTTTAACAATAACGATATTACTAGCGCGTTAGACGATTTCGTAAAGGGCAACGCTAAAGCGCGCACGCGTATGGCCATACAGTACGATATTGCAGGCTTAAGCAAAGGTTTAGTGCTAGGTACCGATCATTCAGCCGAGAATATTACGGGGTTTTATACGAAGTACGGCGATGGCGCCTGTGATTTAGCACCGCTGTTTGGCCTAAACAAACGTCAGGTGAGACAAATATCTGCATTTTTAGGCGCACCAGAGCACGTTATTACAAAAGCGCCAACCGCTGACTTAGAATCTTTGCAGCCGCAGTTAACTGACGAAGCGTCACTTGGGCTTACATATAATCAAATTGATGACTTTTTAGAAGGTAAAAGCCAAGACAAGAGCAGTGACGAGCGTTTAATAAACATCTATACTAAAACGCAGCATAAACGAATTCCTATTCCGACTATTTACGACAACGAGTAATATATAATGAAGAAGATAGAAGCGATAATTAAACCTTTCAAACTTGATGATGTAAGAGAGGCCCTTGCAGATGCTGGGGTGTCAGGTTTGACTATCACTGAGGTGAAAGGTTTCGGTCGCCAAAAAGGCCATCAGGAGCTGTATAGAGGGGCCGAATATCAGGTAGATTTTTTACCTAAGGTAAAAATTGAGGTGGTGGTTAATGACGATATTGTTGACTTGGTAGTAGAAAGTATTATTGAGGTGGCTAAAACAGGCAAAATTGGCGATGGCAAAATATTTGTGTCTGATGTGTTGCGTACTATCAGGATCCGCACCGGTGAAGAGGGCGCTGATGCGCTAGGATAAACTTAATAAATCAATAGCAAGGGGCGCTTAACAACTGCTTGGCAGATAAAAAGCAGCCCAAGTATTTTAAGCCTTAGTGATCGTGTCCACCGGCACCGTGCACGTGTCCATGCTCGAGTTCCTCGGCGCTGGCTTCTCGCACATCTTCAATGCTTACATCAAAGGTAAGTGTTAGGCTTGACAATGGATGATTACCGTCTACGGTAACGTGCTCGTCAGTCTTATCGATTATTATGACCGACTGCTCACCTTGGTCGGTAGTGGCGCGAAAGCTCATGCCCACTTCAATGTCCATACCTTCAAACATACTAGCAGGTACTGCCTGCACCAATGCGTCTTGACGGTGCCCGTAAGCTTGCTCAGGCTCAACAGTTATTTCAAACTTCTCGCTTTTTTGCTTGCCATATAAAGCGTCTTCTAAGCCCGCTATCATAAAGTTGGAGCCTTGAATAAATGCTAGTGGCTCAGTTGACTGAGATTCATCAATAATGTCTCCGTCCTGAGTTTTAACGGTATAGTGAAGCGTAACTACGTGATTGTCGGCTATTTGCATAAATATCCTTTTGGTTAAGTAAGATAAGTTAGTGCTAAGATATATAATATCAATACTATCTTGTTAATTCGTAAGGTAGTGGCGTCACGCTAAGTCTAACATCACTGTCTTTTAAGCGCACTACCGCGTTTGGGTCAGTGTCGTTGGGCATAACCGCGAGCAGCTTTACCGTTTTGCTATTGCCCGACTCGTCCACTGCATTAGGCCTGCTTACGGCGCGCACAATAACACCGCCGCGTCGCCAGCTCTCGCCTATTTGCAACTCTATGTTGTCGCCGGCGTTAATGCTTAGCTCACTTTCAAGCGTACCGCTTAATAAAAACGTAGCACGTTTGTTTTTGCCTAAAAATTTGGTTCTAGCCACTACTTCTTGGCCCATATAGCAGCCCTTGTCGAAATCGATGGCGTGTATGCTTTGAAAGTTTAGCATTTGAGGCACAAACTGGCTCATAGTGGCGGCTTGTATGTTCGCAATACCGGCTTCAATTTCTAGCATATTCCAACGTTCGCAGGGAACAAATGCGTCGGCGTCGCTAATATCTAGCAGCCTTTGCTTGCCTTTGTCGCTTAGGTAACACAAGTAGCGCAGGCTTGCGTCAGAAAAGCAAATAGCTTGGCCGAATTCATTGTTGGTAGTGCTCATATGTGTGCTACTTAGCGCTGGAAACAGCACCCTTAGGTGCTTAATGTTTTCATCGCCGGCAATGCCGATACAATGGAGCTCTTCGTTTATTTGAATGTCTACTTTTGAGAATACACCGTATTTCTTAAGCTGTTCTTGGCTAATTATTGCCGAGTCTTTATGCATGCTAAGGAAAAATGCGTCATTACACTGGCTTATGATAATAGCGGCAAACATTTTGCCTTTAAAGTCACAGTGGGCGGTTAATCGTGCGCTCCCGCCGTCAAACTTTTTGGTCGACACCGTTAATTGTCCATTTAAATAGTCGACGCGCTGTTCGCCCGATACTTTAACAATGTTTAGGTCATCTAGTGTTGCCATAAATGAATGAGTAGCCACGTTACACGCTCCTTAAAAAGGGTTAAAAATACAGATGCTATGCATGTTATCAGGTAGAACTATGGGTTACCTGTGCATTTTACAATAGTCGCACAAAGATTTACTTGCTAAAGCAACAATTATCCCAAGATCAGTATTTTGGAGCTTAGCTTAATGTTAAGCTAGCAACGTAAAACTTATTTAACAAAGGAAAGAGTTTTGAACGCGAAGGTATTTGAACCTAAACGATTAGCACGATTAAGATGGGCCTGCAGAAGAGGCATGTTAGAACTTGATGTTCTACTACTGCCTTTCGTAGATCAGGCGTTTGACACACTCACTTTTCAAGAGCAAGAAACGTTAGAGCGGTTATTAACCTGCGACGACCCAGATTTGTTCGCTTGGTTTATGGGACATCAACGTTGTTTCGATCCAGATCTGTCTGAAATGGTGAGTATAGTGCTAGACCGGGTTAAGATTAGAGCTGACTAAAGCCGTTTAAACACGTTTAATATAAGGCTTATATGTGTCAATAACGATTGCACTTGCGCCATCAAACCAATTTGTTGACCGTTGTAATGTCGCTTGCCTACTAATAGCGGTAGCGATAACCCTACTACTTGCGAAGTATACTCTTTCCACACTCAGCTATATTTTACTAATTAGCCTCACCGTTATGTGTATTTTCTTACTGAAAGGGCGTAGGCAAGATACTATCACTCATTTGATATTGCATGAAGGTGACGTTGGCGCTGGTGTGCATAGAATAAACGACGAATATGAGCTTTTAGCCGTGCTGTGTGAAGTACAATGCAGGCATAATCAGCTGGGTTGCTGGCTTGCATTTCAAAAAACGCCTAGTAATGAGTTGTCACTTTGGGCTAGGCAAAAAAAAATGCACTGGGTGTTTTTACCTAAATTCTTGCTTAGTCCTTCTCAATATAAAAGCATATGTCGTCACTTAATATGGCACGTGTCTTAACTGGCGCTTTGGCGCTTTTCAAAACAAAGTGCGTGAGAACACCATGGTTTTGACAAACACCGATTATGCTCCGATATGAAGAAGTTTTCATGAAGAGAGTACTTTACTCTATACTAACAATGAATATCACGGTTGATAACTTTCCTGATGGGGAAAGTTTCCATGTATGTAACTTGTGTGAAAGTATTGGGCCTAATGAATATGAATACTAAAACGCTACAGCTTTATATAAAAGCACTTAGCCACAAACCTAGCACGACGCTACAAAGCGAGCATTCATTACCGAATATGTGCTTGCCAACAGTAAGTTGTCAGCGCCAAGAGTCTATTAATGCAAAGCATTGCACCACTTACAATCAACTTACGAAGTGGCAGCCGGGCTTAGCTTCGCTAGTGCATCCCAATTATATTCAAACTTTATCATTGCCTTTGCAGTTAGAAATGATGGTGCATAAAGATTTTCCTTTTGCGCCCATGGGCATGGTGCATGTGGCCAATCAAATAAGCGTAAATAAGCTACCCAGTCAAGCTGATAAATTACATTTGCAGACTTATTTTGGCGGTGTTTTTTACCACAAAAAAGGCTGGTTGTTTGAGGTTGTCACCACCGCAAGCAGCGCGAACAACACAAACGATGATGCGCCTGATATAAAAGCCACGAGTTTTTACTTAGCTCGCACTAAGCATGCGGATGCAGCAGAGGCTGTAAAAAATCACGCCAAGCAAGCGCCGGACTGGATTTCAAGCGCAATTGCTGTGGGCGTTTCAGAAAAGCTTGAAGTGAATTTTGCGAGTAACATTGGCCGCCAATACGCGAAAGTGTCGGGCGATTATAACCCCATCCATTTACATAACATGAGCGCAAAATTCTTTGGCTTCAAAAAAGCCATTGCCCACGGCATGTTCTCAAAAGCGCTCACGGTCTCAAACATTGCCAATAAGCATCGCTTTTATCAAAGCCCATTTACAATAGACACTGTGTTTAAACATGCAATTGCGCTACCGGCAAACACTATACTCAATACTCGAGAGTGTGCCTCAAACACAATAAATTTTAACTTAAGCCCCAAGACAGGCACCAAAGAACACATATTTTTGCATGGCAATATTAGATTCTAGTTATTTTGGCTAATAATGTGATTTTTTGAGCTGAATAACATGCGTGAGCGGCTCACTGCACTTAGCTACAGCGACATATCCTTGTTAATAATAGTAGGGCCAGAGTTTTCCAACAGTTCAGGATAATCTAAGTTGTAATGCAGCCCGCGGCTTTCTTTACGCTTGATGGCACAAATGACAATAAGCTGGGCAACGCAGAGCAAATTCCTCAGCTCAAGCATGTTGTTACTTACTTTAAAGTTAGAGTAATACTCGTCCACTTCCTGCTTCAGCAAATTAATCCGTCGTGCGGCGCGTTCCAAGCGTTTGTTAGAGCGCACTATGCCAACGTAATCCCACATAAATAAGCGTAGCTCATGCCAGTTATGCTGAATAATAACCGCTTCATCTGAATCAATAACGCGGCTTTCATCCCAAAGTTCAATAATGGCGTTTGCGTTAGCCGACTGCTGCTTGCTGTGGCCTAATTGCCCGCTGGCAATTAGATGTCTAGCGCAGGCGTGTGCAAATACCACGCATTCAAGCAGCGAATTACTGGCCATGCGATTAGCGCCATGCAAACCTGTATAAGCCACTTCACCAATGGCATACACGTTGTTTAAATTAGTACGCGCATCAAGGTCGGTGACCACGCCTCCGCAGCTATAGTGCGCTGCTGGTACCACCGGGATAGGCTGGCGAGTTATATCTATGCCTAAAGAGCGGCATTTTTTATAGATGTTCGGAAAGTGCTTTATGATAAATTCGCTTGGTTTATGGCTAATATTTAAATACATGCAGTCTTCACCTAGACGCTTCATTTCGAAGTCGATGGCGCGGGCTACAATGTCGCGCGGGGCTAAATCGCCGCGTTCATCAAATTGCTGCATAAAGCGGGTGCCGTCGCCGTGACACAAATATGCGCCCTCACCGCGCAGGGCTTCGCTAATTAAAAAGTTACCCGCGTCGGGGTGATACAAACAGGTAGGGTGAAACTGATTAAATTCCATATTGCCGATATTACAGCCTGCTCGCCACGCCATAGCAATACCGTCGCCACTTGAAACGTCGGGGTTTGAGGTGTACTGGTATACTTTACTGCCGCCGCCGCTTGCTAGTGCGACAAAAGTGGCCCTTATTGACTCTACTTTTTCAGCGTTTCTGTTCCATACATATGCACCTACACAGTGATTGTCGCTTTTGCTTGTTTTAATCAGGTCTATGGCGTTGTAGCGCTCAAACAATTGAATGTTTGGGTGATTTTTTACGCGTTCAGACAAGGTGCTTTGAACGGCGGCGCCGGTGGCATCAGCAGCGTGTAATATTCGACGATGAGAATGGCCACCCTCGCGAGTGAGGTGAAACCTAGTGTCGCCGTTAGCATCTAACTCTTGGTCAAAGGGCACGCCTTCACCTATGAGCCACTGCATACTTTGTTTGGCGTTTTGCGCGGTGAATCTCACCACCTCCTCATCGCATATGCCGGCCCCAGCTTTTAAGGTGTCTTGAATATGGCTCTCAATAGAGTCGTTGTCGTCAAATACCGCTGCTATACCACCTTGAGCATAGCGAGTGCTGCCTTCATCAATATCGCTTTTACTTAACACAATTACATTGCAATGGTCGGCTATATTCAAAGCAAGACTAAGCCCAGCCGCGCCACTGCCAATAACTAAGAGGTCGCAGCTATGTTCTGCCTGTGCTTCTGGCAAGCTAGTGACTTTTGCCACAGATATTTCAGGCGAATCTGCTTCTAATATCGCGGTTTGTGCAGACATTGCAGGTTCGGATGTAGCCGTTGGGACTGCTGTAGGTGCTTGCATAGTTATTTTCAGAGATAGTAATGAAAGTACTCGATAATTACGTGAAACTTGTTTGGATAGTTCTAAATATTAGCAATAAAATACTAAGATAAAGCGTTTTTACGGATTAAATTTGATAAAGTTCGAACTTAAACCAAAAGTATGGGTCAATTATAGCACTTGCCAGCCGCCATTTCGGTAGTAGTGTAAAAGGAGATGTGGCTTTAATGAGCGAGCAAACAACCGACCAAGAGTTAGTTAAACAGGTACAAAGCGGAAATAAAAACGCGTTTAATTTACTTGTAGTTAGGCACCAAAATAAAGTAATGAACATTGTCTCGCGCTATGTCAAAAATTCAGGAGACGTAGCCGACGTTACTCAAGAAGCGTTTATAAAAGCTTACAGAGCATTGCCGAATTTTAGAGGCGAGAGTGCTTTTTACACTTGGCTTTATAGAATAGCGGTTAATAGCGCAAAAAACTATTTAACCTCGCAAAGCAGAAAGCCACCCGCGAGTGATGTAGACGCCCAAGAGGCTGATTTTTATGACGGTAGCGATGCCCTAAAAGAAAATGCGTCGCCCGAAAAAACCTTACTGTCAGAAGAGTTACAAACAAAACTTTTTGCGGCAATTGAAAGCTTACCAGACGATTTACGCGCGGCTATCACACTGCGTGAAATAGAAGGTTTAAGCTATGAAGAAATTGCCGCGGTGATGGAATGCCCGGTTGGCACGGTAAGATCTAGAATTTTTAGAGCTAGAGAAGCGATTGACAAGGTGATTCTGCCGTTAATTGAGAATTAATTTTTTATTTTGTTTACGTTTGTATATTCGTAATGGTTGATTTTTACTGAACGTTAAAATTTATAAAGCCTATATTTTCATTGGTTTAATAAACAAAAGAAAAGATTTGGTACAACAAAATGAACGAACCATCTATTTGCGACTCGAATGGATAGGTTGAGCTAGGATATTCAGTCAATGATACAAAAGCATGAAAATTTATCGGCCATGGTCGACGGTGAAGCAACGGACAGCGAAAGAAGCAAATTTGCTAAGTCCATTATGAATGATGCAGAACTGAGCGCAAAATGGCGAAGCTATCATTTAACACGCGATGTGTTGCGTAAAGACATGTCAAGCGACATTTCATTTGACATCAGCGACAAGATTGCCATAGCGTTACACGACGAACTAGCAATGATTGCGCCCAAGCCAGGCTGGCGGGAACTGCCGGTAGTGCAAGCCTTGTTGCCTATTGCTAGGCAAAGTGGCCAGTTAGCCATGGTGGCATGTGTAACGGCAATGGTAATTTTTGGCGTGCAAACTTACAATAAGCCTGAAATAACAGACCCTTTTAGAACTGCGCCTCCCATTATAGGTCCTCAAGGTGGTTTAGCACCTGTGAGCTTGCAAAGCGCCAGTATTTCTCAGCAAGATCGCATGGACCAGCTTATCCAGCAAAGACGGCAAATCAACGCGCTAATTCAAGATCACGTGCGCCAGCAAAGGCTGCGAAACATCTCCATTTCTGATGCAAGCGTGAAAGCTGCAGAGTCTAACGAAGAATCGATTAATGAAAACGGTGGTAGTGCAAAATAAGATGACGCTATTATATTTTAAAAAACAGCTGCCTGCGATTTTATTGTCGGCGGCTGTTTTCATGTTTATCATCACATTTGCTCTGTATCCTTTAGCGAGTGCGGCCCAAAGCAGCAATGAAGCTCAAACGCAATTTGAAACGCAAACAGAAACGCAAGCAGAAACCAAATCTGGACTTGAATCACTGGCTGAGATCAACCAAGAAAACACTTTCGATGTGATGTCAGCTGATGCATGGATGAATCGTTTGTCGAACACAATTAACCAAGTGTCGTTCGAAATTAGCTACGTAGTGTCAAGCCCAAGGCGTGAGACTATGCCTTACGTATGGCGACGAGCGCGCATGGAGAATGGCGATTCTGCTGAACAGCTTAGCTTGCTTAACGGCCCAGGCTTTGAACAAATTCGCATAAACAATAAAGTTAGCATTTTTGAGCCAGGCTTTACACCGCTTAGCATTAGGTCCGATTTTATAGACGGGCCTATTCCCAACGCCTTTTTAAACAACCCCGATTTATTAAAAGCGGGTTACGAGGTGTTACTCATGGGCCGTAATCGAGTCTCGGGCCGTATGGCCCAGCAAATAAGAGTGATTAGCAAAGACAAGTCGCGTTATCAATATAACTTATGGTTAGATGAGCAAACGGGGTTGTTACTAAAGCTAAACATGTACGACCTGCAAGGCGAGCTTTTAGAGCAAATGCAGGTTACCCAATTGTCTATTAATGACGATGTACAGCAATACTTTTATAATATTCAAGCCGAACAGTTACCGCCGGTCGCCAGCACACAAGCGACCGAGAATCAAGCGCTCCCATGGACGCTTGAATTTGTGCCCACAGGCATGCAAAAAGTCACCGAAAATTTACGCCGTATTTCATTAACAGGTCAGCCGGCAGAATATATGATGGTGAGTGACGGACTAGTTGACGTGTCCATTTACGTCATGAAAGCTAGCGACGCAAGTCAAGAAGATATAGCGCTAACTACCGATGTTACCTCTATTGTGTCAATCTCAGACGGAAGAATTCAAGTAACGGTGGTGGGAGAGATCCCCTTAGAAACAGCCAGCAAAATGGCCAGCTCAATTGTATTAAAAAGTGACCGTCCTTAAGCTTGTTTGCGTAATAAATGTATCGTATAGCTCACATAACTTATGCAGTCAGCACACAATCAGCACAATCAGCACAATCAGCACAACTAGGACAATCGTTAAATGATTGAAGAAATGGGAACGGTAGTCGCATTAGACGGCGATCATGTCTGGATTGAAACCCAAGTGAAAACCACTTGTGCGGGTTGCAAAGCCAGCGAAGCCTGCCCAACTAGCACCATCGCCAAAGCCTTCACCCCGAAAGCAAACCATGTACGCATTGAAGTACCGTGCCAGTTGGTAGTAGGCCAACAGGTTAAAATTGGCATAAGCGAGAGAGCACTGCTGCGCGCTTCTCTTATCGTGTATGTAGTGCCTTTGCTGCTGCTAATGCTCAGCGCGACTATTTTTATGACTGTTTTTCCGCAAGCACATGAGCTACTAGCGTTAGGGTTTGCCTGTACTGCTGCGCTAGGCGGTTTCTGGGGGGCGTCGGCATTTTCTAAACGCCCTAGCAATAAGCATCATTTTACGCCAATATTCTTAGGCGCAACGCTTTCTCCCGTCGTCACACATAAACATGAAATTCCCGTACATAAAATTTAGCAGTGAAGGGGTTTTGCATGTGAGTGCATGGCTGCTTTAGTCGCCCAGCCGGCTCACAGCATAAGCGCTGAGGCTGCTGCTGGGGGCTAGATTGTACATTCACATGCAAATTATATCAAAATACCGATATTGCGCTTGATTTGTCGCAATTAGTCTCGCAAAACGGTACTATCTGTGTCCTTTGTTATGCGCTGATGTTTCGTATAATTAAAGGTCGTTAAATGGTTAGTAAGCTATTCAAACAACACTTACTAACGCGTCAGCATTTCGTTAACTTTGTTCCGCTGCAAAGCTTCACCGCCCCGGGATATAGAACATAGTAGGTAACATTTTTTATATGCAACTCAAAAATATTCGTAACTTCAGTATTATCGCACATATTGATCACGGAAAATCGACACTGTCTGATCGTCTTATACAAGAATGTGGCGGCCTTACTATTCGCGAAATGAAAGGGCAGGTACTCGACTCGATGGACATTGAGCGCGAACGCGGCATTACCATAAAAGCGCAAAGCGTTACCTTGTTTTACAACGCCAAAGACGGCGAAAAATATCAGCTCAATTTTATTGACACCCCTGGTCACGTGGATTTTAGCTACGAAGTATCGCGCTCATTAGCCGCCTGCGAAGGTGCTTTATTGGTGGTTGACGCCGGGCAAGGCGTCGAAGCGCAAACGCTAGCTAACTGTTACACCGCGCTCGACCTGAATGTGGAAGTGGTGCCTATTTTAAATAAAATAGATTTGCCCCAAGCCGAACCCGATCGCGTCGCCGAAGAAATAGAAGATATAGTCGGTATAGACGCCATAGATGCTGTTCGATGCTCGGCAAAAACCGGCGAGGGCATTATTGACGTACTCGAAGTTATTATAAACAAAATACCGCCGCCGGTGGGCAATAAAGACGCACCGCTTGAGGCTCTCATTGTAGATTCGTGGTTTGACAATTACCAAGGCGTTGTATCACTTGTGCGTATTGTTAATGGCGAATTAAACGCTAAAGATAAAATTAAAATTATGTCGACCGGTGTTGTGCATCAGGCAGATAAAATTGGTGTGTTCACCCCTAAACAAACCGAAACGACTATATTAAGAACTGGTGAAGTTGGTTTCGTTATTGCCGGTATAAAAGAAATTAACGGAGCTCCCGTGGGCGACACCATCACCTTAGCCAGAAATCCGTGTGAAAAAGCACTGCCGGGTTTTAAAAAGATAAAGCCACAGGTATATGCCGGTTTATTCCCGGTAAGCTCCGACGACTATGAAGACTTTCGTGACGCGCTCGCTAAGCTAAGCTTAAACGATTCGTCGTTATTTTATGAGCCAGAAAGCTCAACAGCCTTAGGCTTTGGTTTTCGTATTGGCTTTTTAGGCATGTTGCATATGGAAATTATTCAGCAACGTTTGGAGCGTGAATACGATCTTGATCTGATTACTACCGCGCCAACGGTAGTGTATGAAGTAAAAACCACGCAGGGCGAGGTTTATAAAGTAGACAGCCCGTCAAAACTGCCCTCAGTTAACGACATAGAGGAAATTCGCGAACCCATCGTTACTGCCCATATACTAGTGCCGCAAGAATACTTAGGCAATGTTATTACCTTGTGCATAGAAAAACGTGGCATGCAAACCGCCATGGTCTATCACGGTAAACAGGTAGCGCTTACCTACGACTTACCCATGGCCGAAGTGGTGCTGGACTTTTTCGATAGGCTAAAGTCGACCAGCCGCGGCTTCGCATCACTTGACTACAACTTTACTCGCTTTCAAGAAGCCGATATGTGTCGTTTAGATATTTTAATTAACGGCGAGCGCGTGGACGCCTTAGCCATTATCACACACAAAAACAATGCCCCCTATCGCGGACGCTTGCTGGTTGAAAAACTACGCGAGCTTATTCCAAGGCAAATGTTTGATATTGCCATCCAGGCCGCTATTGGCAACCATATTATTGCGCGCAGTACTGTTAAACAGTTGCGTAAAAACGTAATCGCAAAATGTTACGGCGGTGATATTAGTCGTAAGAAGAAACTTTTACAGAAGCAAAAAGACGGCAAAAAGCGCATGAAGCAGGTGGGTAATGTAGAGCTGCCGCAAGATGCATTCTTAGCAATTCTTAAGGTAGATAATTAATGGCCACTTACTTCTCCATTCTTTTAGTTGGCGCCAGCCTTATAACCGGCCTGGTATGGCTGGTATACGCGCTAGCCTTCGCCCCCAAAAAAGTTGCCGTTGGCAATGCAGACATTGCTAATGCAGCAAGCGGAAGTGGCGACATGCCTGCGGTGGTTGATTTTTGCAAGCAGATGTTTCCCATATTTTTTGGCGTCATGATTTTTCGTTCTTTTATCTACGAACCTTTTCAAATACCGTCAGGTTCTATGTTTCCAACCTTGCTGGTGGGTGATTTTTTACTGGTTGAAAAGTTTGCATATAGCCTAAGGGACCCCGTAGCGCGCAAGGAAATTATTAAAACAGGTGAGGTAAAGCGCGGCGACGTCATCGTGTTTAAATATCCTCTAGATGAACGAATAGACTACATTAAGCGCGTAATCGGGCTGCCGGGGGAAACTGTTCACTATCGTGGTAAGCAGGTGTTTATTGAACCGGTGTGTGAAACAGGGCAGGTGTGCTCGCCGCAAGTGCCAGTATCATTAAGATCGCAGGGCTTGAGCAATGTGCAAGAGCACGGTGATGTCCTATCCATGTTTACCGAAACGATTGGCGATGTGAAGCATCAAATTTTACGAAACCCTAGGATTATGAGCCCCGCCAGTACACATATTATTCCACAAGATCACTATTTTGTGATGGGTGATAACCGCGACAACTCGGCTGACAGTCGTCGCTGGGGGTTTGTGCCGCAAGAGAACATTGTCGGCAAAGCCGTTTTCATATGGGTCAGTTTTGAGTTTGAACGCAGCGAAGATGACTTTTTACCTACGTTTGTGCCAACCGGTGTGCGCTTCAGCCGAATTGGCGGTATTAATTAACATGGATATGTTGAGTTTGTTAAGCCCAATTGGATAGGTGAAATAAGTCGTGATAGATCCCTATATTAAGTTGCTAGCACAGCTTCATTACACCTTCAGTAATGTATCGCTACTGCAGCAAGCTCTTACGCATCGTAGTGCCGCGCGCAAACATAACGAGCGACTAGAGTTTTTAGGCGACGCCGTGTTAGGCCTTGTGATTGCCCAGCGGGTGTATGAAAAATTTCCAAATCTGCCGGAGGGCAAGCTCACCCGCATGCGCTCAAATCTGGTTAAGGGCGAAACCCTAGCCAAAGTCGCCAGAGAATTGTCTTTGGGTGAGCTTATGAAACTGGGGCCTGGCGAAATGAAAAGCGGCGGTCGCAGACGAGATTCAATTTTAGCAGATGCGGTAGAGGCCATTCTTGGCGCCATTTATGTTGAGTCTGGAATAGACGCTGTAGCGCTTACCATAAACACGCTGTTTGAAAAAAGAATTAAAGCGCTCGACCCAGACGAGCAGATAAAAGACAACAAAACGCAGCTGCAAGAATACCTGCAGAGCCGCCAGTTAGATTTGCCCGATTATAAAGTGACAGACATAAAGGGCAAGGATCATGCGCAAATGTTTACTGTCAAATGTAATGTACATGCCTTAAAAATCCATAAAACGGGCGCTGGCAAGAGCCGCCGTATTGCCGAGCAAGAAGCAGCCAAAAAAATTTTAGAGGCCTTACCATTATGACTGAAACGTACTGTGGAATGATTGCCATTGTTGGCCGCCCCAATGTGGGTAAGTCAACGATATTGAACCGCATTTTAGGGCAAAAAGTGAGTATCACCTCGCGTAAGCCCCAAACCACTCGCCACCGTATTATGGGCATAGACACCCTCGATAATAGGCAAGCTATATACGTAGACACCCCAGGCCTTCACGCTGATGAGAAAAAAGCGATAAACAAATTGATGAATAAGGCCGCGTCAAGCTCCTTAAGCGAGGTATCGATGGTGTTATTCGTAATAGAAGGCACTCGCTGGACCGATGATGACGAGCTTGTGTTGAACAAAATTAAGCAGTCGGGTTTACCCTGTTGGTTAGTCGTGAATAAGATAGATATGGTGCCTGAGCACGGCAAACTATTTGACACCCTAAAAGAATTGAATAAAAAGCATGATTTTACCCACCTCTTGCCAGTGTCTGCAAAGCAGGGCAAACAAATAGATAACCTGCGCAAGTTAATTTTTGAGCAACTGCCTTTAAGTGAGTTTTATTACCCTCAAGACTACGTAACCGATCGCTCAAGCCGATTCATGGCTGCTGAAATTATTCGTGAAAAGCTAATGCGTTTCACTGGCGATGAACTGCCTTACGCGGTAACGGTAGAAATTGAGCAGTTTTCGTTAACCCCTAAAGGTGTTTACCATATTCACGGCCTTATATTGGTTGATCGCGCTTCGCAAAAGCCTATGATTATAGGCAAGCAAGGGTCGCATTTAAAAACCATGGGCGCTGAAGCGCGAAAAGACATGGAAGTCTTGTTCGACAATAAGGTGTTTTTAGAACTATGGGTGAAAGTAAAATCGGGCTGGGCTGACGATGACCGAGCACTGCGTTCATTAGGCTATGACGATGATTATCGTCCATAAGTGGCTGTGCCAAAAGTGTTAAGTTCTAATTTTTTAGTTGGCCGCTAAGATGCAAGTGCGAAAACTTGCAGGTAAACAAACCAATCAACAATTAACGGTTGTTAAAGTAACGCTATTTATAAGCGAGATGAATCGATGAAACCATTACAAGATTTTCGAAAAGAATATACCAAGGGCACGCTCGACACTAACGTGCTTACTAAAAACCCTATGGATTTATTTAACAAATGGCTACAAGACGCCATTGCGGCAGAACTGCCCGACCCAAACGCAATGACTGTAGCCACGGTTGACGCAAGCGGCCAGCCTAGCCAGCGTATAGTATTGCTCAAAGACGTGAGCGACGAAGGCTTTGTGTTTTACACCAACTTAGGCAGTCGCAAAGCCAAAGAGTTAAAGCACAACGATAAAATAAGTCTGCACTTCCCATGGTACTTTTTAGAGCGCCAAGTGCGTGTGTGCGGCATAGCACAACCTTTGCCTCGCTCCACTGTGGCGAAATACTTTTTCTCACGCCCCAAATCGAGCCAGCTAGGCGCGTGGGCAAGCCAGCAAAGTACGCCCATATCGACTCGTCAGTTGTTAGTCACTCAGTTCATGCAAGTAAAAGAAAAGTTCGCAAAAGGCGAAATTCCACTGCCCGATTTTTGGGGGGGTTACTTAGTCAAACCCAGCCAAATAGAATTCTGGCAGGGAGGCGAGCACCGCCTGCACGATCGTTTCGAATATAATAAAGCAGAAAATGGCGAGTGGGACAGTACTCGATTAATGCCCTAGGCATGATCGACAGCCACTGCCATTTTGACCTTGCGGTATTTGAGAATAAGCGCAAGCAAATACTGAACAAGGCCCTGCAACTGGGCCTTAAAAAGCTGTTAGTGCCGGGCTTAAGTCTTGACCAGTTTGCGACCCTTTTAGAATTAAAACATCGGTATCCGCTTATTGATATCGCTTTAGGTTGTCATCCGTGTTTTTTAAGCGTTTTGCCAGAACCTGAATTAAAAAGGCAAATGATGCGCATGGCCGATTTGGCTAGCCAGCATAAAACGACAATAGTCGCCATTGGTGAATGCGGGGTAGACGGTTCACTGAGCATACCCATGGAATATCAAGAAAAAGTGCTGCGGGAGCAAATACGCATTGCAAAAGTGATTAAAAAACCATTAATACTGCACCATAGGCAGTCGCACAACGAGCTTATTCGCATACTTAAACAAGAGAAGTTTGACGTTGGTGGGGTGGTGCATGCCTTTAGCGGCAGCTATCAAACAGCGCAGACTTATATAGCCTTAGGTTTGGCCCTTGGCGTAGGCGGTACTATAACGTATGAGCGGGCCGTTAAAACAAGGCGCACAATTAAGGCAGTTGATATGGCGCATATTGTGTTAGAAACCGACGCGCCTGACATGCCAGTATATGGTTTTCAAGGTGAGCCTAATACGCCCGAAAGACTACCTTTAATTGCGCAAGCTTTAGCAAAATTAAAGGGTATATCAGTAAACGAGGTAGTGCAGCAAAGTACTGCTAACTATCACCGTATATTTACATAGATTACCAAACCAGCTAAAACCACAGCAATCAAGGGTCACTACACCAAATTGTCTTCGGTTGCCGCTTTGCGATAGCTTTGACGGGTTTTATAAAACAACCTTGTGGCTAACGCAGCGGCCACAATGCTCAATACAATCATAAGTATACTCTGCGAAAGCTGGTTTTTGTTAAAAATTCGATGATGCTCGGTAATGGCCTGCTTGTCTAATAGCAGCTTAATGTAGCCAATAAGGTTGCCTTCAAACACAATGTCTTCGACAAATACAAGAGGCTTTACTGCATTTTCTTTGACCATGTCTACCACCGAAAAATTATCTTCTTCCTGAGCGTAGCGCACGCCTAGTTCGTCAAATAAAACGGCGCCTTTTACAAACATGCCTTGGTTAATAACCGCCACATACTGCATCAGCATTTCTTCGTCATCTTTAGCTAAGGGCGCGGCAATAAGCTTAGCGGCCTGCAGGGTGAGGCTGCGCCCAAGTTGTTCAGACTCAACTTGATACCACTTGGCGGCGTTTTGTGAATGCATGTAATATAAATTAACGCCAATGATCACGCAGAGTATAAGCAAAATAAGGCTAGATATACGTTTGAATATTGAATAATTGTGGCTTTTACGATGGATGTTCATGGCGCTTAATCTTTGCTTTTATACAGTTATAACGACCTTAGTTGAAAACGCATTAATTGCCAAGATTTGTTTTTTGAGAACTTCTGTTAAGGATGAGGTTTGCCTGAGACGATTGCTAAGCTTGCAGTGGTGTTTCGCTAAAAGCAGCCGAAACCTGCTATGGTTAACGTCGTTTTAGAACAGTTTTTAAAGAGGCTATGGTGAAAAAAGTGGGTTATAAACGCTTTTTTTCAAAGTCTCAGCCTGACCTGTTGATAGATATGCTGCAGGAGCGCATGCGCGAGGTGCTCAAATTGACTTTATAAATGTGTGGGCTTCACGTATTATTTGCTTATCCAAGCGCTGCCTTTGACTATTTTATAATTGCGTATTAATTAGCAGATGGCTTTAGCACTGAAATATTGATTTACAGGAAGCTCACTTAGTGACCGAAAATATCGCATCATACAAACACGGCTTACCGAGCAACGCACGCTTGGCTATTGCGCACTTACACACTCAATTAAACGACGGTAATTATTTAGGCTTAGCCTTAGCACAACATTCTTCATCTGAGGTTCTTCTTCCCCAGCACCTTCAGTTTGAAACAGTTGACAAGTCGCATTTTAGCGATTACAGCGCGCGGCATAGTCTTCATGCTGCGCCAAATGAAAAGTGCGTAATAGTGGGCCAAGCTATTAATTTAGACCTGCTTAGTCACATTATTTGCCAGTATTTTTGCCAGGCTCAGCACCTTGTTATTCAGCAACATTACCTGCACAGTGAATTTGCGCAACAGGCTATTGAACTAACTCTGTATCATAATACGGTAGCCGCGAATAACGTGCTTCTTGTGCATAAACCAGATGCTTCCCAGCAACATAGTGCAGCAGCGACATGTGACAGCGGTAAATTGCAAGCGAATCAGTATAGCCTTCTTAAAGCGAGCGTATTGCTTACCTTAGCAAAAGATTATCGTGTGGATGCTTTTAAAATCTCATCCGTGTCATTGTCGAGGCCGGGATTGTTAGTTATGGATATGGACTCAACAATTATAGATATGGAGTGCATAGATGAAATAGCGATCTTAGCAGGCGCAGGAGATAAGGTTCGCGAGCTTACCGAGCGAGCAATGCTCGGAGAACTCGACTTCAATCAAAGCTTAAATGCGCGTGTTGCTTGTTTGCAGGGTATACACGTTGCAGAACTCGAAAAGTTAAAAAACAGACTCCCCATTACCCCAGGCTTTGCGCATACCATAGCAATCTTACAAAAGCACGGTTGGATAACGTGCATCGCCTCTGGCGGCTTTACCTATTTCGCCAACTACATAAAAGACAGCTTTGAGCTGACCCAAGCCACTAGTAACATTCTAGGCATAGAACAAGGCTGCTTAACTGGCAAAATTGAAGGCGATATTGTGAACGGGGAGATGAAAAAACAGATACTTATTGATACCCTGAATCATTATAGCATAGACCCCCACCAGTCTATCGGCATCGGCGACGGCGCCAACGACCTACTGATGATGAGCGCCGCAGCTTTAGGTGTCGCTTACAAAGCCAAACCTAAGGTCCAAGCTGGCGCCGATGCAAACATCGTTTATTGTGGCTTTGAAGGCTTGCTGTACTGCTTGCAGCCATAGCAAATAAAGTTTTTCAGCATTGTTCATTAACTACCGTGCGCAGATCTATTGAGTGAATACTGGGCTTGGCCAAACGTTTAACTTCCATTTTTACTAAAAGCCGTAGGTTTGACGAAATCGCTTTAGGGCGCCGTTCAAATTCTTTATTGAAATTGGCCTTTTGACCAAGGGTTAAACCTTGAATGATTTGTCGATAGGGCGACAAACTTGGCCGCTGGTTAGGTTGTTACTTGATAGTGCTTGCTCTTGTGGAAGTAGTTTATTGTGCTTATTGTTTGTTTATCGGAACATTGGCTTATAAATAAAGGGAAATTTAAATTTCCTTCTTACGTCTGCCCACCATGTAGTATCATCACCAAATGCTCCCAAAAGGAAACAACAAATAATGGCAAAGGTCCCAAAAACTCAATTTGTGTGCACCGATTGCGGGCACAGCACTCCGCGTTGGCAAGGGCAATGTATTTGCGGCAGTTGGAATACCATGACCGAAATGCGGGTAAGTGCTGATGCACCCAGTCAGCGCGCAAAGTCAGGTCTTTCGAGCAGCGCGCTAGGCTATGCGGGCAGCCAAGGCGGTGGTGCTAAAAAGATAGACGATGTGCAGTCTGCTGACGCGCAAAAAAGCCTCACCGGCATAGGCGAGCTTGATCGAGTGCTAAGCGGCGGCGTTACCAAAGGCTCAGTAAATATTGTGTCGGGCGACCCAGGCGCAGGCAAAACGACTTTGTTAAGTGACTTAGTGGCTAGGATGTCTTTGCGCATGCCCTCGTTATATTGTACCGCCGAGGAATCGCTATCGCAGTTTAAAAACCGGGTAGACCGGCTGAAACTTGAGTATAACAACGACAATTTGTTTTTGCTCAGCGAAACCAGCGTCGAAAATATCATTGACGAGCTTGACGCGCAGCAAATTAAATTTGCCGTAATAGACTCTATTCAAGCGGTGGTAACGCAGTCGGCAAACGGCAGCCCTGGCTCGCCTTCGCAGGTTAAGGCAGCCGCGCAAATACTGACGCAGTATTGCAAACAAAACAACGTCACCATGTTCATTATTGCCCACGTAAATAAGAATAACGAAATCGCCGGCCCGCAAACTCTTGTACATATAGTTGATGCGCTGTTGCATATAGACACTAATGACGGTCAGATTCGCACGCTGCGTGCGAACAAAAACCGTTTCGGCGATGTAGACACCGTGGGCATATTTAGAATGTGTGAGCGTGGCATGCTTAGCGTCGACAACCCAAGTGAAATATTTTTGTCAGGCTCAAGTACTAACTCTCCCGGCTCTACCATTACCTGTATTCGTAAGGGAAACCGTAATATTTTACTCGAGATTCAATGTTTAACCACAGAAAATGAGGCTGAATATCCCCAGCGGGTGTGTGTGGGTTTGAATATGAACCGTATCAAAATGCTCACAGGTATATTGCGTAAGCATACTAAAACGAAAATATTTCACGATACTTTTTTTAATATTGTAGGCGGTTTGAAAATTGATGAGTTAGAGACGTGTATCGATCTTGCGTTGGTGGCCGCTTTGTTAAGCAGTTTGAACGACTTCGTTATTCCACGTACCAGTTGCATTATGGGCGAGCTCAGCCTAAATGGCGACGTGCGTCCTATTGATAGTGGCGTACCGCGTGTTAAAGAGGCGGCGCAGCATGGGTTTACTGAAATTTATATTCCGCACAGGAACTATCATAAGTCGATGGAGGGTTTAGGCGCTAAAGTGATGCCCGTAAAAACAATTCATGATCTGATTGCCTTAATAAATTAGCAGGCTTTAAAAAACGAGGCAGCAGCTTCGTTTTTTAAAGCAACTTAATTACTACAGCATTTCTACAGCTAGCGCAGTAGCTTCACCGCCGCCAATACACAGAGCAGCAACGCCTTTTTTCAGGCCTTTTTGATGCAAGGCATGCAGTAAAGTCACCACAACGCGCGCGCCCGACGCGCCAATTGGGTGACCAAGTGCGCAAGCGCCGCCTTTAATGTTAACTTTACTGCTGTCTAGTCCAAGCTTGTTAATGCCCAACATAGTGACCATAGCGAAGGCTTCATTTATTTCAAACAAGTCAACATCATTGGGACTCCAGCCTGCTTTGCTAAGCACTTTTTCAATCGCGCCTACCGGGGCGACTGTAAAGTCTTCAGGCTTAACGGCGTTAGTGGCGTGAGCCACTATTTTAGCAAGCGGCGTTAAGCCAAGTTCTTTTGCTTTAGATTCTGACATAACTAACAAGGCCGCTGCGCCATCAGAAATTGAGCTTGAGTTAGCCGCGGTTACCGTGCCGTCTTTGGTGAAAGCAGGGCGCAACTCAGGAATTTTGTCAATGCGTGCATTGCTGGGGCCTTCGTCGGTGTCTACCGTTACGTCACCTTTGCGAGTGGGGATAGTAACGGCAATAATTTCGTCTTTAAAAGTGCCGTCTTTAATGGCGCTTTGTGCTTTAGTGAGCGAGCTTATGGCAAATTCATCCATTTGCTCACGGGTAATGCCTTCGCTGTCGGCGGTGGCTTGTGCAAAACAGCCCATTGCTTTGCCGTCGTATGCGTTTTCTAGGCCGTCCATCATCATATGGTCAAAGGTTTGGCCATGACCCATGCGGTAACCAGCACGTGCTTTTGGCAATAAATAAGGTGCCGCTGACATATTCTCCATGCCGCCTGCTACAATCGCAGAGGCGCTGCCTGCTTTAATTAGGTCATTCGCTAGCATAATCGCTTTCATGCCCGAGCCGCATACTTTGTTGATGGTGGTAGCGCCTACGCTCAAAGGAAGGTTGGCTCCCAGCGTAGCTTGGCGAGCGGGTGCTTGGCCAAGTCCTGCGGGTAACACGCAGCCCATAATGACTTCGTTAATAGCGTCTGCTGGAATGCCGGCGATAACTGCTTTTATCGCAGTTGCGCCTAAAACAGGTGAGGGAACCGCTGATAATGCGCCCATAAATCCGCCCATAGGGGTACGTTTTGCTGCAACAATTACAACTGACTCGCTCATATTACTGTTCCTTATGTATTTATAAAAACCTGACTATACTGACTGGCTTGACCATTCACCGAACCCACATTGATGATACGACCAAATTGACGAGTGCGTACCCTTAAATTACTGCACGGCGGGTGTTAAAGCAAGAGGCTAGGATGGTTTGAAAAACCGCATCCCACCGAACAAAGTCCCTTCTGTGCATAGTGCCGTCGCGCGTTATATCGGCATTGTTTACTGATACGTCTACCGGAACGAATTCTTTTTCGATGTCTGCAATGCCCGCTGCTATTGCTTCAAAATCAGACACGTCGAATTTTTTAGTCGCAATACCAGTACGTTCTGTAAAATCTGCTGCTTTTTGATTGTTGCCACCATAGTTGGCAACTACCGTATAAGCTTTATCGTGCAACTTTATACAAATTGCTTCGCCAATCCCTCTGGTATCGCCGGTTTCTAAAGCTACTATTGTCATATTTGCATCCTTATTATAGGTTCATGAAAAAGCATCACGTTAAAATCTCGAATATCATTTCTACATGACAGCAGCCGGTATCGATATAACGTCTATGGCAATTTTCATAATATATATAAATGATAATGATTAAAGGACTTTGGTCTACTTTTGATAAATAGTTGATCTAAACCTGATAATGCTTAAGCTTAAAACAACAATAGGGCAGTTTATATCAGTCTATACAAGGCACGCTCATCTATGAAAGGAAAGTTTACGCCCACGCTGCGCCAACAATATTAGCGATTCAAATAAGCCTCTAGTGACAATAGTATTCTGTGCACAGCCGCAATTTGTTTACCGTCTTTATTCAAGTAGTCGCTGCCGGTATATCCCCACCAGTCCCAGCAGGCCTGAGGGTTCATTGGCATAAAGCTAGATTTTGCAATTTGCGGATATAGAATAACCAAACGATTACTAGCGGCCCATTCATTTAACCCCGTGCTGGTGGCATACTGCTGGCCCACATTGTCTATAGACTGGTTGCAACCATGAAAGCTTATATGCACCTTGCAGGACTTTCCGTCTAGGCAACTATTGGGTAAATAAACAAAGCTTTGTTCATTCATGCCGGTGTTGTCAATGTTGGCTAATGCATTTTGCTCAAAGATAATAAGCTCGCCTGCTTGCATAGCTGTATTTTTATCTACTGGGTTTTGTAGCGGCCCTAGTATAAAGGAGAGCATTTCTCCTGCGCCGTCGAAATTACATTTGCCAATATAAGGGGAAGCCGATTCTTCGCAGTCTACGCCATTTTCTAAAGTAGGAAACAGATGCGCTACTGGCTTGTTGTTTACCACAGCAAGATTACTAGGGGCAACAAGCTGGGCGTATTGCGCTTGTAATGCACTTGCCACTTTAGATGAAATTTTTGTGTCTAAGGCGCCGTGAAACAACCACACCTTATCGTTTTTAATCTGGCTAATTGAAGGGCCTAGCGTCGTAGAAATGTCCTTTATTTTGTCTGCATAGGTTTCAGGCGCTTTATCAATACACTGCGCCAGTGCCGTCATAATTGAGTTTTGCGCGCAGCCATATGGGCCTGCTGCAAACACCCCCACATCCGCTACCAACTCAGGGTGAGAAAAATGAAATTGAGTTGCCATGTAGCCGCCTGATGACATGCCTGACAGGGTAATGTTTGATGTATCAAGCACAACATTTTTAGCTTTTTCGCTAGCCACCGCAGTGCCAGTGTAGAAGGCGCATGAGGCTAGTACGGGCAATAAAAACGTAAAAACTGTGCACTTATCGCGTGAGATTATCATTGCTTATTCATTATCACTGTTTGCAGCTTTAGGTGCTTCGTCATTTAGAAATGCGCGTATAGTGTTTGCATGTTTTACAATACCGGCAACGCCCTCGAGGTGTCCAAGATCACCGCTTAAGTATTCTAACTGTGAGCTTTGTTCGTTAGCGCGAAGTATAGAGTCTATTTTTTCAGCGTGATAAGGCATCAGCAATAGGTCGGTAGTGGCGGGTATTAGCAGCACCTTAGCGGTAATTTGCTTTAATCCCTCTTCAAGCGTGCCCTGCATGCCAGTAACAAAAAGCTGGTTCGCGCGCACTAAATATAGCAAATGATTGGCATCCATTAGATGCGCTCGCTCGGCTGCGCGGCCCATAAGCCAGTTCACAATGCTGGGCTTAGCGCTAATACTTTGCAAAGCATCCTCCTCAAGCGGCGTATAACCAATTTGTGCGCCTATTTGAATGAAAAAGTTTGGGTGTAAGGCAGACTGGGTGATCATGGCTAAGGCATGGGTTAAGCCTAGAGTAGGCCACTGCTCTTTTGGCAGATTATAATAATCGCCGCCGTTAAAATTAATATCCATGGTAATTGGCACAGTCCACTGCTCTAAATACGCACTTGTCCACGCATCGGCGCTGCCCGATCCTATTACTGAAATTAATCGTTCTACCCACTGCGGATACGCGCTGGCCCACTCAATAGCCTGCATCGAGCCCATTGAGGGGCCTGCCACCGCGTAGAGTTTTTGGATACCCAAGCTTTCCAAGACTGATTTTTGGGTATTAACAAAATCGCGCATGGTTACCACGGGGAATGTAAGTCCATAAGGCTTTTGTGTCTTAGGGTTGATAGAGGCAGGGCCGGTGGTTATCACGTTTTCATCAAAAGCCCCAATATTGACTAGCGAGTCAACGCTAATCACAAAAAACCGATTGGTGTCTATCGCCTTGTTTGGGCCTATAATGGCGTCCCAATAGCCCGGTTCTGCATCATCTATGTGATACTTTCCCGCTGCGTGAGAATTACCGGTGAAGTAATGCGTAATTAAAATAACGTTAGACTTGTCCTCATTAAGTTCGCCATAGCTCTCCCACCCTACCTTTACATTTTCAATTGTTTGGCCACCAAAGGTCGTGAAGGTGTCTATGCTATGCGTTTGTTTTATTACTATCATTAGGCTTTGATTTTCCTTGGCGTGTAAGGGTGTGCTAGCAAAGGTAAATGCAAGCAACACTATGCCTATTAATGAAAACAAACAACATACTAGCCCTTTGGGTAAACAACAATAGTTTATGGATCTTATACTGAACATTTATTTACCTTCCTTATTTAAAACATAATGAAAAGCGCAATTGCCATACATAAACCAATGAGCGGGACAATCACCGTTAAGCAGGCCATAGGGCCGTAAGCGGCTTTGTGAGTTTCATTGCAGATTGCGCGAATAGTGGTTACTACATAGCCATTATGTGGTAGTGAGTCAAGCGCGCCTGAGGATATTGATACCACCCTATGAAGCTCGCTTGGATCGACCCCTTGCGCTAGATAATGCGGCGCAACTTCTGGCAAAGCAATGGCTTGGCCACCTGAAGCACTGCCGGTTAAACCCGCAATAACACTGACGGCAACGGCGGCGCCCACCAGTTCGTTGCCCGGAAGATGGGTCATTAGGTATACCGTATCTTGAAACGCTTCAGTTGTTTTAGCAACTGAACCAAAACCCACCACCGCCGCAGTATTGCCAATGGCAATAAGGGCGCCGGTAGTGCCTTGGTTTACCGCTTCACCCATGTTAATGAAGTACTTATAATTGACAATTATCAGGGCAATTACACCGCCGCCCAACGCGGCAATTAAGGCATACTGAGCATAAGCTTCATGCAGAAAGAACGAGATAGACAGCACCACCATTAGAGGTACTAAGCCAGACGCTGGGTGCGGGTATTCGCGCGCTTCTATATTGGGATCTTGGGGCCTAGTTATAAATGACTCGCCGTTGTTGACCGCTTTGGTGACCATTTTTTTCAGCCACCAGTAGCCAAATGTGGCCATAAAGACGGCAACGACTAAACTCACTTCCCATGCAGCAAAAGGAGACGTGCCTAAGAATTTTATGGGGATCCAGTTTTGAATTTCAGGTGATCCGGCTGAGGTCATGGTAAAGGTGACCGAGCCAAAGGCCATGGTAGCGGGAATAAAGCGGCGCGGTAAATTAGCATCTTTAAACAGGCTCAAGGCCATGGGGTAAACAGAAAATGCCACTACAAAAACCGACACGCCGCCGTAGGTTAGCACCGCGCAAGCGGCAACCACGGCAAATAGCGCTTGTTTATAGCCTAGTTTTCTAACGATAGCGCGCGCGAGGGAGTCTGCGGCGCCGGTGTCTTCCATAAATTTACCAAAAATAGCGCCGAGTAAAAACATAAAAAACCATGAGGCGACAAAACCCGAAAAACCGTCCATGTAGGTGACAACAAAGTTTGCATCACCGGTAAATACCAGCATGTGGTTGCTAAGCGCAACAAGTAGGGCGCAAAATGGAGCGGCAATAAATAAATTTACCCCCCTTATCGTTAGATAAATCAGTAGGCCAAGGCCACCAACTAGTCCAATTAAACTCAACATAAATGAAATCCTAAGCAAATGCCGTGCGCGTCATTGCACATGGCCTAGTCTGTGACCGCAGACCGCCAGGATTGAAAAAGCATGCGCTATTTCTACTCGAATGCCCATAGTACGATGGTACTAGTTCTTTTTACATCTATTTACATTATATTTACATTAGACCGCACACCCCATGCTTAGCATTTAACGACATTTACATTATGTTTACCGCATTTAATAATAGGAAAGAATGATGAAAACCATTAATCAAAAGCACACTGTTTACAGCACAGATATTTGCGCTGGTGTGACACACACTAGTAAATTAAACTTACGCCAAGGCTTAGTCAAAAGCCTAATAGCTACGTCAGTTGCACTAGCTTGCGGCTTACTTGCTATGCCCACAATGGCGGTTCAAGACAATGCTACTGCAGAAAAAGAGGCCGGTAAACTTGAGGTCATCAACGTAACTGCAAGACGCACCGTAGAAACGCTGCAGTCGGTGCCGGTGGCACTTACCTCAATTGGGGAAGAAGAGTTGCTTAGCAATGGCATATCTGTGCTCACCGAATTACAGCAGTTTTCGCCCAACACCACCTTGCAAACCAGCAGAGGTACCAACAGTACGCTGACCGCTTTTATTCGCGGAATTGGTCAGCAAGATCCTTTGTGGGGCTATGAACCAGGCGTGGGTATTTATATTGACGATGTGTATATTGCGCGTCCCCAAGGCGCGGTACTTGATATTCTAGACGTGCAGCGTATTGAAGTATTACGAGGCCCTCAAGGCACGCTATATGGTAAAAACACGATTGGCGGCGCGGTTAAATACGTGACTAAAGAGATGCGCGGAGACGCCGCATTTACCGCTAGTGCCACCGTAGGAAGCTATGGACAGCAAGACATAAAACTTACCGGTCAGTTGCCGATTATTGAAGATAAACTATATATAGGCGCTGGCTATGCTGATTTGAGTCGCGATGGTTTTGGCACCTATTTACAGTCGGCGCTGCCGGGTCAAGACTTAGAAAACTATAATAGAGACTTGTGGGCTGCCCGCTTGAATCTTGAATACAGACCTACCGACGACTTATCTTTTAGACTGGCATGGGATAAAACACAAGACGACTCAAACGCTAAAGGCGGTTACAGACTTCTACCTTCGTTGCTAACTAATGCGCCAGTGCCAGCGAATAAATTCGATTCCTACACCAGCCTACCCACCACTAACGAGGTGCAAATTGAAGGTGTAAGCTTAACTGTACGCTACAATGCAACAGACGATCTTGAATTGAAATACGTGGCTTCTGATCGCGACAGTTATTCGCCAACCAATATCGACTTTGATAACACCGCGCTTGATATTTTCGACGTACCGGCTGAATACCGAGACGAAAACCAAACACATGAACTTCAGGCTACTTATCTACAAGACGGATATAGCCTAGTAGGCGGCCTTTATTATTACGATGGTGAGTCGTGTGGTAACTTTAATGCCATTTTAAATGTGTTAGGAAGATCCCTTGGTGCGGCTGGCTTAACCCGAGAAGTTGCCGGTTGCAACAACTCACAAAGCTATGCACTTTATACCCAAGGTTCATTTGATTTGAGCGATAAACTATCGTTAACCTTAGGCGCCAGATACACCACCGAAGAAAAAACCGCCTTTGTTAACAATGGTTTAGTTTTTGCTCCTGTTTATCCAAGCACCGGCTGGGTGCCGGGTTATGTAAGACCCGAAGGCCAATTAGTGCCTACTGTGTTAGGCACCGACAGCGATGGCGATGGTGTATTAGACAGCCCCAAGTCCAAGACTTGGAACCAGTTTAGTCCTCGCGTAGGGCTTGAATATCAAATGGATCGCGACACCATGATTTATGCCTCTTATGGACAAGGCTTCAAGTCGGGTACCTTTAACCCGCGCGCGAGTGGGAACGAAGCGGGAGTGGATCCTGAAATTGTAGATTCAGTTGAGATAGGCTTTAAAAGAGATTGGACCGAACAGTTAAGAACTAACGTGACGCTCTTTAGCTACGATCACAAAGACCGCCAATACATTGGGGTGGGCGATGCAGGCGACGGCACTCAGCTTAACCAAACCTTGCAAAACGCGGCTGAAACAAGCGGTAGCGGTTTTGAAGCTGAAGTGACATATGTGGCTTCTGATAATTTAACCTTCAATGCCGCATTTGGCCATTTGAACTTTGCG
>NZ_BAET01000003.1 GCF_000252165.1 Glaciecola punicea ACAM 611
CCATCTAATGGAAATAGGCACTGGCTGGGGAGGTTTGGCTATTCACGCTGCGAAAAATTACGGCTGTAAAGTCACGACCACCACAATATCTGAAGAACAGCATGCCTACGCCCAGCAGTGGATAAACAAAGAAGGCCTAAGCGATAAAATCACCTTGTTAAAACAGGATTATCGTTTACTTGAAGGTGAATATGACAAACTTGTATCAATTGAAATGATTGAAGCGGTTGGAAAACGCTACCTTACAACCTTCTTCAAAAAGTGCTCATCGCTACTCAAACCCGATGGTTTAATGCTGCTTCAGTCAATCATCATTGATGACAGGCGCCATGCAAGCTACTCTAAAAGCGTCGACTTCATTCAAAAGTATATTTTCCCGGGCGGCTATTTGCCCTCGCAAATGATTATTAATAAACATTTGAAAAAAGACACTGATTTATCAATTGCCGATATTCAAGACATCGGTCTAGACTATGCGCAAACCCTGCAAGATTGGTTTGTAGCGTTTAGCACGCAAAAAGAAGCCTTGGCCGAAGACGGTTACGACGAGCGCTTTATGCGTATGTGGCAGTATTATTTAAATTACTGCGAGGGCGGTTTTTTAGAACGCGCTATTAGCACACTGCAGTTAGTAATGCGCAAACCTCAGCACAGGCAAGTTCTCAGCAGAGGCTAATTGAATGGGCCTTGGGCTTAGACTGGGTCAGGCTCTGACACTGGATCGGAAAGCTTCCGGTTTTTCTATATTATAGCAATCTCTACTCGTCTATTTTATACTCTAGCCCGCTCGGCATCCTCAAAATACGTAAGCACAGTGGCAGCTGCACTTTGATTAAAGGTTTGCGCTGACGTCCCGCCTCTAAATGTGCCTGCTTTATTGATGTCTTTGCCAATGCAGATCGTTATTGTTTGCAAACAATCATATTGCCCTCATTTTTTTTGAGAGCTTTTACTGGGCTTACTAATTAGTCTTTTCTTTACTTACTGGTTAACAGCCTTTTATTTACAATCTTTATGGAAAATTACCTGTTTTATTCACCTAATAATTGAATTTGTATGGTCTGTCGGGTAAGGTTCATAACATTGATATTAAGAGTTACGTTAAATGAAAATAGATGATTTATCGTTTGAACAGGCCATGGCTGAATTAGACACTATTGTGCTTGAAATGGAGCGTGGCGAAATTCCTTTAGAGGCATCACTTAAGCAGTTTGAACGCGGTGTTACACTTGCTCGTCATACTCAAAAGCTACTTCAAGATGCAGAACAAAAAGTCAAGATATTGACCAACACCAGCGGCAATCCTGACACCTTATCCGAATTTGCCGAATAAAAATATGGCGCATTAAAAATGTCAATCCCTGCATCTTTACAAAGCAACCTTAATGCCACTGCCAGCCAGCTAACTGAGTACTTTATGCACTTTGTAGAGCAGCAGGGCATCGTTGACAAAGCCTTACAACAGGCGCTTGAATACGCGCTGCTAAATGGGGGTAAACGTATGCGCCCATTGCTTGTTAGCTTAGTAGGTGAATTACTTGATGTGAACAAAAAAGAACTCATACCAGTGGCACTTGCAATAGAATGTATCCATGCTTATTCACTTGTGCACGACGACCTGCCGGCGATGGATGACGATGAACTGCGTCGAGGAAATCCTACATGTCATGTGAAGTTTGGCGAAGCAATGGCTATACTTGCTGGCGATGCCCTACAAAGCATGGCATTTCAAATTCTTGCCAGCGCTAAATTAAATCCTCGCGCAAGCTTACGTCAGCACGAGCTTATTCTAGCCTTGAGCAAAGCTGCGGGGCCAGCGGGCATGGTAGGGGGGCAAAGCATTGATTTAAGCTCAACCAACAAGCAAATTTCATTAGCGCAGTTAAACCAACTACATGCCTTAAAAACCGGTGCTTTGCTTAAGGTTTGTGTAACACTCCCTTGCTTGTTAAGTGAAAATATTACTACTTCTGAAAAAACAGTGTTACAGCAGTTTGCCGAACATATTGGTTTAGCATTTCAAATTCAAGATGATATTTTAGACGTTACCGCCGACACGCAAACACTAGGCAAGCCGCAGGGTTCAGACCAGCAGGCGAACAAGTCGACCTTTGTGTCATTGCTGGGTTTGGAGAACGCAAAACAAGAATTAAATAAACATCATTATTTGGCCATACAAGCTTTACGCTCATTAGCGTATAATACCGAAAAATTAGAAACTTTTACTGATTTTATGGTTACCCGCACATTTTGAAATTAGCTAAGAGCAACGACAGTAGAAGAATACGAAATACATGATCCTTAATCTTAATCATTACCCTAATTTAGCGAGGGTGAATATCCCTAGCGAGCTAAGACAGCAACCTAAGGCAAAGCTGCGCATTATTGCCAATGAGTTACGCCAGTTTTTATTGGACAGCGTGAGTCAAAGTAGCGGACATTTCGCTTCTAATTTAGGCACTGTTGAGCTCACAGTAGCTCTTCATTACGTTTATAAAACACCGTTTGACAGGCTAATTTGGGATGTGGGTCATCAAGCCTATTCACATAAAATTCTTACTGGCCGGCGTGACCGCATGTCCACCATTCGTCAAAAAGACGGCCTGCATCCTTTCCCTTGGCCACCTGAAAGTGAATACGATACTTTTGCGGTAGGTCATTCATCTACTTCAATCAGTGCAGCACTTGGCATGGCCATAGCCGCTGAACAAGAAAGTAAAGGTCGTAAAGTCGTTGCTGTTATAGGCGATGGGGCGCTCACGGCTGGTTTGGCCTTTGAAGCACTTAACCACGCTGGAGACATCAATAAAGATTTGACCATTGTGCTGAATGACAATGAGATGTCTATTTCTGAAAATGTAGGGGCTTTAAACAGCCACTTGGCTCGATTACTCACTGGCAACTTTTTCAATTCTATTCGTGACAGTGGTAAAAAGATTCTATCTAGCGTTCCGCCTATTAAAGAATTTGCCAGCAAGGCTGAAGAACATCTTAAAGGTATGGTCGTGCCGGGTACTATTTTTGAAGAGTTAGGGTTTAATTATATTGGACCAATTGACGGACATGATGTGGACGTTCTTGTAGATACACTCTCGAATATGAGAAGTATGAAAGGGCCTAAAATTTTGCACATTGTGACTAAAAAAGGCAAAGGATACGAGCAAGCAGAACAGGATCCTATAAAGTGGCACGCTGTGCCTAAGTTTGATCATACCACTGAAAAATTCCCCACTTCAAAGCCGGGCAATCCAACTTTCTCTGCTATTTTTGGCGATTGGCTTTGCGACATGGCTAAGGTAGATCCTGACCTCATTGCAATCACTCCGGCGATGCGCGAAGGCTCAGGTATGGTAAAATTTTCGCAGCAGTTCCCTAAGCAGTATATTGATGTGGGCATAGCTGAGCAGCATAGCGTCACGCTGGCAGCCGGTCTTGCAATAGAAAAAAAGCATGCTGTGGTAGCTATATACTCGACTTTTTTGCAGCGCGCGTACGACCAGCTTATTCACGATGTAGCGTTACAAAACTTACCCGTTTTATTTGCCATAGACCGCGCAGGTTTAGTCGGTGCTGATGGCCCTACTCACCAAGGCGCGTTTGATATTAGCTATTTGCGATGCATTCCAAACATGATCATTATGACGCCCAGTGATGAAGCTCAATGTAGGAATATGCTGTACACTGGGCATATAGCTAACAGCCCCGCAAGTGTTCGCTATCCAAGAGGCAGCGGTATGGGCATTGAGGTAGAGTCTACAATGAACGCTATAGAGCTTGGCAAAAGCCGAACTATGCGCGAAATAAAGGTAAGCAGCAGCGGCAAAAACGGCAAAAATGCTAAGGTGGCTATCCTCAATTTTGGCACATTGCTGCCTGAGGCGCTCAAAGCGGCAGAAGCACTAAACGCTAGCGTAATAGACATGCGCTTTGTTAAGCCATTAGATACCAAAGCGCTACTGCTCGCCGCCAATCACCACGAGTTATTAGTCACACTTGAAGACGGCGCCATTATGGGAGGTGCAGGCAGTGCAGTAATGGAGGCCTTGCAGGCCAATAAAACACTTGTCCAAGTACTTCCGCTTGGCTTCCCTGATGAATTCATTATGCAGGCGACCCAACAAGAAATGTACCAAGAACTTGGTATCGATGCGAAAGGAATTATAGCTTCTGTAACGGCTTTTTTAGCATAACAAAGGTTATTTAGGACTAAATGTGGTGCAGGCAATCACGCTATAAGTATCGCGTTGTAAGCGAGCAGTGTTAAGCTGCTCGTTACAGCACCTTCTCAAAATACGCTAAGCCTATATAAATTAAATGCAGACATATCAGTGAAAAGAAACCAGCCACGATATCGTCAACCATAATACCCCAACCTCCATGCACGTTCTTATCTAAGAAACTGATAGGCCAAGGTTTTAAAATGTCAAATACCCGAAATAATAAAAATCCAATCAGCAGACTATGCCAACTGATAGGAATAGCAATAAACACGATCATCATGCCGACTATTTCATCCCATACAATTGCGCCATGATCGTGAACACCCATATCGTCACTTACTTTTTGGCATATATAAATACCACCAACAGCTGCTACTGTAGTTAATATCACATAGGGGATAAGCGCCAAGTAGCTCATTAATATAACAATGGGGATGGCAACTAAAGAGCCCATTGTACCAGGCATTAGCCCCACTAAACCTGAGCCAAAGCCGAAGCCCAAAAAATGTGCTGGATGATACAAGTTTACTTTAGCTCTTAAGGATTTTTCCATAGTGTACTCAAAAGTGGCTGTAACCAACGCGTTCACAATCATATAAAGTATAGGGTTTTTCGTTTAACTTCAAATCAAGTTTACCGATTGCGCCTGTCATTTGCCCGATACAAGTATGCATAATGGAATAGCTGTCTAAAGCTGTTTGCACAGTATTTCTATGTTCTTCGGGCACTGTGAACAAAAGTTCATAGTCATCGCCCGCCGATGCAGCGTAGCCAAAAGCCTGATGTAAATCCTTTACATAACTACGTAATGCATCTGAAATAGGCAGCCTGTCTACATGTAAAATTACGCCTGTTCCCGAAGCCTTAGCAATGTGCATAACATCTTGCAGTAAGCCGTCAGACACATCAATACAGGCGCTAGCTAGGCGTCTCAACACAGTGCCTGCTAATACGCGAGGGGTTGGACGTCTGTGCCGAGCTACTAGATAATCGCTAGCGCTCGCATCGTCACCGGTTAGCTTATTGCGCAGTATATCCAAGCCTGCGCCAGCATCTCCAAGAGTGCCGGTAACAAAAATCCAGTCACCATTTTTTGCGCCGTCACGCGTTAAGACACTGTCTTGAGGAACAAACCCTTGTGCGGTGATAGTAATAGACAAAGGCCCTTTTACGGTGTCACCACCGATAAGTTGGACCGAGAAATACTCGGTTAGCTCAGCCACCTTTTCACTGAACCCCTGTAGCCAAACTTCGTCGGCATCAGGCATCGTAAGTGATAAACTCAACCAACTTGGTTCTGCGCCCATTGCCGCTAAGTCACTTAAATTAACGGCAATAGCTTTATGCGCAATATCTTGGGGACTCGTATTGGCCAAGAAGTGAACACCTTTTAAAAGCGTGTCAGTGGTGGTGGCTAAGCTCTGATTTTGAGGGACCTGTGTAATGGCGGCGTCGTCGCCAATGCCTATTATGACGTCTTTGCGAACAAAACTAGATTCGGCAAAGTACTTGTTTATTAAGCTGAATTCGTTCAAACCTTAGCTTCTTTCATCTTTTCTGAGTGTTTTAACAGCTTTGTCGAGGGCGCCGTTTATGAACTTATGGCTCTCTTCAGCGCCAAACGTTTTCGCAAGCTCAATCGCTTCGTTAATGACCACCTTATAAGGAGTATCGAGGCGGTCTCTAAGCTCAACCGTTGCTAAGCGCATGATAGATTTTTCAATAGGATCGAGTTCTTCTGGCAAGCGTCCCAAATACGGCTTATACAGTTTATCTAGACTTTGCACATCTTGGGTAACACCGATAAGTATATCTTGCATGTAGGACAAGTCTACTTTGGTCATGTCATTGGTGGTGGCAATGCTAAGCTCTATTTGCTTAATGTCATTTCCACTCATTAACCACGCGTACAGTGCCTGTAGAGCAAGTATGCGGGCTTGTTTACGATGGGCTGGTTTCACTATAGCGCCTCGTCAATGGCCGCTAGTACATTCACCATTTCAAGCGCACTGTGTGCTGCTTCTACACCTTTATTTCCGGCTTTTGTGCCTGAACGTTCTATGGCTTGCTCAATTGTGTCTACCGTTAGCACACCAAAAGCAAGGGGGATAGTGGCGTCTAATGATACTTGAGCCAAGCCTTTGTTGCATTCGCCGGCCACAAATTCAAAGTGCGGTGTGCCGCCGCGAATGACTGCACCTAAGGCTATTATAGCGTGAAACTTACCCGACATGGCTGCTTTTTTAGCCACAATAGGCAGCTCATAAGCACCGGGGACACGAATAACCGTAATGTCGTCAGGGTTTACTTCGCCAATACGTTCTAGCGTGTCTAGCGCGCCGTCAAGCAGGCTTTCTACAACAAAACTATTGAAACGAGAGACTACTACGGCAAATTTTTTGCCTGTTGCGCGTGTGTTACCTTCAATTATTTTCATGTATTTTAAACTCCTGTAAAAACCGGCGAAAATTGTAGCATAAAGGACCAGCAATAAATCATTATTTATAACTGAATCTTAGTTACTTATGTTATTTTTACACTATGTTTAATCGTGGATGTATTCTATTACTTCTAGACCGAAGCCAGAAAGCGCTGTGTACTTAATTGGCTTGCTTAACAAGCGCATCTTTGTAATACCTAAACTTTGCAAAATCTGGCTACCAACGCCAACGGTACGAGAAGAGCCTTCCCATGTTTTGCCAACGTCAACTTGACCATTGTCTTGTGCTTCAAACAGTTTTACCTGTGAGACTAAATCTTCTTTTTTACCTAGCACCACAATTACGCCGCCGTCTTTAGCGATACGCTCCATTGCGCTGGTTAAGGGCATAGAACGATTAATGGCACGGGTTGAGCCTAACAAATCGCTCAGCGTGTTATGCAGATGCACTCTGACGATAGTTGGCTGATTTTCGATAATAGGCCCTTTTTGCAGTACGAAGTGAATCTGCTCATCGATGATATCTTTGTACGTTATTAAATCAAATTCACCGAAAGCAGTAGGCAACTTGCACGTTGCGACTTTCTCGATAGTCGTTTCGTTTAAGTTCCTGTACTCAATCAGTTCGGCAATAGTACCTACTTTAATATTGTGTTTTTTGGCAAATACTTCAAGTTCAGGGCGCCTTGCCATTGAGCCGTCAGCGTTTAGTATCTCTACAATTACGCCAGCCGGCTCAAGACCTGCTAAGCGCGGAAGATCTACACCTGCCTCGGTGTGGCCTGCTCTGTTTAACACGCCACCCTCTTTGGCGATAAGTGGAAAAATATGCCCGGGCTGAACAATATCTTCACTTACTGCTTCTTTGTTAACCGCGGCTAATATGGTTGCCGCTCTGTCAGCCGCCGATATGCCAGTGGTTACGCCTTTAGCGGCCTCAATAGAAACCGTAAAGTTAGTTGAAAACTGTGCGCCGTTGTTGTCAACCATTAAGGGCAGTTTCAAGCGCTTGCAGCGTTCTTGCGTCATAGGCAGGCATACTAAACCTCTGGCATGCGTTACCATAAAATTAATTGCCTCGGGCGTAACGTGCTCCGCAGCCATAATAAGATCGCCTTCGTTTTCGCGATCTTCGTCATCCATCAAAATGACCATTTTGCCTAGCCTAATATCTTCTATAATTTCCGCGGTGGTGTTTAGTGCCATAAATATCCCTTTATTGTGAAGGTGTATGTGTTTCTTCTACTTCAAATAGCCGTGTTCAGCCAAAAATGCCATACTTAAGTCACTGCCTGCATGTGTGTTGTCATCGGCCGCTTTGTCGCCCAGTAATAATCGCTCTAAGTAACGTGCAATTACATCAACTTCTAAATTGACATGAGTACCGACTTTATACTGTCCAATAACTGTTTCTTTCAGCGTATGTGGAATTAACCACAGCATAAACGAAGCGCCTTTTACTTCATTCACCGTTAAACTAACCCCATCTACCGTAATGGAGCCTTTGTGGGCAATATACTTGGCCAGTTCAGCAGGTGCTTTAACCCATACTTCAATATAGTTGCTGTGTTCATTGATGGCCTCTACTTTACCCACACCGTCTACGTGACCACTAACAATATGTCCACCAAAGCGACTGTTGGTCAGCATCGCTTTTTCAAGGTTTACCTTATGGCCCACACTATAGTGCGCAAAACCTGTTAGTTTGATGGTTTCTGCAGATACATCAGCGGCATAAAAATCGGAGCCTTTATCTACCACCGTCAGGCATACGCCACTGGTGGCAATACTGTCGCCTAAATGGACATCGCCCATGTCCATTTTACCCGTTTTTACGACTAAGCGAAAATTGTCGCCCAAATCAGTTAAGGTACTTATGCTACCAATCGCTTCTATTATTCCCGTAAACATATTACGTAAACCCTGCTGTGTTAGTGTGAAAATTCAATGATAGTTTTAGTGTCAGGCCCAAGTAGGCTTAACGAGGTGACCTTACCTACCATCGCTTGTTGCAAGCTGTTTTTGCTCGTTGCTCGGGTCAAACCCCTTGCCGCACTGCCCAATATTTTGGGCGCTTGATATAAAATTAACTCATCTACAAGCTCTAAATCAAACAGCGCACCGGTAAGTTTCTCACCGGCTTCAACCCATAAATGGTTTATACCCATTGTGTGCAAGTCTGATAAAACGGCATGCAAATCGACAAATTGCCGCCCTTTTTTTTCAATAATCGGCACTTGCTTTTGCCAGCAAGCGCCACCCTCTTTGTAGTTCAACGCTTCATTTTTAACTGCATTATAAACTAAGGTCGCGTGGCCATCGTTACAAATTTTGTACTTAATCGCGCTTAATCGATTAGCTGAGTCAATTATAACACGCAAAGGCTGCTGTTCACGCCATAGAAACTGCTCAGATATATCAGCAGGTAATTCAGCGATGCGCACGTTTAACTGAGGGTCATCATGTATTACGGTGTCAGCCCCGGTGAGTATTGCACACGCTGAGGCTCGATGTTTTTGGACATCGGCGCGCGCCAAAGGTCCGGTTATCCATTTGCTTTCGCCGCTGGCCAATGCTGTCTTGCCGTCTAGGCTAGCGGCTAACTTTACGCTAATGAAAGGACGTTTATGTTGAAGGGAAAAGAAAAATGTTTTATTGAGTGCCAATGCACTTTCTTGCATCAAGCCAATCGATACTTCTATGCCAGCTTGGGTTAGCATAGCAATGCCTTTACCACGAACCTGAAAATTAGGGTCAATACAGGCAATGAATACTTTTTTAATTTTCGCATCTATGAGCGCTTGAGCACAAGGCGGGGTGCGGCCGTAGTGAGCACATGGCTCCAAAGTAACATAGGCAGTAGCGCCTACGGCATTAGCTTTGGCTTGCTGAAGCGCTTGTACTTCAGCATGACCTTGACCTGCTTTCTTATGGAAACCTTCACCCACAACTTGGTTTTGCGCGTTAGTTATTATGCAGCCTACATGGGGATTAGGAGTCGTTGAAAAGACGCCTCGACGCGCAAGTTGTAATGCTTTACCCATCATTTTTGCATCAAAAACAGAAAACACGCTATTGGCTTGAATGTCTGACATAAATACTCTTTAATAATACTTTAGCCGCAGTTGATGGGCTGGACTTGCCCCTACATTTCAGGCATTAAGGCGACATTTGAAGAATATATTACTCATCCGATAAGCGTGCAATTTCTTCACTAAACTCTTTCACGTCTTCGAATGAGCGATAAACTGAGGCGAATCTTACGTAAGCAATCTTATCAAGATTACGTAAAGCCTGCATAATGAGTTCACCTATCAATTCGCTTTTTATTTCGCGCTCACCCGTTGCACGTAATTCCGATTTAATTTTATTCATCGTTTGCTCGATAGCCTCGGTACTCACAGGGCGTTTTTCCAGTGCTCGCATTAATCCAGCTGACAGCTTATCTTCGTTAAAGGGTTCTCGAGTTTGATCGCGTTTTATTACCTTTGGCATGACCAGTTCAGCAAATTCAAAAGTAGTAAAGCGCTCAGCGCATTCGATGCATTGACGTCTGCGTCTTATTTGCTCACCACCTGATACTAAGCGAGAATCGATCACTTTGGTTTCTTGCGCGCGGCAAAAAGGGCAAAACATATAGACAACTCCTATAAAATTGGCATGCTATTAATACCGGCTGTGAATATCGTGTGTATATAAAAAAAGCCAGAATTATCTAGCTCCTTTTTGCATCATCGAGCTCTCAAACACAGCGCTCGTGTCTTTGTGCAAGATTAACTGCCTTTTGTACTGCAGTTGTTTAGCCTTAGCCATACACAGGGAAGCGTTCACAAAGCGCTACCACTTCGCCACGTACACGGTCAATTACACTTTCGTCATCAATATTATCTAAGACATCACACATCAAGTTGGCTACCTGTTCGGCTTCGGTCTCCTTAAAGCCTCTGCGGGTTATAGCCGGCGTGCCAATACGTAAACCACTGGTCACGAAGGGTGAGCGCGGATCGTTTGGCACCGAGTTTTTATTCACCGTAATGTTGGCATGGCCCAAAGCCGCGTCGGCCGCTTTACCGGTAATGTCTTTATCTATTAAATCGAGTAAAAACAAGTGATTCTCAGTGCCGTTTGACACTACTTTGTAGCCTCTGTCCATTAGTACCGCGCACATTTTTTTCGCATTTTTAAGCACTTGCTGCTGATACGTTTTGAATTCTGGCTCTAAGGCTTCTTTAAACGCTACCGCTTTTGCGGCAATCACATGGCACAAGGGGCCACCTTGATTGCCAGGAAATACTGCACTGTTGAATTTTTTATAGAGCGCTTCATCACCACACGCTGATACAATTAAACCGCCGCGTGGACCCGCAAGCGTTTTATGCGTTGTGGTGGTAACCACATGGGCGTAAGGAAGAGGACTTGGATAAACACCCGCCGCGACTAAACCCGCAACGTGAGCCATATCGACCAGTAAATACGCGCCTACCTTATCCGCAATTTCTCTAAAACGTGCCCAGTCAACGATGCCTGAGTAGGCCGAGAAGCCACCTATAATTAGTTTTGGTTTATGCTCTATTGCTAAGGCTTCAACCTTATCATAGTCAATCACACCAGTATCGGGGTGTAAACCATACTGCACTGCATTGTAGGTTTTGCCCGAAAAGTTTACGTGTGATCCGTGAGTCAAGTGTCCGCCGTCGGCCAAGCTCATGCCTAGTACCGTATCGTTTGCTTCTATTAAAGCCATGAACACCGCAGTATTTGCTTGCGAGCCTGAGTGAGGCTGAACGTTGGCATAGTCAGCACCAAATAATTCTTTCGCGCGATCTATGGCCAATTGCTCTGCTATATCAACATGTTCACAGCCGCCGTAATAGCGCTTACCAGGATAGCCTTCCGCATATTTATTGGTTAACTGCGAACCTTGGGCTTCTAGTACTCTTGGACTACAATAGTTTTCAGATGCAATCAATTCGATATGATGTTCTTGACGACGTTTCTCAGCTTCCATTGCGTCCGACAATTCGGGATCATAGTCGGCTATATTCATACTGCGTGATAACATGGGGGCTCCTGGTTCTTGTAAAAGCGCGTAAAGCAAAGTTGTTGTCTATACTTTTGCTTAACACTAGATAAATTGCAAAAGAAGAATTTGAAAGACCTATATTGTAGCGTTTTTAATAGCTTTGTATAGGGTATAAAAAGAAAATCTGATGACGCTTGTGTAAAGCATATTGCGCCTTTATAGATGGCTATTTTGAAGGGCTATTTTTTGCAGCTTGCTCAAGCGCTTTCACTCTGTCGACTAACTTACCTATTTGTCTGAGCTGAACAGTATTTTTTTGCCACAGTCTATTGGGCGCAACAGGCATACCAGATGAATACACACCCGCCTCTTTAATGCTTTTGGTTACCATACTTTGGCCGGTAATTTGGACCTCGTCGGCAATGCGAATGTGCCCATTAATAGCACATTGTCCCGCAACCACCACATATTTGCCCAAAACAGCGCTACCCGCAATACCTGTTGCACCGCAAATACAGGAGTGATCGCCAATTTCAACGTTGTGGGCAATGTGCACTAAGTTGTCTATGATGCAGTTTTTACCAATAATAGTATTGCCAATGGCACCTCTGTCTATGGCGCAGTTTGCGCCTATCTCAGTGCCTTCGCCAATGACAACCGTGCCGGTTTGCGGAATTTTGGTCCAGCTGCCTTTTTCGTTTGCATAGCCAAAGCCGTCACAGCCAATAACGGTGCCGCTATGAATGGAGACATTTTGACCCAGCTCTACCCTATGATAAATGGTCACATTGGCGCGTAAATTAACACCGGCACCTAAAATAGCTAGCTCGCCTATAAAACAGTTTGCGCCTATTACCACATTGTCACTGACAATAGCGTGTGCACTGACCACCGCGCCTGCAGCTACGCTTACGTTGTCGCCTAGTTTGGCGCTTGGGTGCACCACTGCACTAGGCGCAATGCCTCTTTCTTGTACCGGGGTGCTGTCTAATAACTGCGCGGCTTTTGCAAAGCCGACGTAAGGGTCACTCATAATAATTGCATTACCCGTGTAATTAACCGCATCATGAACACGCAATATAACGCCGCCGGCTTTGGTTGTGGCTAAATCTTTGGCAAACTTAGCGTTAGACAAAAATGACAATTGATGCGGCTGCGCTTTACCTAAATCACCCATCTGCGTAATCACCACGCTAGCATCGCCTTTCGTTTCGCCGCCAATTGCTTGCGCGATTTGTGCTAAGGTTTTGCCTGTCATATGTTTTCCTATTCGATGAATTGTTATTATGTAGACTTTACTCTTACGTAAGCGCGGAATCTAGACTACACTATTCTATGTTTAATTTTATTTATACGGGAACCCAACACACATGGCTCAATACGTTTATAGTATGCATAGAGTAGGCAAAGTTGTCCCGCCTAATCGTCATATTCTCAAAAATATCAGTTTAAGTTTTTTTCCTGGCGCAAAAATTGGTGTACTGGGTCTTAATGGTTCAGGTAAGTCTACCTTGCTGCGTATTATGGCGGGCCTTGACACCGACATAGAAGGTGAAGCCAGACCGCAGCTGGGTTTAAAAATTGGCTATTTACCGCAGGAGCCCAAGCTTGATGAAAGCAAAGACGTGCGCGGTAATATTGAACTTGCCGTGGCCGATGTTATGAACGCTTTAAAACGCATTGACCAAGTATATGCCGCCTACGCTGAGCCCGACGCCGACTTTGACGCACTAGCCAAAGAACAAGGCGAACTTGAAGCCATTATTCAAGCAAAAGACGGTCACAACATAGAGAACGCTCTAGAGCGCGCTGCCAATGCCCTTCGTTTACCGCCGTGGGACGCCGATGTCAAAACCTTGTCGGGCGGTGAACAACGCCGCGTAGCACTGTGCAAACTGTTGCTTGAAAAACCTGAAATGCTACTGCTCGACGAACCCACCAACCACTTAGATGCAGAATCAGTTGCATGGCTTGAACGCTTCTTACATGACTACGAAGGCACCGTAGTGGCCATTACCCATGACCGTTATTTCTTAGATAACGTAGCGGGCTGGATTTTAGAGCTTGACCGCGGTGAAGGTATTCCATGGGAAGGCAACTATTCGTCTTGGTTAGAGCAAAAAGACGCCCGTTTAGCCCAAGAAGATCGCACTGAAAATGCTCGCCAACGCTCTATAAAGCAAGAACTAGAGTGGGTGCGTACAAACCCTAAAGGTCGTCATGCTAAAAGTAAATCACGCATGGCTCGCTTTGAAGAACTCAGCACAGCCGATTATCAAAAGCGTAATGAAACCAATGAGCTATTCATACCGCCGGGTGAGCGCTTGGGTGACAAAGTCATAGAAATTAAAGGGCTGCGTAAGGCCTATGGTGACAGGCAGTTAATAGACGACATGACGTTCACGGTGCCAAAAGGCGCTATTGTTGGCATTATTGGACCAAACGGCGCCGGTAAATCGACCTTATTTAAAATGATTACGGGGAAAGAGAAGCCCGACTCAGGCACCATCGACATAGGCGATTCCGTGGATATTGCCAGCGTCGATCAGTTCAGAGATCACATGGATGAATCTAAAACCGTGTATCAGGAAATATCTGACGGCATGGACATCGTTAAAATTGGCCGCTTCGAATTAAACAGCCGCGCTTACTGCAGCCGCTTTAACTTTAAGGGCACCGACCAGTCCAAATTCATAAAAGATTTGTCGGGTGGTGAACGAAATCGGGTGCATTTGGCAAAGTTATTAAAAGCCGGCGGCAACACGCTTTTACTCGATGAGCCCACCAACGATCTTGATGTAGAGACCCTGCGTGCACTAGAAAATGCGATTTTAGAGTTTCCTGGTTGTGCATTGGTGATTTCGCACGACCGATGGTTTTTAGATCGCATAGCCACTCACATCCTCGATTATCGCGACGAAGGCAAAGTTAATTTTTATGAAGGTAACTACAACGACTACGAAGCTTGGTTAAAACAAACCTATGGCCAAGAAGCGGTTGAGCCTCATCGCCTGAAGTACAAGAAAATAGGCTAATGCCTGCTTAGGGCGAACATAAACAGAGCACGCTTTTATGTTTTCAATTTGGACACTAATATGCGTTACCCTTGGCTATATGCTGCTATTAGTGGCAATAGCCACTGTAGGCAATAAAGCCAAAAAACTGCCTAAATCTGTTTATTCCCTCGCCCTTGGTATTCACTGCACGTCGTGGGCTTTTTTTGGCACCACAACCCAAGCAGCGCAGTTCGGTTGGCCCTTGGTGCCGACTTATTTAGGCGTTATCATTGTTATGCTGTTTGGCTACCGGCTGTTAATACGCGTAAATACCATTTGTAAACAATACAATATTTCATCTATTGCTGAATTTATCAGCGTACGCTACAACCATTCAAACAGCATTGCGGTGCTTATTACCAGCATTTGCTTTTTGGGCGTTATTCCTTATATTGCGCTGCAGCTTGACGCGATCACGCTGGCGCTTAACCTTCTTATTGTTGATGTTAATGACTGGTCAAACTCTATCAGCTTTTACGTAACCTTCGGCATGGCTGTATTTGCCATTTGGTTTGGTGCACGCAACATGAGTTTAACCGATCACAACCCTGGGTTAATGCTTACCATAGCCGCTCAGTCTGTGGTCAAAATTGTCGCCTTATTAGCGGTAGGTCTATTTGTTGTTTACGGTATTTTTGATGGACTTGTTGACCTAGCTCAGCGCAGCCTAGCGTATGAACCTACCCTTGAGCTGATGACAAAACCTTTCGCTGTGTGGATTTACACCAGCCACGTGCTGCTGGGCGTTTGCTCTATGTTTTGCCTGCCGCGGCAGTTTCACATCAACTTTGTGGAAAATCGACACAATGATGAAATACGACAGGCCCGCTGGCTTTTCCCCGCCTACTTAATCGGCATGTCTATTTTTATTTTGCCTATTGCGCTGGGCGGCATGATTGTTTTTGGCGATGCACAAAGTCCTTTATTAATCACTCAAAGCACCGCGCCTGTGAATGTCACCACCGACAGCTACGTACTGGCAATGCCAATTGCGGCGCAGAATATGCCTATTGCTCTGATAGCTTTTATTGGCGGTTTAGCCGCTTCTAGCTCTATGGTAATCGTCGCTACGCTCGCATTGGGCAATATGGTCACAAATAGTCTTATTACGCCCTTATTGTTTTGGCTAAACGCCAGTAAAGTAAAGCGAGCCATTGTTGAATCTGCGCCGCAAAATAATCTGGTTAATAATAGCTTGAAGTTATCGGGTCGGCAGATTTTACGGATCCGTCAATTGACTATTTTGGTGATGCTGTGTATTGCCTATATTTACCATTTACACATAAGCCAAGAGGCGCCTCTGGCGCAAACCGGCACTATTGCGCTGTCGTTGCTATCACAAACCTTTCCAGCTATTTTGCTGGGCATCTACTGGCGACGTGCTAATAAGTATGGCGCCTTTGTCGGTATTGTCGCCGGTGTGCTTACTATTATTATTGGCATGCTTGTGCCAGCCCTTGCACCTCAGCTTGATGCGCAAACATACCTGCAGGTAAGCCCGGTAACGCTAGATTTAGTGGAAAGCGAAAATATCGCCTTTGTTTTATTTCTATCATTTGCGATTAATTTACTGTTGCTGGCTATTGTGTCGATACTCACCGACAATAAGGTGAGCAATCCCTATGCATCATCCGCATTAAGTAACTTACACAGCGATATAAAATTTAGCGACTTACTAACCTTAACGGATCAAATACTGCCGCATGCAGCCGCGCAGACCTTTCGCGATCAGGTTGTTTTCGTAGGTATTAAACAAGATGATATCGCGCCTAGTAATGTGCTAAACAAAGCAGAAAATCTGCTAGCATCACATATGGGTAAAGCTTCTACACGTATTCTGTTGAGCGCTATTGCAAATGCTGAGCCTATTTCTAAGCAAAAGCTAACCGAACTGGTGAATGAGGCTGGTAAAGACTTCCAGTTTAACTTTGAAGTACTGCAAGCCTCTATTACGCATTTACCGCTTGGCGTAAGTGTGGTTGACACTAACCTAAAGCTAGTGGCGTGGAATGCTATTTATGAAGATATTTTTGACTATCCAAAAGGTTATTTACAGGTAGGTAGACCCATTCTTGATATTCTAAAGTTTAATGCCAACAGAGGTCTTTTAGGACGCCAGCAAGCACCTGATGATATTCACCATAAAATAAACAAACGCATGCAAAGTATGTTAATCGGAAAATCTTACAAGACAGTGCGACCACAAATTCACAACAAAGTGGTAGAAATAACGGGTAATGCCCTGCCCGCCGGTGGCTACATTACCTGCTACGCCGATATTACTGAGTATATCCATATTCAAAATGAACTTGAGGCCGCTAAAATTCATCTTGAAAAACGGGTTGAGCAGCGCACCTATGAACTGCGCTTAGCTAAAAATGATGCCGAACAAGCCAACATTAGCAAAACAAAGTTTTTAGCCGCAACTAGCCATGATCTGATGCAGCCATTAAACGCCGCAGGTATTTTTGCGTCAATGCTGCGTGAAAAACTCAGCCGTAATAAAAACACAAGCCTAGTGCTCAGTAACGAGGCTGAATTAGCTGATAATTTAGTCAATAGCTTAGACAACGCCGAGTCCTTGCTCGCTATGCTAGTAGATATCACCAAGTTAGAAAATAACTTAATTAAACCCAACCTTACAAGCTTTGCACTTGATCAATTACTGTCATCACTGGTGATTGAGTTTTCGGTGCTTGCGGCACAAAAGAACCTTAAACTGCGCTACATTCGCACCAGTGTATGGCTTGAAACTGACCGCCGCTTAACCTCGCGAATAATCCAAAACTTATTGTCTAACGCAATAAAATATACCGCCAGTGGAAAAGTAATTATTGGCGTAAGGCGAAGAAAAAACGCCATGTGTGAACTGGTCGTGGCCGATACGGGCAGTGGTATTGCCAAAGAAGACCAGCAGGCAATTTTTAATGAGTTTCAGCGTATTGACACCCACAGTCCCCATCAAGGTTTAGGCTTAGGCCTTACCATTGTAGATAAAATAAGTCAGCTTTTAGGCTTTCGCGTTGACCTACATTCGACTGTTGGCCAAGGATCGGTATTTAGCATTGGGCTACCCCAGAGTAATAAAAGAGTAATGGTATCGCCTTCGCGATCCCTTGAACTATTTGACGACAAACCTCCTATTCTAGGGAGTAAACGCATTTTAGTGCTTGAAAATGACAGCGCCGTGGCCACCGCGCTAGTTACCTTACTGCAAACATGGGGTGGGATCGTAAAAAGTGCGACTAGCAAGCAAGGCGCCCTTAAGCTAATAGATAAAAGCAACTTTGTGCCTAACCTCATAATAGCCGATTACCATTTGAATGACGGTGATAACGGGATTGATGTCGCTTTGTCTATTCAAGATAATTTAAATGTACGCGTCAATACTATTGTTAGTAGCGCAGACAGAAGTGAATCCTTACAGGCTATGGCCTACGAAAACAACATGCAATACTTACCTAAACCTATCAAGCAAGCCGCTTTGAAGCGTTTATTGCAAAGAATTGCAAATCAGTAATTATAAATCGACAATAAATTTTAGTACTTTAAGGCACTATTTTGCGATTACTTTGAGCTATTGCTATTTTGTTGCGCTGTCCAATTACCAAAATTTGAACGAATATGATGAAAGTTAGCCCTGTTGCATAGACCAAGATAGTGGTTTATTCTTCTGTAACCTTTCGCCATGATTTTCATATTATATTATGTTGAAATTACCAAAGCTTAAAGTCCTCAGCGTTTTCTTTTTATTGTTAATTCTTCCTTTTGGCTGTAGCAAAGATAAGGAAGATGAAGAATTCACGATTACCTTACGATTAAGCCATGTTTTCAACGTAAATGAAGAGCTCGCAAAGTCCATTGAGTTAGTCGCTGAGCGCATTAACAATAAAACCAACGGGGCCGTTCGGGTGCTCACTTATCCTGGCGCACAAATAGCAGCATATAAAGACGGCGTTGAAATGGTAATGCGCGGCGCGTATTTCATTTCAGTCGAAGACCCTTCTTACATTGGCGATTATGTCCCTGAATTCACTGCCTTAGTGGGTCCAATGCTATACAACAATTTTGATGAATATATGGAAATTATCAAGACGCCTTTAGTGCAAGACTGGGTGAAGAAGCTCGAAGACAAGGGCATTAAAGTACTTTCTCTGCAGTATATATTTGGTTTTCGAAACTTAATCACCGATAGGGTAATTATCACACCCGAAGACCTTGAGGGTGTGAAGCTCAGAACGCCCGGGAGCAAGCTCTTCATTCAAACTATCAATACAATGGGCGCTAATGCGACTCCTTTGCCCTGGGGCGAAACTTTCAGCGCCTTACAACAAGGTGTGGTTGATGGGCTTGAAGGTTCTGAATTTACTAACTTAGGCGCGAAGGTGTATGAAACGGGTAAAAAAAATGTGGCGTTTACCAATCATTTTTTAGGTACCTGCGGCATTTACATCTCTACTGAAGTGTGGGCAAAAATACCAGAGAAATACCAGCTCATCATTGCGCACGAATTTGAATACGAAGCGCTGCAAATGATTAGCAAGCTTAAGAGCCAACATGCCCAAGTCATTAAAGATTTACAAGCTAAAGGGGTCCAGTTTAATGAGGTAGACCGCGAAGCATTTGAAGCTAGAACCATTCATTTATTCGACGGAAAACTGCCTGGCGTAACCGTTGAAATGTACGACCAAATTCAAGCCGAACTTAAAAAGATTCGAGCAAGGTCTTCGCAATGACCTCAGGGCTAAAATTCTTCTTTACATATTTCGAAGAAATTCTGTGCAGTATCTTTTTAATCATCATGATTAGCTTAGTTATCATCAATGTATTTTTACGCTATTTCTTGGGATATTCAATATTTTGGGCGGAAGAAGTCGCCACGATCTGCTTTGTGTGGTGCGTGTTTGTGGGTGCAAGTGCTACTTATAAACATAAGTTGGATTTGGGAATAGACTTTCTTATTACCAAAATGCCAACTCAAATAGAAAAGATTGTTCGCTTTTTGACGGGTTTGATTCTACTAGCCATTAATGGCTACATTTTTTATATGGCCATTGTGTTTACTAAAATTGCTTGGGCAAAGCCTACCGCGGTGTTAGGCATTAGCTCTGCAGTGTTTAATTCAGCGCTAGTTGTGGGTTTTGGTCTTATCACCTTTTACGCCATTAGGTTTTTATATCACGATGTCGCTGCGTATATTCGCCAAAGGCGAGCTTTATGATTTACTTGCCTATTTTACTCGTTTTCTTACTCTACTTTCTCGGCATACCTATCGCCTACGCATTATTTGGCTCTGCCATCTTTTACTTCACCTTTTTTGACGCCGGTATGCCTGCTGACCTAGTATTGCAAAAGTTTATTACTTCTGCTGCCTCCTTTCCATTACTTGCAATCCCATTTTTTGTGATGGCCGGTTCGGTTATGAACTATTCTGGGATAAGTAGAAAACTCATGCAAATGGCCGAAGTCTTAACGGGCCACCTTATTGGCGGCTTGGCGCAAGTAAACGTGGTAATGAGCACATTTATGGGCGGTGTATCAGGCTCGGCCAATGCAGACGCCGCTATGCAAAGTAAAATACTCGTGCCGCAAATGGAAAAGCGCGGCTATAGCCGCTCGTTTTCTGCCGCTATTACGGCAGCTTCTTCTGCAATTTCCCCAGTAATCCCTCCGGGCATTGTGATGATCATATATGCACTGATTGCGCAGGTTTCGGTAGCTGAACTATTTGTGGCTGGCTATGTGCCAGGTATAATTATGGCGGGTGCGCTGATGTTCACCGTCACGCTTATTGCTCGCAAGCGTAAATACAAACCGTCACGAGATAAGCGCGCTAGCCTTCGCGAGATAGGAGCACAATTTACAGATTCAATTTGGTCGCTGTCGCTGCCCTTTGGCGTGATTCTAGGATTACGATTTGGCCTGTTCACACCTACTGAGGCTGGCGCAATAGCGGTGCTTGCCTCAATTCTCATTGGGTTATTTGTATATAAAGAACTTAAATTCAATCATATCAAACATATTTTGTTAGATACGATTTATGGCACCGGCACAGTCGTACTAATTATTGTTGCTGCTTCGGTGTTTGGTTACTATTTAACCTGGGAGCGTATTCCACAAGAATTTACCGCTATGCTGTTAGAATTTACCTCTAACAAGTATATGATGCTTGCGGTTATTAACGTATTTTTGTTACTCATTGGTATGTTTTTAGAAGGCGGCGCAGCCCTAATCATCCTTGCACCACTTTTAGTGCCCGTTGCAGTTGCCTTAGGCATCGACCCTATCCACTTTGGAATGATCATGATTATAAACATAATGATTGGCGGCGTCACACCTCCATTTGGCTCTATGATGTTTACGACTTGCTCCGTCACAAAGGTGTCGGTAGGCGATTTCATGCGCGAGATTTGGCCCTTCATCATCGCGCTCATATTCGCGTTGATTGTGATTACCTATGCCCCTGCTTTGGTCCTGTTTTTGCCCAGTCTGATGTAACGCTACTTTAGTACGATAAATGCTGTATAGACTAAACGTGTGTTTTAACTGCTATTCGAAAAGTAGGAGGTAAAGGACACGATTAGCGCCTTTTGAAGTGGTCATAAATTAGAAGCTAACGGCTGCTTTGAACCTTACTATTTCATCGTTAATCCAAGCGCATGTTTTGGTTGAATATAACGCCTGCCTGCGTACGATTGTATACGCCTAGCTTTTTCAAAACAGCTGAGGCATGTTGCTTCACAGTTGATTCTGAAATGTTTAGCTCATAGGCAATTTGTTTGTTGAGCAGACCTTGTGCGATGAAGCTTAGCACCTTGAGTTGATGTGGCGTGAGTTGTTCTAGCTGCTGGAAAAATAGCTTTTCGGTAGGTGCCTGCTGCGTTAACTGATAGCCCTTAGGTAGCCATTGATTGCCATCTAACACGTGGCTAACCGCTTCACAAATTTCACTCATATCTACCGATTTTGGAATGTAGGCACTGGCGCCTAATTTTACGCATTTAGTAATGGTATGCTCTTGCTCGTCAGCTGAAACCACAATAATTAAGGTATTAGGGAATTGAGCGCGAATAGCCGAAATACCGGCAAGGCCTTCGTTTCCTGGCATATTTAAATCTAGAAATAGTAAATCGATGTCTATGTCATCGCTTAACTTTTCAATCGTGCTGGCTAAATCCTGTGACTCTTGCACCTCAATTAGCATTGGATGCATTATTAACACTTGTTTAAGGGCGTTTCTGAACAAAGGATGATCATCAGCAATGAGTGCTTTAAACATAAGGTTGCCTTAAGAGAAAATAACAAGGGTGTCTGTGTAGACGCAGCCTGTTAAAAGTAACACTTCTGCCATAAAAAAGCGCTAGGTAAGCTACGTTGCCCAGCGCTTTTCAAGGTTTTCTATAAAGACTTGCTAAAACATCCTTTACGTTAAAGTGTAATTGTATTGTATTCAATCACTCGTTTAGAATCTATAACCTACAGTTAAGTGAACCGTTCTGGGGTCACCATAATAGCCAATGAGCGTAACGTCACCGCCTAAACCAGGGGTTAAATTACCAGACCCGTCAAGCCCACCCACAAAGTCATATCCACCCACTAGGTATTCCTCATCAGTTAAGTTCTTACCGTGCAGGCTTGCATACCAATCGCCTTCAAGACTTTCCCACATAACACTAACATTAACCATACCGTAACCGTCTTGAGCAAGCAACTCAGAGGTTTCAAACAGCAGATAGTCGTCGCGGTAGTAGTAATTCGCGTTGAATACAAAGTTACCCAGCTCGGTTTCCAACAAGTAATTGG
>NZ_BAET01000002.1 GCF_000252165.1 Glaciecola punicea ACAM 611
AATGTCACTGAAAAGCTAGAATATGTACCGGCGACAATTAAAGTTTAATCAAGTAGAGAATGTAAACGGTGGATTTTATCAATACATTGTAGGCTGGGCCGTTGGGGAGGCAATAAACCATGCGATAAGGGGCTCTGTGAGTCATGCACAGGGGTTTAGCGGGAGAGACCATTCCGAAAGCAACGAGTATTTCAAAAAGAATCAGCATAAATTTAGTGGAATGATCTAATATTAAACGGATGTAAATAGGGCAAGCTTTTGCCCTATCTTTTTACAGGATTTATAAAGGTAAATACCGATGAAAAGTGCACTTTTAGTAGTCAGTGGATTTTTAACATCAATTATACTGAATAGATTTTTTGATTTTTCATTTGTAACTGAAGTCGTCATAGTCTGCGTTGTTGCCGCATCTATATACTTCATCGACAAACGTGTCGTCAAAAAGAAAACATAATGGCGAATAATTTAAAAGTCGAATGTCTGTTTTTTACAAACGCTTTAGTCTCAACTTTGGTTTTTAACGATTATTAAATGTCAATTACCTTGGCCGGTCGCATTGCCTCACAAAATACCACACTACCCATAGGTCGTTGCCTCATCTAAGATGACACTACTTGTACATTGCGATGTAGGGGATATTTGATGATGAGAACAATGAGCTTAACAACAAGGCGCGAGTTGCTAGATAGTGTTAGGCAACGATATGAAAATGCTAATCGGATTGATAAAGGGCGAGTATTGGACGGCTTTGTTGCTGCCACTGGATATGAGCGCAAATACGCAACACGACTTCTCAATAATGATGAAACAACCACAGCGCTCAGAAAACGACACGACTCCCAGAAGTACGACGAGCAAGTTAAGCAAGCGCTGATTTCCCTTTGGTGCGCGGCGGATCAAATTTGACACGGCTTCGGAGACGGAAAATTTCTTGCGCATAAGCATGGTTTTTAAATGGGATTATTTGATATTTTTCGGCCAAATTATTTTAACCAACTGATACCAATGAATATTAATAGAACGTTTTGTACCTATTTAGCCCAAGTAGGCCTTTCACAGTTTTATAATCGACAGATTTCTATCTACAATTTATGTTTGTTATTCGTGATTTTCGTCACAGAAAAATCATATATGCATAATAAATGTAACTACAAGTTAAAAGACGGTTAAAGACTTAGGTTAATTTCTTTTGTCTGAACAATTGCTCAGTATGATTTCTTTGCCCTTTGATGTTGACCTAACTTCGCATTAGTCCAAGTTTGTACAGTACATGGTAATACCTCACAAGGTATAAGTTGACACATATACCGGCTAGGGTATAGTTAAACCTATATACCTCTTGGGGTATAGGCTTTTGCTTATACCTTCAAGGGTTTAATAGTGGAGAGGCTTAATGAAGCTTAACAACTCAAAAGAGCTGGCAGATTATATAAAGCGGCATCGAAAAAAGCTTGCTCGGACGCAAGCCGATGTGGCCGAGCATGTTGGTTTAATGCAAAAAACCATCTCGGCTATTGAAAACTCGGCGGGTAGCTCGCGTATTGATACATTATTTAAAATTGCACATGAATTAGGTCTATCAATTGAGTTGAAGCCGAAACATCCATCACAAAGCGACCACAAGGAAAGCAGTCGCTGGGATAAGGAGTGGTAATATGGAAATGATGGTAAGCCTTAACGGGATCAAAGTAGGTACACTCTCAAAAGATAAGAACGCAGGACTACATTTCTCCTATACCGAACAGTGGATGGAGCGCCCCGGCGCACGTCCCATTTCTTTGTCGTTGCCTATCACGAAACAAAAATATTCTGGCGATGTGGTTTATAATTTCTTTGACAATTTGCTTCCAGATAGTTCTGACATCCGAAATAAAATACAAGCCAGATTCAATGTAGGTTCTGGGCATTCGTTCAATCTTTTGGCGGCAATAGGCAATGACTGTGTGGGTGCTATTCAGTTGTCTTCAAAACAGCCTGCGTCAGTAAACAAAATTTGCTACAACGTATTATCAGCGCAAAAAATTGAAAAATTATTGCAAGGCTACAAACATACGCCTCTTGGCATGGAAATCGACGATGACGATTTTCGGATTTCGATTGCGGGTGCTCAGGAAAAAACCGCTTTACTTAGAATTGGTAAACAATGGACAAAACCAATAGGTGCTACACCAACCAGCCACATATTAAAATTACCAATGGGCGAGTTGCCGCAAGTAGGTATCGATTTAACCGATAGCTGTGAGAACGAATTTATTTGTTTGGAGCTTGCTAGAGCCTTCGGTTTTAGTGTGGCCAATTCAGAGGTGCTATACTTTGGCAAGCAAAAAGTATTAAGCGTTGAGCGCTTTGATCGCAAATATTCATCTGATGGTTCATGGCTTATGCGCCTCCCTCAAGAGGATTTTTGTCAGGCAATGGGCATTTCGTCAGCGCAAAAATATCAATCAGCTGGTGGCCCCAGCATCGCAGACTGCATAAATTTACTCACTGCTTCGTCTAACGCTAAAGATAGAGCAACATTTTTTAAGGCTCAGATCTTCTTTTGGTTAATTGCCGCGATTGACGGCCATGGTAAGAATTTCAGCATATTCTTAGAGCCTGAAAACCGATACCGCATGACCCCATTGTATGACATCTTGTCAGCGTTTCCTGTCATGTCGAAAAAAGCCTTACAGCCGCAAACGATCAAAATGGCAATGTCTTTAAAAGGTAAAAATATCCATTGGAAATGGAACAACATTCAGCCTCGTCATTTTGTATCGACTGCTGAGCACGTAAAGTATCCTGTAGACAAAGTTATATCCCACTATGAATACTTTATTGATAATGTGGAAGATGCCATCACTAAAGTCGAGGGTAAAATTACAAAGAACTTTCCAACCTATGTTACAGAGGCTATATTTAAAGGGCTGAGGAAACAAGCAACCAAAAAGTTGTTGATTGATAAACGCTAAAGGTATTGTCAACTTATGCAACTGAGCCGACTAAATTCGCCGAAATAAACATTAACCTAAGTTTTGGACACAACTCACCCTATCCCATTCTGCGAAGGAGCGTTCACAGAAAGCGCTCCTTGGTTCCTGTTGTCACTTTTGCGGGTACTGTCAAGTTATCGTAGACACCAGAACAATCTAGGGTGTCCGAAAAAGGTTGACCACGTCAAGAGCAACTGGACTCGAAAAGATCATCATATCCTCAGGGTAATAAAATCGATAATAAAACGGGTTGGTTGTTTGCTACAATCGCGCGTCATTTACAAGATAACTATAAACTACAGTATAAAAAGCTGGAAGCAGGTCGTTCTATAAATCAGGTAATTAAATCGATTGTAACTACTGACTAAGAGACTCGTCATTGTTACACCAAGCAATTAAATCGGCTTCGGAGGCAAATACTCTATCCAGCTGAGCTACAGGTGCATAAACAACAAACATCAACAACCTAGCGGCTGCCCGACAAAATATGCAAGGTCAATAAACTAACCCGAAAGTCATCACAAAACATATCGCTGGCCAGTTTAAAGATTTACACTCGTTTTTCCAGTCTTATTTGCGACTTATGGATTTTTCTTATCGTCTTCACCTAGCTCAATCACAATCGGCAGAATTACTTTAGGCTTTGCCTTTTCAGCCTCTATTTCCTTACTTTTTTGATAATCACGAAAATCATCTTTATAATCTTCGATGGTCACCGGTTCACCCCGAAGGCAGCGATCGCGGTCTTGTTCAATGTATTGATCACAGCGCTGCATACGCTGTTGCTGTTCAGTAAAATCGACGTCTTTTGCGATACAGCCCGTTAATAAAATAGCGCTAACTATAATAGCCATACTGTAGTATTTTTTTGTCCATGATGTTTTATTCTTCCTTTCAATATTCTCTTACGTTTAAATACGTGTTCAGCGTAAATAAATATCATAAATGATTGCTTATTAACCACTTACGCCATAGTACGAGAATGAGTTTATCTGACACTGCGACTAAGCGCTTATCTTAATACATAAGCCGATAAATAATTAAGTTGAAGACAATAAAATTATAAAAATAGCCAAGCAAGGCGACATAAAAATCAGTGACAGCATCTAAGTTATTGAGCTGCCTGACCAGGTCTTATTGCCCGGCGTAATGGATATGCACGTCCATTTAAGCTCTGACGCAACCGGCAACTTCCTTGCTTCGCGCAGTAATTCGATACCACGGCAAACCGTAAAGGCGGCTAAAAACGCTGAAATTACATTAATGGCCGGACTCACCTTCCGTTGAATCGCCTTTAACGCCACCTTTAGACACTACCACTTCAATCTCAACACTATCAACGCGCTGCAATCCCCTAGGCAATTTATTCCCACGGCGCCCCCTTTCCCCGTAGTAATGACTCAAGTCAGCAGGCGACAGCAACATGCCGCGCTTACCCGCCACCACTTTTACGCTAGCGCCTTCAGGTACAACCATAAGCTGAGTTAAGTACTCTTCGCGCGTTTTTGCTTTAGCAGAAGGTATATTCATCAGCTTATTGCCTTTGCCCTTGCCTAAAATCGGCAAATCGCGCATTGGAAATAACAGCATACGCCCGTCGTTTGAAATACTTAAGCACCAGTCGGTAGCCACATTGCTTATAGCGATAGGCGCCATTATTTTCGCCGCCGTAGGTAATGACACATAGGCCTTACCCGCTTTGTTCTTGGTCAGCATATCTTCAAAGCTAGACACAAAGCCGTAGCCTGCATCGCTGCCAATTAAAAACTGTTGTTTGTCTTGTGCCATCAGCACAAATACCGCGTTTTCACCCGCAACAATCCCAAACCGCCCGGTCAGCGGCTCGCCTTGGCTGCGCGCAGAAGGTAATGAATGCGCATCACAAGAGAAACTGCGCCCGCCCGAATCGAGGAACACCACGAGTTGATTACTTCTGCCTTTAGCGCTGGCTAAAAAGCCATCGCCCGACTTATAACTAAGCCCTAATACATCAACATCGTGCCCTTTCGCGCAACGCGCCCAGCCTTTGTCAGACAGCACCACGGTAACAGCCTCTGACGGTATTAGCTCTTTTTCAGACAGTGCTTTAGCTTCACCACGATACACAATGGGGCTTCGGCGATCATCCCCGTAAGTGTGCGCGTCGGCCAATAGTTCTTTTTTCATGAGCGTTTTTAAGCGCCTGTCAGATCCTAACAATAGTTGCAGTGCATCGCGCTCTTTGGCGAGTTCGTCTTGCTCGCCGGTAATTTTCATTTCTTCTAGCTTGGCCAAATGACGAAGCTTAAGTTCTAATATCGCTTCGGCCTGCCTGTCAGACAGCTTAAAGCGGCTCATTAGCACTTTTTTAGGCTCGTCTTGAAAGCGAATTATTTCAATGACTTCGTCTATATTTAGAAAGGCAATTAACAAGCCCTCTAATATGTGCAGACGTGCAAGAATTTTATCAAGACGATACTGTAGCCTGCGCGTGACGGTGTTTTTACGAAACACCAGCCATTCGGTTAAAATGGTCACTAGGCCTTTCACTTTAGGACGCCCGTCTAGCCCTATCATATTAATGTTAACGCGGTAGCTTTTTTCTAAGTCGGTGGTAGCAAACAGGTGCTGCATTAGCTGTTCAATATCAACTCGGTTAGAGCGCGGCGTAATCAGCAGGCGTGTTGGGTTTTCGTGATCAGACTCGTCGCGCAGGTCTGACACCATAGGTAGCTTTTTAGCCTGCATTTGCGCCGCAATTTGTTCCATTATTTTACCGCCTGATGCCTGATGCGGAAGAGCGGTAACAATAATATCGCCACTGTCTTGATGATAAACGGCGCGCATTCTAATAGAGCCGCGGCCACTTTCATAAATTTTAGCAATGTCGCTTTTAGGCGTAATTATTTCTGCGTCGGTGGGGTAGTCTGGGCCTTGCACAAACTCAAGCAATTCGCTTAGTTCAGCCTTGCTGTTATCCAGTAAATGCGCGCACGCGTTAGCTACTTCACGCACATTATGCGGGGGTATATCAGTTGCCATGCCTACGGCTATGCCGGTTATACCATTAAGCAGAATATGCGGTAAGCGCGACGGAAGCACTAAAGGTTCGTCTAAGGTGCCGTCAAAATTTGGCTGCCAGTCGGCGGTGCCTTGGCCAAGTTCGCTCAGCAACACTTCACTAAATTTAGACAGCTTGGCTTCGGTATAACGCATGGCCGCAAACGACTTTGGATCATCCGGCGCGCCCCAGTTACCCTGCCCGTCTACCAGCGGATAGCGGTATGAAAACGGCTGTGCCATTAACACCATCGCTTCATAACAGGCGGAATCACCGTGAGGATGAAACTTACCTAATACATCACCCACCGTGCGCGCCGATTTTTTATATTTCGCATTGCTATTTAGGCCCAACTCAGACATCGCATAAATAATGCGCCGCTGCACAGGCTTTAAGCCATCGCCAATGTGCGGAAGAGCCCGGTCCATAATTACATACATTGAATAATTCAGGTAAGCGTCTTCGGTAAAACGCCCCAGCGGCATTTGTTCAATACCATCACTATTAATAGTGGTGTCGTTATTCATATTGCTCGACTCTTTATAGTTCTATTTATTGTAAAAGTGCTTGTAATATAACTAAGGCTTAATCTGTGTTAGCCAGCATGGGCAAAGTATTCTTTTTATTGTCTATACTTATTACAGCGTACATTTTATATTAAACCCATGGTAGCGTATTTTAATCAAAAGCATAATAGACCCTTGCACAAACATAAGCGACTCATTCAGTTTTTTTTGCTCATTTGCTGTGTAAGTGTTCAGTTCGTGGCGATTGCGAGTAAAAAGACCATTATTGTTGACGACAGCTTTACCTCGCGCCTGCTATCGCAAGAGTTTTCAATATACTATCAAGCGTCCAGAGCGCTCAGTTTTGACGAGTTTAAAAAGTCTCGTCATTTACTCCCCTATCGTAGCTTTAACACGCCAAACTACGGCTTCGTTCAAAAAGGTGCATGGCTGTATGCGAAAATTGAAAATCGCAGCGATATCAGCCGATGGATGCTCGAAATTCGGTTTTCCCAAATGCAACACGCACAAGTATTTATCACGTCACAAGGTACGTTAATACAATACCTTAACGACGGTATCCAGAACAAGACAAGCCCCTACCCGCTGCCTTCTTTTGAACTCGACTTACCCAGTAACACACCGCTTGAAATGTATATTTATATTAAGTCGAGCAGCATGGTGCTAGTAGCACCTATATATTTGCACACCGACAAGGCCCAACGTACGCAGTCTATGCTCGACTTCAGTATATGGGGCGTGTTTTACGGCGTCTTATTAGTACTTTTTGTGTATGCGATTACATTTTTTGCGTATAAAAACCGCCTTATCGGCGCAGTGTACATTGTGCACTTGTTCATAATGCTGTTGTTTCAGCTTTTGTGGAGTGGCCACACGGCATTATTGTTTGATTGGATAAACACGCTATTTTTGTATGTGCGGGCCGAATCAATGGTTATTGCAATGTGCATAAGCGCCACCTTGCTAAATTTACTGCTCGTGCCAAGCAACATGCATCGGCCAAAAATCCGCATTATGCTGCGGTATTTACTGTATGTTAATTTACTCTTCTTTTGTGCTTTTTTGGTGCCCGGCTTTTTGCCTCAAATTAAGCTCGGCATTACTTATGCACTATGCTTTGCCACCCTTTCAATTAATTGTGCTATATGTATTAACGCCTTTATCAACGATTATTTTCCCGCACGAGCACTGCTAATAGGCTGGGCGTCTTCAATAATAGGTTCAAGCTTGAGTATTTTGTTTATCTTTGGCATCTTACCCAACAACCCTTTTCATCAGCATATATTTCACTTTACCTTACTTGTGCAAACAGGCATATTTTTACTGGCAATGGTACTGCGCAATCAATACAACTTAGAGCTTGAAGTAAAAGAAGCTGAAAGCGACGCACTAAGTAATTTCGATGTTATTGAAGAACAAAATGTCCGCTTAGATTTAGCGCGCAAAGAAGCGATTAAAGCAAGTGAGATTAAATCGCAGTTTTTAGCCAACATGTCGCATGAAATAAGAACCCCACTTAATGCTATTATGGGCTTTAGTAAAGAGCTTGAAAACAATCAAAACATGCTTGAGCGCGAAGAGCATGTGCGCATTATAAACTCTGCTGCGACCGACCTATTAACGGTGGTTAACGATATTCTTGATCTTTCGAAAATGGAGGCTGGCAAACTAACCTTAAATACACGGCCTTTTTCACCTCGCAACTTGCTTGAAGATGTGGCTGCTTTAATGTCTAAAACGGCACACTTAAAACAGTTAGAGTTTATATTTGAGATCCATGAACTGCCACATTCTTTGCTCGGCGACGCCTTTAAAATAAAACAATTACTGATTAATTTACTGAGCAACGCACTCAAATTTACCAACTATGGTTACATAAAGCTAAGCGCTAGAGTGAGGGAGCAAACACAAAGCCATGCGACCCTAGAGTTTGAGATAAAAGACAGCGGTATAGGTATCAATCAAAGCGATATAAGCAAGATATTTACCGCGTTTCAACAGCTTGATGACGACTTAAACCGCTCATTTCAAGGTACCGGTTTAGGCTTGGTTATTTGTAAAGAACTCGTGAATTTTATGGGCGGTAAAATCACTGTATTAAGCGAACCTGCCCAAGGCAGCACGTTCACCGCTAGCATTGGATTTGGTATAGACTTCAGCACAAAGCGGCTGAATAAAACGCGTAGATTTGAAGATAAAACGGCGTATATTATTGACGACTGGAATGAATCGAGCCGCGCTTCTAAACTACAGCTAGCAGCGCTTGGGTTCTTAACCGTAACATTAAAAGAGGTTTCCCAGTTAAAAAATTACGCCATTGGCAACGCGTATGTGTTTATTTTTTTACCCTTTAGAAATCTGCAAAACCGAAACCACGTTAATAAACAGCGCAACGAAATGCGCATTGTTAATACTGTATTTGTGTATTCGGGCCCTGAGCCAAACCAACTAGAGTTGGATGCCACTTTAGCGCCACCTAAATTTATACGCATGCCATTGACGAGTCGCAAACTCAAAGATTTAGACACTGCTGCGCATAAACCAAATGAAGGGGCTTCACATGAACATGTCAAGAAACTTCCCGCAATTCGAATGCTGGCAGTAGACGATATGGCGCTAAACTTGCGCCTGTTGCAAACGTGGCTTAAGGCATCCCCTGTTATTTTGGATGTGGCCTATGACGGCGAAAGCGCTATTGAACGCTGTACAAATACCGATTACGATTTAATCCTAATGGATATTCAAATGCCCGATATGGACGGTCTAAAAACCACTCGCTTTATTCGTAAAACTGAGCTAAATATAGGTACACCCATTGTTGCAGTAACGGCACATGCAATGGAAACTGAGCAGCAGCACTTTTTAGACTCTGGGATGGATGATTTTTTATCGAAACCAATCAGTATTAATAACGTGGTTGCATTGATTAATACGTGGTGCGAGCAAGTGCCAGATAGTAAACAAAACGCCGTAATTAACAGCGCTGTCACGAATTCAATTGATTGGGAAACTGCGTTAAAGCTTTGCTACCATAATCACGACTCGGCTATTGAGTTCTTAGATGCATTCACGCATCGATTAACAACACATGCCGCACAAATTGAATCAGGATTAAAGCAGCAGCGTAACGATTTAGTATTAGCGAGTATTCATAAACTCCACGGGGCATGCTGCTACACCGGGGTTCCACGTTTACAAGACTTCTGCCAGCAGGCTCAAAACATCTTAAAAACCCATCAGGATGAAATACTTCCTGAAACAATTACCTTCCTACTGCTTGAAATAGACAATATTATTGAAATATGGCCAAAACTCAGAAAGAGCTTGCTTACGTCACCCCACTAGTTAGGTTGAGTTAACTGCAGGCTGTCTTGACACTCGCGCAAGAACTTAACGAAATCTCTACCGTCGCGGTCTAGTTCGTTTACCGACAGGTAAATCTCATACCCTATGCCTTGCTGTAGTCTGCGCATTCTGTTGGCAAACATAGCGCTTACACCAGTGATCATGACGCCGTCTAGGCGCTTGTATTTAACGTCGTTAATAATGTCATCGCCAGGACAGTGGCCAGTGGCGCAGTCACTCATGGCTATTTGCGTCACGAGTGGACGCTGCTCCATTAGCAAATGCGTGATTAAGCGCATCGAAATATTACCCAGAAAACGTTCGGGGTCTTTCAACTTAAAGCCAACCATTTCTAAGTCAATATGCTCTAAGCCTTTGCGCACTCTCGGTACGTCTATTCTTTGAATGTTTTCCCATTCAAGGCGCCATTTGCCTTTACGGTGGTGATACACAATGGCCTCTTTGGTAATTTCAAGGCTGTGTTTAGGCTCGCGCAGCTTGTAAAAGCCAATCACAAAAGCCACTATGCTACCGCTTAAAAACATAATGCCCACTAAAAAAAATAACTGCGGCAGCACCAGAATAATAACGGTGCCAAATAAGGCCACAATACCGCCTACCAGCAGGCTGGTAATGCCATTGCCAGCGGCTGCCCCTTTGATAAAAATTGCTTCAGGCTCTACATTAGTACCAGACATAAAAATATAACAACATTATGATAATTGCGCGTACAACAATATACCGTGATCGCTTGCAAAAAGCACAGTCTGTGTCACCGTTTATGAAATTTATTCACGATGCGTGTAAACCGATTTGTTGTGCATGCGACGACTGGCGTCTAAAGCGAGCCCGACATAGCGTTGCTACTAGCACAGGTGTAAACACAAGTGAGAGTATTACCGAGAAACCCACGCCACCGGCAAGCACCACTGCTAATGGCGGCCAAAATGTCCCTTCACTGAACAAGAGCAAAGGAATTAGTCCGCCCACTGTGGTGAAGGTTGTTGATAAAATATGCCTAGAGCAACTCATGGTTTCGTTTACTATGGCCACCGTATTGCCTTTCATTGCATCAGGGTTTGCTGCTATTGCAGCAATAACCACAATAGATCCGTTAATAGCCACGCCTATTAGGCCGGCGCTGCCTAGCAGTGGGTTAAAACCAATGGGTAAACCCGAAAGCCACAGGCTTAAAAAACCTAAGCCCACAGACAATACCGCCACAACCGCGATAACCGCGGCAAAGCGCACACTGCTAAAGCTCAAAATTAAAGCCGTTATCATGAGTACCAGCAACACCGGTAGGTAGGTGGCCAACTGGCCTAATGCCTGCTGTTGCTCGTCTGCATCACCTGCCATTTTTATGCGATAACCGGGGGGCAAGGTAATGCTACTGTCAATAATACTGCGAAGCTGCTCGCTTACGCTTACCGCAGCGATACTAGGTAATAAATACGCTTGTATTTTATTTACGCGCTCACCGTCTACCCGCGTTATACCGCTAATACTGGGATTTATTGTGAGTATGCCCAGCGCACCTACGCCAATTACTTGCTTGTTTTGACCTTGTCCGCTTATAAGCGGTATGGCGTCTAATTGGGCAAGAGTAGCGCGTTTTTCTTCACTTATACGTACTCGAATATCAAGCTCTTCGGTGCCTTCTAATATTGACCCACCGGTGCGGCCGATAAGAGACGCCTGCAGCTGTTGAGATATTTGCGACAGCGAAAGCTGCGATAAGTAAGACTGATTTTCGCTCACCTCTAGGACTATTTCAGGCTCACCCGACGTAATCGACACCAAGGACTGAGTAATCCCTGGTATTTTGGTCATAGCGACACGCACTTGCTGACCCAGTTCATCTAAGACCGCTAAGTCGGTCCCATATATGTCAACTTCAAGAGGGGCTGCTATGGGCGGACCTTGGCCAAATTTACGCACCACTATTTTAGCATTTGGCAGGCTGTCCTGTAGCTCATATGTTAAGTCGACTATTAGGGTTTCAGCTATCGCAACCGATTCAGTGGTAATAACTGCATTAGCAAAATTTGGGGCATTGTCGCGGCTCATTACTTGGTTGTAATACACCGAAGGAGTAGACGCGCCTATCAGCCATGTAACCTGCCGTATACCTTCTTTTTTGGCGATAAAAGCATCGGCTTCAAGCACAGTTTTATAGGTGTTTTCAATACTACTACCGTCGGGCAATATGACATATATTTCGAACTGGTCCCTATCTGCGCTTGGGAAAAACACATTCGCTAACTGCTGCGATAGCACAAAACCCATCAGGCAAAACCCCACCACAATAGGCAACACCAGTAATGGTCGTTTAATCGCTTTGCCAATTACCTGACGAAAGGCCTGCGACACCTCTGGTAGTTGATATCCTCGCTTATACCACGGTGCACTGGCATCTGCCTCGCGCGGCAAATAACGTGCTGCTAAAGCTGCAATAAGGGTTAATGAAATAGCTAAGGATCCGATAAGTGCCATCACTACACTTATGGCAATAGGCCCTATAAAATCGCCAATATTACCTGCCAGTAAGAAAATGGGCATAAACCCCAAAATAGTGGTTAGGGTTGACGCTAGCAACGGTGAGAATAAGTGACTGACACTTTTTTGCAAAACAGCTAAGCGCGACATGTGTTTGTCAAGCAGATTTAAGCGTATTTCGTCGGTAATAACAATAGCATTGTCTATGAGCAAACCAATGGCGATAATAATCCCAAAAATAGACATTTGGTGTATTTGCTGATTAAAGAAAGTCAAACTAAACACCGCAAAGCTAGCGCATAAAGGCAAGGCTAGGCCTACAATCCAAGACGCTTTGGCCCCCATAAAAAACAGCACCACTAGCATTACCACGAAGCTGCCGAGCAAAAGATTGCCGCTGAGCTCGCCTAAGCGAGCTTCTGTATATTTGTTTTGTTCAAATATTATCTCACTGGAAATTGAATTACCAAATTCTTCATTGAACTGCGCTAGTTTATCCTTTACGCCTTGAGTCCACTGGTCTACTCGCACCGAGGTTTGCATGCGCGCTGCAATCATAATGGTGCGCTGTGAGTTTAATAAGGCTATTTCAGAAAAAGGCAGTGCGGGGCCTTTTTCTATGGTGGCAATGTCTTGCAAACGCAAATAATTACCGTTGACGACCTGCAATGGTATTTGCGCGAGCACTGCGGTGCTTGCTAAAGGCTGTGACACCTGCAGGCGCATTTCTTTATAAGGATTACGAATAATGCCGGCAGGTGACTTAGGATCGGCTTGCTCTATACGCTGGCTGACCTCACTTAACGATAGTCCGCTTAGTGCAAGCTGCTGTGGGTCTATCACCACGGTAATTTCTTCTACCGGCTCGCCGTAAATCAGTACAAGCTCGGTGCCGCTTACATTTCGGATACGATCTGACAGTTCGCTGGCCATGCGCCCTACTTGCGTCAACTGGGTGTTTTCAGGGTATTTCGCAGTGACTGACAACAAGACAGTAAAGGCGGTTGCACCGCGCTTGTCTTCTAGTACCGGGGCGTTTGCGCCTGGGGGAAAGCGTTTTGAGGCGTCGTCTATGGCGTCACGTATTTTAGAAAAAACCTGCTGGTTACTGCTGCTGTCTATTGCGTCTTGTAGTTCTACGAAAACAGAGGAGAAACCTGCTTTGGAGGTCGACTTTATTTCCTTTATTTCAAACAACTGGCGCAGTTCATCTTCTAGTACATCACTGACTAAGGCCTCTACCCGCTGCGCTGAAGCACCCGGGAAACTGGTTAGCACCGCCACGTTGCGTAGGTCTATACGAGGATCCTCAAGGCGCGGCAAAGTATTAATAGCTGACAAACCTGCCACTAAGATGATAATGATACTTAAGGCTAAGAGGTGACCCTTACGAAAAAAAGCGGTGTACCACGGATAACTGGTTGCACTATTTTGTTCCTGCGGTGATGGTGAACTCATCGTTTATAGCCCTTTTACTGCAGTGGCTTTTGAACGAGCAGATGCATGCGTGAACTGGTTTTCTACCTCAACTACATTGCTCACACTTTGCTGAGGCACTAAGCGATGAATACCCGATACCACTACTTTTTCGCCGTCGTTAATAGCGCCGCTAACAAAGGCATTTGTGTTGTCAGCATATTCAATTGACACTAAGCGTGTTTGAATAGTGTTGTTAGCGTCAACCACATACAGCGTCCACAAACCTCGCACACTGCTGGCTAATGCAGAAAGCGGCACCCATGCACCCCGCGTTTGCATCGGTATGTCAACGGTGAGCGACACCAAGTCACCTGAGATTATCAGCGCTTTTTGCTGCGCGCTTAAAAGGTTCTGGTCTATACTAAACACTGCATCGATAGTCCGAGTGGCTTGATTACGCTGTTTAGCAACTGAGGCAACTTGCGCCATAAATATCTGATCATGCATAGCCAACTGCCGGTTTTCGCCAATGCTAAGACCAAAGGCGGTTTGCTCAGGCAAGCCTATGCGTGCTTCTAGCGCATCTTTGGCTAAAATAGAAAATACGGCTTGCCCGGCATTAAGCACGGTGCCGGCGTCTACATACTGGCGCACAACTTGGCCAGCAAATGGGGCCTTAAGAGATGATTTAGCTAATTCTACGCCCAAGCTAGCTAAGCGAGCCTGTGCCTCACTTGCTGCTGCGTTAGCGGCGTCTAACTGCGCCTTAACTTCATCTAAACGTTGCTGCGGCTCTAGACCCTTTTCGACTAGCTGTACAATACGCGCTTCGGAAAGCTTGGCTAAGGTAGCGTCGGCTTTAGCGCTTTGCAGTTCACTGTTAAGTTCGTTTTTGCGCGCTGCTAAGCGAGCAGTATCAAGATTAGCAAGGACTTGACCTTTCACCACCGAAACACCTTCAAGCACCGCTAGCTGACGTAAAGTGCCGTTTAGCTCAAAACCAATATCTGATTGTTGCACCGCGCCAATTTGTCCATATACCACACGCGGCTTAATATAGCTGGCGTGCATCTTAATTATGCTTACTTCCACCTTCGCCTGCTGCATGACCAAGAGCTTGTCTTCATCTAAAGCCAGCACCGATTGATTGCCTGAAAATATCATGAGTATCGCTAGCAGCGCAAAGCTCACCACGGTAATAAGCGCTAATAGCAGTCTATTGGGCTTTACTGGTTCAATACCAGAAGGCGCAAACTGTGGGGGGTTCGATTCTTGGAGGTTATCGCGATAAGACTCTGGCATGTATTATTTTCCGAAAAAAAGCTCAAAGCAAGTTTGCCAATCCTTGTTAAAAATGGACATTGCTTGGGGTAGAATGGCATACTAGAATAAATATACTAGACTGTACAGTCTAGTAATGTTAAATTTTCGCCATCAGAAAAAAAAGCACCAACTTGAGCAGGTAAGTATTTAAAAATGACAACGTCAAACACGCCAAAACAGCCCGTGCTTGGACGGCCTAAAAGCGCGGCTAAACGTCAGCAAATTTTACGTAGCGCTGGTGAACTGCTGTTGTCGCTTGGCTATAACAACACCTCTATGGATGCGCTTGCAAAGCACAGCGGCGTGTCAAAACAAACCGTTTACTCACACTTCAATAATAAAGAAGCGTTATTTAACGCGGTGATAGAAAGCAAATGCAAAATGTACCAGGTAGAAGAGGCAAGTGTGTGTATTGACACCCAGCCTTTACGGGCCATTTTGAGCAGCATAGGCCTTTCTTTAATTAGCTTACTGAAAGACGACAACGTTATTGCGATGTATAAAGTGGTGATTGGTGAGTCCAAGCAAGACTCATCCGTTGGGCAATTATTTTACGAAGCTGGGCCGCTGCATAGTATAAATATGGTGTCTGAACTGCTGCAAAAACATCCGCAAAGTCAGCTTAGCGAGGCACAGGCTTATGAAGCGTCAATCGATTTTTTTAATTTACTGAAAAGTGATTATCATATGCGCGGCATTTTACACTTGCCATATGAACTAACTCAGACGCAGCAACAAGGTTTAGCCAATACGGTTGCTCGCAAGACCATTGCTTTATTGGCTGTAATAACATGAAAAAGGCAACTATGTTGGCACCGTAGTCCTAGTTTGGTCAATTTTTCTGAGGCACGACCTTCACTTTTATCATTACCATAGCAATACCGCCCAGCACCATAGCCTGCGCAATTAACAGTGGTAGCGTTATCGCTTCACTTACCCATATAAGACCACCAAAGGCAGCAATTACCGGCACCATTAACTGCACGGCGCCCGCCTGTACGCGGCTAAGGTTGGGCAACGCAACATACCAAATCGCATACCCCAACATAGATGTGACTACGCCCGATACCACCGCCAACCCCACACCTTGCGCCGACAGCACCGCAGGCATTAACAAATAAATCAATAGCAATGGTATGCAAAAAACAGCACTAAGGATAAAATTACTACCTGTATCGAGAAAAGGAGCCGAAGATCCTCTGCCTAGCAAGGTATATACGCCCCAAGCAATACCCGCAATCAACATGCATATTAAGCCAAATATCGACAGGATGACATCCTCCCCTACAAGCTGGGAATACACGAGTAAAAACAGGCCGCAAAAAGCAATAAACACACCCACAATATGCAGCCAAGGCAAGTATTCTTGTTTATAAATGCTTACCCCAATCATGGTTAATTGCACCATGCCAAACAGCACCAAAGCGCCCACTCCCGTGCTTAGCTGCACATAGGCAAACGAAAACCCCGTAGCATATAGCAACAGCATCATCGCACCCAGCCATCTTTGGCTTATAGCCTTAAACGCTTGTTTTAACGTACATATTGCATTAATGTCATCGCGTCCACTTAGCGCTAAAATAATAACAAAGACTACGGCGCCTGACATTAAACGAATAATAGTAAAGCTAGTCGCATCTATTTGGCCCTCGCCTAGGGCTAGCCGGCACAGCACTGAGTTACCCGCAAAGGCCAAAAGCGCAAAAACGGTCGTAATTAAAGTTTTGATGGTCATTCTTGTCATGTCAATAGTTTACTACACAAAGGTGGGTGGCTGCCTTGGGCTTTTTGGATTAAAAATAAGCTTGAATAGCGAAAATTTGATATAATGCGGCGCGCCTTATTGGTCATATTTATTATATTTTGAATATCGCACTAGTAAAGTGTCAGTTTATGACCACCCTATTGACACGCGGTATTTCTAAGTACCACTATTAAGCACTATGGATAAACTAACATGAAGTCTTTTATTGGGGAACATATACTCAGCGTTGATCAGTTTGATCGCAGCGCGGTAGAACATGTTTTTGCCGTTGCCGACAACATGCAGCCATATGCATTGCGTAAAAAACGCACCACCGTGTTAGACGGCGCTATTTTAGGCAACTTATTTTTTGAACCAAGCACTCGCACCCGTGTAAGCTTTGGCACCGCCTTTAATTTATTAGGCGGTGAAGTACGCGAAACCACCGGCATGAGTAATTCAGCGTTGGCAAAGGGTGAATCACTATACGACACTGCGCGTGTATTAAGTGGATACAGCGACATTATTGCAATGCGCCATCCAGTGTCAGGCTCGGTGGCTGAATTTGCAAAAGGCAGTCGAGTACCGGTTATTAACGGCGGCGACGGTGCAAACGAGCACCCCACCCAAGCGCTGCTAGATTTGTACACCATCGCTAAAGAGCGTGCCTCCTTTGGACACGGCATAGACGGTTTACACATTGCCATGATTGGCGACTTGAAATTTGGCAGAACCGTGCATTCACTTGCCACCATGTTAAGCTTGTTCAAGAATATAAAGTTTACGCTCATCTCACCAAAAGATTTAAGCATGCCCAGCAAGGTATGCGACGTAATAAGCTCTGCGGGGCATTCACTCACCATTACGCAAAAACTCGAAGGACTGGTTGAAGCTGACATTTGTTACCAAACGCGTATACAAGAAGAACGCTTTGCCACGCAAGAACAAGCCAATCAGTTCAGGGGGAAGTTTAGACTGAACCAGCAAATTTATACGCAGCACTTTAAATCGCAAACGGTCATTATGCATCCGCTACCACGAGACTCTAGAGCTGAAGCGAATGAGCTCGACAACGATTTAAACGTTCACCCTAATCTAGCCATATTTAGGCAAACCGACAACGGCGTATTGGTAAGAATGGCCTTATTTGCACTTACATTAGGGGTACACAACATTGTCAAGGATTATGACCGCAGCGTGCACTGGTTTAGCAACAAAGGGGCACCTGCCAAGACGTGACAGCCAAATTGTAGCAGCCCTTATACTGCTACAAACATCTTCAACCTTATTAAACAAAAGAGAGCCAAAGATACATGACTAATTCTGAAACTTTATTTGCTAGAGCACAGCTTACTATTCCAGGCGGCGTTAACTCTCCGGTGCGCGCGTTTAAAGCGGTAGGCGGTACACCGCGTTTTATCGCCCGTGCTGACGGCCCTTACATGTTTGATGTAGATAACAACCGCTATATCGATTACATAAACTCATGGGGCCCTATGGTACTAGGCCATAATAATCAGGCTATTCGTGAAGCGGTAATAAAAGCGTCTGAAAACGGCTTGAGCTATGGTGCGCCTACCGAGGCAGAAATACAAATGGCCGAATTAGTGTCATCTATTGTGCCGTCTATGGAAATGGTCAGAATGGTAAATTCAGGCACCGAAGCCACCATGAGCGCAATACGTTTAGCACGCGGATACACCGGCAGAGACAAACTGCTTAAATTTGAAGGTTGCTACCACGGCCACGCCGACTCGCTGTTAGTAAAAGCCGGTTCTGGCGCGCTCACGCTTGGGGTGCCAAGCTCACCAGGCGTGCCTGACGATGTTGCCAAGCATACGCTCACCGTCGACTTTAATAATATAGATTCGGTTAAGCAAGCCTTTGTTGAACACGGCCATGACATTGCCTGCATTATTGTAGAGCCGGTTGCTGGGAACATGAACTGCATTTTGCCTGTGCCCGGATTTTTAGAAGGCCTACGCACTATCTGCGATGAATATGGCGCGGTGTTAATTTTTGATGAAGTGATGACGGGGTTTCGCGTTTCCTTGGGCGGCGCGCAAGAACGTTTTAATGTGATGCCCGACTTAACCTGCTTAGGCAAAGTGATTGGCGGCGGCATGCCCGTAGGCGCCTTTGGTGGCAAACGTGAAATTCTCACGCATATTGCCCCCACGGGACCTGTGTATCAAGCGGGAACGCTGTCAGGTAATCCTATTGCTATGGCCGCTGGTCTGTGTGCACTAACGCAGCTAAAAGCAGAGGGCTTTTACGACAGTATTTTCAAGAATACCCAAGCCATCGCTGATGGTTTTCAGCAAATGGCCGATAAAAATGGTATTGCACTTTCAACCAATGTAGCAGGCAGTATGTTTGGTATCTTTTTTACGGATGAAAAAGTAACGAGTTATAAGCAAGCGACAAGCGTTAACCAAGCTCAGTTTAATCAGTTTTACCACAGCATGCTAAGTGAAGGCGTTTATATGGCGCCGGCCTCATATGAAGCAGGTTTCGTCTCAAAGATGCACACCAGTGACGTTGTCGACGCTACCATAACTGCCGCAGACAAGTCGTTTGCTAGGATTACTGCTAAATAAATGACATCCTTTGCTGTTATCTCTGTCATTTTGGCGCTTTATGCGGTATCCACTGCCGCGCTTTGGTACATGCAAAAACGCAATAATAAAGTGCACATTTAGAAAGTGCACATTTAGCAAAACGATGCGGATAAGGCTGAAGATATCGTACTTATCCATCATATTACTACCTGCAAAAAAATCGCGAATGAAACAGACTGAGATGGAAAAGTACGCGTTTAGAAAAATTAGCACTTGCACAGATACATTGCATTCTTGCCAGCGCTGATTACGCTCACAACAGCGACAGACATTACGACCTCAAATAGCCGCTAACCTTTTTCAGGCTCGTTGCTTTGGGTTTCACTTGCAGCAAGAGTACTTTGACTTCGGATAAAGCCAATAGAGGGCGCAAAAAAAGCAGCGCCCGTTTCCGCGCTTGAATAATCAAGCAGTTTGTCGTAATGACCATTGTCATCACCATAAATCCGGCTATGAAGTAAATTTTTGAAAGCCTGGGGGTGATTGCTACAGGCGATAAAATAGAGGCCTTGAGTGGTCATATCGCCATACGGCATACTCTGATTCAAAAATATAGGATACTCACCGCCTGGGCCCACAATTTTAGTTCTAAAAGCGTGTGAGTCTAAGCCAGATCCCATCACATCCATATTATGCTGTTTGGTTTTACCCATTACTTGCTGCTGATGCTTGTCTGACAGCTTACTCCATTTTGACATATCATGCCGATAGCGTTGAATATGAATGTAGGAGCCATCGGCAAAGGCCTCATCGTCATTGCCCACTAAGCTAATAGCAAATTTTTTGCGTCCGCGGGGATTTTCATCAGCAATTAAGAAACCCGTCCAGTTGCGTCCATCTAAATATCTAAAGGCTTGTACTTGTTCAACTAGCTCAGTATGTAGTTTCAAAGACTGCATAACTTCCATGCCCAATGCTTGACAAATGTCTAAGCGATCGGCGCGTATTTGCACAAACAAATCACACGGCAATACTGGTGCACAACGATCTTCGCACTGCATATCAGGGAAGGGTCCAAGCTGCGCTGGTCGATTACTAGGATATAGATCATCCCAAAACGCGCTGCCTACCCCAATTACGCCCGACACCATCGCCTCGTAGTGCTCCTCGTTAAAGTGTTCAAACAAATCTAGCAGCGCTGCCAGCTTTAGGCGCACGCTTGATACGTCATCGTCTACCACATTGAAGAGTAGATACAGTGCGTGCAAATTAGGTTCCGCGCAAACACCTTTTTGAGCTTGAGTCATTAATAACCAGCCGCTTGACCATCTTTTCGAGATTCAGATGCGCCATAGTAAACTTTATTTTTACTATCGAACATGATTGCCTGATAGCCGCCAAACGAGCCTAAACTGTCCCGCATTGTGTGGCCTTTTTTTATCAACTGCCGGCGCGTTTGTTGGCTAAAACCGCTTTCTAAACTAACATAGCCGCCGTCTGTCATAAGCTTGCCCATTGGTGTGCTAGACCCGGTGTGCAGTATTCGCGGCGCGTCGCCTGCCTCTTGTATATTCATACCAAAATCTACCATGTTAATAACAATTTGCGCATGCATTTGCGGCTGAGTACCGCCGCCCATAACACCAAAACTCATTAGTGGTTCGCCGTTTTGGGTAATAAACGCCGGAATTATAGTATGAAAAGGCCTTTTGCCCGGTGCGTATTGATTAAAATGCCCTTCCTCCAAGGCAAACATTTCACCCCGATTCTGTAACACAAAGCCCAAGTCTGTTGGGATCATGCCCGAGCCCATGCCGCGGTAGTTACTTTGAATTAACGACACCATGTTGCCTTCTTTATCTGCCACAGTTAAATAGATGGTGTCACCTTCATTTATGCCGGCATCCACGCGCTTGGTCGCTGTTGTAGGCGAAATAAGCGCTTGGCGGGTTTTGGCGTATTCTTTGGAAATTAACCAATCCACGGGGATTTGATTAAACAAAGGGTCGGCATAAAATTTAGCACGATCGGCAAAGGCTAACTTTTTCGCTTCAACAAAGGTATGCACGTACTCAGGCGAGTCGTGCCCCATGCTTTGGATGTCGTATAACTCAAGAATATTTAAAATTTGCAGGGCCGCTATGCCTTGGCCGTTTGGCGGTAGTTCCCACACGTCATAGCCTCGGTAGTTGCTAGACACCGGTTCAACCCAGTCAGAATAGTGGGCAGCCATGTCTTGATAGCTTAAAAACCCGCCTTGGTCTTGCATAAAGGCACCAATGGTGCGAGCAATATCGCCTTTATAAAACACATCACGGCCACCGGTGGCTATTTTTTCATAGGTGTTCGCCAGCGCTGGGTTTTTAAACACTTGGCCTTTTACGGGTGTTGTACCATCAATGGTGAACGTGTCAGTAAAGCCTGGATATTGACCAATGCGCTTTTGGTTACTTTCAAAGTAATAAGCGATAAGTTCAGAAACAGGAAAACCGTTGCGAGCATAGTTTATAGAAGGCGCAAGCAACGTTTTCATGGGTAAAGTGCCAAAGCGTTCACTTAGCATAAACCAGCCGTCTACCGCGCCGGGCACTGATACCGGCAGTGGACCAAATTTTGGAATTTCAGTGATGTTGTTTTGCGTGAAGTACTCTAAGGTTAAAGACTGCGGAGAACGACCTGATGCATTCAAGCCATAAAGTTTTTTAGTTTTAGCGTCCCATATAATAGCAAATAAGTCTCCGCCAATACCACTGCCCGTTGGCTCCACTAAGCCTAACATAGCATTTGCTGCAATAGCTGCATCTATAGCATTGCCACCGCTTTTTAAAATATCAAGCGCAACTTGAGTGGCTAAGGGTTGGCTGGTCGCTGCCATGCCGTTTTGCGCAATAATCTCTGAGCGACTCGCAAAAGGAGCACCAGTTATGCGATCATAAGAAAAGGCGGTGCCGGCAAGGCCAATACTCAGTACCGTAAGGATAGAAAAAATACGTAATGTCATAGCAAACTTACCTCTAATTTTTGAGTTATACTTATAATAGAGAAGAACATAGAAGAATATACAAAAATACCGTTTTATTGCCTATTTGGCTATGTTTGTTTGAAATTTAAAGGCGTCAACAAAATATACGCATATGCTATGGTAAACTATCACTATAAACAAGGAGGCTCTATGCACATAGACAAAGCAAAAAAGAGAATAGCCAAGCAAGTTAATAAAGGCTTTAGAGGCTTCCCGCTCATTGCCATTGAGTATTTTGGCAACACCGCTAACGTTGCTACTGAAGTTGTTGTCCAATTTACTTTAGAAGAAGAAAGCCAGGCGCAAGAGGAGCGATTTGCCAGCCAAGGTGACGCCAGAGAAAATGAAACTATTCAAACATCCTTAGTCAAAATAATTGAACGCGCAGGTGCTAATTCAGTTACGCAAGTAAGCGGCGTTACGCTTATAAAATGAAAGGTTAGTCAATTACAGTAGCGAGCAGCAGCACTATTTTTCACAATTCATATATGTCTTTACACAGTTTAAAAATAGGAAAAAGGTTTACGTTATGCAATATTTGCACACCATGATAAGAGTGACCAATTTAGAAGATTCACTGCATTTTTACTGCGATTTACTGGGTTTAGTAAAAACAAGTCAGTATGACAGCGAAAAAGGTCGGTTTTCCTTAGTATTTTTAGCCGCGCCCGAAGATGAAGCGCTCGCCAAAAAACGCAGCGCACCTTTGCTAGAACTTACTTATAACTGGGATCCGCAAGAAGATTACACAACGGGACGTGCATTTGGTCATTTAGCCTTTAGGGTAGATGATCTTTACGGCTTATGTGACAAACTACAAAGCAGCGGCGTGACCATTAACCGACCGCCTCGCGATGGCCACATGGCCTTTGTAAAATCACCTGACAACATTTCAATTGAGCTGCTGCAAAAAGGTGACTCCCTAGATCCAGCTGAGCCTTGGGCGTCAATGCAAAACACAGGAACGTGGTAGCTACACATATTTATGAAGAAAAAAAAGCCAGCTAATGCTGGCTTTTCAATAACATACGGCAGTTTATTCTATATTATTATCATTATTGATTGTTGTATTACCGCACCTTTCTTCAAACTCACTTCTTTTCAAGCGCTTTATATAAAGGCTTATTTAAACTCAGGGTATGCCTCTAAGCCACATTCACTTATATCCACGCCTTCGTATTCTTCTTCTTCAGATACTCTTATGCCCATAATCGCTTTGAGTGCTAACCACACTAAGAGACTGGTCACGAATACCCAAATAAAGATAGTAAAGGCCCCTGCAAGCTGACCCGTAAATTTAGCGCCTTCATTGGTGATAGGCACCAGCATTAGTCCTAAGAAGCCTACTGTGCCATGAACAGAAATTGCGCCCACCGGGTCATCTATTTTTACTTTGTCTAACGCAAGAATGCTTAACACCACTAATATTCCGCCCAGTGCCCCAAACAATGTGGCCTGTAAAGGAGTGGGTGTAGATGGTTCTGCAGTTATGGCAACTAGTCCGGCTAATGCACCGTTTAAGGCCATGGTTAAATCTGCTTTACCAAACATGAGGCGAGCTAATAATAGGGCAGACACCAAACCACCGGCTGCGGCCATATTAGTATTCATAAATACTACAGCGACTGAATTAGCATTTTCAACCGAAGAGGTCGCCAGGACCGAGCCGCCGTTAAAGCCAAACCAACCTACCCATAGTATGAATGTGCCTAAGGTTGCAAGCGGCAAATTTGCCCCGGGAATTGCATTTGCTTTGCCGTCTTTTGAGTACTTACCCGCTCGTGCGCCTAACACTAATACCCCAGCAAGTGCTGCTGATGCGCCTGCCATATGCACAATCCCTGAGCCAGCAAAATCGCTAAAACCCAATTCTGCTAAGGAGAACAAACCAAGTACCTTCTCACCGCCCCACGTCCAACTGCCTTCCATTGGATAAATGAAGCCTGTTAGCACCACCGTAAACGCTAAAAATGCCCATAGTTTCATGCGTTCAGCCACCGCACCTGACACTATCGACATGGCGGTGGCAACAAACACAACTTGAAAGAAGAAATCGGCCGAAGGTGCATAGCCTGCTGGTTCCTCAACACCGGTTGCTCCGTCTGCCGTAATGCCGCTTAAAAAGAGGCTAAAATCATCGCCGCCATACATTATGCTGTAGCCACAAATCATATACATGATAGAAGCGACTGCATACAAAGCCACGTTTTTAGTTAAAATTTCGGTGGTGTTTTTTGCACGCACTAGGCCCGCTTCTAACATCGTAAACCCTGCGGCCATCCACATGACTAATGCGCCGCATATTAAAAAGTAAAAGGTATCTAGCGCATACCCTAATTCAAATGTAATTTCCATTGTGGTGTTCCCCAAAAAATTTACTTATAAGGCTTCGTCGTCAACTTCGCCGGTTCGAATACGCACGGCTTGTAACAAGTCGTACACGAATACTTTGCCGTCACCGATTTTGCCGGTTTTTGCTGCGCCAACAATAGCTTCTATTAAGCGCTCTACCTGATCGTCTTGCACCGCTATTTCAAGTTTTACTTTGGGTAAGAAATCGACTTGATATTCAGCGCCTCGATAAAGCTCGGTGTGGCCTTTTTGGCGGCCAAAACCTTTTACCTCAGTAACCGTTAAGCCATCTATACCGATGTCAGAGATGACTTCTCGAACATCGTCTAGCTTGAAGGGTTTTATGATGGCAGTGACTAATTTCATGTGTTGCTCCTGCGTGATTACACGTTAATGTGATGTGTTAACACAAAACAATACAAAAGGAATGCCAGAAATTAATAATCTTATTTTTCATAAGCTTACATTGAGAAAGGGATGGTTATAAATAAATAAGAGCACTGCAATGGTGCAAGTGCCCTATCTTGAACATTTATGGTGCGCCTATGCTAAGGACCAAATAAACGCTCCCACCACGACTTTTTACCCTCGGTGGGTTGAATAACAGGTTTGGGTTGACTAAGGCAGCCGCTTGGCTCGCCCAAGGCAGACTTAATCGCTGGCACACTAATCACGTCAGGGCAGCCTGGCAGTGTTTGCTCGCCCGTAACTTGATTGAAATGGGCGATCGTTAAGCTACGCGGAAACCGTCTTACCAAGGTTTTTGGCGACTGCTGCTTTTGCAGGGCTATAAATATAGGTAAAGCACCCGTTGCACCCGACATATTAATAGGCGTGTTGTTGTCATTACCAAGCCATACAGTGGTCACTAGGTTTCGGTCGAAACCTGAAAACCAGCTGTCACGGTAGTCATCGGTGGTGCCGGTTTTTCCTGCCATATTAATGTTAGGAAACTCAGCTTTTATGCGTCTAGCAGTGCCGTGGGTAGTCACTTTATGCAACGCGTAGTTGACTAAATAAGTCGCGTCTTCGTTAGCCCGTATTTGCTCACGATTGGTACGTTTCCATAAAAGCTGGTCTTTATGTGTGGTAACCGCATACAACGAGTACAAAGGCTTGAATACACCGTTGTTTGAGATAGTTTGATACACCTGATTCACCTGCAGTGGCGAAAGCTCCACCGCGCCTAATGCAACCGACGGAAGCGCTCTTGTTTGGGTATTAGCACCTAGCCTGTTAAGGCTTCGAACTACTTCATCAAAGCCTATTGCTGCGGCCAAGTTTACGCTAGGCACGTTGTATGATTTTATCAGCGCATCGACTAATAATACTTGTCCTCTAAATTCTTTATCGGCATTTTGCGGCGCCCATTTTTTGCCATCGGCATCGTCAAAGGTGATTGGCTTGTCATCTAGCAGCGTGGCTAAGGTAAACTGACTGGGATCTTCAAGCGCGCTTAAAAAAGTTACCGGTTTAATCAGGGAGCCAATAGCCCGCTGCGCTCGCAGTGCTCGGTTAAATCCTGCAAAGGCGGTATTTTTGCCGCCTACTATTGCTCTAATCCCGCCTGTTTTAATGTCTGACATGACCAGTGCCGCTTCTAAATTCGGCTGCTTGTAGGTTTTTGACTTAGCTGAGACTACTTGTGTGACCGCATTTTCTGCCCGTCTTTGGGCGTTTATATCCAGCGTGGTAAAGACTTTTACCCCCGACATTCTCGATTCTTTAGTTTGTACCACTTCGCTAAGCTCTGCGCGCACTTTATCCATAAAAGCAGGGTGCTTACCCGAAGCAAGACTAGGGCTGTCATTTGTTACTAAGGGTCGACTCACCGCCGTTTCATATTCTTGGGGCGTAATTTCACTCGCTTCCAGTAAAAGCCGCAGCACTAAGTCTCTGCGCTTGGTTGTGCGTTCAATATGCCGTTTAGGATCAAAATACGACGGACCTTTAACCAAACCTACCAGCGTGGCAATTTCTTCAATCGCCAGCTCGTTCAAGGGCTTGTTGAAAAAATAGTGGCTGCCCAAGCCAAATCCATGCACCGCTACGGCGCCATTTTGGCCTAAGAACACTTCGTTTATATAGGCGTTTAGAATTTCATTTTTGCTATAGCGTGCGTCAATAACCAAGGCCATGGCGGCCTCTTTAAGTTTTCTGAGATAAGACTGTTCGCGGGTTAAAAACAGGTTTTTCACCAGCTGCTGGGTAAGAGTACTGCCGCCTTGCACCGTTCTGCCGGCGCTTATGTTAGCCATAAGAGCGCGTAAAATAGAAAGAGGCGCGACGCCATGATGCGTGTAAAAGTTTCTATCTTCAACCACCACCAGGCCTGCTTTTAATAGGTAAGGGATGTCGGCGTCAGCCATTAACATGCGGTCTTCGTCTAGGCCGCTAACCAAGCGTGATACCAGCCAAGGCTCTAAACTCGTGCGCGATAAAACATTGCCGTTATCAAGTATTTCAATCCGAGAAATACGGGGGCCTTCCCAGCTTATTTGCATTCTCTGGGCAGGGTATAAAGTATCGGGATAATTAAATTCACGGCGATAAATAACGAGGCTATTGCTGCTTTGTGAGTATTCGCCTAACTCACTAATGGTGGACTTTTTACGATATCCTAGAAAGGAAAGCTCATCCACGACTTCTTGCATGGTAATTTCTTGTTTAACATCCATGGTAAGCGGGCGTGCATATATTTGCGCCGGTACTTGCCACTTATTGCCTTCAAATCTTGGTTTAATTTGCGCGTCTAAATAAACAAGATAGGCCACTACAACTGCAGCAGATAGCAGTATAAGTTTACCAAAATGACGTTTTAACCATTGAAACGGCGTGAAATTAATCCGCTTTTTGTTCACTTGTTTACCTTTTTTTCGCATTTTGTTACCAATATTTGCCATTCTTAGGATGTTATATTACGGTAAAGTTCCCGGATGTTATTCATTGTATGCAACATGATTGAGAACCGCTTGCTGCGCTATACTTTAAGCTGTACCCGCATGAACTGATACGCTATGAAGATAAGGTAATTAAGCTCTTCGTTATGGCTGCATGTTATAAGAGCTTGATCGTCTTATTCACTTTTATTTGATTGTTTAAGGAAGTAATTCTCGGTAGAGTATACCAAGCCTTTGTTACCAATACCTTATCCAAGGATGCGCTTTTTGAAAACTAACTTGAATACATTACCTTGCGTTACACTCGTGGATCAAGCTGCGATGAAGCAGACGCATAAATCTCGCGCTCCATTATCGTTGCACGCCTTATTAAACAAATGTAGTTTTTCGAAACCCATAAATCTATTGAGCGCTATCGCTGTTCTATGCAGTGTGTCTTTTACCACACTCGCCCTTCAAACCCAAGACGTAGCGTCGCTTGTAGCTCAAAACAAGGCCAATTTTGGTCAGTGCCTTGAAGGCAAAAAAGTGGAAGCCCTAAATGCAGGCGTCAGTCAGTCTAGAGTAAATGCTGAGTTTGACGGCTTCACTTTTATTCCACGGGTGATTGAATTAGATCGCAGCCAGCCTGAGTTTGTATCCACCTTCCCTAACTACTTTTCAAAGCGTGTAAACGAGTGGCGCATTACTAAGGGCCGTGAAAAATACGCAGAGCATCGCGAGTTCTTAAGAACATTAACTGACCAGTACGGTATACCAGGTCATTATTTGATTTCATTTTGGGGCCTTGAAACTAACTATGGCGGCTTTAAAGGCACAATGTCAACGCTTGATTCCTTGGCCACCTTGGCCTGTGACGAACGCCGCTCTCGCTTTTTTTCCAACGAGCTGTTTTTAGCCTTAAAGCTGATGGACTCTCAAGACTTAAAGCGTGAAGAGATGCAAGGTTCTTGGGCCGGTGCCATGGGACATACCCAATTTATGCCTACCACCTACACGAATTATGCAATAGACGGCGACGGCGACGGTAAAATAGACTTATGGGAAAGTGAAAAAGATGCCTTAGCATCAGGTGCGAATTTCTTATGGCAGTTAGGCTGGCAACCAGGACTTCGTTGGGGACGTGAGGTGAAACTTCCACAAGGGTTCGACTTTCAGTTAGCTAATAACGAAGTGAAAACCATTACTCAATGGAAAGCGCTGGGTATTGTGAAGGGCGACGGTAGTTCACTGCCTAACAGTGACATAGAGTCACGCTTACGGGTGCCTGCGGGTCATCAAGGGCCTGCATTTTTAACCTACGCTAATTTTCGCACCATTATGCGTTGGAACAACAGCGAGTTTTACGCCATTGCAGTGGGCCAGTTAGCCAATCAAATCGCGGGCGGTGCAGGTTTGCATGCCACACTGCCTGATTTACCCAGTTTCAAGATAAGTGATATTGTTAAGCTTCAAAACAAGCTTAATGAATTAGGCTATGATGTGGGCGGCGCCGACGGTATTATGGGGCCAGCAACACGCGAAGGTATAAGGCAGTTTCAAGCTCAAAATGGCTTGGTTGCAGACGGTTTTCCAAGCCCTTCTACCGTCGACACGGTGCTAAGCACACGGTAATTACCCCTAGCGATTTTGGAGATGCGTTTTGCCTAGTGCAGAAAATAATATGGATGCAAGTACCTATAGAGTAGTCATAGATTGCCCTGACCAAGTAGGGCTTGTGGCAGCGGTTTCTCAGTTTTTTGCGTCGGTAAACGCAAGTATTCTTGAAGCCAGTCATCATACCGATGTAAAGCTGGCGCGTTTTTTTATGCGCCATGAAATAGCCGCGAATTCGCTCAAGCTAAATCACACTGACTTTAAGCAGGCCTTTGCGCAGCTTGCACAAAAGTATGATATGCGATGGAGCCTCAACAGCTCTCGTTCTAAACCTAAAGTAGCCTTGCTGGTGAGTAAAGAAGAACACTGCTTAAATGATGTGTTACACAGATGGCATACTGGCGAATTAAACTGCGATATTCCCTGTATTATTGGTAACCACAAAAGTATGCAAAAGTATGCTGACTGGTATGAAATACCTTTTCATTATATCGACTTTAGCAACAAGACTGAGGCCTTTGCTCACATTGAGGCGCTTATTCGCGACTACAAAGTTGACTTGACCGTGCTAGCCAGATTTATGCAAATAATCCCGGATGACGTATGCCAGCGCCTTAGCGGTAAAATCATTAATATTCACCATAGCTTTTTACCTTCATTTGTAGGCGCTAAACCCTATCAACAGGCCTACGACAGGGGCGTTAAGCTTATTGGCGCAACCTGCCATTACGTGACCAGTGTACTAGATGAAGGGCCTATTATTGAGCAAGAAGTAATGCGAATATCGCATAGCGACAGCAGCGATGATATGGTCAGAAAAGGTAAGCGATGCGAAATAAACGCCTTAGCTAACGGCCTTCGTTACCATATTGAAGACAGAGTAATTGTATTTGAAAGCAAAACAATTGTGTTTAACTAAGTCAGTCGTATTGCTAATTACAGCATTATAATTAAAGCATTAATCGTATAGTAAAAGCAAAGTGCGCCCATTAATGGTGCTACTTGATAAATCAAAATAAACGTTCATATTTAAGGAAATACTTTTGAAAAAAATAAGTACTAGCCTGCTCGCCGCAAGCATCGTATTGGCATTATCAGCGTGTTCGCCACCGTCTAACAATTCTACAAGTACAGGTTCAAGCATTGAGCAAAGCGCTGCCTCGGCTCAAAGCGCTCAGTACGACAACATTTTATTAGCCGAATTCAAAGGCCCTTATGGCGGCGTGCCTGCTTTTGATAAAATGGATTTGGGCTCACTCAAAGACGCCTTAACCATAGGAATGAAAGAGTCCTTAGCGGAATATAATGCAATAGCGAATAATCCTGAGCCTGCAACTTTCGCCAATACCTTCATTGCCATGGAAAGAGCCGGCAGTGCCCTTAACCGCGTATTCACCTACTATGGCATTTGGAGTTCAAACAAATCAAGCGCCGAATTTAGAGATATTCAACGAGAAATGGCGCCGTTATTGTCGACCTACCGCTCTGAAATATCACAAAATAAAGCGCTATTTGAACGCATAAAAGCAGTGCACGACAGCGATGAGATAAACACGCTCACCATGGAAGAACAGCGCATAGTTACCAATGGCTATCAAGGTTTTGTAAGAGACGGCGCACTATTAAATGATGCGGATAAAAAGCGTTATGCTGCCATTAATCAAGAGCTTTCTTCACTACATACTCAATTTGGCAACAACGTACTGGCAGATGAAGAAAACTACGTTTTATTTTTAGACAAAGACCAGCTAGCAGGACTACCTGATTCTTTCGTTAAAGCGTCAGCCTCTATGGCACAACAGCGTGGCCAAGCCGGTAAGTTCGCAATCACTAACACGCGTTCTTCTATGGATCCATTTTTAACCTATTCAAGCAATCGTGAACTGCGCCAAAAGGTATGGGAAACGTATTATAGCCGCGGCGACAACGCCGATGAATTTGACAACAATGCGCTAATCAAGCAAATATTAAAGCTTCGCCACGAACGCATACGCTTACTCGATTACGACAATTATGCGCAGTGGCGTTTAGAAGATCGCATGGCGAAAACGCCTGAAAACGCGATGAATTTAATGCAGCGCGTATGGCCTTCGGCCATTGCCCGCGTTAAAGAAGAAGTTACCGACATGCAGGCGATAGCCGACGCACAAGGCGCTGACATTACTATACAACCGTGGGACTATCGTTTTTATGCAGAGCAGGTTAGAAAAGACAAGTTTGCGCTAGATTCAGACGAAGTAAAACAGTACCTGCAGCTTGATAACCTGCGCGAGGCTATGTTTTATGTGGCTAATCGCTTGTTTAATTTCGAATTCACGCCAGTACAAGACGGCAAAGTACCGGTGTTCCATGAAGATGTAAAAGTGTGGGAAGTGGCCGACAAAACCAGTGGCAAGTTTATTGGTCTATGGTATTTAGATCCCTTTGCACGTCAAGGCAAACGCTCTGGCGCATGGGCAACCACATATCGTTCGTACACGACATTTGACGGCGAAAAAACGGTTTTATCGTCAAATAACTCTAACTTCGTAAAAGGCGCTGACGGCGAACCAACACTAATATCGTGGGATGATGCCGAGACTTACTTCCACGAATTTGGGCATGCCTTGCATTTCCTTTCAGCAGATGTGGTGTATCCAAGCTCGCACTCAGGCGTTCGCGACTACACCGAGTTTCAGTCTCAGCTGTTAGAGCGCTGGATTTTAACCGACGAAGTCATTAACAATTATTTGGTGCATTATAAAACAGGTGAGCCTATACCAGCCTCTTTGGTTGAAAAGATAAAAGCGGCATCAACCTTCAACGAAGGCTTTAAAACAACCGAATATATGGCCTCGGCAATAATGGATTTACGTTATCACACTACCGATCCAGCCACTATTGAACCTGACAGCTTTGAAACAGAGCAGCTTAAAGCACTCGGCATGCCAGAAGAAATAGTAATGCGTCACCGCTCACCCCACTTTGGGCACATATTCAGAGGCGAAGGCTATGCTTCAGCCTATTATGGCTACATGTGGGCCGAGGTACTCACCTCCGACGCTGCTGAAGCCTTTGCGCAGTCACCGGGTGGTTTCTACGACGAAGAACTAAGTGAACGTTTAGTTAAGTACTTATTTTCCGTTAGAAACGCAATGGAGCCAAGCGAAGCCTACCGTAAATTCAGAGGTCGCGATGCGAAAGTGGAAGCCTTATTGCGCGATAGGGGTTTTCCAGTCGACGGTGAGTAAAATCACCATCGGGAATTTATAAGCCCAGCCTCCAAAAGGAGCTTGCTTACTTTTAGCAAGTTTCGACCTATTGCGGTCATAAGATGAGTGCTCAATCCGAGCCAGTTTGTATTACGAGAAACGGAAAAGAACAGGGCGTGCTTTTGTCAAGCCATGAATATGCAGCCATAAAAAGTCAATTATTGCAGGCTGCCGCCCAAGGAGATCGTGCTAGCGGTATTGGTGGCTAAAACTGCGGTATGCTCATTCAAATTAGCATCCTGAAAATCAAAACTAATATCGTCTGGGCAATAACGTTTGAAGAAATCTCTATCGTAATCCTGACTGCTAAAAACAGTAACTTTCATAAACTATCTTAATTAAATTAGCGCTATGTAATTAGTATATTAAAAGAAATTCTTTCTTGGCGACACTGGGCATTAATTTTTCTGGTCGAGTATGGGCCGCAGTATACTCATGGTGTATTCAACGGCGCCGGCGTTTTTAAGCAGTACTTGCAAGCCTCGTTCACCGTCTTTGGTAGCGTCTTGTGGTCGCGATAGCCAATGTTGGAACACTTCTGTTAGGGCCTGCTCACTGTGGGTCACCATGAGCGCATTTTGTAGGGCAAGATGTTGGCAAATGGAAGGGTTGTTAAAGGTACTGGGGCCCATTGCGATTGGTTTTGCATAGAGCGCCGCTTCTAAAGCGTTGTGACCGCCTTTAGGGGCAAAACTACCGCCAACAAAAGTCACTGTGCATATGCTGTAGCAGGCTTTAAGCCAGCCCATTGTGTCCACTAACAGGCAATCAATTGGCTTTTCTGTTTGCTTTTCTGGGGCGTCTGGTACTGAGACCTTACTTGATACAAATGCCAAACTCGACTTGTCCACACATTTGCCACTTTGCGACACCCTTGCCACATTAAATCCCGTCGCGCGCATCAGATGATGCACGTCCTCGAAGCGATGGGGGTGGCGCGGCACCATAATTAAGAGTAGGTCTTGGTGGCGCTGTTTAAGATGCTTATAAGTATTTAGCAGCATTTTCTCTTCAGGATCATGCGTAGACGCCGCTAGCAATATTGGCCTAGTGCCTAATTTATAATCGCTGAGTATTTGCTTACCTAACGCTTCGTCGGCTAGATTAGGCAATAAATCAAACTTCATATTACGCGTCAGTTTTAGCTTGTTCTTATAAACTCCAAAGGCCACAAAGTTCTCAAACGACTCTGAACTCTGGGCGCAGATCAAGCTAAACTGCCGAAAGGTAGGTCTAAAAAGCCATGAAAATTGTCTGTAGCGGCGCAAAGATTTAGTCGTCATGCGGGCGTTTATAAGTACCACCTGCACGCCTCGTTTAGTGCAAACATGCAGCATATTGGGCCACACTTCAACCTCGGTTATCAAGACCAAACACGGCTTAAGCTTTTTATAGAATCGATTAATAAACAAAGGAATGTCTACGGGTAAATAATTATGCGACACCCTGTCCTTGAACATATTATAGGCGTGAACACCGCCGGTGGTAGATGAAGTGGTCAGCGTAATGGGTATATCGGGATATTCTTGTAATAAAGAATGAATGAGCCCACTTGCCGCGTTAATTTCTCCCACCGATACACAGTGAATATGAATACCGCCGGTTTTGCTTAAATGGCCCACTTTGCCAAACCTTTCCAAAAACGAACGATTTTCAAGCGGCTCTACGTCAGCGTTTGATTTTTTCTTGAATAACAGCAACCCTATGGGCAGCAAACAGCATAGTAGCAGAGTATAGGCATAGCGCGCCATATTGTATATAAGCGACGCATAGGCAGAGACGGGATATTTTTGTGTCATAAATAAGGTGTAATTAGTTGTCGTTGAGCATATTTGAAAAAGCACTAACCGCCTAACATGGCTAAATGCGTAGTGGCGCCGGTTTGTCGTTCGTGTAAAAAATGTGACGCTTTCTTTGTTGCCACGACCGACTGTAAATAAGCAATAAGGTTTTCTCGCTTCTCATCGTTTAGGCCCCAGCGTAAATCGTAACCTTGCTCTCCAAATAAACACAAATGCAGTTTGCCGATAGCCGATACACGAAGCCTGTTGCAGCTATCACAAAACCCAGTTTCATATGGCGAAATTACGCCAACCTTGCCGATATAATTAGGGTGCTGGTACACCTTTGCGGGGCCCGATAGCTTGTCTGTTAACACCCTTGTGAATCCGTTTTCTTGTAACGAAGTTTCAATATTTGAGGCGCGCATATGCTGTTGCTCAAAGAAAATAGGATTGTCGCCTGTTTCCATTAGTTCAATAAACCTGAAAGTAATGGGCTTGTCTTTTATAAATACCAGCACGTTTTTAAGCACGCTGGCATTAAACTGCTTCATTAGCACCAGATTAAGCTTTATTTCTAGCCCAATATTAGCAGCAATTTCAACGCCTTTGAGTATACCCGCTAAATCGCTATAGCCGGTAATAAGTTGGAACTGCTTAGGGTCGAAACTGTCAATACTCACGTTGACACTATTTAGGCCTGCATCTTTAAGCTGTGCGGCCATTTTAGCCAGCCTAAAACCATTCGTAGTAAGCGCTATTTTCTCTACTGCGTCTTGCTTGCGGACAAGGTCGATAACACGTGGGAGATCTGAACGTAGGCAGGGCTCACCGCCGGTGATCCTGACTTTCTTGGTGCCTAACTCGGCAAAAACCGAAACCACCTGCTGTATTTCATCTAGACTCAAAAATCGCTGCTGATGAGATCTCTTATAGCCGTCTGGCAGGCAATATTGACAGCTAAAGTTACACACGTCAGTAACAGAGAGTCTCAAATATTCAAATTGCCGGTTAAATTTGTCTGACAACACCATAGCGCTTAATCATTATCCGAATAAAGTAGTCATTGTTAGAGGTTAACATTTTAATCGTGCCACGGTAAATATTAGCATTTAGTTTTGCACTCTAGTTTATGTCTGTATAGCAGACATAAAAAAAGCGCTATTCATAACAAATAGCGCTTTTTGTGGTGCTTAGAAAAGATCTGCGTTATACGCGGGCTTTTTCTAAAACGTCAACTAACATCCAAGTCTTAGACTTTGACAAAGGACGGCATTCAGTAACAGATACTAAATCGCCTTCGTTACAAACATTAGCTTCGTCGTGTGCATGTAACTTAGTAGAGCGCTTGATAAACTTTCCGTAAATTGGGTGCTTAACAAATCTCTCTACCATAACAGTAATGGTTTTATCCATTTTGTTACTTACCACACGACCTTGGACTGTACGAATTTTTTGTTCAGACATCTTATTCTCCAGCTTTCTGAGTCAATATGGTTTTAACACGTGCAATACTACGACGTACTGTTTTGATTTGGGCAGTTTGTTCTAACTGACCGGTAGAGTTCTGCATACGTAAGTTAAACTGCTCGCGTAGCAAGCTAGTTAACTCAGTGTTTAGTTCTTCTACACTTTTTGCTCTCAGTTCTGTCGTATTCATTACATCACCGTCCGAGTTACAAAGGTGGTTTTAAATGGTAATTTAGACGCGGCCAAAGCAAACGCTTCACGAGCAATTTGTTCTGGTACACCTTCCATTTCATATAAAACACGACCTGGCTGAATTTGGCAAACCCAGTATTCAACGTTACCTTTACCTTTACCCTGACGCACTTCAAGAGGCTTCTGAGTAATGGGCTTATCAGGAAACACACGAATCCAGATTTTACCTTGACGCTTAACATGACGAGTCATGGCACGACGTGCAGCTTCAATTTGGCGAGCAGTCATGCGACCACGGCCAACTGATTTAAGGCCATAGGTGCCGAAACTTACTTTACCACCGGCAACAGCAAGTCCACGGTTACGACCTTTATGCATCTTACGAAATTTCGTACGCTTTGGTTGTAACATGATTAACCCTCTCGCTTAGGATTACGACCTTTCTTCTTCGGTGCAGATGGAGCTGGTTGCTCGTGTGTAAGTGGTAAACCACCTAGCACTTCACCTTTGAAGATCCAAACCTTAACACCAATGATTCCATAGGTAGTTAACGCTTCAGATGTGGCGTAATCAATATCTGCACGGAATGTATGCAATGGTACACGACCTTCACGATACCATTCAGCACGTGCGATTTCAGCACCACCTAAACGACCACTGACTTGAACCTTGATACCTAAAGCACCTAGACGCATTGCGTTTTGTACAGCGCGCTTCATAGCACGGCGAAACATAACACGACGCTCTAACTGGCTAGAGATTGAATCTCCTACTAGCTGTGCATCTAACTCAGGCTTCCGAACTTCGGCAATGTTCACTTGTGCTGGTACGCCAGCAAGCTTAGTGATGTGATTACGTAACTTTTCTACGTCTTCACCTTTTTTACCGATTACTACACCAGGGCGGGCAGTGTGTACAGTGACACGTATGCTTTTCGCTGGGCGCTCGATCACGATTTTTGAAAGTGATGCATTCTTAAGTTCTTTAGTCAGATACTGACGAACTTGATGGTCACTGTATAAATTGTCGGCATACTCTGCTGTATTAGCGTACCAGGTTGATGTCCATGGTTTGCTGATACCCAGGCGTATACCGGTAGGATGAACTTTCTGTCCCATTATCTACTCCTAGTTATCCGCTACAATCACGGTTATGTGACTGCTACGCTTAAAAATACGATCAGCACGGCCTTTCGCCCGTGGCTTAATACGCTTCATAGTTGGGCCTTCGTCAACGAAGATTTTAGACACTGATAAGTCATCAATGTCTGCGCCTTCGTTGTTTTCGGCATTCGCGATGGCAGACTCAAGAACCTTCTTGATTAAACCAGCGCTTTTCTTTGGGCTGTAAGTAAGCACTTCAAGCGCTTTCTCGACGTGTAACCCGCGGATTTGATCTGCTACCAAGCGTGCCTTTTGAGCCGACGTGCGAGCATGACGATGTTTAGCTAATGCTTCCATTTCTTACTCCTCTTATCGTTTGGCTTTCTTATCTGCGACATGGCCGCGATAAGTACGCGTTGGAGCAAATTCGCCCAACTTATGACCAACCATTTCGTCACTGACAAATACAGGAACGTGCTGGCGACCGTTATGGACTGCAATGGTTAACCCGATCATATCAGGGCTAATCATGGAACGACGAGACCAAGTCTTAATTGGTTTCTTGTCTTTCTTTTCCAATGCAGCTTCTACCTTCTTCAGCAAGTGCAGGTCAATGAAGGGACCTTTCTTGAGAGAACGTGGCATGGTGAATCCTCGCTTTTACTTGTTACGACGACGTACGATAAGTTTATCGGTACGCTTATTGCTTCGGGTTTTCTTACCTTTAGTAGGAACACCCCAAGGGCTTACTGGATGACGACCACCAGACGTACGACCTTCACCACCACCGTGTGGGTGGTCAACTGGGTTCATGGCTACACCACGAACAGTTGGGCGAACTCCGCGCCAGCGTGTTGCGCCAGCTTTACCTAGTGAACGAAGCATATGCTCAGAATTACCCACTTCACCGATTGTTGCACGGCAGTCAGACAAGACTCTACGCACTTCACCTGAGCGTAATCGTAAGGTCACATAAGAACCTTCACGCGCTAAGATTTGTGCATATGCACCAGCAGAACGTGCTATTTGAGCACCCTTGCCAGGCTTCATTTCGATCGCATGTACTGTTGTTCCAACAGGCATGTTACGCATAGGCATAGCATTACCGGCTTTAATAGGAGCATCAGCACCAGATTGAACTGCATCGCCTGCTTTAGCGCCTTTAGGCGAAAGCATATAACGACGCTCGCCGTCTGCGTAAAGCACTAGTGCGATATTTGCAGAACGGTTTGGATCATATTCTAAACGCTCAATTTTGGCTGGAATGCCGTCTTTGTTGCGTTTAAAGTCTATCACGCGGTAGTGATGCTTATGACCACCACCAATGTGACGTACTGTAATACGACCTGTATTGTTACGTCCACCAGACTTGCTGTTTTTTTCTAATAAAGGCGCGTAAGGCGCTCCTTTATGTAGATCAGGATTGATTACCTGAACAACATGACGACGACCAGCGGAAGTAGGTTTTGCTTTTAACAATGGCATGTCAAATCCCCTTATTCAGCGCCACCGACGAAGTCGATGTCTTGACCTTCTTTAAGCACAACATATGCTTTTTTCCAGTCGCTGCGTTTACCGAACGACTGACCGTGACGCTTAACTTTTCCTTTAACATTTAAAGTGCGTACGCCTTGAACTTCAACTTCGAAAAGTTTCTCAACGGCCGCTTTAATTTCAGCTTTCGTTGAATCAGGTAACACTTTAAATACAAAAGAATTGTTAGTCTCAGATGCCATAGTCGACTTTTCTGAAACATGAGGTGCTAGTAGCACTTTTAATAAACGTTGTTCGTTCATGCTAATGCCTCCTCAAGTTGCTTAACTGCGTCGGCTGTTATTAATACTTTTTCAAAAGCAATTAAACTAACAGGGTCGATACCTTGAACGTCACGAACGTCTACCTTGTAAAGATTGCGTGAGGCTAAGAACAAGTTCTCATCTACTTCGCTCGTTACAATTAACACGTCTTTAAGTTCTAGTTCATTAAGTTTGGCTATTAGTTCTTTAGTTTTTGGCGCATCTACACCAAACTTTTCAACTACTATCAACCGGTCTTGACGTACCAATTCAGATAGAATGCTCTTAAGCGCTCCACGGTACATCTTTTTGTTTACTTTTTGCTCGAAGTCACGAGGCTTAGCGGCGAATGCGCGACCACCACCAACCCAAATTGGGCTTCGGATAGTACCAGCACGTGCACGGCCAGTTCCTTTTTGACGCCATGGCTTTTTACCACCACCACGTACTTCAGCTCTTGTTTTTTGTGCTTTAGTACCTTGACGAGCACCCGCACCAAATGCAACAACCACTTGGTGAACTAGGGCTTCGTTAAATTCACGACCAAAAGTGGCGTCTGATACTTCAAGAGCGCCTTTGGCGTCTTTCAATGTTAATTCCATCAGTTCACTCCCAGTTACGCTTTGCCAGCTGGCAACACGATCACATCGCCGCCAGTAGCGCCAGGTACGGCACCTTTAATTAACAAAAGGTTGTTTTCAAGATCTACGCGTACAAGTTCTAAAGACTGAGTGGTGATACGCTTGTTACCAAGCTGACCGGCCATTTTCTTGCCTTTAAACACTTTACCAGGTGATTGGTTTTGACCAATTGAACCCGGTGCACGGTGAGACAGTGAGTTACCGTGTGTCATACGCTGAGAACTAAAGTTCCAACGTTTAATTACACCCGCAAAACCTTTACCTTTAGATGTGCCTGCTACATCGACTTTTTTAGTGTCGTTGAAGATTTCAACAGTTAATTCACTGCCTACTTCAATATCAGCACCCTCGTTATCTGCAAGACGAAATTCCCATAGTCCACGACCAGCTTCTACGCCCGCTTTAGCAAAATGACCTGCTGAAGCTTTGTTGACGCGATTTGCTTTCTTGGTACCAGCGGTAACTTGTAGTGCACGATAACCATCGGTGTCCTCAGTACGTAACTGAGTCACACGGTTCGGGGTCGCTTCGATAACAGTCACAGGAATAGAGACGCCATCTTCAGTGAAGATGCGTGTCATACCTACTTTACGACCGATAAGACCAATCGACATTGTTATTACCCTCTTCTATTAGCCTAGGCTGATTTGTACATCAACGCCCGCGGCTAAATCCAATCTCATCAAAGCATCAACTGTTTTATCAGTTGGTTCAATGATATCTACTAAACGTTTATGTGTGCGGATTTCGTACTGATCGCGCGCGTCTTTGTTTACGTGCGGAGAAACCAAAATAGTATAACGTTCCTTGCGGGTAGGTAATGGAATTGGTCCACTAACCTGGGCGCCTGTACGCTTAGCTGTTTCAACGATTTCCGCTGTAGACTGATCGATCAACTTGTGATCAAACGCTTTTAAACGAATACGAATTCTTTGATTTGGCATCGATTAAGCTCCAATCGAAAGAACAATAAAAATCATCTTTTCGTATCCCTTACTTCTCGGTAAAGAGAACTGGGAGAAAAGATGTGCGTAAACCAATGACCTCTTATTGAGGTCCTGTTCATGGGTAGTGTGTATACAAACTTGCAAGTACTTTATGCAAAACTTCGATTGCTAACTAGCAGTTACCTAAAGTAGCGACAAGCGCTGATTGACCTAGATAACCACCCACTACAATGTGCTAAAGACACGCAATTTAACTTAGTGCATCGATAACATTGGGCGCAAAGTATACAGCCTTATTGACTTTTGGCAAGTGAGAATATGAAAAAAATCACTTAGTTCTATTATTGAGGACCCGCAAACTCAAATTTTAAATATTAACGATAACCAGATAAAACCTATACAAGGGTCAGCTTTTATCTCGCATTAATAAAGGTATGCTAACTACTTATCCTAAACATAAAGCAAATACTGCATCAAGAAAAAGCACGCGTTAGCCGATAAACGTCTATATCAAATCTGTTTTAGCGCTTAACAGCACCCTTTTGTAGCATTAAGGAAATTTCTCAGTTTATGGTCGACAGTACGCAACATGCCACTATGCTTCAAACCTTGCACACTCAGTTGAATGAGTCACATAGCTTAATGGCGGCATATCAACGAATAGAACCCTTGATTTTGCGAGTTTTTAACGCTAAGCGCATGTCCTTATTTCAGCGCCGGCTGCAGCATCAAGACTTAGTAGCCCGTTTTAAAACGGGCGAAGAAACGCGCGAAATTAAAGTATCGATGAGTCCGCAGTCTATTGTCGGCTATGTTGCCATAGCGCAGCAAGCCCTCATCATTAACGATCCCTATAACGACGAGCTCCTAGAAAACATACATTCCAGACTACGCTTTGACGAAAAGTTTGATCAGAGCAGCCAATTTAAAACCAATAACATTCTGTGTATACCGGTAATGAACGCGGGTGTGTTAATGGGTGTTATGCAAATAATAAACACCGACAACAGCGCTGGGTTTAGTGACAGCGATCTTAGCTTGGCACTTGCAATAACTGACAAGCTTGGGGATAAGTTCCGATATGAACTTGGCGGCACTAGCAAGCCTTTTGATTACTTAGTGCATAAAAACTTAGTCAGCCGTAAGATTATAGAAGAGCTCAGTCAAGACTCAACCATGAAAGAGTCGGTGCAGCGCCTAATATCGGAACATCACGTTGCTGAGAAAGAGATTGGCACTGCAATAAGCGTGCATTATCAGGTACCGTTTATACCTTACTTTCCTGACAACTATCACTTATATCAAACCGACACTAAGCTCAACCTACCTTACTTGAAGCGTAATTACGTTGCCGTATTAGCCGATATGCGCGATGTACGCGATATGCCTATTGTGCTTATGTCAGAGCCTAACAACGCTTCGCTGCTAATGGAAATAGAAAGTGCATTAGGGATAGATAGTTATGAAATAGCGGTAGGTCTACCCAGTCAAATTTTACAATATTTAGGCGAAAACAGCAGCGGCGCAGGCCCTGGTGAAATGGATGAGATACTCGACGAAATAGGCATCACGGGCGATGACGACGACGGCAATGAAGACTTAGCAGAAGATGCACCAGCCGTTGTTAGGCTGGTGAGTCGAGTACTTCACGACGCAAAAAAACTAAACGCATCTGACATTCATATTGACCCAGAAAAGGGCGCAGCAACACGCGTCAGAATGCGGGTGGACGGCGTGATACGTGACTTCACGCAAGTACCGGCTTCGCATCATAGCGCGGTTATTGCGCGTATTAAAATTATGTCAAGTTTGAATATTGCCGAAAAACGGGTGCCACAAGACGGCAAATTAGCCTTTAAGATGTCTGGGCAAGCGGTAGAAGTGCGCGTTGCCACTATTCCTACTATTGCTGGAGAAGGCGCCGTCATGCGTATTTTGGCTGCAGGTAGCGCCATGCCTATAGGTAAAATGAACCTGTCGAAACGTAATCTTGATATGCTTGAAAACATGGTTAAAAAACCACACGGTATATTATTAGTGGTTGGGCCTACCGGCTGCGGTAAAACAACAACCTTACACGCAATATTAGGCTACTTAAATACGCCGAATAAGAAGATATGGACTGCTGAAGACCCAGTAGAAATAACCCAAGCCGGCCTGCAGCAGGTGCAAGTAAATCCTAAAATCGGCTTTACATTCGCCAATGCACTGCGCGCATTTTTACGTGCCGACCCTGACATTATTCTTATTGGTGAAATGCGCGACAAAGAAACAGCGCATGCAGGGATTGAAGCCTCGCTGACGGGTCACTTAGTGCTGTCGACCCTGCATACAAATTCGGCGCCAGAAACCATTGCGCGTTTATTGGATTTGGGCCTTGATCCTGTTAATTTCTCAGATGCCTGCGTGGGTATTCTAGCGCAACGTCTTATTAGAACCCTTTGCCCAGATTGCAAGAAGGAATATCCGGCCTCACAAAGCGATATGTCTTTTCTTAAACGTCAGTATGGCGATAAGTTCTATGCTGAGTTAGGCTTAGCCGATGAGATAATGCTGTATAAAGCAGCCGGATGTGGCAGCTGCGGTGATAGCGGATATAGAGGGCGAACCGGCGTTCACGAGCTGTTAGCGATGACTGACGATTTACGGGCCTTGGTCTATCAAGAGTCTGCAGCCAGTGAAATGAAAGCTCAAGCGATACTTGACGGCATGAGAACGCTGACCCAAGACGCTGTTTTAAAAATCCTCAAGGGCGACACCGATATTTCTCAGATAAAAATTCTAAGCGGTCACGATTAAGCCTATGTAAGGCATCAAACTTAGCCCACAGCCTAACTAGCCCCTTGCACCGTCATGTATTTAAGCAACATTGATGGTGCAAAGCCAAACTCAAGTTTAAAACACTGCGCAAAATAAGAAGGCGAGCTGAAGCCAGTATCAAGCGCGACATTCGTCACACTGTCACCATTTAACAGCAGGTTTGTTGCCTTGTGTAGCCGAAACTTTCTAAGCGTTTCAACAAAGCCTAAATGATAATGCTGGTGTAACCTTCTTGTCAGTGTTTTATCTGTCATTAACATTATGTTTGCGGCTTGGGGTTTATTAAAAGACTCCTCGCAATAATGGTCTAGCAAAAGTCGATTAAACTTTTTAATAAATCGGCTCGACGCAAGATCACCCACATCTTTTGATGGAGCAGCATAAGTATTATAAGTCGAAATACAATCTTCAACCTGCAGACTTATTTGTGAGTCACTGCTGCAATTTGTTGGTGCATCGTTTTTCTTTGCTTGCGAAAGTGGCGTTGAGGCGCATGAAATTGATGAGGCACTGTTAGGCGCTTGCAGTATTTCATCTTGATCAATCTCGCCTGCTTTGGTGCTTATATTAGTGGCAGTAGGTTTATCCAGAATCGGTAGTTTTAGTGTAATTTTGGTTAAAAACTGACGCGCACTCGTAACCTTTAATGAACCCCCTACTTTGCGAAGTAGGGATTGCATGCTAAGTAAGTTAATCGGGCCATAGAGCTGAGCATAAACTATCTGTGGGCATTGACTAATAGCATTAGCTGCGCTTGAGAGTGCATTGGTAATTGTGTCAGATATGCCAGCCCCATTGTCAGACACACTGACAGTAAATACCTTATCTTCTATAAAAGTGTTGATAAATACTGTTAAATTAGATTTATTATGGTTGTGCTTGAGAGCATTGCTGAGTAGTTCATGAATGGCCTTGCTAAACCAGATTGGGCAGACGCTAATATTTGTGTTGTTAACATCGTCAATATGATTGCTGAAATTGATAGTAACAGGCTTATCCGCTAGCCAGCTTAGCTGCTCAACGATAATGTTGGTGGGCAAACAAACCCAGCTTTCGCTGATGTAATAATGACTTAAGCTAACTTCATAACGACTATGGTCTTCAATAAGCGAATCTAGCACACACCGTGGTGTTATATTATTAGGTGCATTATGGCAAACAGACTTACACTGTTTTGCGCTGCGCAAAGATATGCAAGATTTGTGTGCAGTTAGATTGTCTAGACATAAAAAGCTATACCGCAAGCGCTTGGCAAATACCCCTAGTATAAAAGCCAGAATAGCGGTAACACTCATCATTAAGACGGAAGTGCCTAGACCAAAAAATACAAACTGTGGCAAAAATACTTCGTATTCGACGCCTGTGTCTGCTCGCGCAACACAGGGCGATATATAACATGTGCCGACTACGCATGACACGGCGCCATTCCTTAAAATAAATCTCATACTACATCCTTTTAATACTACTTCCTTTTAATACTACATCCATTGGGCATAAGGATATTAAGTGTTTGTATATTGACGCTTTACGATAATACCTTTTTAAATATTCTCCACTCAATGTATACAATCCACACTTATTGCACAATCAAAAATAGGTCGGCGACTGTCAATTTTCGGACGTTTAAATGTGTTGTTTGTGCTTGTAAGCTAGGTTAATCCTGCTGTGCAGCAATATAACGTAGATTCTTACCGTAGTCATATAAATGTTCATTGCTTTCTTGCTTATATAACCAAGCCTGCATATTAGCGTTGTGAGCGGCTTGAATATCATAAATGTAGTCGCCTATGTAGGCAATATCAGGCGGCGCGATTTGCCAGTTCTTGGCAATGCTGAGAAGGCCAGTAGGGTCGGGCTTCGCGGGTGCGTCATCTCGTGTGAGTACTATATCGATGGGAATATTGTTATTAGCAATTTTAATTTGTGTCGCTAGCTGGCAGTTACGAGTGACTATCGCTAGAGGCAGGCCCGTTGCCCTAGCCTGATTGACAAAGGTTAACGCGCCCGGCAGCCAGACAGAGGTATGCGCGTCTTGTATTTCATGGTCCAAAACTATTTGATTTGCACTAGCACGCTCTATGGGGCAATCAATGCGTGCGATATAGCTCAAAATATCATCTTCTTTAGTGCAACCAATCTCTGCTTTTAAGGTGACAAAATCCAAGCTGGTTTTGACTAAGGTATCGTCCAAATCAAAGATAATGGCCCTCACATTTGAAAAATTAAACATGCTGCTTATCCTTAGGCCTGAAAATTACTGACGTCGACCAATGCCAATTTAAATAAACTGTTTATTTATACAGTATAAAACGTTATATTAGTCAAGCAGGGTGGTTTTTAATCCAGTGTGAGCATAACATGCTTTGCTAATAGCGCTGTGAACAACTTTATACAGAACGCTTTTAGCTCAGAGTATTATTTACAAACGCTTAATAAGAAAACCTGATACGGTATTTAAACATTCATCAGGTAATTTAAGACCACAAATTTTTCAACAACTCATCAACCATTGGAGTGCAACATGGCAGTCATTACGCAATATGTAGTGCAACATAAGGGAGTCGACAAATTGGTCACCACCGACAAAAAAGAAGCCGATCAATACGATAAAATGCTAGAAGTCGCCGACAATCTTACCGCCTATATTCAAGCAAAAGGAGTAAAACTTAGCGAGGAACTCGCAGAAGAGTTAGGTATATTATTGGCAAAAAACAAAGAGTCAGTCAGCAAGATCTTTAAAGGCACTTCAGCAGACAGCTTGCTAGAGCAAGAAAACGCTGAAGTGATAGAGTTGAAAAAGGCAAAGTAATGTTTATTTTACCTAATTAGGCTTATAAGAAGGTCAGTACTTACCTTCAGTATCATGCTCTTTAAGCCTGTCACTCATAATGTCATCATCCGTAAGTATCGCTTAGCTGTTATACTCAGTTAAGCGGTCCCGCCTACCGTCATTTGATCTACTTTAAGGGTAGGTTGGCCCACACCAACAGGCACAGATTGACCATCCTTACCACATACGCCAACGCCCGCATCTAAGGCTAAGTCGTTCCCTATCATAGAAATCTTTTGCATCGACTCGGGGCCGTTACCAATCAGCGTTGCTCCCTTAATAGCGTGAGTAATTTTACCCTTTTCAATAAGGTAGGCTTCTGAGGTTGAAAACACGAATTTGCCCGAGGTAATATCTACTTGTCCACCACCAAAATTAGGCGCGTAAATACCTTTATCCACTGACCCAATAATGTCCTGTGGTGAATGTTCACCGCCCAGCATGTAGGTATTGGTCATACGCGGCATAGGCAGGTGCGCATATGATTCTCGACGCCCATTCCCCGTGGGCTTTACACCCATTAGGCCAGCATTGTGCTTGTCTTGCATATAACCAGTCAGTATGCCGTCTTCAATGAGTACGTTACGCTGAGTAGGCGTACCTTCATCGTCTATTGACAGTGAACCACGGCGGTCGTCCATAGTACCATCATCAATTACGGTTACGCCACGTGATGCTACTTGCTTGCCCATACGGCCACTGAAAGTAGATGCGCCTTTTCGATTAAAATCACCCTCTAGTCCATGCCCTACCGCTTCATGCAGCAGCACGCCAGGCCAACCACTGCCTAGTACGACCGGCATCGCGCCAGCAGGTGCTGCAATAGCGTTAAGGTTAACGCGCGCCATGTGTATCGCTTGATCAGCGATTTGCTCATACCGCAGTTGCCCCGATTCAATGGTTTGTTCAAAAAAATCATAGGTTCTGCGTCCGCCAGCACCAGAGCTTCCACGCTCTCGTTTTCCATCTTTTTCTAGCAACACTGAGCAATTTAAGCGAATAAGGGGACGAATGTCGGTAGCGAATGTGCCATCAGTAGCGGCGATTAATATCTCTTCGTACACGCCGGTTAAACTAACGCTAACTTGACTAGCCTCTGGTGCTTTAAGGCGAGTGTAACTGTCCACCCTTTTAAGTATGTCAACTTTGTCGGCGTCGGTCATTTTCAGCAGCGGATTACTGCTAGTATAAAGCGCCTTATTACTTGAGCTTGTGAACCCCGTTACCGATACTTTGCGACCACTTTTGGCAATGCTACGTGAGGCTTTACAGGCTTCTTGCAGCGCTTTTAGGCTAATTTCATCTGAATATGCGAAACCCGTTTGTTCGCCAGTAATAGCGCGTACACCAACGCCTCGTTCAATATTATAGCTGCCGTCTTTTATAATTCCATCTTCTAACACCCAGCTTTCATGCTGAGATAACTGAAAATATAGATCGGCAAAGTCAATTTTGTAATCTAGAATAAGGTCTAACAACTGCGTGAGGTTTTGTTGGTCAAGCCCAGATTGGCTTAATAAATTATCGACAACATTAGGATTCAATAGCGTATCTCTCTTTATGATGGAGCCCCATAGGGTTTTGCGAGCGCTTCATTGCATGTTTCATTACGTTCTTATAGCGATAATGCAGATGCTACTACAAAACACGCCATTTCGATACCGCAGTGCTTTAATAGACATAGCAAGTGGGTGTAAAAGTATTGAGTAGTCAACACCCCCCTTGTTCAGCCGCCTTGCTCTTGTAAGTCGGTCAGACCTTCGTTGGTAGGCGGTGCAAAAGGAGGCAAGTTGCCACTAGGAATAGCCTCTATTTTGGCCGGTAATTCAACCTCAGTGCTTTGTCTGCCCGTTTCAACCAATATCGGTTGAGAAATTGTGCCCGTTATTGAATAATTAATATTAGAAATAACTTTGGCAGATGTCAGCACTTGGTCAAGTGCTAACGCGGCTAGCGCTGTAGGTGGACTAACCGTAAAAAAATAAACCAGCACCGGCAGATTCCCCGTTACATTAGGCGCGAAACTAACATTGTAGTTGAGTACTTGGGTGGTTAAATTAGTGTTGCCATATATTTCAATTTCGCCTGCTGCGCCGTCTATGAAGGTGTCACGCGTGTCTGCTATGCCTTGGGCAATTTGAATGGAGCCTTTCATGTTGTCGTAAAAAAAACCTCTGGCAAAGACATCTCGAAAATCTAAGGACAGTTTCCTGACTAAGGAGTTTAAGCTCAACAAGGTAAAAATGCGCGAGCCTTGATCACTCAACTCGGTCAGTGAGCCATCGCTCAAGGACCAGTCAAGTTGACCATCAAGATTGGCAAAGGCAATATCCATCGGTGAATCTTTCCACGTCAATGCAAATGACATATTCGCAGAGGAGTCTTTAATACCGGCATCAAATCCAAGCTTACTTACAAATGCGCCGAAGTCCTTACTCGTGACATCGCCTGCGATAAAGGTGTAATGATCTTGATTGCGTTTGTACCACTGACCCGACGTGTTTACAGAGCCAAATTCATTGTTAAACTTAAGTGAGCTTATTTTCAACCCTTTGCTGTTAGGGGCCGCTGAAAAAGCTATTTCGCCAAAATTTATGCCCTTGATATCGCAGGCTTTGCAAGTAAAATTTATACGGGGCAAAGACTGTGGCTCAAGCTTGAACTGATCAATCACTGTGTCTTGTTCATCCAAACCTTCTACTTCAATTTCTTCATTTTTTATGCTCGCTTTTGCAATGCGAACATATTCGGCATCAACCACAAGACCTTTGTCATCACGATCATCGAATAAGCTAACGTTAGCCTTAAGCTCGTTGGCATCCACATCGAAAGACCATTGGTCTGTAAGGCGTCTTATATTTATATTCGCGTTGCTTAGTATCTCTCCTGCAACAATTAATTTGGCTGTATTAATGAAAATACGCTCAGGGACCCCTAGTAAATTTATTTTTTGAGGGTCAACACCACTCGTTAATGTGTTTATGAAGGGATACCAATCCTGCGCAATTATGCGATCTAGATTGGCAGTAATACTAAAGCCAAGGCCACGATTACCTTCGGGTACTGATCCTAAGGATAAATGTGCACGGTTAAACTGCTTTTCTTGATGTGCAAGTGCCCCGTCAAAATAAGCAATATCGCCCAGGCTAAGGGTAATGCTCGACGCTATACGATCTCCACTTGCGTTAAGTATTAAGGGTAAATTCCGTTGCGCTGTTTTAGCAAAGGGCTTAGGTAACTTTGCTTCAATGCCAACTAAGCTGCTGGTAAGCTTAGCGTCATAAGTGAAATTCTTTGCCATAAGATCAAGACCAAGATTGAATTGCCAATCGCTACGCCCATCGAATAAGGCGGCAAGCTCTGCATTTATGTTTTGAGCCAGCAGCGACGCCTGCCAGTTACCAGTCATATCAGCGCTGAGAGAATATTTGTCTTTTGATTGTTTTCCGCTAATATCAATGCTAACAGCTTGATCAAACAATGTTGCCTTCATGGCGTCAATACGGATGGTTTCGTTATCAAAACTTAACAGGCCTTTGGTATTATTAAAAGCAAGATTGATGGCGGGAATAGAAACCTTATTGTTGTCTAAATACACCTCTCCCTTCACGCGGGTTTTAGTCCCATCGTTTAAGGGGATATACAAGGCTAACTGTGTGCTTAGGTCGCCATCAACTAACACATCTTTGTGTAGCAGTTGACCTAAGCTCGCGGCAAGGGAGCTTTGCAACATAAGACTGGTAATATCGGCGCTGCTGGCCGCTCCGTCAGCAATAATCGTGAGCAGCGCATTGGCATCTAGCGCATCAATATTGGCCTGCAAGTTCGTTAAGGCGACTTTGTCTAATAATCCCCTTTGACCTTTCATGTTTAGGCTTTTATTTTCAAACAGTAAATCAATGTCTAGCTTAGTCAGTGCAGGCCAACCCTTGGAAAAAGAAAAGTCGGCTTGCTCTATTGCCACCGAACTTTGAAATACGCCGGAATTATCAGTAAATGGAAAGTTGGATAAGGCTCCATGCCAAATTATGTCGGCATCGTTTGCCTTACCCTTGCCCACAAAGGCATTTTGCAAAAAACGGCGCGTTCCATCGCCCATTAAGTGCTTAGGCAGCAAACCTGGTATTTTAGCAAGCGCAAAAGGCTCTACGTCAATCGCCAGCGATAAAAATTTATTGGCAGATGCGTACTGCGTGTTAACCAGCAGTGCTAATCCATCAACTAGCGCTGTACCGTCTTTTATGGCTAAGCTTATAGCGCCTTGGTCTTTGACTAGATTGATAAGCAAAGGTAGCTTAAGTGCTTTTACGGGCACCGACCGCGAAAAATAATACTGTGAAGCAAGCAAGGAATCCTGGCTACTAAGCGCTACTTTTCCGCTTTTACCTTGCCAAAAAATAGAGGCCTGTAAATTGTTAAAGCCCGGTAGCTTATTATACTCTTGCCAGTGCATATCTTGAATCTCGGCTTGTAAACTCAAGCCACTTTGATCAACTAAAGCACTCAGCTCAAACAGAGTAGCGTCGGCATCGGCCTTTACAAGTGTCTCGCCTAAAGCGCTAGAAAACAGACTCGTCAGCGGCAGTAAAGGTTTCAAAGACAGCGCTTGTTCTAAGCGAAAAACCGCGCCTTGCTGCGGTGAAAAGTGGCCATGTATGTCGCTTTTAAAATCATTGCCTTGAGTTTGAATATGCAAGTCAGCGATGGAAAAATCCCATTTTTCTTCATCTTTTATTCCAGCAAAACGCGCGTTAATGCTGTTGCTTAAAGTCGATTCTTTAGTGACCCATTCAAAGGTGGTGGGTAATATCTGTCCGTCAATTCTTTGTAATTCGCCATTTTTGATGTTAGCCCACACTTCCAAATTGCCTTTACTCGAGACCAGCTTACCTTCTAAGCCCGTAAATTCGTTTATCCATGAAGATAAGTTTATATCTTGAGCCTTGGCAAATAGTGTGCCGCTGTAGCTATCTACATTGCCATATAAATCGAGTATGAAACGTGCACTGTTGCTAGAAAAATCCTGCAAAGTAAATTCGCCCACGCCTTGATGCCGATTGTCTTGGTTAAGCCAAGACAATTTTGTAATATCAATGACTTGATTATTTTCTTGGCTTATGAGGCTTAAGCGGCTATTTGATACTTCAAAGCTACTTAACTGCTCAAGAAAAATGTTCTCAAGTGCCGCTATAATAGGAAAGTCTGAATTAGCCGTCTTCATGCGAGTGAGATCAATATCTAAGGCTAGTTCGTTGAGTGAAACCTTATTGCTTTGCACTTTACCAGACACAATAGACGCCCAAAAATCGACTTTTAAAAACACTTCTTCGATATTCAGGACCAAAGGGGATTGGTCACCATTTTTAATGCTGACATTGCGCAAAACGATGGCTGGACCGTCGTTTTGCCAACTAGCAAATAACTCGCCTATGGCTAGCTCTATTGAATATTCACGGCTAATGTAGTTTTCAAGGTATTCTTTATTATCGTTTAAAAAAGGCAGCGAATAGCGCAGCAAGCTCATAATTAAGGCAAGTAGCACCAGAGCAATGGCAAATAAGGTCCATAGCTTTTTTAGCATGAAGGTCGCGCCAGCGCCTAGTTTACTGCCCCAACTGGCTTTTGTTATCATTACATCATTACAACGTCAAACTTGTCTTGATGGTAAAGCGGCTCGTTAAGTACCTTAATTTGTTTCCCAACAAATGCCTCCAGTTCGGCCAAAATATCTGACTCTTCTCCAAGCAAAGCTTCTGCCACAATTGCAGACGCATAAATCACAAATTTGTCAGCGCTGTAAGCCTTATTCACCCTGACTATTTCACGCGTAATTTCAAAACAAATAGTCTCTATGGTTTTTATACTGCCGCGCCCTTTGCAAGCGGGGCATTCACCGCATAGTAAATGTTCAAGAGACTCACGCGTGCGCTTGCGCGTCATTTCAATCAGTCCAAGCGCCGTGAAGCCGTAGATATTCGATTTAGCTCTGTCTTTTGCTATGCTAATTTCTAATGAATGTAAGACTCGCTTTTTGTGATCTGGTTCCATCATATCGATAAAATCGATGAGGATCATGCCGCCTAAATTACGCAATCGAAGCTGACGCGCAATCACCGACGTCGCCTCTATATTGGTGTTGAAAATAGTTTCTTCTAAGTTACGATGCCCTACAAAAGCCCCTGTATTTATGTCGATGGTGGTCATTGCTTCGGTTTGGTCTATAATTAAGTAGCCGCCCGATTTTAAGTCTACCCGCCGGCCTAAGGCACGCTGAAGCTCGTTTTCAACATCGTACAAATCAAATATTGGCAGGTCACCTTGATAGTATTCAAGCTTGTCGAACACCTCTGGCACATATTCTTTGGTAAATGTTCTAAGCTCAGTGTAAGTCAGTTTTGAGTCTACCCTTACCCGATCAATTTTTGACCCGACGAAGTCACGCAGTACACGCCGCGCTACGGGCAAATCCTCATATAGCATATGAATTTTAGTGCCGGGCTTGCGCGACTGAATTTTTTCCCATAAGGCGCGTAAAAAGCTTGCATCTTGAATTAGCTCTTGTGCCTCTGCGCCCTCTGCTGCGGTGCGCAATATAAAACCGCCGTTTTCGTCACACAAGCCTGACACTATAGCGCTTAATCGCTCTCTTTCTGCGCTGTCCTCGATTTTTTGGGAAATGCCCACGTGCGTCACCGACGGCATGAACACTAAATATCGTGACGGTATGGTAATATCGGTGGTGAGTCTTGCGCCTTTTGTACCGATTGGGTCTTTCACCACTTGCACAACAATGATTTGTCCCTCGCGCACCAGCATACGAATATCTTTTCTATCAAATTGGGAAGCGTTCACCTCTTCGGCAAGTTCATCGTATACCGCAATGTCGGAGGCGTGTAAGAAAGCCGCTTTGTCTAAGCCTATATCGACAAAGGCTGCCTGCATGCCCGGCAACACTCTGATTACTTTGGCTTTATAGATGTTGCCAACTAAGCCTTTTTTCGTATGTCTTTCTATGTGAATTTCTTGCAGAATTGAATTTTCAATTAACGCAACGCGCGACTCGGAAGGGGTAACATTAATTAGTAGTTCTGCGCTCATGAGATTTACTCGCTGACTTGTGTTAAAAGTTCTTTGGTTTCATAAATAGGAATACCGATAACCGCGCTAATACTGCCGCTTATAGATTTCACATATTTGCCACCAATGCCTTGGATAGCATAGCCACCGGCTTTATCATGTGGCTCGCCTGTTTGCCAATAGCTAAGTGCGCTTTGACTAGATATTTCACCCATGTTCACATGGGTGATGAGCACCTTATTTAACGTACGCATGCTAACGGTATTAATGACAGCTACGCCAGTATAAACTTGATGCTGGGTATTACTTAACAATGTCATCATGCGCCTAAAATCGGTAAGGTCGTAAGGCTTTCCTAAAATAGTATCGCCGACGCTAATCACCGTATCTGAGCCAATCACTAAAGACCTAGGATGACGCTTTGCCACGCTCTGGGCCTTGCTCAGCGCAAGGCGCAGAACTAGATCGTGCGGACTTTCATGGGGAGACGGCGTTTCGTCTATGTCGGCGCTGTCAAAACTCAACTCAGGCGCAATATAAGCCACCAGCTCTCTACGCCTAGGAGATGCTGATGCTAACACAACCGGCAAACAATACATTTAGGTAACCCGAAGGTTGCGTCGAAATTTTCGTAACAGCCAGAAAAGCCATGGCCAGAGGATCATAGACGCCAAACATGGCCACATAAACACCCAGCTAAATTCAATACCGGTGATTAAATACACCAACCAGTACACAATCAGGTGATATAACGCCGACAGTACAAGCACCATTACTGCTTGCTGAGGCATAGAGTAATTACGTAAACGCTGATAATTAGCCGACATTAGATAAACCGGAACCGCTAAAGCAAAGCTGTGAACGCCTAAAGCCGTGCCATATAAAATATCAAGAATAAGCCCTGCAATACCGGCAACTCCTACATTTACCCTATTTGGCAGCGCCATTGCCCAATACAATAGAATAAGCAAAAGCCAGTCAGGACGGTATAAATCCATTGGCGGCGGCATCGGAATAATCTGCAGGATAACACCCATTATAATGCTGATAAAAATAAAGGATTTATTGGCGCGCATTTAAGAGCCCTCTCGCGTTAATTCGTCGCTAGGACTTAATGCGTCTACCGGCGCTATGTCGGGAGGCCATAGTAGCAATAAATATTTAATACGGTCTAATTGAGCTGAAGGCTTTGCCGTAATACTGGCAAAAGGTAAACTCTCGTCTCGCACAATATTAATAATGGTGGCCACCGGGTAACCGGCAGGGAAAATGTTGCCTAAACCTGACGATATTAATAAATCGCCCTCTTGGATATCACCGCTGTGGACAACGTGGTTGAGGCTTAGCTCGTTTAAGCTGCCACTGCCGCTGGCAATCATGCGAATATTATTACGACTTATGCGCACCGGAATAGCGTGCGTTATATCAGATATGAGTAACACCCGCGAGTTGGTGGTACCAACTTCAACAATCTGCCCCACAACACCCGTGTCATCTAGCACCGGCTGGCCCTCGTAAACACCGTGAATAGCACCTTTGTTAATCACTATTTGATGGCTATACGGATTATTGTCTACCGCCATTAACTCCGCAATCATCCTATACATACCTTCGCGCACGGGGGCATCGAGTAACTCTCGCAAGTTATTATTCTCGTCTTCAAGCACAACAAAACGCTGAAGTTTTTCATTCATGAGAGTAATCTGATTAGTCAGACGTGAGTTCTCTTCAAGCATTTTTTGACGAGAATTAAAGCGAGAGGCGCTCCAATCAAGGAGCCCTCCGGGTAAATCGGCAATGTACTGCAGCGGACTCACCAAAGAAGTAAGGTAGGTGCGCAGAGTTGACAAATTATCCACTTTGGTGTCGATCACCATAGCCCCAACGCTTAGCATGAGCACTATACATAAGCGTGTTAGTAAGGAAGGGCCGCGGGCGAATACTTCATTCATATAGGCGTGGCCTACTCGTAGCTAAACAAGTCGCCGCCGTGCATGTCGATCATATCGAAGGCTTTACCGCCGCCGCGCGCTACACAGGTGAGCGGATCGTCTGCAATAACCACCGGAATGCCAGTTTCTTCCATTAGCAAACGGTCAATGTCTTTTAACAAAGCGCCACCGCCAGTGAGAACCATGCCGCGTTCAGAAATATCTGACGCGAGTTCGGGCGGAGACTGCTCCAACGCCACCATAACCGCGCTAACTATACCGGAAAGTGGTTCTTGCAGGGCTTCCAAAATTTCATTGCTGTTAAGGGTGAAACCACGCGGTACTCCTTCGGCTAGATTACGTCCCCGCACTTCAATTTCTTTTACATCTTCCCCTGGATAGGCCGTGCCAATTTCATGTTTTATACGCTCTGCGGTGGCTTCACCAATTAATGAACCAAAGTTACGACGAATATAATTAATGATGGCTTCGTCGAATTTGTCACCGCCAATACGCACTGAAGACGAATATACCACGCCGTTTAAAGAAATGATCGCCACTTCGGTGGTACCGCCGCCAATATCAACCACCATGGAACCAGTCGCTTCAGAAACCGGCAGACCAGCCCCTATCGCGGCAGCCATGGGCTCGTCTATGAGGAATACTTCACGTGCGCCTGCACCTAGGGCTGATTCACGAATAGCACGACGCTCAACTTGGGTAGATCCACACGGCACGCACACCAGCACGCGAGGTGAGGGGCGCAAAAAGTTGTTATCGTGGACTTGTCTAATAAAATGTTGAAGCATTTTTTCAGTCACATAGAAGTCGGCAATTACACCGTCTTTCAAGGGCCGAATGGCTTTTATATTACCCGGGGTTCGGCCCAGCATCTGTTTTGCTTCATGTCCAACAGCCGCGAGACTTTTAGGCCCAGCATGGCGCTCTTGTCGAATGGCGACAACCGAAGGCTCGTTAAGCACTATTCCTTTGTCTTTAATATAAATAAGGGTGTTTGCGGTACCGAGGTCGATAGCCAAGTCGTTTGAGAACATGCCTCGAAGCTTTTTGAACATGGGGTGCCTTTATTATTATAATGTGAATAAACGGTACTATTGTAACCTAAGTCTTTTCATTTCCATAGCGTTGGGCTTAAGTAAATACCGAAGACAAAGGAATTTTGAAGGTATACGAGATGACTTCGCTAGCAAGCAGTAAAGACGCATTAATGTTGACAGAGCATAGCACTACACATTTTTACAAAATGATTTTGAGTATCGCATAAACCGACAAGGTTCTGCTCACGACATTAACGCTTGTTTCACAAAAACCGGTGCTGGAAAATCTGAAGTATTGTCGGTTTACGCCATTAAACGAAATAGTTTGCGTGGTGCGTGTGGCTGCATCCCTGCGCCCGTTTAGGCGTGTGACATTGCTAAAACTGAGCGCGCTTGAAGCCGTTGTATTAGAGCTTAGTGCGGCTAAATTCAAAGGGAAGCTTGTTGTGGTTGAATTACCAGTAATGAAATCGATAAAATTGGGGGTAAGGAAAATGTTGTTGGGAATACACATTACAAAACTTGTTCTTCCAATATGTTTGGTAATTGGTATGTTCGTGAAGATTTTATTACTTCCCCCTAATATTGATTAAACTATGAAACCTAACAAAACAATAAACATCGTTCGCTTTGCTTTCTGTGAAAAAAACTCGCGCTCGCTCTTCTTTTCACGTTATTATAGGCGTTATATTTCAGAGTCACTCCACCGATAAGCGGGGCACTCTTTAAAGTTTTGGAATTCAATTAAAAAGAGGACTACTAATATGCGCTCTGTTTGTTACTTTTATTTTGCCATTTTTTTATTATTCACGTGCGAACTTGCAAACGCAGAAGATGAATCTATACGTCATAATGAATTGCAAAAATCTGAAAGTCTGATTGATGCCTTTTATTCATTTGAAAAAGATCGACTAGAAGCCGAGTTAACATTTGCACAAGGTTCGATTCCCTATGTCCTATTTTATCAAGGGTGGGCAGAAGGCGGTAATTACAAAATTATAAAACGTCAGCCATGTTTAGCAAAGAAGTTAGAGATTATAAGTTGCTCTATAAAAGTTCAAGATGATCTTATGCTTGCTTTAGGTATTGATTTCAATGTTACAGATACCTTCAAAATTAAATTCTCTGGTTCGAAAATTATTTCAGTAGAAACAAGCTCTAATGACTTGGAGGTTTTTTGGCAGGCGAGAGAATGGGTTAAGATAAAAAACCCAGAATTAATTGAAGTCCCATGTATAGGAATTTGGAATGGTGGCCCAACGCCCGGGAAATGCGTACGTGCAATGGTTGAAGGTTATACTCTTTTCGCCAAGAGTGATGATTTTCCAAAACAATAACGTGTAGCGGTGTTAAGTTATTATCCATACAAGCCACTCAAGCAGGACTTTTGACAGTTGGTTAGTTTCCGCTTCGCTTCACATTTTAACCAACAATTAAAAGCCTCTTTTAATGTACAAAAAAACCCCTTTTTTTTATCAATCCTAGCTGTAGGCTAGTAAAAATAAAGAACAAAGGGGTTTTAAATAATCTTACCCTACTAATCTAAGTTTCTTTCAAATTAAAACGGGATATCGTCATCAAAATCTATATCTGGCTCAGACATTTTAGGTGCCTGCTGGGGCGCTTGCTGGGGCTTTTGTGGGTTTTGCTTATATCCACCTTGACCGCCGCCCGAGTTTTGCTGATCATTACTTTGATCGTAGCTGTCTTGACCGCCACTGCTTTGCTGCGCCGGACGCTGCTGGTAGCCGCCGCCTTGTGCGTTTTGACCGCCGCCTTGGTTACCCCCACCGCCACCGCCGCCGCCGCCACCCATCATTTGCATGTTGTCAGCAATGATTTCAGTTGTATAACGGTCGTTACCCTGCTGGTCTTGCCATTTGCGGGTTTGTAGTTTTCCTTCAACGAATATTTGTGAACCCTTCTTTAAATATTCACCGGCAACTTCAGCTAAACGGCGGTACATGGTTACTTTGTGCCATTCTGTGCGTTCTTGCTGCGCGCCTTGCTGATCTTTCCAGCTTTCACTGGTGGCAATGCTCAAATTAGCCACTGCGTTTCCGTTTGGCATGTAGCGTATTTCAGGATCGTTACCTAAGTTACCTACAATGATGACTTTGTTTACACCTCGTGAGGCCATGATGTTTCCTTTATTAATCTGGTTTTAAATCTGTGCTTTAATATGCGCGTTAGCTACGTCCATTTCAAATATTTTAGCGTCTACTTTCAAATACATAGCATTTTCTTCAGGGTCGGCTAGTACTTCTTGCACGCCTGCCATGCTGTTAATTTTGTCGCGTAAAAGCTGCAGGCTTTGCGCGTCTTTATGTCTATTTTCGAGCCTTAGTGTGACGCGCTGTACTTGCAGCGTGCTAGAAGCTAGGCCTGAGGCTATTAAGCTTAACAAAAAGATAACGACTAAGCACATAATAAAGGTATATTCAGGTGAGAAATAGCTGTTCAAAAGGCCTGAAAGTACACCGCCTAAAAACGCCCCTAAAAACTGATGGCTCGCATAAATACCCATGGCACTGCCTTTGCTGCCAGCGGGGGATATTGAAGACACCATTGCCGGCATTTTTGCCTCTAAAAAATTAAAGCCGGTAAAGAACAATATTCCCGCCATCGCGATGCCAGACCAGCTAGGCGAAAGAATGAGTAACAAAGCAAATGCACTGGCCATAAACAACAGCGCTACCCTAAAACTGATACTAACGGGCAGTTTACCAGCCATTTTTATCAAGCCTATAAGGCCTATTACCGAGGCAAACAGTACCAAAGAATAAAGCGCCCAATGCTCGCTTAAGGGCACATTTATGCTAATTAACATAACTGGCACCTGCACAAAAAAGCAGGTAATTAGCAAATGCACCACTAATACCGACCAGTTTAGCCGCCATAAATGAGGATGCTTAAATAAACTACCCAGCAGCTTTGTCTTTGGTAGCGCATCGCCCGACGGCGCCTGATAGGCCTTATTGTCGATGCCTAGGCGCACCAGTGGAATACACAACAGAGAAAATACAGCAGTAATCAAAAAAATGCCCTGCAGACCAAAGCTCGCCGCAATCACAGGACCTAGTAACAAAGCAATGTAAAAAGAAAACCCAATTGAAATACCAATTAAAGCCATTACCTTAGTACGCTGTGATTCACGCGTAACATCGGTAGCCAAGGCCATTATAGCGCCGGCAATAGCACCACTACCCTGTATTATTCGGCCAATAGTGAGTAACCACATACTGTCTGCCAAGCCCGCTATTAATGAACCAATAGCGAATAAAACGAGCCCAATATAAATAATGGGCTTACGTCCCCACTTGTCCGAGAGCAGGCCCATTGGGATTTGAAAAATAGCCTGTGTTAGTCCGTAGCCGCCTATGGCTAAACCAACCCACAGCGGCGAATAGTCGGGGTATTCTTGCGCGGCTACTGCAATAACCGGAATTACCATGAACAGACCAAGCATACGTAACACGTAGACCGAGGCTAAACTTATGCCAGCCTGCCATTCAGATTTAGTCAGTGAATTTGCTTCCATTTAGCGCAAAAGCTTCCTATGTGATCAAAAGATTGTGTAACAATGTGTCACCATATATGGTAGACCTTTGTGGTGCATATTAATAGTATTGCACGCATACTGGCAAGCTAGTAAATGTAAAGCACACAGACATGGCACCCTTAGTTCACTAATTACAGTTAGTATGTCAAAGCCCCACATCAATGAGGAACCTATCCATTGCACAAAATAGCGATTTTTGCCGATGTTCAAAACATTTACTACACCACCCGCGACACCTTTAACCGGCCATTTAACTACCGCGCTTTTATGCACGAGCTGAGTTTACATAATGACATTGTATCGGCCTATGCCTATGCTATTGACCGAGGCGATCCCCAACAAATGAAATTTCAAAGTGCGCTGAAACATATAGGCTTTGAGGTAAAACTCAAGCCGTTTATTCAGCGTAGCGATGGCTCAGCCAAAGGCGACTGGGATGTTGGCATAACCATTGATGTGTTAGAACAAGCCCCACACGTTGACGAAGTTATATTGTTATCAGGCGACGGCGACTTTGCTATTTTACTAGACACCATTACTCGCAAGTATGGCTGTAAAACCTCGGTATACGGTGTATTAAACCTTAGCGCCAACGCACTCATACAAAGCGCGACTCAATTTATAGATATCAATAAAAAGTGGTTACTGTAACCAAAGTGTACACTTTGTTTAGATGAAGGATGTTTAACAAAAGCATCATTTTTAAGAAAGCTGTGACATAATATTTGACTACTTTAGAAAGGTGTATTTTTAGCAAACATGGATTACATAGAAGTTCGCGGTGCGCGCACGCACAACCTCAAGAATATCGACATAACCCTTCCTCGCAATAAACTCGTTGTCATTACAGGCTTATCAGGATCGGGAAAATCTTCTCTAGCGTTTGACACTTTATATGCAGAAGGTCAGCGCCGTTATGTTGAGAGTCTTTCGGCCTATGCTAGGCAGTTTTTGTCCATGATGGAAAAACCCGATGTCGATCACATTGAAGGTTTATCTCCCGCTATTTCGATAGAACAAAAGTCTACTTCGCATAACCCTCGTTCAACCGTGGGCACTATTACCGAAATTTATGATTATTTACGCTTGATGTTTGCTCGCGTTGGCACACCGCGTTGCCCCGAGCATAAAGTGGCTTTAGATGCACAAACAATCAGTCAAATGGTCGACAAGGTGCTGACCTTTAAAGAAGGCACCAAGTTAATGTTACTTGCACCGGTAGTGCAAGAGCGAAAAGGTGAACATACAAAAACCCTAGAAAGTTTAAGCGCACAAGGCTTCATTCGCGCCCGTATCGACGGCGAAGTATGTGATTTATCCGATCCTCCCGACCTAGATTTGCGCAAAAAACATACTATCGAAGTCGTTGTAGACCGTTTCAAAGTACGTGACGATCTACAACTGCGTTTAACTGAGTCTTTTGAAACCGCATTAGCGCTATCCGCAGGCACGGTAAAAGTGGTTTACATGGATGACAAGGATCAAGACGAGATTGTGTTTTCGGCTAATTTTGCCTGCTCACACTGCGGCTACAGTATTTCTGAGCTAGAGCCTCGGATCTTCTCATTTAACAATCCCGCAGGAGCGTGTCAAACCTGCGATGGTTTGGGCACAAAACAGTTTTTCGATTCACATCGAGTTGTGTCAAACAGCGAGCTGAGTTTGTCGGGCGGTGCTATTCGTGGTTGGGACAAGCGCAGCTATTACTATTTTCAAATGCTGATGTCGGTAGCCGAGCATTTCAGTTTTGACTTAAAAATACCTTTTAAAGATTTAGATAAATCTGCCAGAGACATTGTGCTAAACGGCTCAAAAGGCGAATCAATCACCTTTAAATATATAAATGAACGCGGCGACATTATGGAGCGCAAGCATCCGTTTGAGGGGATAATCCCTAATATGGAGCGCCGATATAAAGAAACCGAGTCAAACACCGTGCGCGAAGAACTCGCTAAGTACATGAGCCACCAGCACTGCACTGCCTGCTCAGGCTCGCGTTTGCGTTTAGAAGCGCGCAACGTATTTATACAAGAAACGAACTTGCCTGCCATCGCTAACATGTCGATTGAAGAAGCATTTAACTTTTTCCGCGACCTTAAACTAAGCGGTCAGCGCGCCGCTATTGCTGATAAAATTCTAAAAGAAATTATGGATAGACTTAATTTCTTAATTAACGTGGGCCTTAATTACTTGTCGCTTGAACGCAGCGCCGACACTTTGTCAGGCGGCGAAGCCCAGCGTATTCGTCTGGCTAGCCAAATAGGAGCTGGACTTGTAGGGGTTATGTACGTGCTTGACGAACCTTCAATTGGTTTGCACCAGCGCGACAACGAGCGCTTGCTCAAAACACTTCGCCACCTGCGCGACTTAGGCAACACCGTAATAGTGGTAGAGCACGATGAAGACGCCATCAAAGAAGCCGACTACATCGTAGATATTGGCCCTGGCGCTGGCATACACGGCGGTGAAATAATCGCACAAGGCAGCTTGCAAGACATTATGTCGTGCCCTGAATCACTCACGGGGAAATATCTTGCAGGCATCGAACGGATAGAAATACCAAAAGTACGCACGTCCACCGCAGACAAACATTGGTTAGAGCTAAAAGGGGCCACTGGCAACAACTTACGTAATGTAGATCTTAAAATACCCACTGGCTTGCTGACTTGTATCACCGGCGTCTCGGGCTCGGGTAAATCAACTTTAATAAACGACACTTTTTATCGCATTGCCCAGCGCGAACTTAATCGCGCCACGGTGAATGAGCCCGCGCCGTATAAGTCAATGACGGGCTTAGAACATCTTGACAAAGTGGTCGACATTAATCAGGGTCCAATCGGCCGAACGCCGCGTTCAAATCCAGCAACCTATGCGGGTTTATTTACGCCTATTCGTGAAATATTCTCAGGCACACAAGAGGCGCGCTCACGTGGCTACAAGCCCGGCCGCTTTAGTTTCAACGTAAAAGGCGGACGCTGTGAAGCCTGCCAAGGAGATGGCTTAATAAAGGTTGAGATGCACTTTTTACCCGACGTATATGTGCCGTGCGACGTCTGCAAATGCAAGCGTTATAACCGAGAAACGCTCGAAATACGGTTTAAGAATAAGAATATCCATGAAGTGCTCGACATGACGGTTGAAGACGCGCATGCGTTTTTTGAAAAGATCCCTTCAATCGCCCGCAAACTTCGTACCTTGATGGATGTAGGGCTTTCTTATATACGCTTAGGTCAATCGGCTACTACGCTTTCAGGCGGAGAAGCGCAGCGCGTTAAGTTAGCCAAAGAGCTATCAAAACGTGACACCGGCCAAACGCTTTATATTTTAGATGAACCCACCACCGGCCTGCATTTTCACGATATAAAGCAGCTGCTGCAGGTACTGCATAGGCTAAGAGATCATGGCAACACGGTTGTGGTTATTGAGCACAATTTAGACGTTGTAAAAACAGCAGACTGGGTCATAGACTTAGGTCCTGAAGGCGGTTCAGGCGGCGGCCAAATTATTGCACAAGGTACGCCAGAAAGCGTAGCGAAGAGTAAAAAATCGTATACGGGCGGTTTTTTAGCGCCAATGCTTAAGGCAAAGCGTCCTGCATAGGGTGCTAAGCGTGCATAGTTAATAAAGCCCGCGAGGCGGGCTTTTTTAAACTAATATAGAAGTGCTTAAGCCTACTATTTTGCATCTTTTTGGTAGCGTTCAGCGCTTGACACAAGTTCAGCTTTGGCGGCATCTATACCTGCCCAGCCTTCAATTTTGACCCACTTGCCTTTTTCCAAATCTTTGTAATGCGAGAAGAAATGCTCAATCTGGTTTTTAGTGATTTCAGGCACATCGTCAATATCTTTGATGTCTGAGTAAATTTTAGATAGCTTATCTACCGGCACCGCAATTATTTTAGCGTCTATGCCCGACTCATCAGTCATGTTTAATACGCCTACAGGACGTACTTTAATGACCGAACCTGCAATAAGAGGATGCGGCGTCATGACGAGTACATCAACTGCGTCACCGTCGTCAGACAAAGTGTTGTTTACATAGCCATAGTTAAGTGGATACTGCATGCAGGTACCCATAAAACGATCGACAAACAAAGCACCTGTGTCTTTGTCTACTTCATATTTTATAGGAGCCGAATATGCGGGTATTTCGATGATCACTAATACTTCATCAGGCAAGTTCTCACCAGCCGGTACGTTGTTCAAACTCATTTTTTTTCCTTTGTGTAATACTCAATTAATAATGTATATAGCCAACTACCATGAGTAGCCAGCCTTGCTGCTTGGCTACTTGAAACGCGCCACGCAGTTCTCAACTTCTTCTTTAGACCCAATAATAACGGGAACGCGCTGGTGAATTTCCTCAGGCATTACATCCATAATACGGCCACTACCGGTAGAGGCTAAACCGCCGGCTTGCTCTACCAAAAACGCCATGGGATTTGCTTCGTACAATAAACGTAATTTACCTGGCATTTGTGGATTGCGCTTATCAAAAGGGTACATGAAAATACCGCCGCGGCAAAGCACCCGATGAACGTCGCCTACCATGGCAGCAACCCAGCGCATATTGTAATCTTTTTCACGCGGCCCTTCGCTACCGGCTAATAATTCACTTACGTAGCTTTGAATGGGCTCTTGCCAATGGCGTTGGTTAGACGTGTTGATAGAAAATTCACTGGTTTGCACAGGTATTTTCACATTAGGATGCGTGAGTAGAAAGCCGCCGTGAGTTTTATCTAGGGTATATAAATGCGTACCGCGACCGGTTGTCATGGCTAACATAGTAGAGGGGCCATATAGCACATAACCCGCTGCAACCATTTGCGTTCCCGGCTGCAAGAATGCCGAAGGGTCGTCGGCTTCCATCCACTGCGGGGCATGCGCGATTGAAAATATAGTGCCAATAAGACTATTAATTTCAGTGTTTGACGAGCCATCTAGAGGGTCAAAGCTAACTAAGTAGTTACCGTTAGGTGAACAGGGCACCACGCTTTCTTCTTCTTCAGAAGAAATAGCCTTTACGTAACCCGACTCTGACAATATGTCTTTTAATATCTGGTTAGAAATAACGTCTAGTTTCTTTTGTGTTTCACCCTGCACGTTTTCGCTTAAGGTTGACCCTAACACACCCGCAAGCGCGCCCTGACTCACTCGAAAAGAAATTTCTTTACAGGCAGCTAGCAGCGTGCGAATAAGTAATACTAATTCCAGCGGCGCACCGTCATGCTGTAATTGCGAATTGAGTCGTTTCATTAGTAAACGTTTCCTATGTAAAATGGGGTGTTGAATTGTTAATCAAATAAATTATGGCATAACTTGACCACAAAATGGACTAAACCAATGAAAAAAAGTCAAACACTTTAGTCTCATGCTTCTATAGTGTAACTGGGTTACCAAGCGATTAAAAACAGTTATTTCGGCTTGCTCAACTCATCTGCTACACTTAGTGAATTATTCATTAAACAATATAAAACATGCACGTACATATACTAGGAATTTGTGGCACATTTATGGGCGGTATCGCTGCCATTGCTAAAAGCGTGGGCCATACCGTCACCGGCTCTGATCATAATGTTTATCCCCCCATGAGCACCCAGTTAGAGCAGCTTGATATCACCCTATTCCAAGGCTACGATGACAGTCAGTTTACGCCTACACCCGACATGGTCATCATTGGCAATGCATTAGGACGTGCAAACCCCGCAGTAGAATATGTCTTGAATAAAGGCTTGGCGTATACTAGCGGGCCTCAGTGGCTACTAGAAAATTTACTAAAAGATCGGTGGGTGCTAGCGATTTCAGGCACCCATGGCAAAACCTCAACTAGCAGCATGTTGGCCTGGATTATGGAGTCGGCTGGCTTAGCGCCCGGATTTTTAATAGGCGGCGTACCCGAAAATTTTGGCATATCGGCACGCGTAGGCCAGTCTCCCTTTTTTGTGATAGAAGCAGACGAATACGACAGTGCTTTTTTTGATAAACGCTCAAAGTTTATTCACTATCGACCCCGGACGCTTGTGATCAACAATCTTGAATTTGATCACGCTGATATTTTTGAAGACTTAAACGCCATCAAAAAGCAGTTTCACCATCTCGTTAGAACCGTACCTGGAAATGGTCGTATAATATCACCCGCTGACGAGCCTAATGTTCAGTCGATGTTAGAAATGGGCTGCTGGAGCGAACAAAGCTTGGTAGGAAACGCTAGTGAGTCGCGCTATAAGGCCACTAAAATAAGCCCCAACTGCAGTGAGTTTTTACTCACCCACACCAGTGATATTCAAGGAAGGGTAAGCACAATAGTAAACTGGCCGCTCATTGGCGAGCACAATATGAATAATGCGGTAACGGCGATTGCCGCGGCGCATCATGCGGGCGTGGATATAAAAGATGCGGTCGCAGCTATGGCGACGTTCAAAAATGTAAAACGCCGCATGGAAGTAAAAGGCGTGGTAAATGGCATTACTGTTTACGACGACTTCGCTCACCACCCCACGGCAATTAAAACGACCCTGCAGGGTTTACGCGCCAGCGTAGGTAAGCAGAAGATTGTCGCCATACTTGAACTTCGCTCTAATACCATGCGTACAGGCGTGCATAAGGATGCATTGTCAACGGCGTGGGAAGAGGCAGATTCAGTGCACCTGCTCGAGCCTGCGCATTTAACGTGGTCGCTCAACGATGTTATTAACAACAGTAAGACGTTGGTAATACCGCACAAAACAGTACAATCCATTGTAGATGCGGTTGTTAAATCGGCACAAGCGGGCACTCACATCTTGGTCATGAGCAACGGCGGATTCGGCGCTATTCACCAGAAATTATTAAATACCTTAGGAGAAATAGATGGGTAAAGCAATAATATTAGCGATAACAGGCGCCGACGTGGTCATAAAAGAGCGGGCAGCTTATACTGTTGCCGCGTGAAATGCCGTTTTTAAGCAATCACCTAGACATACCCCAAACCTTAGTAAAGCCTTGGGGTTATCGATTCCCTAAAGAGATATAAAAAGAGAACTATCATATGAAATTAGCAAAATCGCTCATATTGGCAGGCATGTTAGCCGCATCTGCGTATTCACAGGTAGCGAACGCGTGGGGTCAAACAGGGCATCGTGTTACCGGTCAAATTGCCGAACTATATTTAAGCATAAGCGCACGCTCAGCCATACAATCTATTCTAGACAACGAAGGTTTAGCTGAAATAAGCACCTACGCGGATGAAAACCGCTCCAACCCTGCCCACTTTTGGCAAAAAGTAGCTGGCCCCTTCCATTACGTTACCGTGCCGCCGGGCAAAACATACGTTGAGGTAGGTGCCCCAGAAGAAGGCGATTCCCTTACCGCTATTGAAATGTACACCAAAACGCTACAAGATCCGCAGTCATCGCGGGCCGACAAACAGCTAGCGCTGAAGATGATTGTGCATATTATTGGCGATTTGCATCAGCCCCTACACGCAGGTAACGGTAACGATCGCGGCGCTAACGATGTGAAAGTTGAGTTTTTTTGGGAAGATTCTAATTTACATCGTGTATGGGACTCGGGCTTAATTGATCGCAAGCAGCTGTCATATACTGAATGGTATAAGTTCTTAGCGCCCAAAATTTCCGCTGAAAAAGCGGCGGCTTGGCAAACGACAGATCCACTCGTGTATATTCAAGAAAGCGTCGAAATCAGGGATACCATTTATCCCGACGGGGAAGTCTTATCGTGGCAGTATTTGTATGATCATACACCGGTCATGACGCTGCGTTTGCAGCAAGCTGGCGTTAGAATTGCGGCGCACTTGAATGCGGTATTTGCAAAGTAAACACGCCGTCGCTTCTCGTTTTGCTTGTCTAGTATGATAGCCGTTGGTGAAAGACGCGTTTTGTGCTTCTCACCAACTGTTTATACGGTAAGGTTTACTCTAAATCTAAGGGTTCGCCTGACACTACAATGCCAGTGTTGTCTGCATATAAATGGTCCTCAGGTAGGAAAGTCACGCCTGCGAAATTAACCGCTATGTCTAAGTCGCCCACTTCACGCGAGTCGGCACTTACGGGAATAGCGCCTAGGGCATGAATGCCAATATCATAGTCTTGCAGTAAATCCACATCGCGAATAGCGCCATAGCAGATTATGCCTTCCCAGTCGTTTTCTAGGGCTAGCTGAATATTTTCTGCGTCAACTAAGGCACGCCTAAGTGAGCCGCCCCCGTCTATTAGCAGTACTTTACCCATGCCGTTTGTGGCGAGTATTTTGTCAACCAAACCGCGATTTTCAAAACATTTTACAGTGGTTATTTCACCGCAATACACAACGCGTGCGCCAAAGTTAGTAAATATTGGATCAACTACGTCAACACTGTCAGCAAACAAGTCGCATATTTCAGATGTATTGAAGTCCATGGCTATTCCTTACAAGTATAAGATTACACTATTTCAGACTAGCACACTTTTGTAATTTCTACATACCAGTCTTGCATCTAAAGCTATGTAAATATCTATTCTAAAAGGTTGCTTTTTTGCCTCGCTCAAGGCATGGTTAGCACAATTATATTTGTCAGAATTGAACTTATGCGTCACCTAAAACTAACGGCTGTGATTGGCGTAGTGTTACTGCTTCTTAGCGGCTGTGGGCAAAGAGGCCCGCTTTATATACCTCAAGACATGCCTCAAGAAAACACAGAACCAACGTTAGTGCCAATTACACAAAACGTCCTGCCAGCTTCATCTTCTTCGCTTACGCTAAAAGGGGCCTAACAAATGGACTTTTTTACGTATAAAGACAATCTGTTGTTTGCAGAAGAAGTTGCGGTAGACGATATTATTGCCGAACATGGCACGCCCGCCTATATTTATTCTAGAGCGACATTAGAGCGACATTGGCATGCTTTTAACAATGCAGTAAGCGCTCACAAACATCTTATATGCTACGCGGTAAAAGCAAATTCAAACATAGGTGTACTGTCGGTATTAGCCAAGCTAGGTTCGGGATTTGATATTGTATCAGGCGGTGAGCTCGCGCGCGTGATTGAAGCAGGCGGAGACCCTGCAAAAGTGGTTTTTTCAGGCGTAGCCAAAACACAAGGCGAAATAGCCTATGCGCTAGAACAAGGCATAAAGTGCTTTAATGTAGAATCATTTCCCGAACTCGACCGAATTAATACCGTGGCCAAAGAAATGGGCAAAAAGGCACCTATATCGCTGCGTATTAACCCTGATGTCGACGCTAAAACACATCCTTATATTTCGACAGGTTTAAAAGCGAACAAATTTGGTATCTCAAGAGAGTATGCTATTGGGGCCTACGAGTATGCTAACACTCTGTCAAACCTTGACATTCAGGGCATGGATTGCCATATAGGCTCGCAAATAACCGAGCTGTCGCCCTTTGTTGATACGCTTGAAAGACTCTTAGCCTTAATTGACCAGTTAGCGGCAAAAGGCATCCATATCGCTCACCTCGATGTAGGTGGAGGCCTAGGCGTCAGATACAACGAAGAATCACCACCACACCCAAATGAATACGCAGCCGCTATGGCCACAACAATGGTAGGCCGCGAAGACCTTATGCTAATACTAGAGCCCGGCCGGGCCATAGCCGCAAATGCGGGCATTTTAGTTACCAAAGTGGAATTTTTAAAACAGGGTGAAGAGAAAAACTTCGCCATTGTAGATGCGGCAATGAACGATTTAATCCGCCCTGCGCTGTATAACGCTTGGCAAAAAATAGAACCCACCAATGTACGAGAAGGCGCGGGTAAAAAATACGACGTTGTCGGCCCGGTGTGTGAAACTGGCGACTTTTTAGGCAAAGACCGCGTGCTAAACATTGAGCCAAACGACAACCTCGCGGTTAAAAGTGCGGGTGCCTACGGCTTTGTGATGGCTAGTAACTACAATAGCCGCTGCCGCTGCCCCGAAATAATGGTAGACGGTGACAAAGTGTATGTTGTGCGGATGCGCGAAACCCTAAGTGACCTTTACAAAGGCGAACAAAGGGTGCCTAACTAGCCTATGCAAAATGACGGCAACTACCCTCAACAAGAACAGCACTTTGCCCATAAGCAAAAAAAAAGCATTATCCACTTTTCCAAAATGCATGGTTTGGGTAACGATTTTATGGTGATAGACAACATCACGCAAAATGTATTTTTTTCGAAAGAAAAAATATTGGCCTTGGCAGATCGCAATTTCGGCATTGGCTTTGACCAGTTGCTTCTTGTTGAGCCGCCCTACGACCCTGAACAAGACTTCCACTACCGTATCTTTAACGCCGACGGCAACGAAGTTGCGCAATGCGGCAATGGCGCTCGCTGTTTTGCACGTTTTGTTAGAAATAAAGGGCTGACCAATCGTAATAAAATAAGCGTTAGCACCAAATCGGGGCGCATGATTCTGTATCTTGAAAAAGACGGCAACGTTACTGTTAATATGGGAAAGCCTAATTTCATCCCTGAGTACGTGCCATTTAAGGCCAACAAGCAAGAGAACACCTATATTATCAGAGAAGACGACCAGACTTTTTTCTGCGGCGTAGCGTCTATGGGCAATCCGCACTGCGTGATTGAAGTTGCCAACATAGACAAAATAGACATTAACAACATAGGCTCCATTTTAGGCAAACACGAACGCTTTGTTGAAGGCGTAAATGTAGGGTTTATGCAAATAGTCAGTAAACACGAAATTAAGCTAAGAGTATATGAACGTGGCGCGGGCGAAACTTTAGCCTGCGGCAGCGGTGCATGTGCGGCAGTGGCCATAGGACAAATGCAGAAAAAACTTGGCCAAGATGTTAAAGTTGTGCTGCGCGGTGGTGAGCTAAAAATACGCTGGCAGGGCGGCGACTCAATGTTGAAAATGACCGGCCCAGCAGAACATATTTACGATGGACAAATATCAATATGACAGACTTAAACGCAAAGCCAAGCGTGGCTCAGTGGGAAGTAAACGACCTCAACGATTTATCGCCACGGGTAAAAAAAGAGTTAGTCAGTAATTACCTACTAGCTAACCCAAGTTTTTTGATCGACAACCCCGATTTATTGGTGCAAATTCAGGTTCAGATGCAGCATAACGGCGTGGTGTCACTCACCCAAATTCAAGCAGCCCAGTCGCGTGAAAAAATTCAGCTGCTCAAATCACAGTTAGAAGCGTTAGTCCACAACGCGCGCAAAAATGAAGTGATTTATAAAACCTACGCCGACCTAAATCTTGCTTTAGTCAATACGACGAGTATCGTTGAGGTAGAGTTATGTTTACACACGCACTTAGTCGGTACTTTGCGCCTTGAGTCGGTCCGCCTTGTGTTACTCAATAATGATAATACCCAGCATGCACCCCTTTCTGAAATACAGCAGCGCTCACTTTTTGATAAAAAGCTTGCTCGCCAACCGTTTTATTTTGGCCGTGTGGGTAACATTGAAAAAGGCGCACTTTTTCCAAAAGCTGAAGCCGAGTCAGTTGCGCTGGTATTGTTAAATGAACACGACACATCTACGCAAAATACATTGCGCTCAGACAAGCCTGCCAACATGGGCCTTTTAGCCATAGCCAGTAAAGATCCCTTGCACTTTCAGCCTGAAATGGACACGGTGCTGCTAAACTATTTGCGTAAAAACCTTAATCATCATCTAATAAGACTGCGCTAAGGTTTATGGATACTGACGCTAGCAGCCTACATACTTGGGTAAATAGCTACATCCAAGAGTGTAGAGTTGAGCGCCAGCTATCGCCGCACACTATAAAAAGCTACACACGCCAGCTACAAAGCGTGGTTAAACATATCAGAATAAGCCAGTGGCAAGACCTAAGCCCAACCATAGCCAGACGTATTTTACAGCAGGCAAATAAAGAGGGTTTGTCAGCCCGCTCTATTAACCTTCGCCTTTCCGTGCTGCGTAATTTTTGTCGATTTTTGGTGCATAAAAAAGTGATGCCTAATAATCCGCTAGACGCTATTCATTCTGTTAAACAAAACAAACCCCTGCCCAAATATTTAAATGTAGACGAAGTCAGTAGCTTATTAAATTTTGAAGGCGATGACTTTTTAAGCCTGCGCGACAAATGCTTATTTGAGGTCATGTACGGATGCGGGCTTCGTTTATCGGAGCTTACCGGCTTAATGCATAACGATTTATTAGGCGACGGCACGCTCAAAGTCACCGGTAAAGGCAATAAACAGCGTATATTACCCATTGGCAGCAAAGCGCAGATAGCCATTGATGAGTATTTCCTCGTGCGCAAAGCGCTAGTTGATTTTTCAATAGAGCCCGCGCTTTTTATTTCTATTAGACAAACCAGCTTATCAAATCGCCAAGTGGCAAACAGATTAGAGAAATGGGCGAAACATCAAACCCTATATCAGCAAATTAGCCCACATACGCTACGCCACTCCTTTGCCACGCACTTGCTTGAATCGAGCAATGATTTACGCGGCGTACAAGAGCTATTAGGTCACGCTAGTTTGTCAACCACGCAAGTATATACGCACTTAAATTTTCAGCATTTAAGTGCGGTATACGACAACGCACATCCACGAGCACGCAAAAAATGATTGTATTTAAACCTCTATCTCATATTAGGGCTATATCATTCGATTTAGACGATACCTTATATGACAATATGCCTTATATTTATGAAGCGCAGCGCGCCTTAAACGAATATATTCTAGAGAATTATCCAATTGCTGCCGCTATCACTCCTGCAAAATGGCAAGAAATTCGCTTCGCCACACTGGCAGAGCAGCCAGAACTGGCCAACGATTTAGGCTTATTGCGCACCACCGTCATCACCAAAGCCTTCCTGTTAGCGGGTATGCCTAGTCATTTAGTATCAAAAGCAGTCACCAATTGCTTTGACTTCTTTTACTTCAAGCGAAGCGATTTTGAAGTGGCTAAATCGGTACGTAAAGTATTAAAAAAACTGTCAAAGCGCGTGCCTATTGCCGCTATTACCAACGGCAACGTAGACCTTAAGGCCATAGGCATCGAAAAGTACTTTAGCTGCATCATTCACGCTAGCCCCACTCACCCAATGAAACCCGACCCCGCCATGTTTGACCACGTTTCAGCAACCTTAAAAATACCCAGCAAAAATATCCTGCACGTAGGGGACGATTTAGACAAAGATATAAAAGGCGCCGTCGACGCCGGCTACCAAACCGCCTGGCTCGCCGTTAATCGTCCCATGCACCTACGCAACGAAAACGCCTCCATGCTTCCGCATATACAGCTAAGTGAACTAAAGCAACTCACTAAACTCGTCAAGAAACGCTAATGCCTTATTCTTTCAACACTATGATTTTTAAATACTACATTTGTGCATTTTACCCACGTTAGCATTTTTGTCATGATGACCTATTATGATTTTATGGACTCCCTTCAATGCTAACGACGAATAAATTTATCGCTATTATTACTTTCTTAAGCGCGATTCTCCTAAGTACAAGCTATTAGGCAAGTTCAAACGAGCCCGGTAAAGCAGGGCTATCACCAACAGACTACTTCAAATTCACATTCGTGAAAGACCCGCAGGTTTCACCTAACGGTGAAAATATCCTTTTTGTGAAATCACAAGCACTCTTACACGGCCGTCCTATGAATGCATTTCCTTGATGGGTGTTTGCCCAGAAAGTTTAGCCTTGCTACCACGTTTTTTCTGTATACAATATTGTTTTTTCAAACATTTCTTCCTTCTCTATGAAAACATTTCTCAAAGATTTTTCAGTGTCTGCTGCCACTGCAGGCTTTATTGCAGTGTTAATTGGTTTTGCGAGCTCTATTGCTATTGTTTTTCAAGCGGCAGTAGCCTCTGGGGCGAATGCTGAGCAAATGGAGTCTTGGGTGTGGGCACTTGGTATTGGCATGGGTTTGTGCACGTTTGGTTTATCTTTATATTATAAACGGCCCTTAATAATTGTGTGGTCTACGCCCGGTGCAGCGCTCATTGCCGCGAGTCTTAGCGGCTCTGACGGTAGTCTAGAACAAGCCACCGGTACGTTTATTTTTGTGGGCTTGTTAATTGTAATTGTAGGCGTGTCAGGCCTGTTCAAAAAGCTCATATCTTATATTCCGCTTTCAATCGCTAGCGCTATGCTTGCGGGTATTCTGCTACAGTTTGGTATTGGTATATTTAGCGCAATGAATAACATGCCAGTGCTAGTTATTCTTATGTTCGCCACATATGTTGCGATGAAATACTACCTTCCTCGATACACTATTCTTGCCGTGTTAGTGGTAGGTACTTTATTTTGTTTACAAACAGATGCACTCACCTTATCGCAAATTGATTGGTCTTTTGCCACACCGCAATGGGTGACACCTGAATTTTCTCTCGCCTCAATTATTGGTATAGGCATTCCATTATTTATTGTAACAATGGCTTCACAAAACCTTCCAGGAGTGTCCATTCTTAAAAGCAGCGGCTATTCTCAGCAGAATGTGTCGCCCATAATTACTACAACTGGTTTGAGTACATTGGCATTTGCCCCGTTTGGTGGTTTTACGTTTAATTTAGCTGCGATAACCGCGGCTATTTGCACTAGTGAAGAGGCGCACATTGACCCAGGTCGTCGATATATTGCAGGTGTGTCAGCTGGTGTTTTTAATATAATTGCGGGATTGTTCGGCGCTGCAGTCGTGAGCTTATTTGCCGCTTTCCCGCACAGTATGGTTGCAGCACTAGCGGGGCTTGCCTTGCTATCAACCATTGCCAATAGTTTGAAAGCAGCCTTACAAGCAGACTCGGAACGAGAAGCGGCCCTTGTAACTTTTTTGCTCAGCGCAAGTAGTTTGAGTTTTTTTGGGATCGGGTCTGCTTTTTGGGGCGTGGTCGTTGGCATGTTAGTGCTGCGGTCGAGTAAAATTTGAAGGCGTCAGAGAAATTTAAATTTCCTCCTAAAATCAAAGCTAGTTGCATAGGAAAGTGATGTGTTTTATTCTTTCTAAGCTTACTATATAGTAAGCCATATGAGTTTTATGCCAAAACCGAATATAAGTATCATCTTAAACGTTTAAAAACAGCGTCGAAGGTGAGATTCGGTTTTGTCAGCTCGTGCAAATTAAAGCTGCAATATAACTTTGCTTCAAGTTTTTAAAAAAATAAAACACCACCAGGGATAATAATGAAACATAGCACAATAAAACTCACTCTATTAGCCACGGCTATTTCAAGTAGCATGGCTGTGCACGCACAGTCAAACGAAATCAGTCAGGTTGAACGGATACAAGTCACCGGTTCACACATAAAAAGAACCGACATGGAAGGACCTTCACCGGTTACTTCCTTATCTGCCGAAGACATCAGCAACACAGGCGTGACAGATTTAATAGGCTTATTTACTAAACTACCCATGGCGGGACAGGGTACCTTTTCCACCCAAGGTAACAGCAGTGACGGCACCGGCAATGGCGGATCAAGTGTATCGCTAAGAGGCTTAGGCGCTGACTCAACGCTTATACTCGTGAATGGTCGCCGTATTTCGGTTTCGCCTTTCGCCAATGAAATAGACACGGCCTTTGTTGATATAAACAACATTCCAATTGCGGCAATTAAACGCGTTGATATATTAAAAGACGGCGCATCGGCCACCTACGGTTCTGACGCAATCGCTGGCGTTATTAACATTATATTAAAGGATGATTATAACGGCTTAGAAGTGACCACCAGAATAGGCGATACTGCAGATGGCGGCGGCAAAGAAGCTAATACCAGCCTATTGTTTGGCAGCAGTTCAGAAAATGCCAGTCATACCTTCGTACTGGATTATTTTGACCGCGAAGAAATACTTAATGCTGATAGATTCTATACCAGCTCTGCTAACCAAACGGCTTTAAGACCCAATGACCTTTATGCCACAGACGGCAGAAGCTCGTCGGGCTACCCTGGCACTATCGCACTAGCCTCTAATAACTCTATTCGCGTACCTGACACCTTCGGCAACGATGTTTGTCCAGCTGAAGACATTGTGGGCACTTTATGCCGCTATGACTATGCACCAATGGGCTCTACCGTGCCAGCTTCAGAGCGCGTTAGCTTTATGTACATGGGCAAGTTTGAGATTAATAATGAACTGCGAGCGTTTATTGAGCTAAACGGCCAAAATTCAAAAACCACCATTAGAGGGGCTGCTAGCCCAAGTTTTAATGAATTGTTTATGTCGGCTGACAACGCAAATCACCCGTTTGCCGATGACCCCACTAGTCAATTTTATCAGCAAGAGTTAACTATGCGCCGTCGTTTGGTAGAAATTGGCAATCGTGAAAAGCGTGTCGATTCAGATTATTATCGCAGCGTGTTGGGCCTGCAAGGTGAAATTGCCGAGTGGAGCTGGGAAGCGGCTTATAGCTATATTAAGAGTGACTCAATTGAACGTGGCGTAAATGGTTTTCCAAACTCACGTCGTACTCAAGAAGCTATAGACAGTGGTTTATGGAACCCCTTTGAGCCGTCATCTAATAGCCAAGCAGCGCTTGATTTTATCGAAACTCAAACCACTCGATACGGTAAATCTACAAGCCGTTCGTTTGATGGTAAAATTTCTGGTCCTATTATGGATATGTCGGCCGGCGAGCTTATGCTAGCAGTGGGCGCGGAGTATCGTGAAGAGACTATTAGTGATAACCCCGACGACCAGTTTTTGCGCGGCGACGTGTTTGGTACCGAAGCAACACAGGCAAACGGAGAGCGTGACAACACCTCTATTTTTGCCGAGTTAGCCATACCCATTACTAACACGCTGAATGTTCAAGTTGCGGTGCGTCATGAAGACTACAGCGATTTTGGTACCACTACCGATCCTAAAGTTGCTTTCATATGGACACCTACCGACGAATTATCAGTACGAGGCTCATACGGAACTGCTTTTCGTGCACCGTCTTTGAGTCAAATTGGTTTAGGCAGTACCGACGAATCACCAAGCTTAGTAGATACCGTGCGCTGCGATGCTATCGGCAATGTGGATCAAGCCTGCGAACTTTTTGAGTACACGGCCATATTGGCGGGTAACCCAAATTTAGGGCCAGAAGAGTCTAAAAGTTATAACTTAGGCGTGATTTATGAAGTCACCGACAACATTGATTTCTCGGTAGACTATTATAATTACGACATTGAAAACGTTATTGGTAAAGACACGCAGTTTGTATTCACCACACAAGGTGGCAACCCAGCGGTTGTAGATCGTTTGGCAACTGGCATAGAGAATGATCCTGGCCAGGTGATAAACATCTTTGATCGTTTCGAGAATTTATTCGATCTTAAAACATCGGGACTAGATCTTGATTTAGGCTACCGAGTGTCTACCGACATGGGTGACTTCAAACTCAACTACGTCTTAAACTATGTGTTGAATTACGAAGATATTCGCACAGGTGGTCGTATCGACACTCAAGAAGGTGGTTTTGAGCAGCCGCAGGTACGCTGGACAACTGCAGGCTCTTGGGTAAAAGATGACTGGAGTGCAAATTTTGCCATCAACTATGTTGGCGAATTTGAAGAAGATGCAGCAGTGCGAATTCGGACAGACGGCACCATTGCGCCTGATATTGACGCGATGATAACGGTTGACACTGTAGTTAACTTTTCTGGTATCGACAATACTACGCTAACACTTGGGGTAACAAACTTGTTTAATGAAGAGCCACCGTTTAGCTACAATTCATGGACAGGTTATGTGTTAGGCACGCATAACGCACAGGGCAGATTTATGTATGCTCAGGCTACTTATCGTTTTTAAGTATCCCAATTCACAATTTGTAGACTAACTAATGTTATTGTGCAGCAAATTGTAAAGTAAATTAAAAGGCGCCATTATGGCGCCTTTTTACTGGCCTAAAATACGATAAGCCATAGCAGATAAAACAAGTCAATTTGACCCAAAACCGCGTTGGCGGACTATAACACTCAGTACATTACTTAATATTACGCTAACAAAACAGGAATGTAACTTATGAGCGGCAAGGTATATCAACCACCAAAAGTATGGACATGGGACCAATCGAGCAGCGCAAAGTTTGCCAATATTAATCGTCCTATTGCGGGGGCAACCCACGACAAAGAATTACCCATAGGCGAGCATCCGTTCCAATTACACTCACTAGCTACCCCCAATGGCGTAAAAGTCACCATTATGTTTGAAGAGTTGCTAGCGCTAGGCGTAAAAGACGCTGAATACGACGCATACATTGTTGATATTCAAGAAGGGGAGCAGTTTGGCAGTGACTTTGTCGCCATAAATCCAAACTCAAAAATCCCAGCTTTGATTGATCGTAGCGGGGCAAGTCCGGTAAAGATATTTGAGTCGGGCGCAATTTTGGTCTATTTGGCTGAAAAATTCGGGCATTTTTTACCTGAAGAACCTGCCAAAAGAGCTGAAGTAATGGCTTGGCTTATGTGGCAAATGGGTGCAACACCATTTTTAGGCGGCGGCTTTGGCCATTTTTACGCCTATGCACCAGAAAAGCTTGAATACCCGATTAACCGCTATGCCATGGAAGTAAAACGCCAGTTAGATGTGCTTGATAAGCAATTAGCCCACAATGCGTTTATAGCCGGTAACGAATACAGCATAGCCGACATCGCTGTTTGGCCTTGGTACGGATTACTAGTACAAGGCAAGATTTATGAAGCCGGAGATTTTTTAGAAGTTGAAAGTTACACTAACGTGCTTAGATGGGCTAATCAAATCAACCAGCGAGAAGGCGTTAAACGCGGACGAATAGTCAATCGCGTTTGGGGTGCTGAAAATGAGAAACTAAGCAATCGCCATTGTGCTAACGACATCGACGAAGTCTTAGCTAAGTAGTGCACCCGAATTACTATAATCACTCTCCGAATGCCTTGAATTTACAATATTTAAGCCAGTATAACCCGCTAGGCTTTAATAAGGCCGCGTGTTGCTCTACACTAATGTTCAATTATTCACACGACACAAGACGCAAGTATGTACAAAACAATTAGTCGCGAAGCATTTTGGCTGGCCCTTAAACAAGAGGCTAAACTAGTTTCAGCGAAAGAACCGATGTTAGCGAGTTATTTAGAAGCTTGCGTGCAAAAACACCATAACTTTGAAACGTCACTTAGTTTTATATTATCAAATAAAATAAGTGACGATGTAATGCCTGCTACTACCCTAAGCGAAATGTTCAATTATGCTTACTCGCTTAATCCTGAAATGGTTGAAGCCGCGGTTGCCGACGCGCAAGCCATTGTAGCTAGAGACGCAGCGGTTTCAAGCTACTTAACGGTCATTATTCACTTTAAAGGCTTTCAAGCTCTGCAAGTACATCGTTTAGCACATCATTTATGGCAAAGTGGTCGCAAAGAACTCGCACTATTTATGCAAAGCCGCAGCTCAGAAGTATTCTGTGTTGATATTCATCCTGCCGCTAAAATTGGCAAAGGCGTCATGTTTGACCACGCCACCGGCATTGTTATTGGCGAAACCGCGGTGGTAGAAAACAACGTATCAATTTTGCAAGACGTTACACTAGGTGGCACCGGCAGTGAGTCGGGCGACCGTCACCCTAAGGTGCGTGAAGGCGTGATGATTGGCTCGGGCGCTAAAATATTAGGCAATATAGAAATAGGCCGAGGATGTAAAATAGGCGCCGGCAGCGTAGTATTAAAAAGCGTGCCGCCATGCATGACAGTGGTAGGCGTGCCGGCTAAAATAGTGGGTCAGCCAAACTGTGATATGCCATGTGACTCTATGCAGCAAAACGTATTTGAAGATAAAACGCGAGTAACGAAGGCTTAATAGCGATTGTCTCGCCACAGTTCGCTAACAGTTGTAACTGTGGCGAGCTCTTTACTCACAATTTCAGATGAAAACCTGCTCTGGCCAAAGCAATCGCCATGTTCATATCGAATATAAACAAAGGCATAAAAATACCAGGCACAAAGCAAATATTTGCGACAGCCGTAAGCCTAAATGCTTTAGGAGCACTCAATCGTCTTTTTTAGAGGCCGGCTCAGGCTGGTGCCGTTTTTTAGATTCACTGTTTTTAAGCCTTTTTTCGCGCTCCTTTTTTTCAAGCCCGGTTCTAATATGCTCGGCGCTTTTATTCTTTGATGAATGTGCTAACTCTTCTGCATCAAAGTCGTCTAATTTTACACGATTGTCTTTACCCATTTTACTCGTCTACTTTGGAATCCACTTTATGTGTGGTATTGATTGTAGTGCTAAAACGCAAATAAATGAACACTCAAATCGAATAATTTTGCACTAATGCGTATAATTATCACACCAAGGTTTAAAATATAGTAAAAACATGCTTCGCTGTATCGCCTTAACCAAGCCCTTCATCTAAGAAACGTAATGAAATGGTATAAAATAAGTAAATGCGCCCTTGCACCGAAAAATCATTTGCATTGGCTTACATGATAAATTTAGAAAAGGAAACCCAGTGAATATTGATTTGTCGACCCTGTCTAACACCAACATATACCACGTAATGACACAGACTATAATACCTAGACCCATTGCATGGGTGCTTAGCGAAAACAGTAATGCGAGTATGAACTTGGCGCCCTTTTCATATTTTAATGCAGTATGTTCAGATCCGCCCTTATGTATGTTGTCTATGGGCAAAAAGCCAGATGGTGCAGCCAAAGACACCGCAACAAACCTAGTCGTTGGCGCGTACTGCGTTATTCATATTGCCCACTTAGAACAGGCCGACACAGTTACCGCCACCGCCGCCACCCTAGAATATGGCGAGAGTGAAATAGACCATAGTAGGGTATCACTTGTTGAACACGCGAACTGGCCTCTAAAACGCATTAGCGACTGTCCCATTGCTTACTTGTGCAAAGTACACAGCACCAGCGAAATTGGCAACACGCCTCAGCAGCTTGTGTTTGCACAAGCCTTAGAGTTGTATGCAGATGACAGCGTAATTTCACAACAAAACGAGCGTTTTTATATCGACGCTTTAGCTGTGAACCCTTTAGCCCGCTTAGGCGCAAATCAGTATGCGAGCATAGGCGACGTTATTAGCAAAAGTCGGCCTAAATAAATGCCAGCATAAAAGCCTGTATAAATAGACAGCTTTGTGCGCATTTTCTTGTTATATTTAGCATATATAAGCAAATCGCTTTTACTCACATTATCACCTATATATAAAGGCTATTGAATGGATGTTTCCCTTCTTCTTGACGAACTAAACGATAAACAGCGAGAAGCTGTAGCGGCACCCAATCAAAACATGCTCATACTCGCGGGCGCAGGCAGTGGCAAAACACGCGTGCTGGTGCATAGGATTGCATGGTTAATTGAAGTGGAGCATATATCCCCCTATGGTGTGCTAGCAGTAACTTTTACAAACAAAGCGGCAAAAGAAATGCGCTCGCGCGTTGAAAGGCTTATGGGTAATTCACTCAAAAATATGTGGATGGGTACCTTTCATGGCTTAGCGCATCGCTTGCTTAGGTTACATTATGAAGAAGCGAAACTACCGCAAAATTTCACTATCTTAGACAGCGACGATCAGTATCGTTTAGTAAAACGCCTGATAAAAGCCTTAAACTTAGACGAAAAACACTGGCCACCCAAACAAGTGCAGTGGTTCATAAACGGTAATAAAGACGAAGGCCTTCGCGCCGCCCAAGTTGAAACCTTCGACGACCCCACGCAAAAGAAAATGCGCGATATTTACAAGGCTTACGAAGACGCCTGCCAGCGCTCAGGCCTAGTCGACTTTGCTGAACTATTGCTGCGCTGCTATGAAACTATTCGCGACAACGAGTCACTTAAAAAGCACTATCAAAAACGCTTTCGCTCAATATTAGTAGACGAATTCCAAGACACCAACAACATTCAGTACGCTTGGCTTAAGCTACTCACCACCAAAGACAACAACATGATGATTGTGGGCGATGACGATCAATCAATATACGGCTGGCGCGGCGCTAATGTTGAAAACATAGCGCATTTTTTGAAAGACTTTCCTAACGCCCAAACCATTCGTCTTGAACAAAACTATCGCAGTACCAGCAATATACTAAGTGCGGCAAACGCGGTTATAAACAACAACAGCGGCCGCTTAGGAAAAGAGCTGTGGACGAAGGGCGAGGAAGGCAAAAAGATCGCTCTCTACGCCGGCTTTAATGAAGTAGACGAAGCGCGCTTTATTGTGTCGCGTATTAAAGACTTTCATGAACAAGGCGCCGCGCTGAGCGAGTGCGCCATCTTGTACCGAAACAATGCCCAGTCACGTGTGCTGGAAGAAGCCTTACTGCATCAACGCATGGCCTATAGAATATATGGCGGACTACGATTTTTTGAACGCCAAGAAATTAAAGACGCATTAAGCTATTTACGCTTAATCAGTAACCCCGTAGACGACGCTGCGTTTGAACGGGTGGTTAACACACCCGCTCGCGGTTTAGGGGATAAAACGCTAGGCATTATTCGCCAGTTTGCGCGTGAACACGAAAAATCCATGTGGGACGCAGGCCAAGCAATGCTTAATGAAAAACGTCTGTCGGGGCGCGCTGCAAAAGCACTGGCTAGCTTTTTTGACACCATCGACAAGCAGGCAAAAGACACCTTCGACATGCCGCTGCACGAACAAGCCGACAGCGTCATTAAAGGCTCTGGTTTATACGCCATGTATCAAGCAGAAAAAGGCGATAAGGCGCAAGCGCGAATAGAAAACTTACAAGAATTAGTCACCGCTGTTAAGCAGTTTGAAATACCTGACGATACCGAAGAAATGACGCCCTTAGCCGCCTTTTTAGCCCACGCTAGTTTAGAAGCCGGCGACGCCCAGGCCGATGTAGACCAAGACGCGGTGCAGCTTATGACCATTCACAGCGCAAAAGGACTCGAATTCCCCTTAGTCATATTAGCCGGCGTTGAAGAAGGTATGTTCCCTAGCAATATGAGCAATGAAGAACCCAGCCGTTTAGAAGAAGAGCGCAGGTTAGCCTACGTGGGCATGACCCGTGCTATGCAACAACTAATAATCACTTACGCAGAAACACGGCGTGTCTATGGCCAAGATAAATACCACACTATATCGCGCTTTGTGAGAGAAATTCCTGGCGACTTCATTGAAGAAATACGCTTGCGCTCGCAGGTCGCCCAGCCTGTTTATAATCGGTTTAGCGGGCAAGCCTCGCATACTTCTTTTGTCGACAGCGGTTTTGCCTTAGGAGAACGCGTTATGCACGCCAAGTTCGGGGAAGGCACGGTGTTGAATTATGAAGGCAGCGGCGAGCATGGCCGAGTACAGGTGCATTTTGACGATATTGGCAGTAAATGGCTTATGCTGGCATATGCTAAGTTAGAGAAATGCTAAACGAGTTGGTGAAAGAAGGCCCCGCATATGCAAGGCCTCAACGTTTAACGTAAGATAAATTAATTTTTTTGTGCCCTTAGTCACAAGCATGGGCGGTGCAATTTCACCTACTATGATTTGCTAAAACGCGTTTAAGGTCGCACGCTCGCTCCTGATTACTTCTATTCTTTTGCATATAAAGTGAATTTTTTATAGCACTTTTACCTTACCCATCTATTTATAAATAAACGATATTTAATAGTCTTTACGGACGCATATACAGTAATATTATGAACTGCATGTTGCTTTTCTAATTGTAGCTTTTACATCATCTTCATGGTTAACCATTTATAAGGAATGAATACATGCTCCAACTTAAACGCTGGCTAATCACCATTGTTTCCCTACTGGTGATTATTGCGGGCTTGGGCTTTGTGAAATTTACGCAAATAAAAGCGGCAATGGCCTTTGGTGCGTCTTTTCCTGAAGCCAGCGAAACAGTGGAAGCAACTAAAGCACGGTGGTCTAGCTTTCAGCCGACCGTCACGGTAGTGGGCCAAGTAAGATCTAAAGCAAGCGTTGATGTACGTAATGAAGTTGAAGGTATACTGACCACGGTAAATGTGGGATCGGCTGCTAAGGTCAACAAAGGCGACATATTAGCGCAGTTCAATGTAGACACCGAAATGGCGCAGCTAGATGCTGTGAAAGCTCAAATTGACTTAGCTAAACTTGAAGTGCAACGCTTTGCCGATTTGCTGAATGTGCGTGCATCTTCAAAAGAGCAGCTTGATCGTGCAAGCGCTCAGCTTGCCATAAATAAAGCACGTGCGCGGGCATTAGAAGCTACCATTGCTAAAAAGACCTTAATCGCGCCTTTCAGGGGATACACCAGCATTCACGATTGGAAAGTTGGTACTTACTTACCCGCTAACACTTTTTTTATAAATGTTACGGGGAAAGATAAGGCCGTGTGGGTTGACTTCAATCTGCCACAAATTTACGCTAATATTAAAGTAGGTACCTTGATAATGGTGAATGCTAAGGCATTGGCCAGCGCGCGCCCTTTACAAGACGCTAATGCTGCCACATCAGCAACCATAGTAGCGGTTAATCAACAGCTAAATACAAGTTCGCGCACACTGCAAGCCCGCGCTGAAATAGTTAGTCCGCCGCAAAACATGCGCCCCGGCGCAGTCGTATCGCTACAGCTGCCGACGGGCGATGAAAAGCCGGTTATTCCACTGCCTAACCAAGCTATTCGCTACGACTCTTTTGGCAGCTTTGTATATGTGCTAACTAAAGACGATGAAGGCAATTATAGAGCGGCCCGCAAGCCTGTAAACGTGGTGAGTAAAGAGGCCGATTTAAGCCACATTTCAAGCGGCGTTGAGGCCGGTGAACTAGTGGCTACCGTAGGCTCAGCTAAACTCTTTCCCAATATACTAACGTACGTTAAAGAATAATCAGCATCAGAGCAATCTGTTACGCACTTTCCATACTCATCGCACAATTGTAAGCAGGCACTATAAGTGAATGACAAAATAAACAGCGGATCTAACACGCTAGACAAACATGAAGCCGGTGCCACTTTATTAAACACCCCTTCCAAAATGGACATTTTTAGCAAGCGCCCGGTGCTTGCTATTGTGTTCTCGCTAGTGCTTATACTGCTTGGCATACGCGCTGCCATGAATATTTCGGTACTGCAATTTCCGCAGATCAGCAGTGCGTCTATCCAAATAACAACGCCTTATGTAGGCGCTTCAGCCGAAATTGTGCAAGGGTTTATAACCGAACCCATTGAACGGGCTGTATCGTCGGTGCCGGGCGTTGACTATATAGATTCAAACACCACACCGGGCCTGAGTTTTGTAACCGTTTGGCTTAAACTCAATGAAAACAGTTCATCCGCATTAGCGGAACTATCATCACGTATCGATCAAATTCGCTTTGAACTGCCCGAAGGCGCTGAAGACCCCGCTATTCAAGTTGTAAGAGCCGACCGTCCCTTCGCTATTTTTTACTTAACCGTAAATTATGATGAAGAAAACGCAGGTATGTCACGCTTGGAAGTAAGCGATTACTTATCCCGAAATGTCTCGCCTACTTTGGCTTCAATACCCGGTGTTCAGCGCATTGGGCTTGAAGGCGCGCGCTCACCGGCCATGCGAATTTGGCTAGATCCACAAAAAATGGCGGCGCTTGATGTCGCTGCCGACGACGTGTCTAGCGCACTTCGCGCTAATAACTTAATTGCCACAATAGGCAACAGCGAGAACGATCAGCAGCGCATATCGTTATTAACCGACACCAGTTTAAGCAGCGTAAAAGAGTTTGAAAATTTGGTTGTGCGCGATAGCAATAACAATCAGGTAAGAATTCGTGACATCGCCACTGTTATGTTAGGCGAAGAAGAAGGCGTCACCACCGCTCGTTTAGACAAAGAGCAAGTACTGTACATATCGGTTTGGCCCCTGCCCGGCGCGAATGAGCTTGAAATTGGCGATCGCCTATATGTAATGATAGACGAAATAAATAAAACCTTGCCTAGCGGCTTAAGCATTACCGACGGCTTTGACGGCACTATTTATATGCGCGACTCGCTGCGCGAAATATTCATCACCCTAGCCGAAACGGTGTTGTTGGTAGGTCTAGTTGTGCTGGTAATGATGGGCTCGTTTCGTACCGCATTAGTGCCCTTAGTGACTATTCCTATTTCGATACTAGGGGCGATAGCCGCCATGTATATGGTAGGTTTTTCCCTTAATCTGTTAACCGTGTTGGCCATAGTATTGTCGGTGGGCTTGGTAGTAGACGACGCCATAGTGGTGGTAGAAAATGTGGCGCGCTACATGCGCTCAGGCATGGGCAAAATGGAAGCGGCGCTTGCCAGCTCTCGCCAGTTACTTGCGCCTATAATAAGTATGACGATTACCTTGGCGGCTGTTTATGCGCCCATAGGCTTATTAACGGGTTTAACCGGTGCATTGTTTAAAGAGTTTGCATTTACTTTGGCAATAGCGGTCATAATTTCAGGCATAGTCGCACTAACCCTGTCTCCTATTATGGCAGCTTATGCTAGCCCTGAAGGCGGCAAGGAAGGCAAAATAACCAAAAAGATAAATGGCTATTTTGAATCACTGCAAATATTTTACGGCAAGGTGCTTGATAAAACCATGTCGTTAAGATCGCAAATTTTAGTGGCTGGCTTTATCTTGTCTTTGCTCAGCGTACCGTTTTATCTACTCTCATTAAAAGAACTGGCGCCTACAGAGGACCAATCAAGTATAAACGTTATTATTGAGTCGGCGCCTGAGGCCTCTTTAGACTATACACTCACGCACATGAACGACGTGGTAGACACTCTACTTGAGCTTGAAGGCGCGACAAACATGTGGCAAATAGTGAATCCTGCGGCGGGCTTTTCTGGCCTTAACTTTGTACCTGTTAACGAGCGTAGTCAAAGCGTGCAAGAAATATACTGGCAGGCCTTTGGCAGCCTGTCGCAGGTGCCCGGGGTAAAGGCATTTCCAGTGTTGGATTCGGCCTTGCCCACCGCCGGCAACTTTTCGGTAGAACTGGTAGTACTGAGCACCGAGCCATATGCCGACATGAAAATTTACGCCGACAAAATGGTGCAAGCCGCCAACCGCTCGGGCAAATTCTTATTCGCCAGTACCGATTTAAAAATAGACCTGCCCCAAGTTCGGTTTATCTTAGATAGAGAGCGCATTGCCGATTTAGGCTTAGACTTAGCCAGCGTAAACAGGCAGCTATCTACTATGCTCTCGGGCAATTTTGTGAACCGCTACAACCAAGACGGCCGTGCCTATCGCGTAATTCCCATGCTTTCGCCTACCGAACGCTTAAACCCTCAAGCGATTATGGATTTGCAAATTCGCATAGGCGACGCCAGCACAATACCGTTTAGCGCTATTGCTGAACTGCAAACTGAAACCGCGCCTCGAGTACTGTCTAAATTCGAGCAAAAAAATGCCTTTAGAGTGTTTGGTGAAGTAATACCCGGCACCACTAAAGAGCAAGGTCTAAGTGCCCTTGAAGACATAGCGGCGCAAATGCTCCCGCAAACTTATTCTATTGACTATGCGGGTGAATCAAGACAAATTAGACTACAAGGCAGCACATTAGAAGGCGTGCTGTTAATTGCACTGGTGTTTGTATATTTTGTATTAGCGGTTCAGTTCAATAGCTTTAGAGACCCTTTGGTGGTACTGCTTGGTTCCGTGCCATTAGCACTTGCCGGGGCGATGATGTTTTCATTTTTAAACTTCACTACCATCAATATCTATTCTCAAGTAGGCTTTATAACCTTGGTAGGCCTTATTGCTAAAAATGGTATATTAATTGTAGAGTTTGCGAACCATATGCAACGCCAAGGTCTACATAAAATAGAAGCGGTCAAAAGCGCTGCAAAAACAAGGCTAAGACCCGTACTCATGACCACCGCAGCAACCGTGCTGGGTCACTTTCCCTTAGTGCTAGTGACTGGCGCAGGCGCAGAAGCGCGAAACAGTATAGGCATAATACTAGTGGCGGGTATGCTGGTAGGCACCTTTTTTACGCTAATAGTACTACCTAACGTGTATATGCTTTTAGCGTCTGACCACACTAAAGATTACGAGCGTGAACGTGATGGCGATGCAGATTTAGTAACAGTTAACTCGTAACGCTGTGCGTTCGCTGGCATCGTCACATTATTATTTATTTTTAAGGAAAGTGTAGCCCATGAACTTGTTTTTTGAACGCACTCATACCCCTGGCAAAACGATTATTGTCTTTAAGCCTTATTCAATGTATCTGCTACTTATTATTTTAGCGATAATGACCGCGCTTACATTCACCCCAGCGCTAGTGGCTTATGAACATTTTGTGTCGATACTAATGCCGGTAGCTGCCGCGATTATCGCAGCACGTATTGTTCTTATGTATAAGGTGAATAAGGAAATCCAGCAGGCTATTCGCGAAGATACAGTAAAGGTTACCGGCGGCAAGTTAAGCGCGAAGAATCCGTTGACGTTTGAGATTACACAGAGCGCGCCCGTAACACAAAAACCCGAGCTGTGATTTGATTTTCAAAATCTCCCTGTTTTTATCTTTAGTTTTTATCTTTAGCTCTTCTCACAGCCTGCGCTAATATTGTAGATATGAAAAGGCTAAGAAACGCTATAAAAAGCAATGGTATAATAAGGTGTAGATTAAGCTCGTGTGGACTAGCATGTATCTCCATTGCTTTAGACAATGTCGCTGATTAAGTAGTTCTTTTTACGCGACCCGACTGTAAACTCGAACTCATCGTCAACAAATTTCCCCAGCAAATGCCTCCCTAGCGGCGATGATGGTGTAATGACCATTATCGCCCTTTCTTCTACTACAAATTTTAGCCCGCCTGCTACGGGTGCTAGAAATAGAGATAATGACTTTTCATGCTCATCTTCTAAGATAATTAATGCGCCTACCGCAATGGCGTCACCTGGTGAATAATCGCGCGCTTCAAGCGTGCGGGTTGCTTTCAAATCAGCTAGGCATTGTGCTGCGCGCTTAGCTTGACCTTCGGCTAAATAGGCTGCCTCTAGCGCGAGCGTATCGTATTTATTTTCTGCAACATTAGCTTTGTCTGTTGAGGTGGAGTATGCCCTTTTTGCTTCAGTTAAAGCTGCTTGGTAGGCTTGTTCAAGCTCCAATATTAAATGATCAATTAGGTTTTTTTTATACTGCATATGTCTGGTTGGGCTCTTGAGGCAGGAACAATTGAAAGATAGACTTGAATGTGAGTCGACTATGTCGCTAATTTAGAATCGAGTCAATGGTACTCGCTAAAAATTGACTAGACAATATAACTTATGTTTGGGGCACGGTTACGTCTGTTATCAATATAATATGGTCGAATATTTGCTAAATTACCACACTAGCGCTATGTTAGTATCTACTTTGCGAAGCGTCAATTCAGGTAATTAAGCTCACATATGACTTCAAAAAAACAAAATGATAACGATGCTAATACAAAAGAAGACTCAGCAAAAGTCGTCGACGGGCCTGACCCAAGTGAAAAGGAGCGCTCTGTCGTTTTAGGGTTTTTTAGTATTATAGAACGAATTTTATTGTTTTTTTTAGTAATACTGACTTTGGGCGGTGTTGGCTTTGAAATCCAGACAATATTCAAGGCTAGAACAATAATCCTTGCAGACATACTGCTCATGTTTTTATATCTAGAAGTTATTGCAATGGTAGCGGTATTTTATTCTGATAGAAACTCGGTATTTGTATACCCCATCTTTATCGCAATAACCGCACTTGCCCGCCTAATAATCCTGCAGGGTAAAGACATGGATCCGCAAAACATTCTCTACGAAGCTGTCGCCATACTTGTTTTAGCAATTGCAATTGTTGTGTTACTAAGGATGAGAAAAAGTTAAAGCACCCTTTTTTAAGGAAATTACGCAATCTTCAAAGCGCTAATATAATCTTGGCATAGGGCCGTTCACCATAGGCTTTCTCGGCCCGCTTTTGAGCAGAGTCACTACCTTGCAATAAATCGACTGCGGCGACACCGCGAACACTGGCCCCGGTGGTACCTGCTTAGCGATGGCTCATAAATACGTGAACCCATTTTACTGAGTATGGAAAGGCTAATTCAAGCGAGTGCATCCTAAATATAACTATTAAACAGCACCGTGGTTGACAAAACACCGTGTCATTGCCCCTTTTTTATAACGCAAGCCCACTTTAAAATCTGCTATGATCTTAAAAATGTTCTTTAAAATTAACTTAATGTATAATATTTTTGACATGGAGTTAATTTTAAATTACTCTTCACGCATATTATCTAAGAGAATTTAGTATGGACATGTCATTTAAAGAAAAGAGCGCATGGATTTCATTTATTAGCACGGTCAGTATTTTTGGGTATTACTTCTATAGCATTTTCATGCTGATTGGTGAGCCGCCAGAAATAGCCAAAGAAGCTGCAAAAGATTATTTAATTCAAGCCGTTTTTTTAAGCATTGTGGTTGAAATATTTTTCCACGCAGTACTAAATGCAAGCAATAAAAAAGAAGCCGCATTGCAAAGCGATGAGCGTGATAAAGCTTTCGAATATAAAGCTAATAGTCTTGGTTATTCAATCTTAGTGGTGGGTGTGGTTATTACCTTAGGAAGAATAATAACGCTAGAATATAACCCCGAATTTGCGGAACAACATTCTTCGCTGCAAATTCCATTGCTAACTGCGCATATTTTAATGTTCACATTTATATTGTCTGAAATAGTGAGATTTGGTGGGCAAATATTTTTTTATCGAAGAGGCTATTAATGCTGACACAATTTCAGATTGTAAATCGGGTCAGAGAAAAGCGTTTTTTTGCTGATGAAATGACTCAGCAAGAACTGGCTGATCTCGTTGGCGTTACCAGGCAGACTATAATGGCTATTGAAAAAGGTAAGTACTCACCTTCCTTAGAAGTCGCTTTTAAAATTGCAGTCGTATTTGAGTGTAGATTTGATGATGTGTTTACATATGAAATACTATAAGTTTTGCAAGGTAGTCAGCACCTCAGCACTTCTTAGATGTAGAGGCTTGAAACAAAAAGCGGTTACATCCTCTCATAAACATATATAAAACCATTTTGCTTAGCGTCAACAGACCATGAAACAGTGCAGCCTTCCTGCAAATGTATATCTAAAAATTGAGGTTAAATAGCCTGGCTCAGACATTTTTTCTTTTGCAGGCAGATTCACCCAAAGCTGAAAACCTTGCATTCGGCCCTGCGTTTGCTGTGGCATTTCTTCATGAATAATGCCTTTGCCTACATTCATCCACTGCAAGCCGCCGTCTTCAATTACACCCGAATTACCAATGGCGTCTTTGTGGCCCATCTTACCCTTTAGCATATAGGTAACGGTTTGAAAGCCTCTATGAGGGTGCTTTGGAAAACCTAGTATATAGTCTTGTGCGTCACGAGCACCAAATTCATCTAGCATCAAAAATGGGTCTAATGTCGGCACAAGGTGAGCATAAACCCTATGATAGTTGAAACCTCAAGATAGGATTACTTTTAATTAATGGCTAAAAAACGTTTGATACGTTCGCTTATAAATTTTATACGTTGGCTTTGGCTTACTTGGGTATGGCGACACAAATATAAGGTTTCATTTACAGCAACGGATAAAATATGGATACAAATCTTGTGTTGCGCAGCAAATGCCTTTGCAGCATACATGGGCAGAACACTGAAGCCAAAGCCACGACTTACCGGCTCTAAAATAAGGCTTATTTGATTTGAAAAACCTTTTTCAGTAAATTGGCTCACATGCTCAAATTGAGGAAAGTTTCTGCTTAATAAAGTATTACAGTGATGGTTGCCATCAGGGTGTGAAATAAAACCCAATTGCAGTAACAAGTCCCAATCAATTTTTTGAATACTGCTGTGGGTAACTAATACAAGAGCTTCTTGTCCTATTGCTTCGCACAAGACATCATCGCATGAACTTGGCTGTGTCATTATGCCTAAATCAACATGGCGCAGTCTCACGTCTCGTTCAATGCTTTTGTTTGGCGCAAATGCATGAGTCATGATTAATTGCGGGTGCTGCTGTTGTAAATCGAGTAAAAATGGATAAAGGTTTAGACCTATACTCCCGGGGGTCGACAATCTTATTCTTCCTTCGAATGCATCATCTTGCCTTAACTGTTGCCCAAGTCGCTCATTGGCAGTCACCAAGGACTGGCCTTCTTGATAAAGTTGTAATCCAGCGTCAGTTAATATGAACGACTTGCCCTCACGTATCAGCAGTGGCGTACTAAGTTGCTGTTCCAGCTTTTTTATTTGCTGGCTAACGCCCGATTGGGTCATGAAGAGTATTTCAGCGGTTCGCGTAAAATGACCGATGTCAGCCAAGGTGCAAAATGTTTTTAACCAGATGATATTAATCATTACAAAAGGTACTCAATAGTAATCCAAATAATAATTTTTCATACTTTATCATTGCGATTATAGTAAGGCTACTGAATTGATAATCACACAGACAAACAGTGATTTTTGAATATACTATTAGCCTAACTTAACACAATATTATTTGGAGAGAATGATGACAAGCGCATACCCAAGAACGTTTTCACATATCGGAATTTCGGTTCCTGATGTAGATAAGGCCGTTGAATTTTATACTCAGGTACTTGGCTGGTATTTGATCATGAAACCCACTGAAATAAAAGAAGATAGCAGTCCTATTGGTGAAATGTGTACCGACGTATTTGGAGGTGGTTGGGAAAAATTTAAGATAGCGCATTTGTCGACTGGCGACCGTGTTGGTGTAGAAATATTCCAATTTAAAGACCAAAAAAATCCTGACGACAACTTTGAATATTGGAAAACAGGCGTTTTTCATTTCTGCGTTCAAGATCCAAATCTAGAAGAGCTAGCCGAGGCTATAGTCGCTGCCGGCGGTAAAAAGCGCATGGAAAAGCCGCGCTATTACTATCCCGGTGAAAAACCTTACCGCATGATATATATGGAAGACCCTTTTGGGAATATATTAGAAATTTACAGTCATAGTTATGAATTGACCTACTCAGCAGGCGCATATTAGGCTCTTGGTCAGCAGATGCAAAATATTTATGTAAGTTTACACGCTTTCTAGGACTCTTTACAAAAACATCAGGCCTGTTGCCAAGCATTTGGCACATTTGGTATCGAGTTCTTTTTCAGTCTTATTTTCATATTTTGAAACATCTTCTGCGTTGAGAACATCACGGCCATTGGGACCAATATAGATGTACTTCGCTTTTTCAGACAGTAATAATGCAGCAACCGGAAGACGCGCTTTCATAAATCTTCGATGAGCTTGTGCCTAAAGCATCCCAAGCTTAACTTCTTTAGGTGGTATACGTAAGTCTACCCAAGATGATATTTCTGCGACTTTTGTGCCTTTATGTCAAAATCAGCTAGTTTTTTTACTAAAAACGTAATTGATGTGCTAGTGCATACCTATAGTCGCGGATCCATTTCTAACGAAGCTTTTGAGCGCCGTCTCGACAAGGTGATTGAAATGACCTCGCACCAAGCAATGATGGACCAAATCGCCGACTTAGATGCAACGCCTAACGAAGACACCTTGACCTACGCACTAAAAAACATAAACTAAATATGACAAGCTCATTAGACAGGTAATGAGACTGAAGTCTAAAAATTTATGCAAAGTTAGGAATTGAATAAATGCTCACTCAAGCACAGCAGCAAGCATATCAAACACAAGGTCATTTGGCTTTGGATGAACTATTTAGCCCGCAGCAGATGCAAACACTGCGCCAAGCCGCCCTTAAAATAGTGGATGACTTTGACCCAGAGTCAACAAGATCTGTTTTTTCTACTGACAACGCCGACACTAACCGTGACCACTATTTTTTAGCGTCAGGTGACAAAGTAAGATGTTTTTTTGAGGAAGAAGCTTTCTCATCTTCTGGCGAATTACAACAAGACAAATCCTTGAGCATCAATAAAATTGGCCATGCACTGCATGTATTATCGCCAGAGTTCAAGGCCTTTAGCCAATCTAAAATAATTTCAGATATCGCCAAAGGCCTTGGCGTTATAGCGCCTGAAATTCGCCAGTCGATGTACATTTTTAAACAGCCCAAAATAGGCGGCGTAATTCGGTGGCATCAAGACGCTTCTTATTTTTACACTATGCCAATGTCGGTAGTCACATTTTGGTTTGCGATAGAAGATGCCACATTACTCAACGGTTGCCTACAAGTAGACAAAGCAGGTGCAAATTTCCCTCTAAAAGAGCAATTTAAACGCTACCCTAACGACAGCACTGAACTTGTACAATTAACAAATATTAAATGGCCAGCAAATGAACGGGCCTTACCATTAGAAGTAAAAGCAGGATCGCTTGTAGTGTTTAACGGTGTTTTGCCACATTTTAGTGAAGCTAATCGTTCTGATAAATCTCGTCATGCTTTTACCTTGCATATTACCAGTGCACAAGCGCAGTATGACAAGTTAAACTGGTTACAGGCAGAGCCGGTTCCGTTAACTTCAAGCTCAGGGCTGCTATCAAATTGATGCTAAAGAAGAGCTTGGCAAACTACGTTTACTGGCGATTAAAGATTTCTTAGCGAATATCGTTACCACTGCTCGTTGGGTACTTGGTCAGGCATTTGCAATCGTAAGACCAGCCACAAACAAAATCACCCAGTTCATATAAAGCTCACAATTAGTTTTGGGCCGTCCCCTAACAATGATCGAGCGCTGAGGTCGTCCTCACTTCTAGGTGCCAACAACGTACGTCGGACTTTTTGGTAATACATGGGGTGTAGACGTAGCCATTACTTGACTAGAGGATTACAAAGTTAAAACAAATTATTTCACTAAGGGCTTTGCACAGCCTTCTTGAGTTTACGCTCAGCCCTATAAGCCGTGACCGAGTCGTACGTGAACAATCCAAGCGCTGACCACACAAAGATAAAGGTAACTAGCCGGGCGCTTGATAAAGGTTCATCGTACATAAAGGTGGCTAAGCAAAACATAATACTAGGCCCAATATACTGTAAAAATCCTAGTGTGGAATACCTTAGTCGACGAGCTGCTCCCGTAAAGCACAGCAGCGGCGCGGTCGTTACAATACCAGCGCACATAAGCACAATATTTAAGTGAGATGAATTTTGGGTAAAATTGCCGCTCACCTCAGCAAACCATACCCAATAAATAATCGCTGCGGGCAGCATCATAAGTGTTTCTATAAACAGGCCCGGCATGGAATCAACTGCCACTTGCTTGCGCAAAAGTCCATATATGCTAAAACTAAACGCCAGCGTTAAGGCTATCCACGGCAATTCGCCATAGGTAAAAAGCAAAATAAGTACACCAGCAAGCGCAATTCCCACCGCTACTTTTTGCAGGGGCCGCAATACTTCACCCAAAAATAGGCGGGCTAAAAACACGTTAATTAGGGGGTTAATGTAGTATCCTAAACTCGCCTCTAGCATGTAATTGTTGTTAACGGCCCAAATAAATAGCAGCCAGTTAAGTGCAAGCAGCAAGCCCGCAATAAATAGTGTTTTGAGGACTTTCGTTGAAGCAATTGCCACGCGCACTTTAGCAATACCGCGCAGACCAAGCACCAAAAAACACAGCACAAAAACAGACCACACCACCCTATGCATGAGCACTTCGGGGGCTGGAATAGCGGTAAGCATTTTGAAGTAGATAGGCGCAAACCCCCACATACTATAGGCACAAAGGGCAAATATTATGCCTATTTTAGTTTGATCATTTGCTTGAGCGTTCACGTCGTGTCCAATAGCGTAGCGCGACTTTATAGCGCTACGCATAAAGCCTTGAGCTGAATAGGCAAGTATTGTCGCAGTATTGCTTATCGGCATGCAAGGTCTGTTTGTACTACACCGACAAACTATCCCGCAGATCATTAGATTACCAGTGCAAATATAAGTACAATAGGTTGCTAATTAGCGTCTATTGAAATTGAGCAGTACTTTGACCCAAACTAGCAATGTTCTGAAGAGCATTAACACCGATATAACGCCTAACATTACTTTGCAAAACACCTGCTTAAAGGTGCTGAAAAAAAGTTTTGGTTACGATGAATTTCGTGACGGCCAGTGGGACGTCATAGAAAGTGTGCTAAACGGCCACGACAGCTTAATCCTGCTGCCCACCGGCGGCGGTAAATCAATATGCTACCAGTTACCTGCCCTTGTTTTTGAAGGCATAACAATAGTTGTTTCGCCGCTCATCTCGCTTATGCAAGATCAAGTGCAGCAGCTTCAGGCCCAAGGGGTAGAGGCTGCATATATAAATTCAAGCCTGGCGCCTGAAGAGGCTAATGAAGTCACGCGAAAACTTCACAGTGGCGAACTCGACATTTTATATGTCGCCCCTGAGCGTTTGCTGCAAAGCTATTTTTTGCGCAGCCTGCAGACCCTCAACATTAGCTTAATAGCAGTAGACGAGGCTCACTGCGTAAGTCAGTGGGGACATGATTTTCGCAAAGAATACCGCCGTTTACACGAAGTTAAACACGCTTTTCCCAACGCACCGGTTATCGCACTCACTGCCACAGCAGATCATGCGACCCAAGCCGACATTGTGTATCAACTAGGCTTAAACAATCCATTTGTTTATAAGGGTGGCTTTGACCGACCCAATATACGCTACAATCTGCTGGCGAAGTATAAAGGCGGTGACCAAGTGCTTGACTTTGTAAAGCAGCAGCGCGGCAACAGCGGCATTGTATACTGCAACAGCCGCGCTAAAGTAGACGACTTAGTAGCAAAGCTGCAAAAAGCAGGAATAAGCTGCGGTGCTTATCACGCAGGTAAAGACACGCAAGAACGCGAGCACGTACAAAATCTATTTTTAGCAGACGACCTACAGGTAGTCATCGCCACTGTTGCCTTTGGCATGGGCATAAACAAATCAAACGTACGTTTTGTGGTGCATCACGACGTGCCGCGCAGCATTGAGTCGTTTTACCAAGAAACGGGTCGTGCCGGACGTGACGGTATGCCGGCCGAAGCGCTGTTGCTATTTGACGACAAAGACGCCGCGCGTATCAAAAAATGGATTGCCGATGGCGCCACCTCAGAGCGTTTTGGCATTGAAATGCACAAATTTGAAGCCATGCAGGCCTTTGCTGAGGCACAAACCTGCAGACGCCAAGTTTTACTTAATTATTTTGGCGATCACCGCCACAAAGCTTGTGGCAACTGTGATATTTGCCAGTATCCGCCTAAAATGTTTGACGGCAGCGTAGTCGCCCAAAAACTGTTGTCGTGTATTTTCAGATTACAAGGTGACACCGCAGTGCAGTACGTAATTGATGTACTTAGAGGCAAGCAACATCATAAAATACTCGACAACAAGCATAATGAACTCAGCACCTATGGTATTGGTAAAAAAGACCCAGACCAATATTGGCATAATATTATTCAACAGGTAATTCACCAAGGTCATATACGCATTGATATGACACTTAATGGTATTTTGCGCCTAAATGAGTCGGCGAAAGGGGTGCTTAAAGGCAGCACGCTTGTGCAGCTAGCGGTGCCTAAATTTAAAGTCAGTTCGGCTAAAAAGAATACCTACGAAGCCAGCAATATAGACAAGGTGCTGTATGCCAAGCTTAAGAATTTGCGCAAAAAGCTCTCGGTAGAACAAGCCGTACCGGCCTTTAACATATTCAGCGACGCCAGCCTTAACGACATGGCAGCCAAAATGCCAATCACGCTAGACGATTTTTTAAATGTAACCGGCGTGGGAGAAAAGAAACTGCTGCAATACGGCGGGCCTTTCACTCGCCTAATTGCAGATTATTTGTCGGCTAGATAGACCTAGCTGGCAGCTTTTTCAGCAGCGGCCATCTTTTTCATTGCGAGTTTGTAGCTAGGCTCACTTTGGAAGCGCTCTACGTAGGCCGTCATATTGGGCGAATCTGCTAACTTGCCTGCGTTATACATGGCTTCTAAACCAAAGCTCATTTGAATATCGGCCACGGTTATATTGTTGCCCACTAGCCACTGCTTACCCTCAAGATGATCTTCGACAAACGACATGTTGCGCGCAACTGCCTTGCCAAAATAGGCATTTATAACGGCTTCAACAAATTTCTTTACGACGAACTTTATGAAAAACGGACTCGCTTTTTCTATGCCTTTATTTAACACCATAGATGTTACCAGCGGTGGCATAAAACTGCCTTCGGCGAAATGTGACCAAAACTGCACATTAACGAAATCGTCATGCTCTTTGGGCGGTATAAGGGTGGTGTCTTTGGCTTCTTTTACTATGTACTCGCAGATAGCGCCAGTTTCTACAATGTTATTGCCATTATGGGAGATAATCGGTGCGGTGCCTAAAGGGTGAATTGCTTTTAAACTGCTGGGCGCTAAATTTGTAGTGGCGTCGCGTTGGTATACTGTTATCTCGTAATCGAGCTTTAACAGCTCAAACATCCACACTAGACGCTGTGAACGTGAGCTATTTAGATGGTGTAAAATGAACATAGTACGGCCTTTTAGATAAGTGATATTGAGTTATACACACCTAGCGACGTTTAAGATTACACCCAGCTAAATATGAGCGGCTTGTTATTTTGAGCTGTTGGGAACTTTCTTACCCGACGGGTCCATGTTTGCATAAAAAGCTGACAAATCCACGATATCTTGATCGCTGAGCCGTTTAGCATGAGGTGACATAGCAGCATTAATGCGCTGACCTGATCGGAAGGCCTGCAGTTGCAGTTCCATATAAGCTTGTTTTTGACCCGCTAAATTAGGATAAATAGGAATAATAGAGATGCCGTTTTTACCATGGCATTGCCCGCAAATGGCTGCTTTTCTTTCGCCCTGAACAATATTTGGCACAAGGCTAGGCTCTCCACAGGCCGACACACTCATCAGTAAACTTGCCAGCGCTGCTATTTTTACCAATAAATGCTTAGAGGACTTTACATAATCAAGCTGTAACTTCATCGCTAGGATCCTTGTTAACTTATGTTGTTACCAATCGTTCAATACCTTAGCATACCGTATAGTGAAATTATCGCACCTTATGTTAACTAATGAGAGCACATTAAAAAATGTGTTAGCTATTGGTAGCACTTGTTGTATTAGTTTGTAATTAGTATTAACCTTTACACTAATTCACGTTGCGTATATTTTGTTATATTTAAGTGTACCTAGTACAGAGCGTCCTGCAGACAGTTATTCGTTAAGCGCCTGACAACACAAGGTTGCCTGGCTAAATATCCTACAACAATGACAATGACAAAGGTAAATGATCCTATTGCGCCTGCTTATTTTACTAATTTCCATAATCTTAAGCTCCTTAAGCTGGCAAAGTCCGGCACAAAGCCAATACGAAGGTAAAGCGCTTGACGCTTACTTCAACAACGCCATAAACGTTAATCCTTTTGCTGAGTTTCATGTAACGCAAGAAGACGCACTACTTTCAGACGTGCAGCAGCTCAGTCAGTGGCAAACGCACACAGAGTTTACGACTATTGCAGAGAATTCGGTCTTGTGGGTGCGCTTTAACATAGCGAATAACGCAACTGTTAACCGCATGCTCACGTTAATAGCTGGCAGTGCTTTTATCGATCGCGTTGATGTATTTTTACTTGACGAGCAGGGTCGGATAATTCAAAGCGCACGATCTGAAGACGAACAGTCAAGCGCTACAAATTTAAGCCGCAAAAGCTTCAAAATGCACTTTGTGTCTCGAAGCGAATCTACCTTTACTATATATGTTCGCATACAAGACGACGCACAAACATTGCTCCCCCTTGAGCTGTGGCAAACCGAAGCTTATTCCCAAGAAGCGAGCGTGCGGCTTATATTATTAGGCGCAATGAGCGGCGGTTTGTCATTGCTAGCAACTTACTTTTTGCTGACTTACGTGCTGCAAAATGCACCCGCTCGTTTTTGGTTTTTTTTGTTAGCCACCGGCGCAATGACCACCATGCTCAACGCTGAAGGTATATTACCGTCGTTATTCTTTCTACCATCAATGACCGCTGAGCTCACCAGTTTAAGTTTAGTACTCACTCTATTTGCGAGCATAAAAATAACCCGTCTTATATTTGACCCAATTCCCTCTTGGTGGGTGGGCACAAATTATGTACTTTTAGCACTGCCCTTATTGGGCGTCTTCGTGCTGAGTGATTTTAACCAGTTAGTCGCCTTAATGGCGTTTTCCATTTTCTTTTTCACCAGTAAAATCATTGCAACCGTGGTGTACCACAAAGCGATTGATTTACGTAGCGCGGCTATATACTTTATTGGTTGGATATTTTTGGGCTTAGTGGGGATATTCGAATTTTTAAGCTTTTTGAACCGGGACGATTACCTATCATACACCGCTTTATATCCATTTGCGTTTACGTGTATAGGAGTCATGTTAATTGGCGTGGCTATTATTAGCCGTGAACAATCCATTCACGCTAAACGTATTTTCTCCCAAGGTGAACAAATAGAACAGCTGCAGCATTACAACGACCTGTTTCAACATGCCGCGGAAGGTCTTTATACCGCGCTGCCAAACGGTGACCTTATTCAGGTAAATCCTGCTATATGCGCGTTATTTGGTTATAAAAACGGTGATGATTTATTGTCAAACAAACCCAACATAGCTGACTTTTTGTCCAATACTAAAGGCGCTGACCTTTTATTAGGCGAACTGATTATACAAAAAACGGTGCTAGGTAAAGAAATGAAAGGCAAACGCGTTGACGGCAGCGAGTTTTGGTTTTCTATTTCATGCCAGTTGAAAAAAGTAAACGGCGAAAATCTGCACTTTGGTTCACTGTTTGACATTACTCAAAGACGCCTCCACCAGGTAAACCTGCAGTATTTAAATACCCATGATCAGCTCACTGGCTTATTCAACCGCAGGCACTTTTTGCAAATGATGAATGAGCGCATTCAGTCTCGTGAAAATACCAAGAAATTTGCCCTAATATTTTTAGATGTCGATCAGTTTAAAGTCATAAACGACACCTGCGGGCACTCCGCCGGCGATGTCTTTATAAAAGAGCTCTCGCATGAGCTGTTTGCTGTAGTAAGCGAGCGTTACGCTTTTGCAAGACTCAGTGCCGACCAGTTTGGCTTAATTGTCGATTTTGAAGATAGCAATGAGCTGCGCATCTTAGCCAACTCACTGCTTGCAAAAGTACGCAAATTTGAGTTTAAATGGGATCGCCACATTTTTAACCAAAGCGTCAGTATTGGTATCGCATCCTGCGATGACAGTATTCCAAGTGGCGAAGAGCTGCTAAGCTATGCCGACACAGCCTGCTTAATTGCAAAAGAAAGCGGGCGCGATAAAATTCAAATCTATTCGCCCGAAATGGGGATGCATTCACACTATAAGCGTGACTTGTTTTGGGTAAATGAAGTTAATAAGGCGATAAAAGATGAAAGCTTCGCGCTTTTCTATCAACATTATCGACCGCTTAATAAGTCAGACGAATTACAATACTATGAAATATTGGTACGCTTGCGGACAAAAGACAACGACCTGGTGACACCTGAGTTTTTTATGCCCAGTGCAGAAAAAGCGCTTATTAGCAACAAAATAGACAAGCAAGTTGTTGAAGCCTATTTTAAATGGCTGCAGGCAAACCCCGAGCATGAAGCTAAACTAGGCAAAGCCAATATAAACCTTTCAGGCTTATGTCTGTCTGACGACGATTTTCAGTATTTCCTATTAAATGCCTTTGAAAAGTATAGCATTGCGTACCAGAAAATTTGTTTTGAAATAACCGAAACGATGGCTATTATTAGAATGAATGACGCGGTTGAATTTATGACTAAGTTTAAACGCCTGGGCTGCACCTTCGCACTTGACGACTTTGGCAGCGGGTTTTCAAGCTATAGCTACTTAAAAGATTTACCGGTAGACTTTGTAAAAATAGATGGTCACTTCATTCGCAACATTTTGCACGACCCAATCGACCTCGCCATGGTAAGCTCTATTAAAGATGTCGCGGTGGCCATGAACATCCAAACGGTCGCTAAATCTGTAGAAACACCTGAAATAATGGTCCAAATTGGAAAAATGGGCGTAAACTTTGCCCAAGGTTATTGTATTGCTAAGCCCGAGCCATTAACCTCTTACACTGATTTTTCAGAGCCGCAGCACACGTAGACATTTCATCACGTGGAATATGTATTGCCGCAAATAGACGCTTGTAATTGTGGTTTGGGTCCCAGTTGCTTGTTTACGTATAAAAGCCGCAAAATAAAAGTACAAAAAGCAGAAATAAATGACATCTAACACGCCTAAATTTGAGTTTATCAGTCAAGCAAAGTTACCCACCCGATATGGGGATTTTACGATCCACGGGTTTATCGACCATAGCAATGGTCAAGAGCATGTAGCACTTTCCTACGGTAATTGGGATCCTATTGCAACCGTGCCCATTCGCGTTCATTCAGAGTGTTTAACCGGCGATGCTCTTTTTAGCACCCGCTGCGACTGCGGCTTTCAACTAGAAAGAGCGCTTGAAAATATCGTAGAGCATGGTTACGGCGTGCTTTTATATTTACGCCAAGAAGGTCGCGGCATAGGACTGCTAAATAAGATCCGCGCCTATAATCTTCAAGACCAAGGTTACGACACGGTAGAGGCGAATGAACATTTAGGCTTTGATGCTGACTTACGCGACTATGCGATTTGTAAAGTTATGCTAGACACTTTATACGTTAGCAACGTTGAGATCATGACTAACAATCCTCAAAAGATTCAGGCCTTAACGGATTTAGGTGTTAATATTATTTCTCGCCGTCCCATTGATCACGGCATCACCGAAGATAATAAAGTGTATCTACGGACAAAGACCACCAAGCTTGGGCATAAATTTAACCCCGACAGCCTTAAGTGAATAAGGCGCGTAAGTGTTCGATCCTATTAATGTTTGAAACTACACAAGACTTAGGCATGACGGCAAACGTGCCACAAACTGATAGCTCGTTTAGCGTTACCACGAAAATTCGCTTTGCCTAACTAGTAACCAGAGCTTATTGCTCAGATTTTGCTTCAACCAACCGCTTAAATCTCACTCTGTACAATGCGCATCGAAATGCGCATAATGGTGGGGCTGAATAAAAAGGAAAAACTTATGAGTCATCTTTACGATATCAATGCCCCTAAAAAACCAACTAATTTATCGGTTAATAGCGATTTATTAAAACGCTCAAAAAAATTAAACGTTAATCTTTCTGCTACGCTTGAGCAGGCCCTAAATGAAAAATTAGCCATACTTGAAAGTGAGAGATGGAAAGCGGAAAACAAAACCGCCATCTCGGCTTACAACAAATATATAGAAGCAAATGGTTGTTTCAGTGACGAATACAGAGAACTTTAATGGCGCAATTTGAAATCTATAGAAACCCATCTCAGAAAACTAAAGAGGCTTTCCCTTATATCGTCGACATCCAACATTCAATAATAAATGACTTAGCCACTAGACTAATAATTCCCCTAGCAAATGCTGAAGTTTTGTCTAATCAAGCAATGAAAAAGTTGACGCCGTTAATTGAATACAATGATAGGAAATACTTTCTAGTTACACCTCAGCTAACATCAATGCCAAAGCGGCTTCTGAAGCAGCCGTTAGGAACCATTGAACTGCAAAGGCACCATATTATCGATGCATTGGATTTTGCTATCACCGGTATTTAAATCTGCTTATTTAGGAGGCTTTGCTCCAGTCTCCAATGTGCCATTTGTGATCATTAGAGACGACCTTATTCATTATTCCTTGCGCAAATTCAAGCTGTATCAAAAATGTATGGTTAATAAAAGTTAAGCAGATTTTAAAGGATGTTCAGTTTCAAACATTAACTCAATAATACAGTAAGGCCATTCTGATAAGGTCTTAAGCTTGCGCCCGCTTTACGATTGCCTGTGCAAACCGCAATGCCGAAGCCTCATCCATATTAAAGTACAAAGAAGGCTCTATCAGCTCTACTTCAATAATCGCTAAACCTTTGGCGGTGCTTAGCATGTCTATGCGAGCATAAAGGGCACTTTCAGGTAAAGCATTCAAGGTTTTTAACGCCAGTGCTAGCATGGCCTCGCTAGGCGCAATACTGTGCAGTTGCCCGCCATGCTCTTCTTGCACTCTAAAATCGCCACTGGCGGGCACCTTGTTAATGCTATGACTATATTCACCGCCAAAGTAGAAAAGTGAATATTCGCCCTCATCAACAATACTTTTTTCAAAAGCTTGGACCATAATTTCACGCCCTTGCAGCTCTTTTTTTATGCTTTGTTGGTTAAATAAAAAGTCTTCTTCGTTTAAGCGATAGGTGAAGTCGGCATTAGCACTTATCAGCGGCTTTATAATAATGTCACTTGTGCCAAAGTAGTTAAAGGCAGCTTGAATTTGTTTGCTATTGAAGGCGCCTAGCCAAATCGTGGGCAGAATATCCACGCCTTTTTCTGCCAAGTCTTTCAAATACGATTTAGATATGTTGTATTGCATTAACGCTAAGGGGTTTTCTAAATGTGCACTGCTAGCGTCAATGCGCGCAAGTGTTTGCATAAAAGAGTCTGCGTGTAGCTGATAATCCCAGGTACTTCTGACTATTACTACATCATACTGGCTGTAGTCTATTTCTTTATCATGCCATGATACATCGTCAACCTGCCAGCCAAGCGCGGCTAAATGCGGTTTAACTAAATCATCGTAAACAAAGAAATTTTCGAGACCTGTAGTGGTTAAGAATGCACAACGACCCATGTAAAATCTCATCTTGGGATTTGAACTGGGCCGTAGCCTAAGGTAAAAACACACTGGGGTCGAGTGAAAAAAATTATAAACAAAACAAGCTTGACAGAGCATCACATAAGCACAGCAAACTACTTAGACAAAAATGTGCCTCTGTTTTGCCTGGCAACTTCTGTCATTAAAGTAGAAAAGCGCAAACTATCTTCGCCTAACGCGCGACTAGCTTGGCGAAAGCCAATGGCATGAATACGGGCTAGCTTCTGGCCATTTGCGTCGGTGTTTAGGCGATTTATGTTGGCTAAGGTAAGGTCATACGAACCACCCGAATAGTCATCGCCAAATACATAGAGGGCAAGGGAATCGGTTCGTTTAGCGTAAACCTGCAGCGCCCGCTCTATACCTTCAACGGGAGAACTATTTGAGCTACCCGACCATACGCTCATGGCTCGCAATACTCCACTACGCTGGGCTGGCGTGTCATTTCGCCAGCGGCCCGCGCTAGTAGGCAATAAATACTCACCGTTGTCGGACATAACTTGAAAGCCTTTTACCTCGGGGTGATTATTAAGTACTTCTCGCATGCTGCTTATGACTGTCGCCCACATGCTTTTCATACTGCCAGAAGTATCCACAATAAAAATAACATAGTCACTATCTACCGGAATACCGCCTACTTCGTCATCACGCTCGGGTGCATCGCCAACACTTATAGCCGCTCGTTTGCGCTGTTCTAATACTACTTCAAGGCCAAAAGCTTCGTCGTTAAGCTGCTGTAAATTTTGCTGAGAACGGTTTATGTCTGCTGCTAAGGCTTGGGCTTTTGAATCATTGCTTGCTCCTTCTTGCTGCGCACTTTGCAACTTTGCTTGCTGGGCGGCCATTTGCGCTTCTAAATCCTCTAATGTGGTTTGGGCATCAGACAACGCGGTAATCGACTCGGTAATCGACTCGGTAATTTGCGCTACGTTAGCCGACTGGCTAAAATCAGCTTCCTCGCCGTTTTTCGCCAGTAGTATAAGCATAACGACCGCGCCAAAAGCACATGAAATCACATCTAAAAACGACAGGTTAAACACTTCTATTGGGGTACGTCTTTTCTTCATGGCCAAGTGCCAGCAGGGCTTATAAATGTGCCGCCTGTTACGCTAGCCCACTGCCAATATAACGCCGAGGCCTGTGGATCGCCTTCAAGGGGCAATAAAATGACATTGGTGCGCGCACCTGCCAATTTATTTATGTTTAAAGTACGTTGCATCACCGCGACTCTGCAAGCACCCGATATAGTTGTCTGCTGGCCTGGCAATGGATTACAGCCGCGCGAAGTAGAAAATCCGCTTGATGCGTTAATTAAAGACGGCAATCCATCAGTAATAATATATAAATCGGTCATGTCAGGCATTACGCTTTGAAGCTGCGCTAAGCCTTCTTGTAAGTTTGTGCCATTTTGCGGCACTAGGGCATTTACGTCGGCAACCAGCGCTTGTATGTTAGTACTTACCTTAGCGCTGATAACCGCCTGAGAGCGAAGTACCTGCGCCTTATCGTTAAAACTTACCACCGCAACGCGCGCGCTATCAGGCAGACGTGCTAGCATCCATTTAACAATATTCAAAGTTCGCTGCCACTTAGGACCGGCCTTTTTAACCGCATCGGGGGCAAGTTTGCGCTTGATAATATCAATTAAGCCCTCGTCGGTCATAGAGGCGCTGGTGTCTATTAAAATGCCAATTCTTTGCCCTTCAACAATAAGGCCTAACAAATAGGTTTCTTCATTGATTGCAGGTAGCGCAATCGCATCATCGGCAGTTTGCGGCGCAATAGCGGCAACCGCATCTTCAAGCTTGGCAATTACTGCTTTTTTATCTGCTATAGCCTGCTGCAGGGCTTTTTGCTGAATGCTCAATTGCCCAATGCGCCTTGCTTGTTCGCTTGCATTAGCCTGCTGCTGCGATAGGTCTTGCGCTTGATTACTCAAACTATTAGCAAGGCTTTGGGATTGATTTTGTGCAGCGGCAAGCTCTTGCGCTAAGGTTTCTATTTCGTCACTGGGAATAAGTGTATCGTCGTTAAAATTCACAATGAGGAGGATGAGTAAAACCGCCCCTAAGCCACAGGCCATTACGTCTAAAAAGGCGAGATTGAAACCGTTTTCACGTCTTTTAGTGACCATAATTAACGACCATAACTATCCACTGTAACTATCCACTATAACTATCCACCATATTCAACCCGCATAAACGACACTATTCCTGCTGGTGAAGCTGCGTTAACAAGTGTTTTTCGCAGTTCTTTTGCGTGTTTATTACCATTTCGTCTTGTCTGTTATTTAGCACATGTAGTAAATACATAAGAATAATGGAGATTATTAAGCTCACAAGGGTTGAGTTAAAAGCGACGCCGAGCTTGTCGACCATGCCTGAAATATCACCTGCCACCGCTTCTTCTGCCTTTGCCAAAGCAGAACCAATACCTCTTACAGTGCCAATAAACCCGATGCTGGGAATAGCCCAAATAAAATATCGGATCATGCTGTTACCCGATTCTAATTGCGCCGCGAGCATCTCTACATTTTCGGTAATAGCGTTGGAAGCGTGCTGCACGTTCTGGGTGTTTTTATAGCGGCGTAAACAATTAATCCAAGTCGACATAGAGCTGTTTTCTGCGTAGGCGCTTTGCTCTAATTCGTTAAGCGCTTCGCTGACATTAAGCGCTTGTGTTTTGTCATATGCCTGTAGGTAATCCATGGTAAAAAGAGGCTCTTCGTGAAACACAATGCGCTGGTATTTATACATAATCAAAAAACCACAAAACAGCCCAATAGTCACACTAGCCTGCTGTTCAAAGTCTTTTAATATAACCCAAATATTGCTAGTGGCACCGCTGCCATAGGCGGCAACGGCAGCTTCAGCGAACGGCCTTATTGCGCCTTGGTAAAGCAGATGTACAGCGGTAACTATGACTAAGAAAACAATCATAGATACCACCTGCGATGGGTTCATGCTTGAGGTATGCGCGCTGATTTTTGTCATTTAAATATCGCTCGGTAAGCTAGCTGGCGAGTCTATACTAATTTGCACCGCGGTAACCACGCCAGCGGCGGCTAATGCAGCAAGGCACAGGCCTATTAGGATAAGTTTACGTCTTGTTTGTTTATTCATTATTTGCTCTATTTAGTCCTTACGTCGCTCAAACTGAGCCTTGTTTACGTGTATTAAGCAACTGCTACCAATGCCGGTTAGCGTCTATTGTAAAGCCTATTCACGGCTATCATAACGGGCAATTCTAAAACCAATCGTTTCTTTCCCCGACGAAGAGAATTCGCGAAATGCCGCACGCAGCTCTCGTAAACGTCCAGTTTCATAATTTCCGCCTTTTATTACCCACGATTCACCGCGCGCTGCCCCTAGGTAATCAAGATGGCGCTTACTCATATCGGGCAAAGAAGTGGTGTAATAATCGTGAACCCATTCACTTACGTTGCCGTCTAAGTCATAAAGGCCAATGCGGTCGGCCTTAAAGCTGCCCACGTCGGCAGGCCCTGCCTTACCATCTTCGTAGTCATCAAAAAAGATAAGCTGGGCGGTATTCATACTTTTGTCAGCAAAATTCCCTTGATTGTCCCGCAGTTTCTCTTGATTGCCCCACACGTATACGGTACTGACAGCGCGTTTCGCTTTTTTGGCAAGCCACTCCCATTCGCCCTCAGTTGGCAGTCTATAACCGTTTGATGAAACATCTGCGCCCATGTAGCGCCCATTATTGAAGCGGTAAAAAACCGGTAAACCTTCTTGCTGACTCAGCCAGTTGCAATATTGCGCCGCCTCTAACCAGCTTATGCCCGTAATGGGTAAGTTAGAATTTACGCCAGTGCTGGCACCCAAAAAAGCACTAAACTGCGTTTGGGTGATTTCTTTTTCAGACACCCAAAATGGCCTTGAGAAATCAAGATCTACTTGATGTTCGTTGCGCCGTCTGCCAGTTTCGTTGGCAGGTGAACCCATGGTGAATGCGTCACCGTTGAACTTACGCATAGCAATACTCAGGGTATTGATGAACAAAGGCTTACCTTCAGCCTTTCTAGCAGCAAATTCAGTGAGCAAGTTTATGTTTACATTATTGGTCTTGTTAGCTTGAGGAGTAAAGCTTGTGCTAGCACTTCTAAAGCCTTGTGCACTGGCTGTTACACTTTGCTTTACCGCTAAAAAACGCGCGCTTACGGGGCTTTTCTGTGTGCTATTACCGTTTACAATCAACGCAGCGGGCACATTAGTGGTAATGGTAACTTGACCATATAAGGGCGTTAAGCTCACGTTTATGCGTGTGGGAGTCTCTTTGTTTACGTTTATGGTATTAATGTAAGACGTATGCCCTGCTTTAGTGTAGTGGATTTTATGCGGCTTATTAGCCGCAAGGTCAATTTGGCCTAAGCTATATTCAATATTGTTAATCAGCAACAAGCCGTTGTTTGGCGACGCGCTAATATTCAGCACACCAGGCTTTGGCAGTAGCTGGTAATTTCTTACAGGCGATAAAGTGTTGGTCTGCACTGCAATTGTCTCTTCTATAGTAAGGTAGTCGTCGCTGCTTAGACGCACCGCATATCGGCCACCTTTCGCGGCAAATATCAACGGGGTTTTCCCCTGATTATCGCCGTCTATGTTTACCTCTACTCCTGATGGAAGCGAGTTAATGGTGATTATTCCGCTCACCTCCCCTAACCTAGCCGACAGTTCTACAGTTTGCGCACGCACTAAACTAAGTGATTGTATTGAAGCTGTAAAATAAGGGTTAGTGGCCCTTAACTGATAGCTACCTGGCGCAGTTTTATATTCAAGTTCAGCGCCTATATAAATTAATACACCATCTAAAAACCATTGCGTTTGCGCTAAATATTGCGTTTGTGAGCGGCTGTTTTCGCCTAAAATAGCTTGCGCATTAATAACCGCAGGGCTTGGCATTAGCATAATGTCAATTGTGCTGGGGCTTTGATCATTGATACTCACAAGGCTAGGCTCAAACGTAGGTGCACTCACTTTTATGCTCACCTCACCGCCTAAAGTATACACACTGCTGTTACCTACCCAAGCAAAGCCTGATACTAGCTCAATCTTCGCGCTGCTAAGTGCGTCGCTAGGCCCCACCAGCACACTAAACCCTTTGATAAAAAACAGCCATAGCCCGAATGCGCCAAGCACCCCCAGCGTTAGCAGGCCTGTCAGCACATACACACCGGCTCCTTTACGTTGCGCTCGTTTAATTTTTGAGTCGATGGGCTGCATAGTCGTGATTATTCTCTTTGGTCTTATTTAAATGCGTTCATCGCATATTAAGGTGAGTGATATGGGCGTATTGGCGTCAACCGTAAATTCAAGGCGTTTATTTCGGTAACCTTGTCGTTGTCCTTGCAATACGTATTTTCCGGGATTCAGAGAAATTATTTTTTGTGCATGCTCGCCCACATGACCTACGCCTACTACTGTAATGTAGGTAAGCCCGTCTGAATTTATGCGCACCTCAACGGGTTTATTATATTCATCAATACTCTTTGCCACATTTTCGATTTGCTGCTGCAAGCTAGGCGACAGTAAAGACGCTAAAAAGGCAGTTTGCACGGCGCTAGACGCTGCCTCTCTTATATTGTCGTCAGCCAATCGCTTGGGCGCAGCAAAAAAAGGGGCAAGTGATTGTTTAGCCGACAGTACTTGCTGCGCTTGGCTTCTATAATTCTGCAAATCTGTGTCACTTGGGTGCTTTGCTAAGGTAGATGACACTAGCGCACTTACCTGCGTCCAGTCATCGTTTTGTGCGGCGCTCTTTATACTCTTTTTTGTCGCGGTTAAGCTTTGCTGGGCCCTAGCCTGATATATTTGCGCGCTGAGTGCTTGCGCCCCTTTACTGTTGGGCTCAATTGCTTGTGCCTGACTCACTAGCTGCTGAGCTTTATTTAATGCGTTTGCACGCAACGCTTGTGCAGCTTGCCCTAAATACTTGGCTAGCTGCTGCTTGTCGTGCTGAGCCTGTGCGTTTGCCAACGTTTGGGCCAACTCACCGCGCAAGGGATCTATTTCAATAATATCGGTAATAACCGCTACCTGCTTAGGCCAATTATTCTCAGACACCGCTATTTTTAACTCTTGCATTAATTTAGAGGCCTCACCAAAGGCATAAATTCTATTTTCTAGTGCCATTGCTTTAATATTACTGGGGGAAAGCGCCAACGCTTTGTTAACCTGCAGCTGAGCTTGCGCCATTTCATCATTGCTAAAGGCTTGTTGACCATTGCTTACATGAAGCGCTATCTGGGCCTGCCATGCATTTATTAGTATAGTTGATTTTTGCGCGAGCTCTTCAATAATCTGGGTCGATTGGACAAAAGCTCCTTGCGCAAAAGCGGTAAGGGCTTGGTCTTTTATTAACGCCAGTTCACTTACTTTGTTAGCCCGAAAGTCAGCCATCATTATTATTTCGTTTATACTGGGCTGGACATTAAGCTCGTATTGAATTAATGCTTGCTTAAAGGCTTCACGAAGCGCTGCCATGTCTGCTTGCGACATACTTACCTCAGCCTGAATTATCTCTGCGTCGATTTTTTCAGCCGGCTCAGCGCTAAGCACGTAGTACAATACAATGCTCACCAGCGTTATTGCAGCAACAATACCCGCGCCGCCGAATAGCTTTGTCTTTTGCTGCTGATGTTGTTTCCTATGCGCCTGAATTTGTGCATCGGCTTTGTTATTCTCGCTTGACACCTATCTATCCTTTTTTACACACAGTGACCAACCAAAGTATCCTTGCTATAAACAAACGATACCTTTATTGCCTTAGAGCTGAACGTCTGGCGTTTTTTCTTCATCAAATACTTTGCGTAAATGCGTTTTCCACTGCATGTACTGTTCCTGCGCGGTACCCTGCAGCTCAACAGTTTCATTTTCAAATTCAATTACCGTGGGGCTAACGCTTAGGTCGAGCGCTTGGCCTTGCTCTTCAATAACTGCGCTTTGTACTTTTAAGCGTGAGTTGTTTTTAAACGCTTCGTTTATCGCCCAGATTGAACCAATACCGGTCGCAATTGCGCCAAGCTCGAACTCAGATGTGTCTCTACCTTTGCTACCTTTAGTGTTGGCGTTTTTGATTAAAATAGCGGTTAGGATCGCACCGCCAATCGCCAAAGCAGTGGATGTATTACGTTTTCTCTGCGCTTCACGCGCCGCAATTACTTCAGGCAGTGTTTCTTCTTGCCAAGTCGCGTAAGCGGAGCGGGTTTGTGCTTGAAACACTTCGAAATTATCCTGCAGGCGGTCAACAAACAGCAGTTCTTGTGCTCTTAAATCTTCTATACGCTGCAGCATTGGATCGTTACCGTCTGGAATACCGGTTAATTCAAACTTGTAGTAGCGCTGCCCGTTTTTGCGTTTGAGCGATGAAGTCAGATATTGCGAGTAATTTTCAGGTGAGTAATAGCGTGCATAGCGCATAAGTGACATGTTCTTTATCGCTTGCTTGTCGCTTGTCGATAATTCAGCCAGCAGGCTCACAACATAGTCGCTGGCTTGATTGAATACGGGCTGATAAGGGTTTTTGCCCGCGTTTTGCTGATCGCGCAGAAATCCGCGAGAGACGGTATGCTCAAATGACCTGTTGCCAAGTATTTCGCCGCTGCTGTCTAGCACCGTTATTTCAATTTCAACTTGCTCACTGTCAGACTGTTTAATTTCGCCCAATACAAATAGATCTGAAGGCGTGCTGGCGCTTGGCACCACGCTGACGCTAGCAAATACTTTTTTATTATCTAAGGCCTCTTTCATTTGGGATGCAAATAACTTCGCTTCGGTACGCCGCAACTGCGGCCAAATGCCGTCTTCTACTAACTCATCACCGTCGATTTCACCGAAGCTATCTAAGGGTAAGCCGGGAGAAAACGTAGGGATCGCGACGTCCAAAAAAATCTCCGCGTTTATAAGCTCTGAGGGAATTTGCGTATTACTGTTAGGCCTAGTTTGTATGTCTGATGGGCCTACGAGTATCGGTGCGTTTCTACTGTTAGATGTTGTGCTTTCACAGCCCGTTATCACCATCGCGGCGCTTAATAGGGCCCAACAACACCAGCTAGCGACTCGTTTGTCAGAACGTGGCACACTGCTGTGCTTCGTTATACGTGATACTAATTGCTTATTCTTTACTATCATCTGTATTCTCTTCAGTATTATTAGCCGCAGGCATAATTGTTGTATTGCTGCCTAAGCCCCTTTAGCATATCAGGATCTTGCGTTTTTGTGATCTCTTGATACAACAGCTTACAAATTATTCGGTCGTTGTCTTTAGGTGCAATGATACCTCTTACAGAAGTTGTAGAACTCTTACCTGAGATGCTAGCGCCTATTCGATTTTGCATTGGCGGTATTTCATCGTTGCCGTTTGTGCCTGCTGCGTTAGCTTCCTCCTGTAAACTGCCCGCAGAGCCGCCGCCTGATTCAGCCAAAGCAGTTTGACCGCTGCCTGCGTCGCTAGCGCCTTGACCCGCTCCACCACCAGACTTGTTTTGCGCTACCGCACTCACGCAGGTACTGTAACTATCAATAGATGCATACAACGAATCGTCAAGCAGTGCAATACGCTCTTCTTTTGTGAGTAAGGCTTGATTTACGTCATCAAGTGCAACTTGCGTGCATTCGTAGGCCGACGTTAACGGTACTGATGTGCTTTGCCACTCGGACAAAGCCGCTAAGGGATAAACGAAAAAAACCATTGCCACCATGCTTTTGTAAGGTCTCATTCGCGACAAAGTATCCACTAGGCGTATAAAAGAAAAGTCAGCAAAAATATTCTTTTTCTGTTTTTTGTACATGCGCTTCAACTTGTAGTAACTACTTTACAATTAGAATAACACAGTCTTAAAAGGTTCAAATGAGTCAATGAGGTTTGTTTGTTCTGTTGTCAAGAATTAATCAGTGTTTTCATTCTCAACATATTGTTTTATAACATTTGCAATTCGTGGGTCTTACTACACATAAGATGCAACGTCATTACCGCTGACACATTGGCTATTTTATATTGCTTAAACACCGCATTTGGGTAATTACTTTGCTGGCGTTTAATTTCAGCTATGTAGCCTGCACATAGGGGTGTCAAGGCGCTTCATTTGTGAAATGTTTCACCAACTTCAGCAGTGCCGAGTCTGTCTTGTCTTGTCTTGTCTTGAAAAAAAAGACACAGGTGTTGCTCAGTATTGCTTGAAAGTATAAACTTAAAGACGGGGCTGTTTGTCGCCACGGTAAACGTTTTGAATTAGAAAAAACCGACACCTACCTTGGTTTTTTATTGGTGGAATACAGGATACTTTACATGATTAATACCAAAATATATAAAGCCGTTTATAGTTTGTCTGAAAAGCTAATGGCAGCGGCTAGTGCGAACAATCAAGACGCCTTTAATGCACTCTATGGTGAACTAGAAACGCTGTGCATGAAAAACGAAAGCACTGATAAAGACCATCCTGAACAGTGGGAAACCCTTGCTGACTTCACTGAAGAATTAAACGATGCATTAATCGTTTATGAAAAGGCACTTGCAAAAGCCAGCGCGATAAATTCAAAAGACCATATGTCCTCTATCGCATATTCCATGGCGACATTGCAGATTGAGTTAGCACAAACTGGCAAGGCGATTAAAAGCCTGCAAAATGCAAAAATCAGTGCTAATAAAATTGCAGACAAAGAGCTAAAGGCAGAAATTGACGAGCTGCTTGAAAAAACACAAAGAGCCTAACACTACTGCCATCAAATATATTATTTGAAGGTATGCACGAACAAACTTTCCACTTTTTCCCGCGCCCATGGTGTCCGCCTTAAAAACTTGAGACTGGATTTAATAGACGGATTTGACTTAAAACAATTAATATTAATGCGCTGAGCTAAGCCTTCCCAGCCATATTTGCCTTGCAGTTTAGTGACTATTTGCTCAAGCGTTACTCCATGCAGTGGATTGTTAGCTTGCTGATTATTATCGCTCATAAAGTTTACCAAATTAATGTGTTGGTTATAACGTGAAATAAATAACCCGTTAAAGAATGTCATGCACACTGTCTGTGCTTATATTTTTTTGTAAATTGTGACTTTTTAAAGCTTCACGCCGTCTTATTATAGCGTATTAATTTAGGAACCTTTATGCTTAGAATTATTCTTTTTTTGGGGACCAACATTGCCATTTTAGCCTTGTTGAGTGTTACCTTTAGTTTATTTGGAATACAAGGCTTATTGGCGCACAACGGCGTTGATCTAAACCTTACATCCTTGCTTATTTTTTCAGCGCTTATTGGCTTTGCAGGTTCTTTTATATCGCTGCTTATTTCAAGGTGGATGGTCAAACGCTTAATGGCTGTGCACGTTATCGAGCAGCCTAGTAACGCCACCGAGCACTGGTTAGTGGAAACGGTGCGCGCTTTACAGTGCAAATATTTACTGCACGCTTACCTCGTATACTTGCCGAAAAAGTGGGTTACTCTGCGGAAGCCAATACCCCCCTTTTACGCTGACATTACTGACGCCAAGTCGGGCAAGAGATTCAAGGCTATAATAAAAACCAAAGTAGTCGTAGGCTTCGTAAATGGCCTGGTAAAGCCCTAGTTGACCATAATAGGGAATGTTTTTATCCATTTGCGGATTTACCCGTGAATACAGTTCATTCTCTAGGTAAATGATATATTGCAGGCGTTCTTGTGGCCCAAATACTTCGCACTTTCCAAATACATTAAGCACTTCGTTTTTAGCGCAGCGTGAATTCGAACGGCGCATTCCCAAATCTTCGCCCTCTTGTTTGACCGAAATAATGGCCTCATAGCCGGCGCGTCCAAAAGTGGCGCCAGGGCTTACCGTCTCAGAATAAGCTTGGCGCATAAGAGAACCGAAATTTGCCTGCTTTGGTCCACCGTGGAAAATCACCAAGGAATTAGGATTGAGTATTTTATTATAAGCCGATAAGAACACATAGTTGGCACAGGAAGAAATGCAAAAATCGATAACTTCTACCGACATTTTGTGTCTGTTAATAAAATTACCTAACAACATGCCGGCGTATAAATCACCGCCTGAACTTCTTATTTTCAAGCGGTCTTTGCGCTGATAGAGCGCAATCACCTGCCTGACCTTTTCGTAGTTTATTTCGCCTGAGTAAATAATTTCACCACTGTCATTTCGACTAACGCCAGATATGCTTTTTTCCAACAGCGAGGAGAAGCCGAAGGTTAATAAGCCCAGCACAAGAAAGAAAAACAGAAAACAGGCAGCTGTTGAGCGTGAGATTTACCTTCTCCAGTGGCTAATTAAGTGAGAATTACTAAACTTATTTTGCTGAAGCCTTGACCGTAAGTTGCGCCTTGCCGACTTTGTACTAATGCGCCTTACCGACTCTGTGCTAAAAAGCTTTATCTTTTGTACTAACATTTTGTAAAACTAGATTGCTAATCGTCATTGAGTTAATTAATAATTAATGTACCGCTAGCTAACAGTCAATACGCTGGTATGCTCTTAGGCACCCTTTTGGTATGTATTTGGCAACCAAAGCACTTGAGTATTCGCTGCTATGAAGCGTACAATCTACGCAAATAAAACGTGATATGAAGCTAATGCTGTGAAACCAGAACAACAAGCATCTTACGAAGCTATAAAGGGTCTTGACAAGGTTTACCTAGTCGGTGGCGCTGTGCGCGATCAATTACTGGGCTTAACATCGCATGACAAGGACTACGTGGTAGTAGGCGTAAGTGCAGCGCAAATGAAAGCTTTAGGTTTCATTCCTGTTGGAAAAGATTTCCCCGTGTTTTTACACCCAGAAACGAAGGACGAATATGCCTTGGCTCGCACCGAACGTAAAGTTGGTGCTGGGTACACCGGGTTTAGCGTAGATGCGAGTCAAACCGTTACTTTAGAAGAAGACTTGGCTAGGCGCGACTTGAGCATAAACGCCATGGCACTTTCGACTAGCGGTGAACTAGTTGACCCCTACAATGGTAAAGACGATCTTGAGCATAAGATCCTTCGCCATACCACAAACGCTTTCACAGAAGACCCTGTGCGAGTACTCCGCCTTGCTCGGTTTTTAGCGCGATACGGTAAACAGTGGCGTATCCATGCTAGCACCAAAAAACTGGTTAAGCAGATGCTGGCGGCAGGCGAACTGCATCATTTAGTGCCCGAGCGCGTGTTTAAAGAGACTGAAAAAGCCCTTAGTGAGCGTGAGCCTCAGCTTTATTTCGAAGCATTAAAAGAGCTTGGCGTATTAAGCGTTTTATTTCCAGAACTACACGATATGGTTAACGTACCACAGCCGCCACAGCATCATCCTGAGGGAGACGTGTTTATTCACACCATGCTGGCAGTGAACCGCGCCGCACAGCTTAACTTTGATTTAGCCACCCGCTTCGCTACCCTTACCCACGACTTTGGTAAAGCAGTCAGCTTTCAAGAAAGGGGGGATTTGCTAGGTCATGAAGGCGCTGGAATTGCAGTAATTGACGCATTTTGCGCACGTTTACGGGTGCCAAATAAGCTCAGAGACTTGGCCAAACTGACCAGTTTGAATCATTTACACTGCCATAGGCTACTTGAACTAACACCTAAAACCTTGCATAAAGTGATTATTGACAGCATGAACGCGCTGAAACAGCCTGAAAGATTTACGCAGTTTTTACAAGCGTGCCAGTGCGACGCTCAAGGGCGCGGACCGACTCTCATTAACAGTCCCTATCCGCAGCGTGAATATGCCCAATATTTGCTTAATGCACTTCAAGGCATCAACACTAAAGCCGTCGTAAAGCAGGCCATAGGGGAAGGCAAAACAGGTCCCGATTTAAGTGAAGCAGTTCGCATTGCTCAGATTCAGTGCATTAAAGAAGCGGCTAGAATATTTCATAACCGACCTTCGAGTTTTAACAAGGCGGCATTAGCCGCAATTAAAGCGCCTTCCAAATAGCCCGCCTCTGCGCTTGCAAACTCACTGCCAGCAAAATATAAATTTTCATTCAATAGCGCAATTTCGCAGGCTTGCATGTCTATTTGGGGGTGTCGTGAGCCTTCTGACTGATCTTGACCGGTGCAGATTTCGGTATCGCTCGCCCAATCTTTTATATAACATTTTTCGAAGCGATACGCATCGTGTCCGAAAATATCAGCAAGTTGTTTAAGGCAAGCTTGTTTTAGCGCCTTTTGCGACAGTTGTAGACGCTGCGTGGCTGGAATACCAATAAATCCGAACAAAGCAAACCCTTGGGTTTGAGAGCAACACGCATCGTGAATTTCAACAATAGGACCAACTTGGCTGAACACTTGTCCCGACAGGCCTTTTTCTCGCCAAAACGGAGTGGGATAAGTTACAAGCACTTTGGCTTGCGCCGCCATCCATGTTTGCGAGTACCCTAGCTGTTGCTGTAGTACATTGTTCATCCAACTAGCTTTGCTAAAATCGCGTGCAATAATGCGCGGCGGCAGTGCAAATATAATATGCTGGCAAGTGATCTGCGACTCTTTAGCGTTAGCAACGAAATTTACACGCCACCTATCACTTTGTTTAGTAACGCTCGTCACTCTATGCTTGGCATGTAAATTTTCAGAATTAATGTTGCTTAATAATGCTCGTATAAGGGAATAGGAGCCGCTTTTGATTCTATATAGAAGCTGAGCCTGTGTGTTAGATATTCTTCTAGGCTCTTTTATGTTTTCGAATTGATACAGCACATCTCCACTGGCATGTTGCTCAAATAAGCAAAGGCCCATACGCATAACGAGTTCTTGCATAAGTAAATGGTGAGGGAAAATCCATGCTGGACCTACATCATAGAATTGAGGAGCAAATACGCCGATTTGCTCGCCGCTTTCTACCACGTCGCCCGATGCACCTTGCACACCCTTGCCCAACGCAACCGGTACCCCTGCCACACGGCCGCCAAATAAAGGCTTGGCGTCGAACAGCTGATAATCTATTCCGCGTGATTCTAGTTGACTCGCGGCGTAAAGCCCTGCTAGGCCTCCGCCTACTATCGCTACATCAGTACTTCGCATGCTATCTCTATACTTTGCTAACTTTTATCTAACAACGACTTTATACGCTGCTGCAACACGGGTATAACTTGATCTTCAAACCACGGGTTCTTTGTCACCCAAATATTGTTGCGTGGACTCGGATGCGGCATAGGTAGTTTCTCAGGCCAGTAATTTTGCCACACTTTAACCGTTTCGCTAAGCGTAGACTGCCTTGCTTTTTGTAAATGCCATGCCTGTGAGTAGGCCCCTATAAGCAGTGTTAACTGAATATTCGGCAATAAAGCTAGAAGGTCGCCGCGCCATATGCTTGCACATTCCTTAGTGGGCGGAAGATCACCCGATTTACCGCGTCCAGGGTAACAAAACCCCATCGGCAGTATTGCAACATGTTGCGGATTAAAAAAATCAGCCTCACTTATTCCCATCCAGCGCCTTAAGCGATCTCCGCTTTTGTCTTGAAACGGCACGCCTAGTTCGTGCGCTACGCTGCCCGGTGCTTGACTGGCAATTAAAATTTTGGCTTGGGCGTGGACTTGCACTATTGGATTTGGACCTAGGGGCAACTTACTCTCGCACACATTACAAATAGCCACTTTTTCTAGTATGCGGCTAAGCTTTTGCTGCGTGCGCGCTATTGCGTATTCACTGGCAGACTTTACCTGCAATTATAATTTATCCACACACTGCACAATAAACTGCTTTAGCTGATGTTCATTAAGCGCCCCCGATATACGCTCAATCTCTACTCCCTTATGGAAAAATATGAGTGTGGGAATTGAACGGATCCGCACTTGTGTGCCTGTTTTCTCAGCGTGTTGAGTGTCTAGTTTGGCAAAGAGTAAATCGGTAGATTCAGCGGCAACCTTTGTAAAGGTCGGCGCCATAGCCTTACACGGGCCGCACCAATCTGCCCAAAAATCAACAATAATAGGCAAGTCATTCTTTTCAATATAGCGATCAAAACTGTCATCATCTAAATTGACCGGCTGACTGCTATACACCGGCTTCTTGCATTTCCCGCAGTTTGCTTCGGCAGTAGTTTTGCCCTGAGGTATTCGGTTTATTGCGGCGCATGATGAACACACTATATGCATATTGTTTCCTTTATATAAATAGCACCATCATTTAAACGATATGTTTTCGGCCCTAGGCTTACGGTACTTTATTTGAGTCCCTGTGTCTTTAAAAGACTGTTTTTTAAGTGCTCATATTTAGTTACTATCTTTGGCGCACTATGGTTTAGATATTTAAATACGCCCTCGGCAACCACTGTAGTGCGAGTTTGCAACAGCGCATAATGAAATTTAACAAACTTGCATGCGCTTGGACTTCGGGTGCATAATGCGCTACTCAGTATAATAAAAATAAAAAGGAAGCATTTAATGCAATCCCCTGATACTGGTCATAGACAAATAGACCGTACTCACGACACTCGATTTTTTGGCCACCCCCTTGGATTATCAACATTAGCTTTTACTGAAATGTGGGAGCGCATGAGTTACTACGGCATGCGCGGGCTTTTAGTTGTGTTTATGGCCCTTGCGGTTCAAGAAGGTGGTTTTGGTCTTACCGAACAATCGGCTAACGCAGTGTATGGCCTTTACACCGGCGCCGTATATTTTACCGGTTTACTTGGCGGCTGGATGGCCGATCGCCTCATTGGCGGGCAAAAAGCGGTTTGGTATGGTGGCATTATCATTATGTTTGGCCATATTTCACTGGCCATACCCGGCACCAATACGTTTTTCTTTGGCCTTATATTGGTTGTATTAGGCACCGGCTTATTAAAGCCAAACATTGGCGCCATGGTGGGTCAACTTTATTCAGATATAGACCAGCGACGTGACAGCGGCTATACGCTTTATTATTTAGGCATAAATATTGGGTCTGCTATTGGCGGAATAGTATGCGGTTATATGCAGATTGAATATGGCTATCACGCTGCTTTTGGTGCCGCGGCCGTGGGCATGGGCATAGGCTTAATACAGTACAAGCTAAGCGCGGCGAATATAACGGCGGTGTTCGACAAACCCACGGTAAAAATGTCGAGCAAAGCGGTAAGGTTAAGCTGGTCTATTATAGCCGGTTTAATGATGGTACTGGCCATTGTGACCGTGCTTGCCATGATAGGATCAATTACGATTAACCCTATTGCAATTACGGGTTACATTGCCACCATCGTTTTTTCTATCTTTATTTTATATTTTGCGGGCATTTTCTTTAAAGGTAATCTTAGCGATTCAGAAAAAAGAAACGTCGGCGCGCTATTTCTGATTTGTATTGCGTCTATCTGCTTTTGGGCTGGCTTTGAGCAAGCGGGCTCTTCGTTTAATTTCTTTGCTGAGAATAATACTGACAGAATGCTTGGCTCTTTTGAAATACCCACGCAGTGGTTTCAGTCACTAAACCCAATATTTATTATTGTTCTATCGCCTTTTTTTGCCGCACTATGGATAAACTTAGCCAAGAGAATGATAGTGCCCAGCTACAGCGTAAAATGCGCCATTGGCCTAATTATTATGTCGACTGGCTTCTTTGTTATGTTCTTTGCCGCGCAGTTTGCCGCTGGCTCAATGAAGGTTGCGCCTTCTTGGTTAGTGGCTACTTACTTTCTGCATACCGTTGGTGAGCTCTGCTTAAGTCCGGTCGCCTTAAGCGCAGTAAGTAAACTTTCACCTAGACGTTTTGCGGGTCAGCTAATGGGCGTATTTATACTTACCTACTCAATTGGCAGCCTTGCAGCTGGCTTACTTGCAGGGCTCGTTAATGCGGGCGATGCGGTAGTGGAACCTTCGGTATATATGAAAGTTGCTTTATTTGGCACTGCTGCAGGCATCATATTATGGTTGTTCTCGTTTAAAACAAGGCAGTGGGAAAAAGTGGAAGGTAAAGAGCTTTAATACTGACTGCGTGAGAACCACTATTAAAAACGAGAAAAGGGTAATGTTAGCGACATTACCCTTTTTTACGCCGGCTTATTATGTATTATAAAGGCGGGTCAACCTGCTCACGCGTACTGGTATTCACCCTAAACCAGCCAGCAATGGAGTAGCGGTCACGCTGCGCTGGTTTAACTTCATGTTCAAACTCTTCGCTTAAAAACAAGACTAGGGTCCCGTATTTTGGCAGTACTTTAATACCTTCAGGATTGCCAGGCTGATTATAAATAACCAGTTCACCGCCCTGCGTGTCTTGCCACTGAGGATTCAAATATGTCACCAGAGACAACACTCTATTAGCTTGACCTTTAAACGCGTCTACATGCTTTTTGTAATAATTGCCTTTAGCATAATGAGAGAAATGGCTTTCAAAAGAAAATAAGCCCATCAATAAATGCCTGTTTAAATATAGCTGTAGTGCTTGCGTCCATTTAAGCCATTCTTGGCCTGCAGGGCTGTCACCGTAAATCCACAAGGTTTTATCGTTGCGTATTTGTGCATTTAACTGCTGATTAGATTCACGCCCAACGCGTGCTAGATTAAATTTGTATTGCGGTAAATTAACGACATGGGTATGTAGAATGTCAGTAAGCCCCAGGGGCAATGCATTCGCTTGGATACTATATCCGTCATTGGCAAGGTCGTTAACAATTTTGGCAAAAAGCGCATCGCTAGAAGCTGCGCTTTTTGTTGGATATTGCTGAAGTAGTAGAGTCACGTTTATTACTACGCATTTTTATTTCGTTTTACGCCTTTTTTAATATTTGTGCAATGTTATTCGGTGTAAGTTGTTTTAAAGCTTACCTTGTGGCACGTCTACGCTGGCTTCATGCTGCAATTGCAACTCGTTCACCGATACAGTGTGTTCACCGTCTGAAATTGACCAGCTCCAAAACTGTTCTTTGCCTACCTGCTCTGTTAAGGGCGACAGGGTAATAGTCAAGCTACGTGAGGGGTTTACCGTAAATGGTGTGGGTAGGGGAAATAAAATTTGGTCCCAATGCGTGGGGATGTCTTTAGGGCCAGTACCAAACTGAATACCGGGGCTTAACTGCGCGCTAAACCAGCCGCATAGTGCGTATATGCTTGTTTTTTCGCTTGGGCTTAGCGTAGCGGTAAATACTCTTGGCCTATCACTTTTTGTGATAGTGTGCATATTAAGAGAGCCCATATCGGCAATACTGTCTAGCAAGCTTTCTGCATCTAAAGCGACCAGATCAGACTGCTGAAAAGGAACATGAGCTATAGGCGAAAAATCTAAGTCGTAGGGTTTGTCTTGCAAAAAATGTAAATCTTCCAGAACATCTTCATCATTCACAAGCCCCACGTGAAGGCTGAGCTGGGCGGGGATCATTACACCGCCTTCAGCCAAGAATCGGTCTCTTACTGTAAGTAAAGGCTCAAGCATTGCCTCATAAAATAAGCAGTGGCCCATCCATTCTGACACTATCACATCTACCTTTTCGTCAAGCCGCAGCGTTTCGTGGTCGTCGTGATAAAAATCAATATTTTTAAAACCGTTTGCAAGGGCTATATTTTGTGCATTTTTAATAAAAGGCGAGCGATCTACCGCGATGACTTTTGCCGCACCGGCGCGCGCTGCAAACATAGATAGCACGGCGCTGCCGCAGCCAAAATCAAGCACCGTGTGCTGAGGCTTCACCACCGCGTTTATCGATTTTTCGTAAGCTTCGGTGCGGATAATATCTTGCAGCATGACTTTGTGCATGGCCACATCGCGATAAGACATGCGGTGTAGGCCACCGCTGCCGTCAGTTTTATTGGCGCTTATATCGGCTTTTGCCATGTCTTTTAAGTGAATAGTTTTCGTCATTGCAGTCTCACGATGTAATTTGAGCCGTATTTTAGCAGGACACGGGCTTTGCATATAGTGTTTCTATGCAAGCTATTAAGCGAAATGAAAGCTTATGCACATTGCCTATAGGAAGTTAACTCAGACGCGATTTTCTCATTAGTTAAATAAATCGCTATGTGAACCAATTCGAGCAAGTTTTAATGTATTAGAATCAACTTTGTAGATTAGCACTAAATCCGGTTTTATGTGGCAGTCCTTGAAGCCTAGCCAATTTCCAGATAAGTTATGGTCCACATATTTAGCGGCTAGAGAATTGCTTTTTTGCAGTTCAGAAATTATTCCACAAACTTCAATCACGTCAGTAATTGGCATTTTAGTAATTTTTTTAAAGTCCTTTTTAAATTGTGACGAATACTCTAAACCACACATACTTAGTGATTATCCAGTTCTTTAATTAATTGATTAATATCAGTTGCAGTATGACCACCGCCGTATTCAAGCTCTTGAATGGCTGCCATGGTATTTAGATTTGCTTGTTTAGTCTTCACCTCAAATGGGATTCCGCCGCTATTGATAACAGCCTTTGCGAACATCTTTATTGCTTGAGAAGGGCTTAAGCCAATCTCGTCACATATATTGATAAACGCTGTTTTAGTTTCTTGGTCAATACGGGTACTTAGCATTTCTGTTTTCATTTACGGAGCCTTTTATTGAATTTGTAATGCAATGTATTACAAAAGATACATTAATACAGACAACTAGACAATCTATCTTAGGTGTCTTGCGTTGAAAAATTGCTATTTCAGACAGAGCACCCGATGAAATTATGGCAGACCTTTTAGTAAAGAGATCAATGAGTGAAAACCTATAGGCTTACAAAGAGTGCTGAAAAAGACTTAGAAAGAATCTAATTTGATGACGCCTCGGTTTTTTATGCACACATGCTGCGCCGAAAGTCCTGTCATTTTATGCACCGCATTCTCTGGACTCAAGACATTTAAAAACGTTTTCATTAAATTTATTGTTCGTAATCATCGCTAACTTTGCAAATCCCATTGGTGACAGACTTCGATTGCAGTTAATCTGAGCCAGAACACGTTCGACTGGCGAAAAAAACCGTTAAAATAACAAATTCGGAACTTATAAGAAACGGCAATCAACCAACAGAACAACTAAGAAAAAATCAATTATACGAACGCTATTCACACCTTGGTAAACGCAACTTTCTGAAATATGGATATAAGGCCGTTGATATAATGAAGTCTAATTCAATCAAAAAGCAGCTAAAACCAATGTGGTCAAGGCTTCAAAAAGAAATGGATAAGTAAAAATTTGGCTTTTCATATAAAAAAGCAAAGACCAAATAAAATGTAGTCTCAAAAAATCAATTATAACAATGAATAATGTGTATTTTTGTCCGTTTAAATTCTATAAATTTAGGCAAAATTATCCATTTACCATCTAATAAAACAACTACGCATTCATCCCCGCCACATATCCACTGCTCCACGCCCACTGAAAGTTATATCCCCCTAACCAGCCGGTTACATCAACCGCCTCGCCAATAAAGTACAGGTTCGGATGAGACTTCACTTCCATTGTCTTTGAAGATAGATGATCAGTGTTTACCCCGCCAAGCGTGACCTCAGCGGTTCTATAGCCTTCTGTGCCATCGGGTCTAATATTCCAATTATGCACAAGATCCACAAGCCTTGCCTGCTCTTTATGGCTTAGCTGCTTTATAGGAACATTTTCAAACTTGTGCAAATCAATAAAGGTTTCTGCAAATCGTTTAGCGAACTTGGTCGCCAGAAGGTTTTTAAGCGACACATTAGGCTGCGTAGATATTGATTCATTTAAGAAGGCACCAAAATCATCCCCTGGATATAAGTTTATAAACACTTCTTCACCCGGATGCCAATACGATGAAATCTGCAAAATAGAAGGACCCGACAAACCGCGATGGGTAATCAGCATGTCCTCTACAAACGACTTATTTGGGGTAGACACTTCAACCGGGATTGAAACGCCTGATACTTCTGCCAATGGCGTTTTAAGCTCTGGCGGCAAGGTAAAGGGCACAAGGCCTGCGCTGGTGGGCAACACTTCAAGCCCGAACTGCTTGGCAACTTTGTAGGCGAATGGGCTTGCCCCGAGCTTGGGCATAGACAATCCGCCTGATGCAATAATTAAGCTTGTGCAGGTGTAAGTGTGCTTATCAGTGGTAACACTATAGCCACCCTGCTCGCGTGCTTTTACTTCGCTAATATCGGTTTGGTAAGCAAAGGTCACGTCGTTTTTTTCGCATTCTGATACCAGCATGGCCACAATTTCTTTGGCTGAGTCGTCGCAGAACAATTGTCCCAGAGATTTTTCATGGTATTTAATTTTGTACTGTTCTACTAAGGCGATAAAGTCCCATTGGGTATATTGGCTTAGCGCCGATTTGCAAAAGTGGGGGTTTTCGCACAGGTACTTTTCAGGCTCAATGTAGTAATTGGTGAAATTACTGCGGCCACCGCCCGATATGAGTATTTTTTTACCCGGTCGTTTGGCATGATCAATCAGCAATGTTTTACGTTTACGGCTGCCTGTGGTAGCGGCGCATAATAGGCCTGCCGCCCCTGCACCAATGACAATTACATCAAAATTCACTATTTATTTCTCGTATAAATTTAACGCGGGGATACTAACATTTCTGGACAAAGAGGTTTAGCGCTTACCTAACTATCATGTAAAAATAAAAAAAGCGCCTGGCAACTTAATGCTCAAACGCTTCATTGATACTGCAAAAATTATAAGGACTGAAGCATCGTTTCTGCGTCAGACACATCAAATTTTCCTGGCGCTTCCACGTTTAAGGTTTCCACTACGCCATTATCTACAAGCATGCTATAGCGCTGTGAACGCTGGCCACCAAAACTGTCGGTGTCCATATCAAGGCCAATTTTTTTGGCGAAATCACCGTTACCATCGGCAAGCATAGTGAGGTGTTCGGCGTTTGAAGCTTTGCCCCATGCGTCCATCACAAAGGCGTCGTTAACCGATAGGCAAAGAATGCTGTCCACGCCTTTTGCATGCATTTTATCTGCAAGGGCTACGTAACCGGGTAAATGTGATTCTGAACAAGTGGGTGTAAATGCACCAGGCACAGCAAACAAGACTACTTTTTTGCCTGCAAATAAATCGTTTGTGCTGGGGTTTTTCATGTTACCGCCAGCAATGGTGCTAAAGGTTGCTTCAGGTAATTTTGCGCCTACTTCAATCATGTTAATTCCTTAAGTTTAGGTGGGGTTTACTTAATCTATGTAAATACGCTCTTTAACAATTAAACGAGCATTAAGTTGCGTTACTGATTTAGCAAATATACATCAAAACGATGCTTTTTCGAGCTTATTGCCATATTTGGCTGCAAAGCGTGATCATTTTCTACATTTGGCGCACCTGCGGGTCTTTTAATTACGATCCTTTGAGGTGCAAAGTTTATAGCTGCGGTTAATAGATCGGCGCTGTCTTGGTCGGGGCCCAGTAAAAGTTGAAATGCACGCATCTCTTTTTTCACCAGTGCCGATTTTTTCTTATGTGGAAACATAGGGTCTAAATATACGACATCTGTTTGCGTCTTTTGCGCCGAATTATTCTTAAGATACAGTATTGCGTCTTGCTGCAGTAAACAAAGACGCTCACATATTGACAAACACTCTAGATTCTCGCCCGACTCACCTGCAACTTGCGCTCGCACTAGAGCGTCATCAAGCAGTGCGCTGATAACACCGCTTCGCTCAATCATCGTCACATTTGCGCCCACACTTGCCATTACAAAACTATCGGTGCCCATGCCGGCGGTGCAGTCTACAACATTTACGCTGTGCTTACCCTTTATCCCAATGGCTTTGGCAATTGCTTCGTTGCGGCCTCCGCCATGCTGCTGGCGATATTGCAAATTAGCGGCGCCAAAGTCAACCATAATATCAGACCATGAGGGCTCACTAGAAAGGCGCAATACAAGTCCCTGAGTAGTAAAAACTAGCTGCCACTGCGCTTGGGAAAACTTCTGCTTTTGCTTGTTTGCAGGTATAGTGTGTACTTGCAAACCAAGTTTTTTACTGAGCAGTTTTGCGCGCTCATCAGCGTTAATACTGCCACTGTCTTCAACCAATATAACGGCATTATTTATTAGAGGCTGCTTGTCTTGTTGAAGCACATCCCCAGGCGATTTACGCATAGAGCTGTTATCACTTATCTGCGACGCTTTGTCGGTTGAATGGCTCACCTGCTTAGATTTTTTACGCATTTGAATATTCACCTTTGTAAGCCAACCATCGGTTAATTAAAGCCGCTGATTGCTTGGGATGATCGCGCCACATGGTGACCGCTAATTCTTTAACCTGTGGAATAAGCGCGGCGTCGCGCACTAAGTCTGCTATTTTAAGATCAGCCACGCCCGTCTGCTTAGTGCCTAACACTTCACCAGGACCGCGTATTTCTAGGTCTTTTTCAGCAATATAAAAGCCATCGTTTGACTCGCGCAGCACGCCCAAACGTTTAGAGGCTGTTTTTGACAGCGGGCTTTGGTACATAAGTACGCAATGGCTTTCTATTGATCCCCTGCCCACGCGTCCTCTAAGCTGATGCAACTGCGCTAAGCCTAAGCGCTCAGGGTTTTCTATAATCATTAAGCTCGCGTTAGGCACATCTACCCCGACTTCTATTACGGTAGTGGCCACTAACAAATCCAAGGCGCCCGATTTGAAGCTGTCCATTACCTCCAGCTTTTCTTTAGGTTTTAAACGGCCGTGCACCAGCCCTACTTTTAAATCGGGCAGCGCATTAACGAGCGCGGCTGCGGTATCTTCAGCTGCTTGGCACTGCAGCATATCCGACTCTTCAATAAGCGTGCATACCCAGTAAATTTGGCGCCTTTGAGCAACGGCGAATGAACGTACTCTTTCAATAATATCGCTGCGCCGAGTGTCTGGCAGTACCACCGTTTTAACCGGTGTACGATTGGGCGGCAGTTCATCAATAATGGAAGTATCGAGGTCGGCATATGCGGTCATTGCGAGGGTTCGCGGTATAGGGGTTGCGGTCATAATGAGCTGATGCGGATATTTCCCGAGCACCCCACCTTTTTTACGCAATGACAAGCGCTGATGCACGCCAAAGCGGTGTTGCTCATCTACTATCACCAGAGCAAGGCTTTTATAGTTCACCGCTTCTTGAAAAACAGCGTGGGTGCCGGCCAAAAATTGTATTTCACCAGACGCAAGCGCCTCTAAAGTAGCCGTGCGTGCTTTGCCTTTTAGCTTGCCGGCTAACCAGCCTACCTTTATGCCAAGCGGCGTTAACCATGCATCAAAGTTTTTCGCATGTTGTTCGGCCAGTAATTCGGTAGGGGCCATTAACACGACCTGATAGCCTGCACTAATAACTGACAGTGTTGCCAGTGCAGCCACTAGCGTTTTGCCCGAACCAACATCGCCTTGTACTAAGCGCATCATGGGCTGGCCACGGCTGAGGTCTCTTTCTATCTCATTAACCACTCTTGACTGCGCGCCAGTAGGTGAAAACGGTAAATTAGCCAAGAATTTAGTTTTAAGCGCAGCGTCTAGCGTAATCGCAATTGCAGGATCAATATCAGACTGCGCTCTTAGTTTCAACATACTTAACTGGTGCGCCAATAACTCCTCAAGCACTAAGCGTAACTGAGCGGGGTGTTGACCTTCATCGAACATCGCAAGATTTACATCGGGTGATGGTCGATGAACCATGTGCAGTGCATCAAGCAAGCCTAACTGCCCTGAATATAAGCCCGCTGGCAGCAGGTCAAGTAATGCACCTTTGTCTAACTGCGCCAAGGCTTGTTCACTTAACTTACGTAAGGTAATTTGATTAACGCCTTCGGTGGTGGGGTAAACCGGCGTTAGATGTTCTTCCATTTTAATGTTTGCTGTGTCGGTCACGACTTTATATTCTGGGTGCATGATTTCCCACATACCATTGTTACTTGCGCGTACCTCACCAAATGCGCGAATAGTGGTGCCCTCTTTAAAGCTGTTTAGCTGGGCCGCCGAAAAGTGAAAAAAGCGTAAGTTAACAATGTCGCTGCCGTCAGACACCTGCACAATTAACATGCGTTTACGACCATACTTTATTTCTGCATTAAGTACCTGCGCAACAATGGTGGCGTGAATACCCGCATATAAATCGGCAATTAAATACACGCGAGTGCGGTCTTCATACCTAAGCGGTAAATGAAAAATAACGTCTTGAAGGTTTTTGAGGCCTAGTTTAGCCAGTTTTTCAGCTACTTTAGCGCCTACGCCTTTTAAGGTAATAACCGAGGTGTCGGTTAACGACTGCATGCATTACATCTGTGTGGTGGTGAGAATATGCTAAGAGTATCAAACCCTTGATTTTTCGCCAACTGTTCTTCAGCCCTGCCCTGCTTTATTCTCAAGATCTGTCTTTATTTTCAGCTCGTACCACATTTTCATAAAATCAGATGTAAGCTTGTGTTCAAGTGAAAGGGCTAATTCAGTGGGGCAAAACAAGGTGATTCGTACTCTAAAATCGCCTATGTCGGTGGTGCTGAAGCGTATTTCAGGCTCGGGGCCTGAAATGACAGCATCGAGCTTGCGCTCAATAATTGAATTGTATCGCGCGGCTACTTCACTAAATTCTTCACAGTATAGATTGGCTCGGTTTAGCAGCTCATCGTATAAAGGAAAGCCGTTATAGTTTTCGGTTTTTACAATGGTAAATGAGTGAGTAACGTAGCGTTTGATAAAATTGAGGTTTTTTATGGTGCTTATCACAAGTTTGCTATTGGGCACCGAAATGGTCCGTCGTGTAATCTGATAGGTCTTCATGTCAATTTCTAACAAGCGGGTTTTCACCCAGTCTATTTCAGCTACTTCGCCATAGTCGCCGTCTATTTGGATCCAGTCACCTTCCCTGAAAGGTCGAGTGCTAATTAAATACAAGAACCCAATAATAGATTGTATAAATTCGCGCATGGCGAGCACAATAGCCACAGCAAACGCGGCAATAGACAACGCAAAGTTTTGGATTTCGGCTGACCAAATAAGCAGTAATAGCAGCACGCTTACTAAATTTATAACATGGCGAATGCTCTGAGAAATATGCTTATTTTCACGCTGTTTGCGGCTGCGGGTTTTACGTGCAAGCACACTTATTAAGAACTTTATCAAGGCGGCAATCAGTAATATGGCAACTGACAGCAAAGCGGTATGGTTTAATATTTCAACGAGCATAACTACCTGAGTGGAACAAAGTTTGTCTAAAAGATGATTAGGTACACAATAAATTCAAGCAATAGGATAGCATAAATTTAGGCTAGAATAATCCTGTTTACTCAAGGAGGTGTACTTTGACTACCAAGGTAAAACTTCACCGTTTGAATGCCAAAAAGTACCCGTATTACTCATGTCCAGTCCTTCAATGCGCTTAAGCAAACGTTCTACAGAAACAGCAGCGGTAATATCCCCGTTATTATTTACCATATCGGTTTGCACATAGCCTGGGTGCAACAAAGCAACAGCAACCTCCTGCGCTTTTAAATCATGCGCCAGTGACATACCCGCAATATTCAGCGCAGCCTTCGACATACGATAGCCATACCGGCCGCCCGTTGTATTGTCGCTTACCGATCCCATTCGGCTAGATATAAGGGCTACTTTGGCGCCCCTACCGAGTTGCTGTCTTAGTATTTGCGTGACGAGTAAAGGCCCCACCGCATTAACCCGAAATTGGTATTCAATGTTGGCCGCCGACATATTATCTAAACTTTCGTCGGTTAATACGCCTGCGTTGTTAATTAACAAATCAATTTTTACACCCCGCAGTGCCGACAGCCGTTGCTCTAAGTCATCAGCATTACCTATATCAACATGTTCAATCACTACCGCTTTGGTGCTATTAAGCTCTTCGCTAGTGCTGCGACACAGTGCGTACACCTTATCGCCTTTAGCTAAATACTGCTTTACAAACTCAAGGCCAATGCCACGATTAGCGCCAGTAATGACGACAACTGCCATAAAAACTCCTTATTCTTGGTTAACTGCTTAATACTAGTTTCAAATGCTCGTATATAGTAATCTTGATAAATTCAAATACAAGCGTAATTTTATACGAGGTTGAATTATGAACAAACTGATTAGGTTTTCACTTGTAGGCTTATTAGCAGCGACATCGGCGCTGTCTATGGCACAAGACAAAGCTGTCATGCAAGGAACTGATAACACCATTATTTATGGCGAGGTCCTAGAAACATTCACTATGCCTTGGGCCATGGCTTTACTGCCAAGTGGCCAAGGTTTGGTAACTGAAAGGACCGGTGCGCTATGGCTAATTGACGAAAGTGGGAAAAAGCAGTTCCAAGTAAGCAACGTTCCCAGCGTTGATGCTAAAGGGCAAGGCGGCCTTGGTGACATTATTGTGCACCCTGATTTTGCCGACAATGGCGTAGTGTTTTTGTCTTATGTTGAGCGCGATCCTAAAGACGACGAGTTTAGCGGAGCGCTTGTTGAACGCGCTACACTTACACTTACCGCTAATAGTGCAACACTTAATGAACGAGAAGTAGTGTGGACACAATCGCCAAAAACAACGGGAAACGGACACTATGGCCACAGGCTAGCGGTATCACCCGACGGCTACCTTTTCATCACATCGGGCGAGCGCCAAAAATTCACGCCTGCGCAAAACATGGCCATGAACTTAGGCAAGGTTGTCAGAATTAATCAAGACGGCAGTGTGCCAAAAGATAACCCGTTTTACGACAATGGCGAGGTCACTAATCAAATTTGGACCTTGGGCCACCGTAACCCTTTAGGGATCGATTTTGATGCTAACGGAAAATTGTGGGTACATGAAATGGGTCCCAGACACGGCGATGAGCTCAACTTAATTGAACGCGGCAGAAACTATGGCTATCCGGTAGTATCCCAAGGTGACCACTACTCTGGCGTCACTATCCCTAATCATGAAGAAATTCCAATATACTACTCACCCATTGCTGATTGGGTGCCTGCAATAAGTCCTGCAGGATTTATTATATATAAAGGAGAAAAATTTGCCGACTGGACCGGAAATGGATTTATAGGCAGCTTGTCCGCCCAAGCACTCGTTCGGGTAAACTTTTTTACCAACGACAGCCGCCCTACCTTAGACGCAAAAGAAGCCGCTCGCTATAAATGGGGCAGCAGAGTAAGAGAAATTGAACAAAGCGCCGGCGGTGACATTTATGTCTTGGAAGATGGCAGTAGCGGACGGTTGTTGAAACTAAGTTTACAGCCCTAAGCTCAGAAATTGTCAGTGTAATAAAGAGGATCTGGTCAACCAGCATTAAATTCCTTGCAAACAGGCATGGTTCTCTTTTCTTCTCTACATGTCACAAACGCTAGATAAATATTTAACTTCTGTTCATCTTTTTTTTATCTCAACGTTAAAAGTGTGTCAGGACATTTTTAATATCAATGGCGTATCCTATTTGCATGTTGGTAGGAAATGAAATTTCGCTGCAGAAATATCGGCCCACTTAGCAGGCATTTAACTTAGGCAAAAATGCTTAATAAGCTGTTCACTTTTTTGCAGAAAATCTTTTAATAAACTTAATAGGAAATAAAAAATGAACGTTAATAAGTTCTTAGGCATTGCCGCAATCGCTTTATTATCTAATCAGGCGTTTGCAAGCGCAGTAGTCGTTAATCAAGGTCTCTTAGAACAAGAAGTGTTGGCGGCCCAACAAGGTTGGTGTGCCGCGCTTGTTGATATAAGTAAAACTCACGAAGATGAAGGACAAGCCGCTGCAAAAGATCTTGCTAAGCAGGTTATCGATGCAGCCTATGGTTATCAAATGGGTGGGGTGTTATTTAAACCTACACTTACCGTAAAGCCTCAAACATTCCGCCCTACCAGCGAAGGTGCACTTTCTTATTTTGTTGGCGGTAATGAAAGCTTCCCAAGTGATTCAGGCTTTGCACTTAAAGGTTGGCAGAAATGTGAAGTTGACAATAATGCCGTTTTCATTGCAGGTGATAGCGCCTCTACGATTGGTAAAGTTCATTTTACTGCAAAAGACGGCAGCGTTACATCAGTAGATAAAACATGGGGCTTTGTAAAAGATGACGCCGGTGACGTGCGCATTGTGCTACACCACTCATCTCTTGAATTCCAAGGGTAATTACATGCTTTACACTATGATTGCAATAATCTAGTGACGCTAGTTTAATTTACATGCCGAGCTTGTCTCGGCATTTTGCAGTTTAAGAAACCGATTTTATACCGATGGTTAATATCTTCAAGAAAACCATGCGCAAGCGCTTAGAAACGTCGGCGTTACCCTAGAGCACCTCTCGTAAGTCTTAGGCTAGTAAGATAAGCACGTGCACTTACCATACTTGTCAATCTATAATAACACTCTTTTTGCTGGGGTATTTTAGTGCAATACAGTTTGAAGCAACGCTTTGCCATCACCGCAACTACACTTTTCTTATTGGTTTGCCTAGCCTCGGCTGCTCTTCTTTATACGGCACAGCAATACAATTTTTATATTGAGCAAAGTGTACGAGTTCAGCAAGTTTACTCTAGTTATAGATCTGTCTCAGACCACACCTACCGCAAATTAAGTGCGCTTGGTCAAATTGTTGAGGAGAACACGCTCAACAATTTGAATGCGCGTTATGGCAACAAAGAGGCACTGCGCGCTGCATTAAGCGGGGTAAGACGAAGCATTGTCGCTAAATTTGCTCATTTAGGTGATGCCGCTGATGTTGTTGAGTTGGAGCATTTTAATAAGATAGAGCTTTTAGCACAAGAAATTATCAGCGGGAGTAAGCTAGTGCGAGAAGCGGTCGAAAAAGGCCAGCTAGAAGCAGCGGTAGTAGCCTTAACAAAACTTCGTAGCTTTGAGGTCGAAGGCAGTTTTATTCGACTGATTGATGACGCGATTGATGAAGAGTTAAGAAAGGTAAGAAAAACACAACTGGTGGTACAGGATCTGAACACGCTTTTGTCTCAGCTTTTAGGCCTTATTTTCTTCTGTTCTATATTTTTTGGCGCCTTCCTGCTTTTCACCACGTGGCGCGCACTAACGCGTCGATTGCAGACCTTTGAGAGTGCAACGGGTGCTTACTTAGCCGGAAATTTTTCTGCTCGTGTAGACAACAATGTTAAAGATGAATTTTCAGGTCTTGCAGTGGCGCTCAACAGTATGGCTTCTGAAGTAGAGAGGCAAAGGCAGCGAGAAAAGAACACGCAGGAAAATCTCGAAGCCATTATTACCAGTCGGACGCAAGAGCTACGCACTAGCAATGAGAAGTTAGAGATGATAAGCGAGACCCGAAAGCAGTTTCTTGCAGATATTAGTCATGAACTTCGCACACCGCTTACCATCATTCAGGGAGAAGTAGATCTTGCCCTTCGAGAACCCGCTACAACACCAGAACAGTTTCGTACCGCATTTCGTCGAGTAAAAGAGCAAGTTCTGCACACTGCCAGGTTCGTTCAAGATTTACTTTTTGTTGCAAGGGCTGAAGATGGCAAAGCACCGATCCACAAGTGCACAATGTCAATTGTGCCTTTGATCGTAGATATTTGTGAAGACTTTGCGGTCATTGCAGCACAAAACAATATTAATATTGTTAGCCGTTACCCAAAAAATGAAATAGTCGCTAACGTCGATACCAGTAAAATTAGGCAAGTCTTCACTATCTTGCTCGATAATGCCGTTCGCTATTCGTATCAAAACTCCACTATAGAGGTGGATATTCGCGCGAGTAAAACAGCGCTTATTGTCGAGATTAAAGACACTGGTATTGGTTTAAAATATAATGAAACGAGTCAAGTTTTTTCCAGATTCTATAGAGGCAGTGAAGGTTCGGGAAAAGCCAGCGGTACCGGTTTGGGTCTGCCTGTGGCGAAAGCGATTGTAGAGGCCCACGCGGGCACTATTACATTACAAGGTAAATCACAGGGCGAAGCGGGTGAAGGTTCAACAGCAACAGTGACTCTGCCTTTAGCATTAAATAATGAGGCTACCCAATGAGAATTTTAATAGTTGAGGATGACGACCGAATTGCGGACTTTCTGATGAGAGCACTGCAGGTGGAGGGACACAACGTTACTCGATTAGATTCTGGCAAAGACGCCGTTAGTGTCGTTCGTGGCGGGGACTTTGCGTTTATTCTACTCGATATTATGCTGCCCGGTAAGTCTGGCATAGCGGTTTGCCAAGAACTGCGTTTTAGAAAAATAAATACGCCCATTATTATGCTGACAGCTATGGACAGCACAGAAGATATTATCAATGGTTTAAAAATAGGGGCTGATGATTACATTACTAAGCCCTTTGATCTTGACGAGCTAATGGCCAGAATCGAATCGGTGTCTAGAAGGCAGCAAGGGCTAGATGTAGTCAACACCGAGCTTTGTATTGCAGATGTTCACATGCATACCGACTCTAAAATAGTTACCGTAAGCGGCAAAGATGTATCGCTAACGGCCAAAGAACTCTCTATCCTTGAATTACTAATGAGCAACCCAAACAAGTTATTCTCCAGAGAGCGCATATTAAACAATATCTGGGGCGCCAATTCCGATCCCTTAACCAACGTAGTTGACGTTTATATTGGTCGTATACGAAAAAAGCTCGGAAAGGATGAATCTAGCTTTATCGAGACGGTCAGAGGTTTAGGATACCGTATCGATCCCCAAGCTGGAGCAAAGCCGTCAGCAAATTTGCCTAAACGTTTAGACTAGACTGCGTTTCGTTTTGTTTATAGCTTGCTAAATAATGCAAGAATGCTGATTTCAAAGATACTGGTCTTGATTGCCTCATGGCTTTTGAACTTGCTGGTTCGCCTGAATCGCCGTAAGTGCAATGGTATACACGATGTCGTCAACCAAAGCACCTCGGCTTAAGTCGTTTACCGGCTTGCCCATTCCCTGCAGCATTGGCCCTATACTAATTAAATTCGCGCTACGCTGAACGGCTTTATAAGTGGTGTTGCCGGTGTTTAAATCAGGAAATATAAACACCGTGGCTTGGCCCGCTACCTTGCTGTTGGGCGCTTTTTTAGCCGCTACGCTTTCCATTACCGCAGCGTCGTACTGCATAGGTCCGTCAATCAGTAGGTCGGGGCGTTTTTGTTGAGCAATTTTAGTGGCATCTTTCACCTTTTCAACATCAGCGCCGGTGCCCGAACTGCCGGTGCTATAGCTCAACATAGCGACTTTGGGTTCTATGCCAAACAGTGCGGCTGAGTCAGCAGACTGTATGGCAATATCGGCTAACTGCTGTGCGTTTGGAGCAGGGTTGATAGCACAATCACCATATACTAGCACCTGCTCTGGCAGCAGCATAAAGAAAATAGACGACACTAAGGACGCACCCGGAGCAGTTTTTATAAGCTGCAGTGCGGGGCGAATAGTATTTGCGGTAGTATGTATTGCACCCGATACTAGCCCATCTACATGACCTTGCTGCAGCATCATAGTGCCTAGCATTACGGTGTCTTGCAGCGCTTCTTTTGCAACGACCTCGGTCATTCCCCGGTGCTTACGAAGTGCTACTAAAGGCGCAATATATTGATTATGCAAGTCCTGCGGCCGTTGAATAATGAGGTCTTTAGGCAGTTCAATACCTTGCTGCTTCGCTACTCTGTAAACATCTTCGGGCTGCGCTAACAAAATACACTTAGCAATGTTCCTTTGGCTGCATATTGCCGCTGCTTTAATGGTTCTGGGCTCGTCACCCTCAGGCAAAACAATCGTTTTTTTCGCCACTTGGGCCATACGCGTAAGCATATGCCTAAATGCCGGCGGCGACATTTTTGTTGCCAAGGTCGACTTAGTCGACAGCGTGTTCAACCACTGCTCGTTCATACAGGTGGCCATGTGATCCATCACCTTGTTAACACGCTGTGTGTCATCCACCGGCACTTCTTGATTGAAGCGCTGCAAATTCGCGGTTGCCTGCCACGTATTGTGCTTTACTAGCATAATGGGCAAACCTGTTTGCAAGGCTTGGTCGCAAAGTTTGAGAATGTTTGCATCAGGCTTATAACCGCCGGTTAGTAATAAAGCGCCTATTTTAGTACCGTTTAAAGACGCTAAACATGCGGCCAATAGTATGTCGCTACGATCCCCTGACATGATCAATAGCGCGCCAGGCTTGAAAATAGAGGTCATGTTATGGATCTCTCGGCCGCACAAATGCACACTTCTCAAACGACGATGCGCATAGTCGCCCTCGTTAAGCATTTCAGCTTTCATGTGCCGCTGAATATCTTTCACCCGAGGCGCTAACAGTTCGAAGTTCCATGTTATGCACCCAACTAATGGAAAGGATTTTGAAAACACTGGCAGTGCCGATAGGTTTTTAACAGTGGCGAGCGACTTCATCTCTTGATGGTCATCGAGTAAATCAGCACCTAAGCGCCCTTTTACGTCTGAAGGCCCGCCTATTTTATTTAAAATGCAGCCCATTACGCGCCTGCCACTATGGCCACCGTAGCTGTCAGCGACAATTTCTATTTTGTCGTTAAACTGGTCCATAGACGAAGCGCCAGGCGCGCCAACAAGTATAATTTTAGCGTCGAGTGCGTTGCATATATCGCGGTTTACTTTGACCGCATAAGGATGATCGGTGGTCGAAATTAAGCCTTCTATAATAACAAGATCTTGGCCTTTTGCTTGCGCTTGATACATCTCCACTATTTCTTCTAAGAGCTCGTCTTTTTTATCATCGCCAATGAGCTCTTCTGCATGCGCCGAAGACAAAGGCGTGGCCATTTTAGTAAAGCCCATATTGCGTAGAATGCTGGTAGCTTTGTCGATAGTGTCATCACCGCGTCTTGGCTGGGCAATAGGCTTGAAAAAGTTTACGTTTAAGCCACGCTGCTGCAGGGCGCGCACTAAGCCTAAGCTTACACTAGTTAAGCCTGCGTTTGAGCCAATAGGAATTAACATTATGCGATGCGTCATTACTTACCTTGTTATTTTGTCATTAAAACGTTCTTATAAACGCTTTGCTTTTTACTACTTGGCGAAACGAGCACTGTCTTGGGCTATTACCCATTCTTCTTTGGTCGCGATGGCCAGTACGGGTAAAGAAGCCGGTTGGTGTATACCGCCTGAGCGACCAAATCTCATTTCATCATTTAAAGCTTCGTCTATCACTAAACCTAAGTGGTACAGTTGAGACACCACTTTACTACGCACATAAGCTGAATTTTCGCCAATGCCGCCGGTAAATATTAGGGCGTCTAATGTGCCCACAACAGCCATATAAGCGCCGATGTATTTAACTAAACGGTAGCAAAACATGTCGAGTGCAAGTTGAGCCTGTTCATTGCCAAGCTTGGCTTGTGCCTCTAACTCTCGGCAGTCGTTGCTTAGCCCTGAAATACCTTTTAAGCCCGATTCTTTGTTCAGTATCGAGTTAACGTCGGCGGCGCTGTAACCTAGCTGTTCAATCATATAGCTTGGCAAACTTGGGTCCATGTCACCGCTTCGCGTGCCCATTACTAAGCCTTCCAGCGGTGTAAATCCCATGCTGGTGTCAACCGCCCTACCGTGCTTAATGGCGGCAATGCTGCAGCCATTGCCCAAATGTGCGCTAATCAAATTACATTCTTCATACTCTTTATTGAGCATTTGGGCCGCTTTATGCGAAACGAAATAGTGACTAGTACCGTGAAAGCCATATTTACGCACGCCGTGGGCTTCGTATAAAGAATAAGGTAATGCGTATAGGAATGCTTCTTTAGGCAAAGTTTGGAAGAAAGCAGTATCAAAAACAGCGACTTGAGGCAATAATGGAAAAGCTAGCTGCGCGCTGCGTATGCCCGCTAAATTTGCTGGATTATGCAAAGGTGCCATGTTTGAAGTTTTATGTATAGCCTGGATCACCGCCTCGTTTATTAAGGCCGACTCTGCAAAAAATTCTCCGCCGTGAACCACTCTATGACCTACCGCAACAAGCTGCCCCTTAAGCTGTTTGAACTGGTTCAGTATTTCAACAATAAGCTGCAGCGCTTGTGTGTGATCTGCCTTTGCAGGCAAAGTAGACTTGATTTTCTCTCCTTGTGCTTCATAGGTGAGGCGGCCACTGGCTGTGAAGAGGTTTTCAACTAAACCTTTCAGCGGTGTTTCGCCCGTAGAAGGCGCAATAATGGCGAATTTAATAGATGAACTGCCGCAGTTCAATACTAATATGTATGGCCCATTAGTAGACATATATCCTTGCTTCCCAAGTTTCACTAGCCCTAGTGGGTAGCATTCATTATTTTAGCTGCAATTAATTACGTAGATGAAGCTCAAATTTCATTTGTTGATGTAGTATGCGCACCACGAAAACAGCGTTCTTTCGTTTCTTGAAAAAAACAATATGCTTACCCACTAAATAACTAAAGTAGTCACTTCTGGTATGAGATTCGCTTCTGCCCAACTCGGGGTTATTAGCTAGGTTGACTATAGCCTCTTCAATAACAATGGCATAAGTATCGGCCTGCGTTTCGCCATATTCTAAAAACGTATAACGAAATATAGAAGCCAAGTCATCAACAGCCCTAAGTGAAAGCTTGTAATTACTCATTACGAAGTCGTTTTTTTTCCGCCTTAATCACATCATTAATAGTTAGATTACTTTCCCCGCTCAACTCTCCTTCAATTAGCGCAAGCGTAATTAGTTCTCTTTCAGATTGATTTCTACGGATCAAGTCACGAATATAATCACTTGCATTTGCAAATTTCCCGCTGCTAATTTGCGCATCTATCCACTCTCGCATTTCAGCAGTGAGTGATACATTTAACGTAGCCATATTTTACCTTACTTTTGCTCGCGCAAGAATCATTGGCAAAGATTGCCATAAATATTGTGCTAAGTGAACTGAATTGACAAAAATACCTTTATCAAACGATGTGATCAGAGCACGCTTTAGTTTCACCAATACGTTTAATAAGCGATAATACACCGAAGAAAGAACGTAGTATGCTGGACTTCAGTCTCGTTTTTGTGATTTGAGTTTGTGTAAACGGTAAGTTTTAAGGTTAAGGTTTGATATATTTATTTGCAACAACGTTACTATGGGCTTTTTCGTTCAGTCTGATTGGTGTCTATCTAGCAGGGCAAGTTGACGCTTGGTTTTCTGTGTTAATGCGAGTCGCGCTAGCAATGCTGATATTTTTACCTTTCTTAAAATTTCGCACTGTTTCGAAATCGCTGGCGATTAAATTGATGGCCGTCGGCGCGGTGCAATTAGGACTTATGTATGGTTTTTATTACCACTCTTTCTTGTTTCTAACGGTACCAGAAGTCTTATTATTTACCGTAATGACACCTTTAATCGTCACGCTGTTAAATGACGCATTAGACAAACGTTTTAACCCATGGTTTTTTATGGTGGCGGCCATCGCTACTTTGGGCGCAATAACTATTCGCTATGACGGCCTTAGCAGTGATTTTATTATTGGCTTTTTTATTGTGCAGGGCGCAAACCTATGTTTTGCCAGTGGCCAAGTATTTTATAAGCGCATTATGGCTAAACAGCAAAACCTGTCTCAACATACTGTTTTTGGTTATTTTTTCATTGGGGCTTTTATCGTTGCGGTGGTTTCTTTTTTACTTCTTGGCGATATATCAAAGCTACCTCAAACTAACCTGCAGTGGGGCATACTAAGCTACTTAGGGGTCGTGGCATCGGGTCTAGGCTATTTTGCATGGAACAAGGGCGCAACACTGGTTAATGTTGGCGCGCTAGCGGTTATGAATAACCTACTGATACCTGCTGGAATACTGGTGAATGTTTTAATTTGGAATCGTGATGCCGACATTGTTCGGTTGAGCATTGGCTCTGGCATTATTCTACTGGCACTGCTTATTAATCAGAAATTTTTTCCACGTAATAGATCCGAGAGCACAAACATGAAGTGAATACCTACCTTCCACGCGAGAATTCTGAGCTTAGACGATATTTCTACACTTCACAATGCACTACGAAAAAGGGCCCGTGTTAATCTGATCCTATTATGCGCGTTGCTAAGCAATCAGTTTAACTGGACTCACAAAACCTTCTGGCTTAACGGCTAAGACTGAACAGTCAATTTGGTTTAGAATATTCTCTGCAGAGTTGCCCATAAGAAACCCCGGAAGGCCAGTACGCGCAACAGTGCCCATCACGATAATATCGGCGGCTATTTGCTCTGCAAATATGGGGATTTGTTTACGCGGGCGTCCCACCAGTAAATGTGTTTTCGATTTAATATAGGTCGAGGCGTCTGACCCCACTTTAGCGCGTATTTTGTCCATTAAATCATTCATTTTTTGAATATACCGCTGCTCGCTTGCTTCTAAGTCGCTGTCTATTTTTTCTTTAGATTCATCCGTAAAACCAAAGCGCATAGCGTCGTCACTGGCCGCATCCCATACGTGAACGATGTCTAATTCGGCAGACTCTGATATTGCTAACCAACTTGCCAATTCGAGGATCTGGAAATTAAGCGCTTGCCTAGTGCTCAGCTCTTGCGATGGATAGTTATCGTCAACATCTACCGACGCCAATATCTGCAGATGGTTTTTATGCGCTTTTGGTTTAACTAACATTAATGGGCAGGGACACTTACGTAATAATTGCATATCATCAGTGCCGAACAAACGATCTAAAAGACCCCCACTTTGTGCTGTTTTTAGCACAATGTCGTGTCTATTGCGAAGCACCTCGTAAATGATTTCTAAAAACGATACGCCAACAAGTACCTTCGATTGGATCGTCAATTTGCTATTTAACGCAGAAATAACCTCGTCAAGCTTGTTTTGCTGCTGCGCCACTATCACCTGCATATAGTCAGATGACTTGGAACGATCAAACTTTCTTATATTTAAAGGGGTCCAATCCATTATATCGATAACGGTTAGACTAGCTTGATTATTCTCTGCCAGTTTCACCGCATGCGTCAATGCAGAATTCTTTTTATCATCTGCGCTAACAACACATAAAATCTTATTAAATTGCTGCATATCATTCCTCTTTAATTACGTTGCCCTTCTCATTTTTAACCAAGCATGACATTCATAGTAGCGGCATAGTCGCGGCATAGTTGAGTTACCTCTAAAACAATATATTCGAATCAATGTTAGCGTTAAAAACACTATTTTGTTTCAGCTTCCCTTTGCTTAGATGTGTTGTACTTGTCAAACCACGCTAAAATGTTGCCAATTTTACGACCTAAGTTAGACGGCTTAGCAGCAATACCATGATAAGCACCTTGAATCCGCACCAGCGAGCTTTCTATACCTTCTAAGCGCAGTGCACCATAGTATTGCTCGCTTTCACCCATGGGGGTGCGAACATCTAATTCACCTGTAAGGACCATTGTTGGGGTGGTAACGTTGCCAACTAATTTAAGCGGTGACCTGTCCCAATATTGGTTGATATCATTCCAAGGAAAATCGGTAAACCAGTAGCGGGTCATGAACGTGTAAATATCACTGGTGCCAATCATGCTTACCCAGTTAATAACCGGCTTGGCGACAACGGCTGCAGCAAAGCGATCTGTTTTACCGATAATCCATGCCGTTAACACACCACCGCCAGAACCGCCCGTTACAAACAGATTACTGTCGTCTATGTAGCCCTTTGCTATTACCGCATCGACCATGTCCATAAGATCGTCGTAGTCTTGTGATGGGTAGTTTTTGTCAATCAAATTGGCAAACTCCGTGCCCATTGACGTTGAGCCTCTTGGGTTGCCATAAACAACAACGTAGCCCGCCGCAGCAAACATTTGTACTTCTGTTGAAAACTCAGGGCCGTAAGCGGTGTGCGGGCCCCCATGGATCTCTAAAATAAGTGGGTATTTTTTTGCCGAGTCAAAGCCAGGCGGCTTCACTATCCACGCCAGCAGTTCACGCGCATCAACACTGCTCTTTACTTTGATAAGCTCAGGCTTGTTGAGTGTTTTGTGGCCAAAAATATCACTGTTTAAATCGGTTAACTGCGTGATTTTCCCGCGCTTATCTACCACTGCTAAATCGGCCGGGCGATCGCCTGTTGACAAGGTAAATATGATATCGCCGTTATCGCTGGCATCGAAGTTACCCGAGGTATATGGCCTGCCAAGACTCATGCCCCCTAATGCGTCTGTTTTCACGCTAATTTTTCCAGATAGGGTCACGTAAGCTACATGTTTCTTACCTTCACTGTCGTAACTAAAGTACAAACCTTTGCCATTTTGTGACCACTGCACATCACCCACCGACCGGTCTAAATCAGGTGTTAGATCCTTAACGTTTGAACCGTCGGTATCCATTACAAAAAGATGATTAATCTGATTAGACTTACCGTTATCATCAAAACCCGTAAATGCAATCTGCTTCCCATTGGGACTTAACGTTGGATTACTCTCAGGCCCAGAGGTTTTGGTTAACTTGGTTAAGGTGGTGTCTTTGATATTTACCAGCAGTAAATCGCTGTTAAATACGTCAAATTCGCTGTCTTTACGAATATTAGCCGACATTACAATATGGCTGCCGCTTTGGGTATACATTAATTGGCCACCATAGTCGAAGTCACCCGAGGTTATTTGACGCGGTGTGCCGCCAAACGCGGGCACCACATACACCTGCATATTGCCGGGACGGTTCATACCCACGCCGTCGCGTTGAAATAAAGTTTGATCAATATAGTGAGCTTCATCAGCCCATACGGCACCTTCGGGTTTAAATGACAAGCTGAACAAAGACCTAGGTTTTGAGGGTGTGAACATTGCGAAAGCAAGCTGTTGACCGTCGGGTGAAAAACTCAAACTATTTGGGCGCATGGCTACGTCGGTCACACGGGCGGTATTGCCGCTGGCCATGTCGCGCAGATATATTTGTATTTTACCTTCTTTGCTCGATAAATAGGCCATTTTGGTGCCGTCGGGTGAAAACACCGCATTGGAGTGGTTATCTTTGCTCGACAGTAACGGCATATGATTAGTGCCGTCAAGCGACACCGTCCATAAATTAGTGCGCTTAGCATCTAGCATAATATCCATACTGTTACGCTCGTAAAGCACGGTTTTACCGTCGGGCATCACAATGGGGTTCGCGGCATATTCTAAGTTGAATAGATCTTGATAGTTAATCACACTGTTGTCTAAAGCGCCTTCGTTTTGGCTGCTGTGATTAACTTGTAATGCATTTACTGAAACACTGCCTAGTGCAAATGCAAGGCCCAACAACACTGAGCTAATCTGTTTTTTCATTTTCATATCTTCTTCCTGTTTAGGCAAAACTGCTTAGCCTAGCGCTGACTATTACTTACAGTATGTGCTGTACCGAAAATAACGCTTGGTGGGTTCATGTAAAAAGGATAAACGATGCACCTACCATATACAATAGCGTTGATAAGTAGTGGCTATTTTCAGTAAGCGCTAAAACGCAAAAAAAAGAAAAGACTATTTAGCATTAGCCTCTATCTGCAGAAGCGCATTTACCTCGCTTTGCTCCTGCTCTGTAAACAGACGTTTGAAGTTTTCAGGCTGCACGTTTATACGCCGCCTCAGCTTGTGTGAAATACTCGCATTGGTATGCGCTAGCTGATCAACAAATTGTTCAATAGATATATTTGGGTAGGTAAAAACGCCGCCGCTATGAGCGCTGGTCGGTGCGTTTAAAATATCGTTGTGTTCTAGAAAAGATTCGTGCTTAAACACCGCTTGAGAATGCACAAAATCACTCTGGGTTGAGCGCAGCATTGCCGCTTCGCTTATGGCTTTTACGCGCGTACTGTTTTCGCTCTCTTCCCATGTTACGCCACATAGACTAACGCTATAGGCAAAGGTTTGCCCGGCTGTCACTTTTTGTTTTAGGTGGGGATGTTGAGTATCGTTGAGTTCGCTTAACAAAGCGGCTAAAGACGATACGTTTAAACTTTCAAAGGTAACTGGCCCATATTCACTTTCGTAAGACAGCTTAAGGGTGTTTAATAAGTAATATACTTGGCCTGTGTCTCGCCAGATAGAGGTTTTAATTTCTTGTTCAGACGTAATTTGTTGGTTGTTTCTGCGTTTGGCAAGCCAGTTAATAAGCGGCTTTATGCCCTTGCCTAAATTCATCTATATGCTGGGCCTTATAAATATAATGAGAACGGGTGTATTTTTGTTTACGTAAGCAAAGCAAAAGTAGTTTATTAATGTTTGGTAAAGGCTTTGGCCTTAAAACCTCAAATGATTCATTCAAAGAATAGCGTCATGAAATGCGGCTTAGCTTTGCTCAATACAACTACTAGCATTGAAAACGTATAAGGGCTTTGCAAAAAACAAAGCCCTTATGACTTACTGAGTACTTACTGAGTGCTGCGCTAATTAAAACTTATATTCAAGCCCTACGTAATAAAATGCGCCGTTAAACCCAAACGGGGCTGAGCGTCGTGAGTATTCAAATACACCTGGGCTGCTGACAACAATGTTGCCGTTAGCATCTTCAATTGTGCCGGTGCGTGAATTACCAATCTGATTTTTGTCGGGTGTTACATCAAACAGGTTATTTGCGCCTATATTTACCGATATGCTGTCGTTAATGGTGTATTTCACGCGAAGGTCGGTGAGTATTTCAGCACCATAGGTTTGAGTGCCACCATCGGTAATGGTGTATTCACCGTAGCGATTGAAGGCAAGGTTCACATTAAAATCGTCAATCACATATAGCCCAGACAGGCTGATGCGATCTTGTGGCTGCCACGACTCAATAATGGATATATCTTGCTTAGAGAATACGTCATCCGTGCTTAAGGTTTCTAAACCACTGCCTACTGGGGTAAATAAGTCAACCACGTCGGTTTCGGTAAAGTTACCCGCTAGGGTTAAGTCTAAGGATCCGCCGGCTAGGTCAGTATTCCACGTGGCGACTATGTCTACGCCTCTGGTTTCAGTATCGGCTCCGTTTAAGAAGAACTGGCCAGCACCCGCTCCAGACGCCACTAGCGCTGCATCGAGGGTGTTAGAAAGACCACTTCCAAGACGGTTACTCACCACAATGCGGTCTTCTATATCAATAGAGTAGTAATCAACTGTTATGTTTACTTCATCGAGTAAAGTGAAAACAGCGCCTACGCTCCAGTTGGTTGATTTTTCTTCACTAAGCTCTGGAATACCAATGGCTTGGGCTAAAGTAGAGTCGTTTCTAAATGTACCAACCTGTTGGGGAACCAGCACACCTGCGTCGTTTACAACAAACTGCGTGCCGACGTTGTTAAAAAACAACTGCTGCATAGAAGGTGCTCTAAAACCTGTGCTGATGGCACCTCTTAAATTGAAATCCTCATTTACATGATAATTTGCCGCCACTTTAAAGTTAGTGGTGTCACCAAAACCGTCATAGTCATCGTAACGCATAGCGGCGCTGGCAATTAAATCTTCGGTCACTGAATATTCTGCGTCTATATAAAACGACAGCACGTCACGGCTTTCATCTACCGCCGAATCTGGACCAATACCATTGAAGCCTTGAATGGCAGCAGATGCGTTTTCGCTGCCCACGCCGCCGCTCAAGCCGTTAAATATATTCACTCCGTCGATCGTATCGTAGTCGAAATAAGAATACTTTTCACCGGGAGTGACGCGATATTCATCTGTACGGATTTCGGCACCAAAGGCTAGCTGCAGATTGTCGTAGGATTGGGTAAAGTCTAAGTTGATAGTTTCAAGGCTTAACTCAAGACCATATGCATCGGCCTCACGCGGGATAGTGTTGCGTATTTCAGCCGCTGACAGGCCACGTTCATAGCGCAGCTCATTGGCGAACGACGAGTTGATAGAATCGCTCGTGCGGTAGTCAATAGTGTTTTCGCCGTAAGTGTACGAAATGTCTAACGTAGTGTCGTTGGTAAACGCAATTTCGTAGCCTAAGTTAAACGAGAAATCATTTATTTGTGAATTTATTTTAGGTAAAAAGCCTAGTGGAATAGTCGCATCGCCATCTTGTAGCTGCGCATTCCCGCCACCGTTTGCGTTATGACGGAAAAAAGCGGCCGATTCGTTGTCGCGTGAAGAGTAAGTCAAGAAACCATAAAGCTCACCTTCACCTAGGGCATAGGCGCTGTTTAATGTGAGTGCAAACTGTTCAGATTCAGCGTCACCGATTCTAAAGGTTTGACGCTGCGCGGTAAGCTCTCTAGGATCGCCCGCTAATACATTACCGTTATCAAGGGTAGTACAGCCTCTAAACTGGCAAGAGCCATGCAGGCCTGCTCTATTAGTGAAACCACGATCTCTAAAGTTGAGGGTCGCGTTTATAAAACCGTCGTCGCCAAGGGCAAAGCCTTTGGAGAAGTTGACGTTGGTGGTTTCGCCATCGCCTTCAGAAAATTCGCCGTAGGAAATATCGGCACTGCCGCCTTCGCTGTTGTCTTTAAGCACAATATTAATAACACCGGCAATGGCGTCAGAGCCATACTGCGCGGCGGCGCCATCGCGCAGCACTTCAATGCGCTTAATTGCTGATGCTGGGATAGCGTTCATGTCGGTACCCGCGGTACCGCGGCCTACCGAGGTGTTTATGTGAATAAGTGAGGCTTGATGACGGCGTTTACCGTTAATTAATACCAGGGTTTGATCGGGGCCTAAGCCACGCAGTGTAGCAGGCCTTAAGGCGTCGGTTCCATCACTAATAGATGAAGATGAAAAGTTGAACGAAGGAGCAATGGCCTGAAGCATGCGGCCAACTTCAGTTTGCCCTGTGTTAGAGAGCGCTTCTGCCGATAAAATATCAACCGGCACCGGTAAATCTTCAATTGAGCGGCCTGCGACGCGGCTACCTATAACTGAAATGTTTTCGACTTCTTGCTCAGCGCCTGTTTGTTGTGCAATGACAGGCAGAGCAGGCAAACCAAGCAATAAAGACATTGCGATACACGTTTTTTTAGGTGATAGCATGGTGGAACCCTTTTATTATTAATTGATATTCGTGAAAATATAGATGTAAGGAGTGCTAGTGTGTGCTTAGCGCTTAAGAATTTTGTAAATAAATCATATATCTATACGGATAATTTGCAATTTAGTCTCAATTATTTAACATCTGTACAGCAAAATATAGATTTGGTGCGAAAGTCGCAACTGTACTATGGTCTAATGTTGCAAATAATAATGTTTGAGGGCTAAGGAAAAAAATGAATTTGCGTAACATTCTAAGGCTATGCGCTATTGGATGTGCATTAACTGCGTGTAAAGCTAACCATAACTTGCACAATAGTAACATGCCTGTTTATGAAGCGGCGCAGTGGCAACATTTCAATAAACTGACGCGAGCCCACACAGGATCTATTCAAAAACAGGGTGATTTGTACTTGCCCCAAAGTGAGTCAGTACGAGGCTACGAAGCATTCGAGTCTTGCACTGACTACACAGATAAAACCACCAGCATCTCACAAATATGCAGCAAGACGATTTATAGCGATAAGGGTAAATTTGCGATAAACACCCCAAAAAAAGCAAAAAACGGCGATTTACTGTTACTTTTTTTGAGCCGAACTGACAATCCACTGCCCCACCGTATAAACGGATGGGACCTTGCCGCCTCATGCCTCAAAAGTAACAACAGCCAACAGCATTGCCGACAGGTACAAGACTGTGAAACCTTACACGATGATTACTGTGTTGACACCGACAACAACGGCAGCAAAAAGGGTGAAGATTTAGCCACCGTCGTATTCTATAAAACGTTTGATGAAAACGATACCCAGTTCAACTTTGATTTAAAGGGTAGTAAGCCGGCATGGGCTGTTTTAGTGTCGGTGCGGGGCGCCAACAATACAGATCCAATAGGCTCTATTGCCACTGAGGCTAGCGACGATAGCAACGACAGTGTGTTCCCATCAGTAAACGCCAACGCGGGTGATTTACTGTTGTTATCAATGGCGTTTGACGATACTGCCGATATAAATGCCTTCGCCGCGCCACATGGCTTTCAAACAATCGCGTGGGTAGCGGGTAACGACGAAGCCGGCAGCATATATGCGCAAATAAGGGAAACAAACAGTGAATCCGGTACACTTAAAACCCGTGGAAAAGGCGCTTTAAAAAATAAGGATGCGCTTATTTCTATCGTGATAAACGCACATTAAGCTGCCTTATAAGGCAATATAAACAGCAAAACCTAGCCAACTTAGCGCCAGTAAAGCCCATGGTATAAATTTCAAATAATTATTCTTGGGAGACTCTTCGCGACTTTCAAGATTTTCTTGTTCGCTTTCTCGGCGTTTCATTTCTTGTTTACGCTTTTTGTCTATCTCGCGTAGTTTTCTACCCTGCTGTTTCTTATATTCACCAATGCCTTTTTCAATCCCTTGCGCAATCAACTTAGTTTGGACTTTAGTCTGCCCAGCTTTTTGCGTGCCTTTTGCGAGTTTAATCGCCTTGTCTTCAACTTCGGGAGAAACTTTATTTTTCATATATTTATTGGCCGTTTATTAATTAGCACTGTTGGAGTTTTAAATAGTGTCAATAATAGTAACGCCACTACCAGTGTATTGACAGCATACAGTAGGAGCCTATAATAAAACGATTACTATGTGCCGATTTATTACCGACCCACTATCTCAACGCTTGCAGCATGAAAGGAAATTATTAATGTCTAATATGGTCATAACAGGTGGTTCTTACTTCGTGGGCTGGGGTACACTTGCGCTTATCAACTCAGGACTAGCACAAGGTAAAGGACGTGGAGGTTTATTGTGGTTTTTTATTTCCTTACTGCTAGGCCCAATTGCTACGCTGCTGCTAGTGATAATGCCCGACATGCGTAGATTTAGCTAAGCTAAACGCCGGTTCCTATTACTTTTGTGAAAACTGTAGCGCCTGCCACCACTGCTCGCTTGCCTCAATTTCACCATTGCCATTAATAAAAGGGAAAGGTAAATTCCTTTTTACGCACTGCGCATACAACACCGGAAACCCGCCTTCAAACAGAACTAGCTGAGCTTGCTCCTCGCTAAGCCGGTTATGCTCGTACATACCCGCATTGTCTCGCTGACGCTGAGCTTCATATAATATTAAGGCCGCCGCCACCGACACATTCAACGACTGCACCATGCCCAACATGGGAATAGCAATAGAGTAGTCACACATAGCTATGGCTTCGCTAGTTGCACCGGTTTTTTCTTGGCCCAAGACAATGGCCGTTGGTTTGGTGAAATCTATTTTCCTAAAATCAACCGCGTTTTGGTCTAAATGCGTTACCAGCACCTGCATATTTTGTGACTTAAAATATGTAATAGCATCTTCGGCACTTGAATGGCGCTGCATGTCTACCCAGACTTGGCTGCCCATGGCAGTGCTTCTTAGCAGAGGCCTGTTATTTTCCCATACCGCGTGCAGTCTATGCACGCCTACCGCATCTGCCGAGCGAATAATGGCAGACACGTTGTGTGGTTTGTGCACTTCTTCTAGAAGAAGGGTTAGGTCAGGCTGTCTTTTTGATAATAAGGTACGTATTTTATGATAACGTACCGGTGTCATAGACTGAGAATGCGACATTTACTCAGGCAATACCATTACCGCATCAATCTCTATTTGAGAGCCTTTTGGTAGCGCGCTCACCTGCACCGCTGCGCGCGCTGGGTAGGGTTCTTCAAAGTAACGGGCCATTACTTCATTCACTTTGGCAAACTGACCTAAGTCGATTAAGAATATATTCACTTTTACTAAATGAGACATAGTGCCGCCGGCTGCCTCAATAACCGCCTGCATATTTTCAAACACCTGTACCGCTTGTGCTTCAAAGTCTTCTGAGACCATCTCCATAGTGCTAGGAACGAGGGGGATTTGCCCCGACAGATAAACCGTATTACCGGCTTTAACCGCTTGACTGTAAGTGCCAATAGCGGCGGGAGCATTGTTGGTTTGAATTACTGATTTAGACATATTTTCTCGGCTTTCATAAGTGGTTTTTAATCAGTGGCTAAGTTTATAACAAAATAGCCAATAAGCTTAATATTATTTCTGTAAACGCGCTTTAGCGCCCCACAATAAAAAGTGGTTATACTGCGCATTTTTGCGCTAAAGTACTGGGCTTGCCATTACTACACTTATTTCACTAAAGGATACACTACACAATGTTTAACAAATTTGTTTTGTTGACGCTAAAAGGTCTCTTTACAGTGCTGCCTTTCGCCATTACTTTTTACTTAATAATATGGGTAGCCACCAGCACAGAAAGTTTACTTTCACCTTATTTACCCGAGCATTACTACTTTCCGGGCCTGGGTCTTATTACTATTATTGCCAGTTTAGCGATTATTGGCCTAATGGTGAATGCCTATATCGTCACCATTATGATTAATGCAGGCCAAGGCTTGATTGAGCGCGTACCGGTGGTCAAAACGCTTTTTGGCGCCACAAAAGATGCGGTAGAGTTATTTCAAATCAAAAAAGATACTGGCACCAAAAAAGCGGTTACGGTAGAAGTAAGTGAAGGCGTTCGTTTAATTGGCTTTATTACTAACGATAAAGTGGCTAAAAAACTTTTCCCGACTGAGGATAAAGTAGCGGTTTATTTACCGATGAGTTACCAACTCGGCGGGTATACGTTGTATGTAGACCCGTCAAAAGTAAGCGATTTAAATGTAGATGTTGAAACTGCGATGCGCATAGCGGTCACCGGCGGCAGCTCTATGCCTAAAAGCGTCGCTAGCGCTACTGAAAAGAAGTAGCGCGCAAAGCTTACACCCTGCCTACGATGTTTTAACTTTAGTTTTGGGCTTACTGTGACGGGACACTTTTTGCAGTTCAGGCAAAATACGAATTTTTCGCATAATATTCGCAAAATGTATACGGTTGCGCGTGGTCATTTCTATATCCACCACCAGCAGGTTGTCTTCTCGGTCATGAGTTTGCATATTAATAATTGAGGAGTCGCACGAGGCTATTGCCGCGGTTAGCGAAGCGAGCGTGCCTTGCTGATTAAGCGCTTCAACTCGTACCGAGGCTTTAAAATCTCCTTGCGCATTGCTGTCCCATAGCATCGGTAATACACGCTGAGGCTCTTCTTTGGCAATTTTGCGGATATTGCTACAGCCCGTTTGGTGAATAACAACCCCCTTTCCGGGGCTTAATATAGCCACAATTTCGTCGTCGGGAATGGGGTGACAGCAGCGTGAAAAGTGCACCATTAGCCCTTCCGTGCCGCGAATAGAAACGGTGCTCTTTTTACCTGGTATTTCGGTGTTATCGCCCACTAAACGGCGCGCTATCATTGCACTAATTTCGTTACCCATGCCGATATTAGCCAACAGCTCCTCAAAACTAGTGGATTTTGTTTCTTCTACCACGCGGTCTATATCGGCTTGCGCTATTTCATCTAGCTTAATCATGCCCAATGCGTGGCGCAGTAAACGGTTACCCATATTTGTAGCGTCGTCTGCATGCTGACGTTTTAAGAAATGACGAATGCTAGAGCGTGCTTTAGCACTCACCACAAAATTCAGCCAGTTTGCGTTAGGCTTTGCGCGAGGTGAGGTAATAATTTCCACACTTTGACCGTTTTCAAGCGGTGCGCTAAGCGAATAGTTGCGGTGATCAACACGCGCCCCTACGCAGGTATCACCAACGCCAGAATGCACAGCGTAAGCAAAGTCAACTGCGGTTGCCCCAGTGGGTAATTCGATAATTTTGCCTTTTGGAGAGAAAACATAAATCTCGTCGGGAAATAAGTCGGACTTTACCGTTTCAATAAATTCAACCGACGTACTGGCATTTTGCTGCAGTTCAACTAATGACTGCATCCACTGATTTACACGCAGCTGAGAATTGTTGTCTTGCTCGCCGTTTTCTTTATAGTGCCAGTGCGCCGCTATTCCCTTGTCGGCCATGTGGTCCATTTCCTCGGTGCGAATTTGCACTTCAACCGGAATGCCATGGGGGCCTTTTAAAGAGGTATGCAAAGATTGATAGCCGTTACTACGGGGAATGGCTATGTAGTCTTTGAATCGGTTTTCGATGGGCTTGTAAATGCCATGGATTGCGCCCAGCACGCGATAACAATTGTCGACGGAATCGACAATAATACGAAAGCCATAAATATCCATTACTTCATTAAACGACAGCTCTTTGCTGCGCATTTTGCTATAAATAGAATATAAATGTTTTTCACGGCCCTGCACTCTGCCGTTAATGTTGTATTTCTTTAACCTGTTGCTTAAATCTTGCTGAGTGCGCTCTATAATTTCTTTGCGGTTGCCGCGGGCTTGGTTAACTGCACTTTTGAGCGCTCTGTAGCGCATAGGGTACATAGCTTGAAAGCCTAAATCTTCAAGCTCGTTCTTGATGTCGTAAATACCCAAGCGGTGCGCGAGCGGTGAATAGATCTCAAGGGTTTCTAGCGCAATACGACGACGTTTTTCAGGTCTTAGCGAGCCTAACGTGCGCATGTTGTGCGTTCGGTCTGACAGCTTAATCAAAATAACGCGAATGTCTTTGACCATCGCCATCAGCATTTTACGGAAGTTTTCTGCTTGCGCTTCTTGTTTTGAGCTAAATTTAAGTTTATCGAGCTTACTGACGCCTTCCACTAGTTCAGCCACAGTCTCACCAAACGCCAAGCTCAAATCTTCTTTACTATATTCAGTATCTTCTATAACGTCGTGCAGCAGCGCCGCCATAATCGTTTCATGGTCAAGCCTCATGTCGGCTAAAATACTGCTTACCGCTACAGGATGGGTAATGTAGGGGTCACCACTAGAACGGGTTTGTCCTTCGTGCGCGTCGCGGGCTAAAATATAAGAAGCACGCACGTAATCTACCTGCTGCTGTGACAAGTACGCACTAATCTTCTTCTCTAAGCCTTCAAATAAATACACCTAAGTCCATCACCGTTATAAAAATTGTCTATACGCTATAGAATACGTTTATTTTAGTGCTTTGCACAACAAAAAAACGCCGATTTTAGTCGGCGTTTTTAATATTTTCCTATTAGCCTGTAAAGTATTTATTTTACAGCCCGACAAACGCGATTAGTTGTTCGCTAGTATACTTGCAACAGAGGCAAACTCAGCCGCTTCTTGCTCGCGTTCGTCTTGTAATTCAGTTTGCTCAACAGTTTTGGCTGTTACAAAACCCTGTTCAATTTCACGCAGAGCGATTACCGTAGGCTTATCGTTCATGGGATCTACCATTGGCTCTTTGCCTTCAATCGCTAGCTGACGGGCGCGTTTAGCGGCCACTAATACTAGATCAAAGCGATTACCAATTTGGTCTACCGCGTCTTCTACTGTTACACGTGCCATTAAGAGCTCCGTTTTGCGTTAATTTTTAAAAATGGTGCGAAAGTATACTGTACTTCTCAACTTTAATATAGCTTATTGTACTATTTACCAGCAATTCTCGGTAAACAACGCAATATAGTCCACGTGTCACTAGAAACAAGCGCTGAGTTGTAATCAAGTTTTTGTAAATATTGCATTGTGCTCCGCTTGGCCTGTAAAAATTTCAAAAAGGCTCACTAATCATAAAAATTATCCTTTCTTTTTCAACCGCTTATTTTTGGCACGATTATCGCACGACAGAATCGCGTGACAGATTCGCATGACAGAGTTGTGACAACACAACAGATAGCAATACGATAGAACAAACGAGTTACGCCTTCAGTTATACATTTTTGCTAGCTCGTTTTTAATTAATTTAGGAGGATCAACAATTATGATTAGTTTTAAGCCGGGTGATACGTTTCCAGATGTGCAGGTAAAAACGAAAGACTCAGAAGAAACATCCCTTATTCCACGCCTTAACGAAATATCTGGTCAAACCAATGACTCAGATTGGTACGCTATTTTCGTTTATCGCGGCAAACATTGCCCAATCTGTGCCAAATATTTAAATATGCTACAAGACAAGCTAGATGCATTTAAAAAAATAAATCTTAATATCATTGCAGTTTCAGCTGACTCTATAGAGCAGCTAAACGCATTTTACACAGACCATATTAGCGACGTAGAGTATCCGGTATTCGCAGGATTAACGGTTGACGTGATGCAAAACATGGGGCTTTATTTGTCTAAGCCTCTGTCGGGCAAAGAGACAGATCATATATTTCCTGAGCCAGCGCTATTTGTAGTCAATCCAAAAAGAGAGATACAAATAGTTGAAAAATCAAATGCTCCCTTCACGCGCCCTGAAATAGACCAGCTATTAAGTGGCATTGAATTTTCCCAGAAAAACGATTATCCCATAAGAGGTGATTTTACTGTTTAGCGTGTGACGGATGACGTGTGATGGTAAAATGCACGCCTTTAAAAGTCGATTGCTTTAACCATTACTGCTTAAGTAAAGAAGCAAGCAGATCTTTGTGTCGGACTTGCTGCTGTGCTAAGCCTAAACTATGAGACTTGACGATAGTAATGAGCTGCTCTAAAGCATCGGTAAAGTTGTCATTAACAATGACATAGTCAAACTCAGTGTAGTGTGACATTTCTTGCTGCGCCTGTTGCATGCGGCTGTCTATTACGCTGTCGCTGTCGCTACCGCGGCTCACTAAGCGCACGTATAACTCTTCTTTTGAAGGAGGCAATATATAAATAGACACCACCTCAGGATTTATCTTTTTAATTTGGCGAGCGCCCTGCCAGTCAATGTCTAAAAGTACGTCAATACCCTGCGACAATTTATCACTAATGGCGACTCGCGAAGTCCCGTAGTAGTTTTCAAACACCTTTGCGTGCTCGTAAAAGGCTTCTTGCAATACCATCTGCGTAAATTGCTCTACCGTTATATAGTGATAGTGTTCACCGTTTACCTCACCTTCGCGCTTCAAGCGAGTGGTGTGGGAAACCGACAACTGCGCCGCATTAAGTAAATGGCCTTCTTGTGCACGCTGCAGCAGAGCACTAATTAAGCTCGACTTTCCTGCCCCCGACGGCGCAGCTACTATAAAAAGATTTGCGTTAGCACTTGCCATAAGACCCTACTGTTTGTTAAATAGACCAAGCCCAAATTGCTGGGCACTTGAAGTGGATACTGGCGCTTGTTAATAATCGATCCAAATATCTGCACTAAAGTCTGTGCTTTTGTTTGTCCGTTAGTTGGTCTCTTATGCTACCATAGCGACGTGCAAATTGGACAATATGAACGCTGTTGTTCATATATTTTGGTCATAAAAGTAGCGCCCTTACCCTTCAATAATTTAGGCTTGAATATTAAGGTCGTGAAAATTGTATGAAAGAAAGCGTTTATCATCAACTTATTGATGATTTGTTTATCGGCATTGAAGAAGCGCTTGACACACTTGTCGCACTTGACACACTTGACAGACTGCGCAATTTTAAGGAATTATCTGCATGACTAGTAACACCTCTTCACGTGTACTTTTACCCAGCGTGGATGTTGCCCCTAACACTGCGCACAAATCGACTATAATCTGGCTGCATGGTTTAGGCGATTCAGGCGATGGTTTTGCCCCTATCGCGCCGCAGCTTAAGCTTGATCCCAGCTTGGGCGTAAAATTCATATTCCCGCATGCTCCAGAGCGCGCGGTAACGATTAACAACGGCATGAAAATGCGTGCTTGGTATGACATAAAAAGCGCCGACATGGGCAGTCGTGCCGACATAGAAGGCGTACTTGAATCGAGCGAGCAGGTTAAGCAACTTATTCAAAATGAAATAGCAAACGGCATTCCTGCACATAAAATTATGCTTATTGGCTTTTCGCAAGGCGGCGTAATTGCGCTGCATTTAGGTACGCGTTTTGAAAGTTCGCTGGCAGGTATTGCTGCTTTGTCTACCTATATGTGTGCACCAAATTCTCTGGCCAGCGAAAAACACGCCGCCAATCAGCAAACGCCAATTTTGTGCTGTCATGGTTCTCAAGATCAAATGGTTCCCATGTCCCAAGGTAAAATAGCCTACAGCACACTGCAAGACAACGGCTATAATGCGCTGTTCAAAGAATACCCCATGCAGCACAGCGTATGTATGGAAGAAGTGCAGGACATCGCAACATTTATAACGGCACAGTTGTCAAAATAAAGCATGTTTGAACCAAACGGGATCTGATAAGCACTATGCAAAAAACAAGTATGCAAACAACAAAATCGGTCATAAGAATTGCCACGCGTAAAAGCGATTTAGCCATGTGGCAGGCCCATTATGTGCAAGACCAGTTACTCAAACACTTCCCAAACTTGACCATAGAGCTGGTGCCAATGTCGACCCAAGGCGATAGAATTCTTGATTCACCACTGGCGAAAATTGGCGGTAAAGGCCTCTTCATCAAAGAATTAGAAGTGGCCATGCAAGACGGTTTAGCCGATTTAGCCGTGCATTCTATGAAAGATATACCCGTTGCTTTTCCTGATGAATTTGGCCTGCACTGTATTTGTGAGCGTGAAAACCCTTTTGATGCGTTCGTATCAAACGCCTTTGCGCGTTTTGATGACCTGCCCCAAGGTGCTGTAGTAGGGACCTCAAGCCTGCGCAGACAGGCGCAGCTAAAAGCAGTTCGACCTGATCTGACCATTAAAGATTTACGCGGCAATGTTAATACCCGTTTACACAAGCTCGACAAGGGAGAATACGACGCGATTATTCTTGCTGCGGCCGGCTTAATTCGACTAGATATGAAAGCCCGTATTAAACATGAGCTTGATCCCTTAATGTGCTTGCCTGCCGTTGGCCAAGGCGCGGTTGGCATTGAATGTAGAAATGACGACGAAGCCCTAATTGCCATGCTGCAAAAACTCAATCATAGCGAAACCGCCCTGCGCGTTAGCGCAGAACGTGCTATGAACGCAAAGCTGTTGGGCGGTTGCCAAGTGCCTATAGGCAGCTTTGCACAATTTAGCTATGGCGATAAAAAGGGCATTGGAGAGCTGTCGATGAGCGCATTAGTTGCCTCGCCAGATGGCACAAAAATACTGAAAACTAGCGCTAAAATAAACTGTGCAGTAGACGACATTGCCGCGGCCAAAAAAGTCGGCGTTAGTCTGGCCGATGCGCTACTTTCTCAAGGTGCAAGGGCCATTCTCGACGCCTTATAAATTAGGTATATCCGCATGATTTTTTTGATTGCTAGGCCTGCTCAGAAAGCTAAGCAAACTGCGCTTTTCTTTCAGCAGCACAATCTAAACGCACAAGCGCTTGGACTGATTGACATAAAACTGGCGACAACTCACGCCTACCTTGCACAATTGAATGCGGCAAATCCCAGCTGTATTATTGTTACTTCAAGCTATGCGGCGCAGTGGCTACTGCGCGCTACGCAAAGCGCTGAGACGCGCCTAAATTTCAAGCAAATTAATTTTGTATGTGTGGGCAGTGCCAGCGCCGCATTAATCGCCAATATTGCCGATAAATCCAGATTATTTACCGCGTCACCTGAAAACTCGGAGGGTGTGCTCAACGCATCGTGTTTACGCATGGTAAACAATGCAAATATCGTTATACTAAAAGGCAAAGGCGGGCGAAATTTAATTGCCGATTCGCTTTACCAAAAAAATGCCAATATTGTTGAGTTACACGTTTATGAACGCATCGCCAATATGTCAGCAATTCATGCATTTTCTTTTGAGACCAGTAAAATTAGGTGTATTATTGCCACCAGTATTGAAATTACCGAACTTCTATTGGCCAACCTAGACCGCACTTACTTGCAAACTTGTGTGTGGATAGTCGCCAGCGAACGGATAAAAGCATATGCTTGTGCACATGGCATTGAACAAATTTTGCTTAGCCAAGGTGCCAGTAATCAGGCCCTGCTAAACTGCGCCAATCAATTAGTGAACACCAGGAGTTGCACGTGACTAAACCAACCCAATCACCAAAAGACAAGCCCAAAGAGATTGAAGACGCCACGGTAATTAAAGACACTACAAAGCCGTCAGCTACCGCGGTTGATAAAAAAACGGATACGCCTGCTAAGACCGGTGCACTGTGGTTTTTTACGAGTATAAACTTACTTATACTAATACTGATTTGTGCAGCTGCGTACTGGTACTACACACAAATACTAGGCTCTGAGACAATCAAACAAGCCGACATCGCTGCCCTTAAACAAGACTTTAAAGCGCAATCTCGTCGCGTAGAGTCTGATCTGAGTCAGCTAAAGCAAAGCGCACAAAGCCTTGAAAACAATATAGTTAGCGTGAAACAAGCAGGCTCACAAAATGTATTGAATGCAGAAAGTCAGCTCACCCAAAAAATGACAAATGTGCAAAATGAACTCATTCAAAAAATGACGAATGTGCAACAAGAACAAGTCCAAGTAAACCGTGACGCCGCCGCGATAAACAAACGTTTAGATGAAATGTCAAGCCGCAGGCCGTCTGACTGGCTATTAGCTGAGGCGAATTACTTAGTGAATATGGCGGGGCGAAAGCTTTACTTAGAAAATGACGTACGCACCGCCATCACCTTACTAAGAGAAGCAGACGCGCGCTTAAACGATTTGAACGACCCGTCATTATTTCCTGTTAGAGCCTTAATTTCAGCCGACGTTCAAGCCTTAGCCCAAATTAACGCGGTGTCAACCAACTCTATTGCTTTGGCATTAGAAGCAATGCTACCGAACTTAAGTAAACTGCCCTTAGATACACTGCAACTGCCTGAAAATACTGATTTAACCGACTTAAGCCTAAGTGAAGACGTACGCGACTGGCGTTTAAATCTTAAAAAGACGTGGCAGTCTATCGTAAACGATCTTATTTCGATTGATTATGTGAACCAGCCGCTTGAGCCATATTTAGCCCAGCGTCAGCAGTGGCTAATTGAGCAGCAGCTTAATTTTGCCTTAACCCAAGCGCAGAGCGCTGCCTTAAATGAGCAAGTAGCGTTTTATCGCTCAGCAATACAGCGCAGTATTAGTTTACTGGTAGAACACTATCAAGTGGATAATACGCAGGTCAGTCAACTTTTAGTCGCCCTACAAGAGCTGCAAAATATCGATTTTTCAAGGCAGTATCCATCAAGCCTTTCCTCGCAGGCTTCACTCAAAGCGATTATTGAAAAACGTATAGAAGGGCTCTACAACAATTCCAAAACGCCTGTTGATGATACCTTGAGTAAGCAATTATGATTAGATTTATTGTCTGTATTGCCATTTTTTTAGGTTTACTGTTTTTGGGCTATACACTAACGGCAATTGAAGGCCGCATAATTATCGATTTCGCGGGCACCATTATTCAGGCTTCCTTACTCGGTGGCTTCATTGCAGTGGTACTGCTAGTTTTGACGCTCTGGCTAAGCCTGTGGGTAATTAAAAAGTTCGTTGGATTAGCCACTGGTTCACGCACATGGATTGGCCGTTTGTCAAAACGCCAGCAAAACCAGGCGTTTTATCAAAGCATAAATGCGATGTTAATGAATGAACAGCAAGCGGCACTAAACCTTATTCGCAAAACCAAAAAAGGTAATTTTGAAGGCAGTAATTACTTAATTGCCGCCGAGCTTGAACGCCAAGCCGGCAATCTGCAACAAGCCCAAGCTGACTTAATAAGCGCAATGGACTTCCCCAAAGCTGAACCACTTGCCTTAATGAAGCAGGCTGAAATATGTTTGCTTAATAATAAAAGCGAAGAAGCCATGAACCTGCTAAGCAGTGTTACGGGTAAAATTCGCAACACTAAATCTTTTATTAGCCTTAAATTGCAGGTATTAAAAGGCCTTAGCGATTGGCCACAAATTCAAGCCTTAGCAAAACAGAATAAAAGATTGCTGGGCGATGACTATTTTACCTGGGCAACTCAATGGACTACTGGCGAATTTGCCGCTATTGCCAGTAAGCATGGAGCCAACGCCTTAACAGCGCATTGGCAGCAGCTAAGCCGCAGCGAGCGTAAAGACCAAGCTAATCAGCTTATTTATTTGCAGCTATTGATTGACCAAGGCCAATCGGCCGAGGCAGAAAAAGAGCTTGTGGCTGTTGCAAGTAAGCAGCAGCATAAAGGCTATTTCAAATTATTCAAACAGCTTAACCATCCTAACCCAACGCTGGCCATTACATTTATTGAGCAAGAGATAAAGAAAAGTCCTGACGAAGCCGGGCTTTATTCAGTGCTAGCTAACTTGGCCTACAACACAGGTGATTATGCACTCGCCAAAAAAGCCGTAAGCAAAGCCCTAGATCTTGATGGTAGCGCAAGCGACAAGGCCTTATTAGCCTGCATTCTTGAAAAAAGTAATAATTTTGAGCAAGCCAATATTGTGTATAAAGGATTACTACAATAATCTGCTTGTTGCGGCAAGCCTTTCTTAGCCGCTTCTTGCGCTAACAACAGATAAATTTTGCCTTACGCTTGAAATTGAGTATGCTTTAAGATCAGCATTTTTTTCTTCATATCAAATGTCAGAGGGAGTTGCATATGTACTTAGTTACCAACAGATCTGTTTCAAACGGCACTACCATAAGAGTATTTGGCGATAAACCGAATGCTAAGGGCCCAAACGAACTTAGGATTGTAGAGGTCAACGAAGTAAATAAGAAATGGAAAGTGTCTGCGATAAAAGATGCATTAACACCCGCCCAAGTAAAGAAACTTGCCAAAGATCACCACCTAACTATAGATACCAGTTTGCCATGGCATGGATCCTTAGAAGTAGCCTGTAAGCTTTTTACCCAAGCGAGCGAAGAAAATAAAGCGATTCTTTTCTTTGTACACGGATACAACAACGATGTGTCAGATGTATTGCGCGCAGCACAGCAACTAGAGGCCCTTTATGACGTTATTGTGGTGCCGTTTACGTGGCCAGCCAACGGCGGCGGTGCTGTTTCTGGCACAGCTTCATACCTAAGTGATAAAGCAGATGCTAGAGCATCATCTGGCGCATTTAATAGATTTGTTGGCAAAATTCACTACTTTCACACCCTGCTTAGTGAAACCAATCTACTTAGCATTAAGCACAAGGTAGGAGCCAAGTATAAAGGTAATAAAAACCCAATGGCAGCTGCAGCACTTTATAGTGAACTGGTCAGTAAAGTATGCACTGTCAAAATAAACTTGCTTTGTCACAGCATGGGTAATTATTTACTCAAGCATTCTCTAATGACAAGCGACAACGTCACGAGTCAACTTGTCTTTGACAATATAAACTTAGTCGCCGCTGACACCAACAACAAACATCATGCAAACTGGGCTGACACTATAGACGTTCGCAATCGCATTCATGTGGTCATAAACGAAAACGATGCAGCACTAAGCGCCTCGCGTGTCAAACCAGGCAAAGAACAAAGAGCCCGCCTTGGTCAGTATTTGAAAAACCTGAACAGCAAGCATGTTGTATATATTGATGTAAGCGAAGCAAACGAAGTGGGAAACAAACACAGCTACTATATAAGCGATGCAGCTACTAAAAACGCTGAATTGCAGGCGGTATTTAATGACATGTTCAAAGGAAAAAGCGTTGAGAAGCGCTTGACTTATTTTGCCGCAGATAACTACTTTACGCTGCCTTATTATAAGAAACGAATCAATACTTGTGACATCATATAAATGAACTTAAGCTCACAGGAATTGTGCACATGAACGCAGCATTGACGACCCTTTCTACACTGAAAAGTAAAACGCGCATTATTGTGGGTTTAATGAGTGGCACTTCACTTGATGGCTTAGACATTGCGCTATGCGAAGTAAAAGGTCATGGCATCCATACACAACTAAGCGTTAAGCACTTTACCTGCGTGCCCTATGGCGACGAATATCTGAACAAAGTGCGCCCTTTGTTTGCCAACCCATTAGCCCCCCTGCATGAGGTCACAAAAGCAAATGCGTGGATTGCCCGAGAGCACGCAGCTATGGTGTTAGCGAGTCTTAAGCAATGGAATATTGAGCCTGCAAGCGTAGATATTCTGGCCAGCCACGGGCAAACCGTTTTTCATGCGCCCAAGACACTGCCAATGCCCCCTAATGCAGATGGCACCGCGGCGACTAGGGCTTCAGCAACACTTCAAATTGGCGACGGTTGTCACCTTGCTTATATTACGCAAATACTGACCGTAAGTGATTTCAGGCAAAAACATATTGCCGCGAGTGGCGAAGGTGCGCCATTAGTGCCCTATGCAGATTTCTTGTTATTTGCTAGCAGGCATGAAAACCGCATTCTATTAAACATTGGTGGCATTGCTAACTTCACGTATATACCTTGTGAAAATAGTTTTTCGGGGGTAGTAAGCGCTGACACCGGCCCCGGCAACACCTTAATGGATGTGGCCATTCGCCACGCCCAATATTTACAAACATCAGATGCTAATGCCACGTCACTACCGACCTTCAATCATGCGTATGATCAGAATGGAGATTTCGCTGCTAAAGGAATAATAGACGAAACCTTACTGTCGATATTTAACTTACAAGCAGCCTCATTAAACGATGCTTACCTAGGCGCGAATAAGTCCACCGGCCAAGAAAGTTATCATTTGAATTTTATGCTTGATGCAATACAAATGAACCAGACTTCTTTGCTAAAAAGCTTTCCGATAGTGGCACAAAGTTTTTGCGACTTGCTAGCAACCTTAACCATGTTTACCGCACAAAGCGTTAGTAAGGCGATAAACAAAGCTTGCTCACAGAATTTGCAAAAACACGGTGAAGATCACGCAGAAACGGTTTTGTATGTCAGCGGCGGCGGCGTTCATAATCTTGTTTTACGCAACAATATACAGCAGTGCTTGCCTAATATTAGCGTTAAGTCGGCTATCGAACTAGGTATTGATCCCGACGCTAAAGAAGCGGCCTTATTTGCCGTACTGGCCAATCAGACCTTGTTTGGCACTAGTGATGTATTTACTAATAGCGACAATATTCCCGCAACTTGCTTTGGTAAAATTAGTTTGCCCTAGCACAGGCATTCAAGCGCAATAGTAGTCATTTAATATAAAGGAGTAAATGCAGTGCCCAGCAACGTCATTGTAGGATGCAGTGCCACTAAGTTAACAGCGAGTGAGCGTGCTCTTTTTAGCGAACTACAGCCATGGGGAATTATCCTTTTTGCGCGAAATATAAGCAGTCCTGTACAAGTCACTGCCCTGATAGAAGACTGCAAAAAAGCGATGCAGCGCACCCAACTAATGGTTTTTATCGACCAAGAAGGCGGCCGCGTTTCACGCTTACCCAACACGCACTGGCGCATTCCCCCAAGCCCTACGGTATTTGCTACTATGTTCCAGCAAGATGCAGAGCTTGCTAAACGTGCCTGCTTGCTAAACGCCATGCTGACCGGCTTAGAGCTAAAGGCGCTGGGCATAAATGCAAACTGTGCCCCTATGCTTGATGTTCCACAAAAAAATGCCAGCAGCATTATTAGCGAGCGTGCCTTAGGACAAAATCCGCAAAGTGTCATCGCCTTAGGCAAGCAAATAGTCAATGGCCTAAAGCACGTTGGCGTAGCCCCTGTCATAAAACACATGCCTGGACATGGACGCGCCACCAGCGACAGTCATTTGGCGCTGGTGCAAGTAAACGCCTCGATCGATGACTTGCAAGCATGGGACTTTATGCCCTTTAACGCTTTTAATAATGAAGCCATGGCAATGACCGCGCACATCGTGTTCCAGCAAATAGACCCCGACCTACCCGCCACGGTCAGCCCCGTCGTGATTAACACCATTGTGCGCGGCTTAATTGGATTTGACGGCCTTATTATGACCGACGACATCAATATGCATGCACTATCGGGCACTGTTTCGTCGCGCGCGCAGCAAGCTTTTGGCGCAGGCTGCGATATCGTTTTACACTGCAGCGGAAAGCTCGACGAAATGGCATCGCTACTGCCAATAGCCAGTTGTATTGAAGGGAAAACCCTGCAAAGAACGATAGCCGCGCAAAATATAGCGTTTGAAGATATGTCTGATATATCTGCTGCTGATATAGAAAAAGAATTAGCGCACCTTATGAGAACGGCAAGCTAAACGGACTATTTGTACTAAAGACGACTACAAGTAAGCTTATAATGTAAAGCTTACTTGCAATCGTCTTAGATATGACACTACCGGATATTTTTCTTGCAGGATAAAAAGCTCAGTTAATCCTCTTCAGACCTTGTTTTTGCCTCAGGCCTAAAATCAGCAGTCGCGTCGGCAGCCAAATATGCGGTCACTGCATAGGCGGCGACGTTCTGCTTTAGCTCCTCGGGTATAATTTTATCTAGCGTGTCGTCTGGTGTGTGGTGATAATCAAAATAGTCCATACCGTTTTGTTCCAATCGAATGGTGGGCACACCTGCGCGCGCCATCGGAATTATATCTGGACCGCCTCCGGGTACATCACTGCCGCCGCGCACTATGCCTAAGGGCTCAAGAATTTTACCAATGGCATCAATCGTCGCATTAGCGTCTGGGTTCACATTAGAGACTAAGCGCCAAATAGTGCGCGCACCAAAATCTGACTCGGTAGCCAAAACATGATTATGTAGATTATCTGCATGCTTCTTGGCATAAGCAAAAGCGCCCAGTAATCCAACTTCTTCTGCGCCAAACATCACCACTCGAATAGTGCGTTTTGGCCTAGTGGGCAATTCGGCAATCAGTTTTGCAGCCGCAACGGTAATACCAATGCCTGCGCCGTCATCTAAAGCACCGGTTGCTTCGTCCCAACTGTCTAAGTGCCCGGCTATAAGCACAATTTCCTCTGGGCGCTCACTTCCAATCAAGTCCAAAATGACATTACCGCTGCTCACGTCACCTTTCCACTGTGCTGTTGAGGCTATGCTAACTTTCAAAGGCTCGCCTAGCTTATATAAGCGGCGTAGCTGATCCGCGTCAGGATTAGATAGTGCCACGACTGGAATACTGGCCCACTTGTCCTCTAAGGCACTCATCATGCCAGTGTGTGGAAAGCGCTGAGAGTTTGACCCCACAGACCTAATCATAAGGGCTAGGGCACCGCCGCGCTCGGCATGCTGCCAACCAACCCTACGCTTTTGATTTGATGGGCCATAACCGGCACCTGTTTGGCTGGGCACCATGAGGTCACCGTCGATGAACGCGACTTTACCTGCCAAATCGCCGCTTTTAACGTAAGCAATTTCATCAAGATTTCGAAAGTAGACAATAGGCGCATCAATATTATTGGTCGAAGCGCCTGAGCCACCTAAAGCTGTTGCGTATAGCTCTTGTGCATAAGGAGCACTTAGTGCGACCTTGAGTTCACCACGTACCCAATACGGCATGGTAAATTCTTCAACTGACACACGATCAAAACCGAGTTCCTTGCCAAGCTTTACGCCCCAGTCACGAGCGCGTTTTTCAGCCTCAGAGCCTGCCAGTCTTGGGCCAATTTCTGTGGTCAAAGATTCTACAATTTCATACGCTAAATCGCTTTTTAAGGCTTTTTCCATTAACGCTTGTGCATTTGCTTTTTGCTGCTCATTAATAAGATCTGTGGTGGTCGCTTTGGTATGCACGGTCATAAAGGCGATTGCTAAAGCCATAGCAAAGCCTGCATAAGATTGAACAATCGGAAGTTTCATAGCGTTCTCTTTAAGGAGATAGGAGTAAATATAGCGGTAGACGATAATACATATGCTTAGTGTATTCAACCGGTAGAATTTTAGTTTCCCTATTTAGCACTTAAGCGCCTTGATTAAGTCCAAGTTCCTTTTGTAGTTTTTTGCTAAAGCCTAAGGACACAAGGCGATACGACTCATCTAAATAATATATCAATTCTTCATCTAAAGAGGCTGGCGCGTTATATTGTTGTATCCACTTCATACCTCTAGAGGCCATGTAAGGCGCAGGTCGATAGCCAAGTTTATCACTTAAAAAGTAAAAATTAAGCGCAGAGGTTTTAAAGCTTATGCCTAAATGTCCAAGCTTGTCGATATTAGCCAGCGCAAATACCTTACCGCCTACTTTATATACACTAGACCCACCCCACTGCACTACATGGCTAGTGGCAGCTTTAGCCGCACAAAGCTGATTAAAAGATTCAATATTCATATTCGTTTACTCATCAAATGTAAATAAAAGCTAAGCTTATTCGAACTTTAGGTAAAAAAGAGCGGTGTGAAACACCTTTTCTTACCCCAAGTTAGCTTACTTCCAACACTGGCACATTCAAGACAAGTAGCCTGTTCAACACTTAATTGTTGCAGGATGGCTACAAAAATTTCGAATAAGGAACCTATTGAGGCGTGATTTCCCTGAAAGGCTTAGCATAAAGTCAGCTGCTGTCAACTGGCAACTGGCGACTGTATGCAGACTTAGAGCATCAAATCCTTAAAACTGTGGTAGAAAAAGGCTGCTAATTCCGCAATATTAAATACAAACCTCACCAGCACGCTGGGTATTCCAGTGCTTAGAAGATATTACCACTATGTACTGATCAGATCATCCGCCATTAGTGGTAAAATTACAAATACGCAATTAAAACATCATTTATTGCTTGGGTGAAAATATCAGAAAATTTATTTTTAAAGTGGATGTTGAATATCAGCTATTTATTATTTTTATAATTTTTTATAATTTTTTATAATTTTTTATAATTTTTTATAATTTTATATTTGTAGACACACCTTCGCCCGTTGTATAAACAGTACCCCGCAACAAAGAATGTTGTTATAATGCGGCAGGCCAGAGATGACTGATAAAAGGTTTTTAAAAAACAGGTATATAATTAATAACTCAGAATACATTAATGATGACATATCAATTATAGACACATTATATAAAATGGGTAATCAACCTAAATATCAGGTTAGTATGAGTCACAGTAATTCTATTTGTGTTGCGTTTTGTTTTAATTGTCCGTTTAAATACGATGATCTAATACTTTCAGAAGGGATTGTTGTAACCCGAATAAGTATTTCTATACATGGTGAAAAAAGCCAGATAAACCAAGCAAAATATAGGATGTTATGCGCGTTTCATCGGTATAAAGGGGAGGTGTTAAGTAGAGACTTTTTAGTTGAATATGTTTGGGGAGCACAAAATAAAGTCCTTAATAATGTAAATGTAACGATTTCACAATTACGAGGTCTGTTAAGGCATAGCGAGATAGAAATATTAACCATCCACGGACAAGGCTATTTGATGCTTAGTAAGGACTAGCGTAAGTACAAACTACGACTAGTATACCGTCTATTTTGGTTTAACTAGCAAATAGAACTTGTAAAGTTTATTTTAAACTCGCCGTTATTGCCAACTGCACGTTAACGTCTAAATCGACATACAAATGAGGCTGTAAAGTCAAGGTGCTTCGTGAGCCATTTCTGCTCGAATTACCCAATATGAAACTTGTACTTAAATACAATGAGCAACAATGACGACTGGTAGAAGGTAATGGATAATGCGTTCCGTTTTTAGTTGGCTATTTTTGAGTGAGTAGTCTAGGTGGAGGCCTGTCAAAAGTCGTATCGCTCTTTTGTTCTGGTTGAATTAGCAGGACACATCAATAAAGGCCCTGTAATTTGCGCAGAAGGGTTTCTTTTCGAATTAGAACGTCGCGGTTACTTAACAGCAGGTGAGTTTGTGCCAGAAGTTGCTTTGGAACACCCGGAAGTATTAGAGTCATTGCACCGTGATTTTCAGCGTGCAGGCTCTGATATCGTAGAAGCTTTTACTTACAATGGTCACCGTGAAAAAATGCGTGTTATCGGTAAAGAAGAGTTGCTAGAACCATTAAATCGTGCAGCGTTAAAAATTGCTAGAAAAGTAGCTGACAGCAAGCCAGGCAACCTTATGGCTGGTAACATCTCAAATACTAACATTTGGCATCCAACTGATACAAACAAGCAGCAGGAAGTGCGCAGCATGTTTGAAGAAATGGTTGGCTGGGCTGTTGAAGAAGGTGTGGATATTATTATTGGTGAAACTTTCTACTATGCAGAAGAAGCTTACACCGCATTAGAAGTGGCTAAGGCTAGTGGCTTACCAGTCATTATTACGTTGGCGCCAATGGCAAGCAACCAAATGCAAGACGGCGTAAGTGTAGTAGAGACTTGCGTAGAGCTTGAAAAACGTGGTGCAGATGTAGTTGGCTTAAACTGTTTTCGCGGTCCTCAAACGATGTTGCCATACCTCAAAGAAATACGTGCTGCGGTATCTTGCCATGTAGCCGCCTTGCCAATTCCTTACCGTACTAACGAAAAGGAGCCGACTTTCTTTAACTTATCTGACCACGATAGTTGTACTTGCCCTGCACCACATGGTCGTGCATTCCCGACAGCATTAGACCCGCTTTACTGTAACCGCTATGAGATTGGACAATTTGCAAAAGATGCCTATGCCCTAGGGATTAATTACTTAGGTGTTTGCTGTGGTGCGTCGCCAATGTTGCTTCGTCAAATGGCAGAAGCAGTAGGTATTACTACTGAAGCGAGTCGTTTTTCTGAAAATATGTCAAATCACTTTATGTACGGTTCTAACGAGCGTCTGCCTGAAAACATTAAAGCCTTAGGTGATAAAGCGTAAAGCATGCATAAACTACATATAAAGAAGTGTTAACCAATCTTAATAACTTTTATTCATCATGTTTGGTCAAGGCCTCATTACTCTTATCGGTGTATGGGGCCTGTGCGTTGTGTGGCGGTAAACCTTACTAAGGACCTCTTAGTAAAACAATCAGTAATTATCAAATCTGGTCCGAGCAAAATTTTAGGGCTTTGTTGGGTTTAATTGCACCAGCACTTGTCCAACTAAAACATCGTAGCCACGTAGCTTATGAAAATCAATTCGCAAGAACAAGACTATTAAATGTCAATTACCTTGGCCTGTCGTATTGCCTCGTTAAAAAAAACTATTAATCCTAAACCCTATTTAGCTGAGTCTAGAGCATTAATTCAACCATTTTCTCTTCGTAACCTTTGGTTTGTATTCGCCATTTCTGAATCCTTCGTCGCAAGGGTTCGAGTATGATCTTTGGAGAATTCACCAGGATATTTATTAGACAACCATTCAATTATTTCACGAGCATAAGTTTCTGGTTGCAACTCAAGTTTTAATTTCACTTCATCCCAGACCTGTTCAAACGGATCTATTCTTGTTCTATAGTTCCTTGGAAGATTGCGGTTACCTTTTGGTTTATTGTAATTAAAGTAATCAATTTTAGTGGAATCGTCCAATTTTGTTTCTTGTGCTGTCACGTCATTGGGTTGATCTTCTTCAGCTATAACGTCAACCTGAGCATTATTATGCCAAGAAAATTGAAATAAATTCTGTTGCAGACGTTTTAATTCGGCCAAAATTTTAACGGGGTCGAGTGTAAGATATTCCACTTCAAGTTTTTCTTTTGTTGTTGCTGAAACAGATGCAACTTTAATTAATCGTTGATATGGCGTCAGCGCTTGGTCGTTTTTCTTATGAGTTCGAGCTCGTGTAAAGGTAATTTGATTATTCTCACAGTAATCAAGAAGCTCATAATTAATGGATTCGCTACCTCCATTGTATCAAGACCTTTTAAGTCGAAGGGAAGTAGTTTTCTCGCAATGTTTATTCCACCAATAACATTACTAGCACTCTTTTTTACTAGCGGCATACATTCAAGCCAACCGGTAGTGACATCTGCCATCGTCAAGGTATTCAGAAATGCGCCTCTTGGGTCGCCACCACAATGCGCAACTAACTCCACTTCAAAAAAATTAGGTGATACGTCGTCCCAATCTGCAAATGTACGAACTTGTATTTGATTTTTCCAAAGAGTACCTGTTTTGCTATGGCTAATGCCATCAGCATGGCGTTGCCTCTCAACTTGAAGTAGTCAATCAACAGAAGCAGGACTTACCTTTAAAAGCTTATCTCTAACCTCTTCAGTTATTCGAAGGTGACCGTAGCGTTTCATGGCGCTAACTAAGTTAGAAATAAAAGGTACAAAGCGCTTCGAGCATATTTGATTGGCGGTATTCCAAACAACGGTAAGTACATGAACAAACTGTTCATCTTATATTTGTGTGCCTGGCCGCTTACGTTTACGCTCGTGCGGAGGAAGCTGAATTTTCTTTGATAGTAGCAAAGTAGCATATTTTCTTTCATACCCAGTTGCAGCAACAAACCCATCCAATATTTTGGTTTTTTCAGATTTAGAGGCTCTACCATATGAATTATTTACCCCGAGTATCATTTCTCGTCTCGCTGACAGACTCATCATTTTAGTCATAAATCACCAATTCAATCCTATTTTTAGTTTGATTTTTAATGAGTCAATGAGTGTCTCATAGTTTGGTAATTAGTCAGTCAATGTGGCGGCCAAGCAAATTGTCGTCAAATATTGGATACATGAATAGGCATTCCTGAGTAGGCTATGTATGTAGAGCGGGCACTGAAATTAGAGGTTAAAGGCTTCGTTCTGAAAGAGGCCAGCGGTGATTATTTAGTCAATAGCCTTTATAAAATAATGGCGGGGGAGTATAGCGCGTTATAGATCCCGAGCTGGCGATAAGTAAGGCGGCAAACAGTCGCTGTTTCAAACTTTGCTTGCTCATTTTGATTCTACTAAATAATGATATTTATCACTTCTACAGCGACTTATTCTAAATTCAATTATTTTCCCATCAATTGAATGGGCTATGCGCTCCACCTCTAAAAGTGCTTCACCAATATGGATAGCCAGTAGCTTTGCGTCTTGAGCACTGGCTATATCCGCTTTAATACGGTCAGTGGTGTCTTGCACAGTAAGGTTAAATTGAGTTTGATAAAAATGATAAAGCGTGTGCGGTAAATCTTCGAGCCCTTCTAATTCGCGAAAATAAACATATGGCAAATATATCTTTTCAAATATACAAAATTCGTTGTTAAGAATTCTGCGTCTAAGGACCTCAAATACTTTCATATTCGCTTTAGCCCCAAACGCACTGACAACGTTTTTAGGTGCTTTTATAAGTGTAAGCGATAGCAGCTCTGCTTTTGGTAATTCGGGCGTTTTTCCATCACGGATGATCGGATAAAAACGGTAAAGGCTATGCTGATTTGTATGCTCCGATACAAACGTTCCTACTCCCTGTCGACGGGTGAGTATTTTAGTCCCCGTTAAGCCATTGAGTGCCTTTCGAACGGTTCCTTGACTAACACCAAGCTCTTCTGCGAGCTTAAACTCATTAGGTAACATCTCGCCCGGCTTCCAACGCTGCTCTACAATAAGCTGCTTAACATGCTCTTCAACCTGCATATACAGGGGCTGAAAGGATAAGCCTGTTTGGCTGAGTTTATTGTCAAATCTGTTATTGGTCATAAATTCACTAAAATAAGCTTAAGAAAAAGAGTCGGTATAAAGTGACTAATAGCGGCAATATTCTGCTGCAGTTTACACGTTTGAAAACTTATCCATGCTGCACTTCACTCAATTATGTATTAAAACGCAGATGGTAATTGACAATAATTTAACACTATACTAACTTGTGTCTTATACAAGACAAAGCTTGCTGGCTTATTAGATGCTTAGACTAATTCATAAGTCATCAAATAATAGGCTAGAGCATTCATACTTTTAGGCTCTTTTGCAGCGTCAGTGCACATTTATAATCTACCATATGCATAGCCTTTAACCACCATTTATTAAGGATTTGAACGACGTGTTTGAACTTTCTACACCCGACTGGAACCGTGTTGTACAGACTGAAGTTATTGATGAATGTCGAATTTTACCTTGTGGATCAATATTGATCCCGACTAACCACGGTAATTTGACCTTAAGCATTAACGAAATGGGTATTAGGATCCAGAATGAACTAAAGTGCGATGTAAACAACTATGGAATACTTGTATATGAGCCTTCGCCTTTTGAGGCCGCCATAAAATCCAGCACAACTCATACCCACATTAGCGCCAAAAATCACCGCATTGAAATACAGCATAGTCCATTCGCCTTTGAATGGAAAAAGTCAGGTAACACCATACAAAAAACACCTAACGACGGTCATTTTGTCCGCCAGTTCAGGCTACCGCCCATGGCAAAAACAGAAGAGGGCTGGTTATTTAGTATCAATCTAGACGCGCAAGAACCCGTGTACGGCCTAGGTGAAAAGTGGTCGGCGTTGAATAAACGGGGACAATTAGTAAGGTCTTATAACCACGATGCCTTAGGCGTGAACGCTGAAATTTCATATAAAAACACGCCTTTTGCTTGGAGTACAAAAGGTTGGGGCCTTTTTGTGCATACGCCATCACCGGTCACCCATTCTGTAGGACATGCTAACTGGTCACAGCGAGCTTATTGCGTGTTAGTTGAAGACAACGCGCTTGATCTTTTCTTATTAGATGGTGCTAATGGCGCACTGATTATTGAGCAATATACACAGTTAACAGGCAGATCTCCTGTACCTCCATTATGGAGCCTAGGCGTAATTCTTTCAAAAGCCTATTACAAAGATGTGCCTGAATTATTAGAAACAGCCAAAGCAGTGCGCGACAAACACATGCCCTGCGATGTTATAACGCTCGACGGCAGAGCATGGCAAGATACTGACACGCGATTTGCATTTGAGTGGGACGCTAAGCGCTTTGACGATCCCGCCGCTGTTATAAACGCACTCAAAGCACAGCAGTTCAAGGTATGCATTTGGGAATATCCTTTAGTGTCTGTCAACAACAAATTGTTTGATGAAATGGCTCGTAAAGGCTGGCTTTTGAAAGACAAGCGAAGTGGCCAAGCTTATCGCTACGGGTGGGACATGAGTGCATTTGCTGAAGTGCTAACGCCTTTGCCAGAATCGGGTATTGTTGATTTCACTCACCCAGATGCCTATCAGTTTTGGTTAGAATCTCACAAACCTTTATTTGACTTAGGCATTGATATGATAAAAGCAGATTTTGGCGAACAAGTCGATAACGACAATATGCTTGCTTACAATGGCGACGGTGGTAAAAGACTGCACAATGTTTATAGCTTGCTCTACAACCAATGCGTGTACGAAGCTGCGCAAAAGTATTGTAAAACTGGCGCGTTCTTATTTAGTCGTTCAGCGTGGACAGGCTCGCAGCGTTTTCCAAGTCAGTGGGGAGGCGATCCACAGGCTGACTGGGGCGGATTAGTCGGCAGTATTAGAGGCGCATTGTCTTGGGGTATGTCGGGAGCACCTTTTTTTGCCACCGACGTAGGCGGATTTTATAAAGATACTCGCGACCCCGTCTTATTTGTTAGATGGACCCAAGCGGCCGTGTTTTCAGCGCATATAAGATTACACGGCATAGGCCAGCGTGAACCATGGAGTTATGGTTCACTAGCTGAGCGCGCCGCAACAAAAGCCTTAAAGTTACGCTATAGGCTCATGCCATATATATACGATACCATGCGCCAGTCCAGCGAGAGTGGACTGCCCGTTATGCGAGCTATGCCCTTAGCTTTTCCAGAGCAAGGTCTTACGCACAGCTTTGAAATGCAATTTATGTTTGGCGATAGCTTACTAGTTGCCCCCTGTACCAATCCAGACGGTAAAGTTACGCTTTATTTACCGCAAGGAAACTGGCTACGCTTCCCGACAAAAGAAAAATATAGCGGGCATCAACTGCTAGACCTTACATTAGAACTGGATGAATTAGCGGTGTTCATGCCTGCTGAGCACTCAATTCCTATTGGTGCTGAGGTTGAAAACGTTGAAATGCTGGAAAGCGATTACTTACAAAACAAGGACTTACCCCACTGGCCAGAGCACGACCTTGCGTTATGAGAACGATTATGTCGGTAAGAGTAAAGCAATGAGAACGCCCTGATTATGAAATCATATATTACAAAGCTCAATACGATATTAGGCAGCTTCAATTTTCATGTCGCCAAAGTTGCAAAATACTTTGCAGGCGGTTTGTTAGCCATGATGGTCGTTATGATTTTAGCGCAAGTTTTTTTTCGCTATGTATTAAATGACTCTTTAACGTGGACCGAAGAATTATCTAAATATGCCATGGTCTGGATAGCTTGTTTGGTGGCGCCATGGGCTTACAGAGAACACTTGAATGTGTCAATTGGCATGTTTCACGAAGTCTTACCTGCTCTACCTAAGCGCATTGCTGAAATAATAATCACTTTATTAGTCATGCTTATTAGCGCCATATTTTTCAAGCAAAGCTTAAGCTTTGTCGCCGGGGGAACCACTATAACCGCGGCCTCTGTTGCGATTAAACTATGGGTTTTTTACCTATGTATGCCTTTTGCCTTTGGTTCATTATTTTTAGTCGGCATTGAAAGACTTATCCAACAGCTCACATCCCCACTAGTGCCATATAACGATGACTCAAATAACAGTCCACCTAATAATGACCAGCAGCACAATGGCGAGTCGTCAAAGGCAACTATTTCAAATCAAGGATCGCAATAGCATGTCACTAAGCTATATATGGATATTTGTATTACTGCTAACCGCAGGCACTCCCGTGGTATTCGCGCTATTGGTAGGGCCCGGCGTTAGCTTAATGATTGATGGAAACGAGGTGTATTTTTCAGCTCTGTTAAATCGCTTATTTTCAGGCATGAATTCATTTCCACTTATGGCAGTGCCCTTTTTCATACTCGCCGGTGAATTGATGAATCAAGGCGGTATTACGCAGTCTATTGTGCGCTTTTGTAAAACCCTTATTGGCCATTATCGAGGCGGTTTAGCTCAGGTAAACATACTGTCTTCGGTGCTGTTTGCAGGCTTGTCAGGCTCAGCAGTGGCAGACACTTCTGCCTTGGGTAAAATGCTCATTCCGGCCATGGAGCAAAATGGCTATAGTCGACGATTCGCCGCAGCAGTTACCGCGGCCTCATCCGTGATTGGCCCCATTATACCCCCTTCTGGCATCATGATCTTATACGCCTTTATTATGAACGTTTCAGTGGCGGGTATGTTCTTAGCCGGGATACTACCGGGTTTATTGATATGCGCCGGCTTAATGATAGTCACCAACCGTATCGCTAAAAAACGTAATTATCCCATAGCCAATCAAAAAGCCACTTGGGGAGAACGAGGATCTGCTTTTAAGGTATCTTTTTTACCTTTATTAACCCCCGTAATTTTATTAGGCGGTATTTTAGCGGGCGTTTTTACCCCAACTGAAGCAGCTGCTGTTGCGGTTGGCTATGCATTTATTGTGACCTTATTTATTACCAATACACTTAAATTAAACCAGTTACCGCTTATACTAGTGAATGCCGCTGTGCAGTCGGGCACTATTTTACTGCTGGTCGGCTCAGCGGTTACCTTTGCCTGGATAATTACAGTATCAGGACTAGCTGATTCACTCGCCACTAACATTATGCAGATTACATCGAATGTGCTGCTACTTTTGTTAATTATCAATTTATTCTTGTTTGCCATTGGTATGTTTTTAGATGCCGGACCGGCTATTCTGATTCTGGGGCCGGTGCTTGCGCCTATCTTTATAGCACTGGGCATAGATCCGCTGCATTTCGCGGTTATTATGTGCGTTAACTTAACGGTTGGTTTAGCCACACCTCCAATGGGCTTAGTGCTGTTTGTGGCTGCGTCGGTGTCGGGTGAAAAGACTGAAAATATAGCCTTAGAAATGCTGCCATTTTTGGCAGTTCAAGCTCTGGTTATATTTATGATTACGTATTTTCCTGCGATCACAATGACGCTTCCTCGCCTTTTTGGCTTTGCCTAAGGATTCGCCTTTATGACTACAAAACGTATTGTATTGTTAAGCATTTATGCACTGGTATTTGTAGTCAGCATTATTGGTGTGCTGCGCTCTACAAGCACAAAAGCGGAGTTTACTATAAAGGCAGCTATTCAGGCTTCAACCCAAGACGAAGACTATGTGGGTTTAATTGCATTTAAAGAATACGTAGAAGCCGAAAGTAAGGGCCGTGTGCAAGTTGACATATACACCTCGGGTCAGTTTTGCGGCAGTGTGCCCGAATGTATCAGTAATCTTCAGCAGGGTGTACTGGAAATGTTTCCCAGCACCGTAGGCGGCACAGGTAACTTTTTTGCACCCGCTCAGGTTTTAGATTTACCGTATTTGTTCACCAGCGATGAACAGGCTTTGTGTGTATTAGATGGCCCAATACTAGACAAAATAAGACAAGAAGTACTGCAGCGCTCTTTAAATATTCGCCTTATTGGCATTGCCAACACTGGCGGGTGGCGTAATTTTGCGACTACAGATAAGCCAATACGCACGCCAGCAGACCTGAAAGGACAAAAGATTAGGACAACGCCAGCAGAAATCCAGCAAGAGTTAGTTAAACAGCTAGGTGCAAACCCTACCCCTATCTCGTGGGCCGAGCTTTACACGGCATTGGCCACCGGCGTAGTGGAAGGCAGTAAAAATGGTATCCAAGATATTATAGGCGCCAAATTGCAAGAGCATTTAAAGTACATAATTCTCGATGGGCATTCATATATGGCGACACTATGGTGGTTTTCAGAACCTGTCTGGCAATCCTTACCTACGGATATTCAAGCTATCGTTGAAGAAGGTTTTAAAAAACAGCAGGCTGCCGCCAACAACCTAGTGGCTACAGAAGAAGAAAATTCTTATCGAATTTTCGAGCAAGCCGGCGGAACAGTCTATCGTCCGACAGTAGCCGAAAAACAAGCTTTCAAAGATGCATCTAGCAACATGCGCGCATGGTTCATTAGTAAATTTGGAAACGAGTGGTTGGACCTAGTAGAAAGCTCCGTAGCCGATTGCGATGCTAGGCAGCGAAAAACTTCACTTTAAAAACATATATTAACAACAAATAAGTTGCATCCTGTTAACTAATTGGGTAAATTTTACCTTATCTTCTATCTTATATAAGACACTAAAGGTAAAGACAAAAAAGATAAGCTATTTTCAAGTCGTAGTTGTCGGTTTGTGCTTATCAACTAACTATAAAACCAGTAAATGCCATACCCAAATTAACCAGTACAATTAAATTGGGGGGACATTGGTAATTCATGACACACACGAAACTTGGAGAACAAAATGAAATTTAGACTGAGCTCGTTGCAACAAAGTATTGCAAAAGCATTAGCGCTAACAACATGCTTATCATTAGGTATAACGGCAAGCGCGCAAGAACAAGCTGAAAAGGTTGAAAAAGGGTTTGAAACGATTACTGTTACGTCACAAAAACGTGTTGAAAATCTAAACGAGGTCCCAGTCGCAGTGACTGTGCTGCGCGAAGATCAAATAAACTCGGCGTTCTCCGCTAACATTGAAGGGCTTCAAGCACTTGTGCCGTCTGTTAGCTTCAGAAAAGGTAACACCACGCGAAACTCTGCTATCACCATTCGCGGTATCGGTACTATATCATTTAGTGTCGCGGCAGAGCCTAGCGTATCTACCGTTGTTGACGGTGTTGTGCTTGGCCGTTCAGGACAAGCATTCGTTGATTTATACGATTTAGAAAGAATTGAAGTACTGCGCGGACCTCAAGGCACACTGTTTGGCAAAAATGCATCTGCAGGGGTTGTAAACATGACCTCTAAACGCCCTAATGAGGACTTTGAAGGGGTGTTTGAAACAACCCTTATGCAGGACAGCGAATACCGCCTCAAAGGCAGGGTATCGGGCGCCTTGAGTGATAATGCGAACGGCAGTCTAACGGTGCTTAAATCACAGTTTGACGGTTACATTAATAATGTTTACAACAATCAAACTACCAACGGATACGATAAAGAAGGTCTTCGCGCAATGCTCGATATTGAGGCATCAGGCGATACTGATATTTTATTTATCTTCGAAACCGTAAGCTCTAACGACTCTTGCTGCGCCGATCTAGAACTCACCCCAAGCGGTCGTCATGATTCACAAGCCTCACCCAACAGTACCGGTACTGGTGACTTAGATTTAAATCAGCGTCAAATTGATCATGATTTTGAAACCCGCACCATAGATGATCACACAGCGTTTTCAATACAAGTAGACCGTCCCTTAGGTAATCATGACTTCACCTCTATTACGGCTTACAGAAGCTGGAACAACACTGAATTTCGTGAAGGCGATTTTACCTCAACCGCTGGCGACCTCCCCTTCCCCGTATTTGGTGTTCCCTTTCAGCTGCATGATATCGGCCCACAAGAGTGGGATCAAGTATCCCAAGAATTTAGAATTGCTTCCCCTTTAGGCGGTGATTTTGATTATCAGGCTGGTTTTTTCTGGTGGGAACAAAGTTCAGAGAGAAGCTTTTCGCGTGACGCTTCATGTCAAAACAATAACGGCCAGTTTCCTGCTGCTATTGGCGATTACTTAAGCAACATCCTTGGTGTCGTTAACCCTAGTGAAACCGATATTAATGCTTTTATTGAAGCTGAAGGCTTAAGCTGTAACGCGAATGATATTATAAGCGCCACCGCTTTTATGGAAACAGAATTTGATAACTGGGCGGTGTTTGCAGATGCTAAATATCATATAAACGACGATTTGCGTCTTTTATTCGGCATTCGCTACACCGACGACGAAGTCAGTTTTTCACATAACCGCAGCAGTGACGACCAATATAGCCGAACAGGCGTTGGCGTGCGCGGATTCGATACTGACTTTGACAATAGTGTAAGTGAAAGCAATACTTCATCTAAGCTTGGTGCACAATATGATATTAATGACGACAGCATGGTTTATGCAACTTTCTCACAAGGCTATAAGGGGCCTGCGTTTAACGTATTTTACAATATGTCAAACACCGACTCTTTGCCAATTGGTCCAGAAACCTCCGACGCCTATGAGCTGGGCTATAAATATGCCACTAACGACTTAATCATAAACCTAGCGGCATTTAGAACAAACATAGATGGTTTTCAAGCTAACAACCCTGAAGATTTAGACGGCGTATTTATCACCCGTTTAACCAATGCAGGCTCGGTAACAACCGAAGGTTTTGAAGTAGATTTTATGTGGCAAGCAACAGAAAACTTCTTGCTTACCGGTGGTTTGTCTAGCGTAGATGCAGTAGTTGATGAATTTCGATGTCCTGTTGGCTTAAACCCATGTGACGGTCGTTCAGGCGCCGATTTGCCCTTCTCTCCTGACTTGAAATACTCCCTTACTGGTGAGTATGTAATGGAAATGAATGGCATGGACATCTTCTTTAATGCCTCATATGTGTACACCGACGATATTTTTGCAGGAGCGCCAGGTACAACGGCAGTGACTAACCCAGAAGCGTTTTTACCTGACTACAGCATTATTAACGGTAGCATCGCGTTCTCGTTTGATGACGATGCCTACAGAGTATCGCTGATTGCTAAAAATCTAACGGACGAAAAATTTGTGACTACCTACAGCGGTGACAATTTCCGTTACCAGATACCGCGTGACGCAGATCGTCACTTCGGTATTCAGCTAAGAGCGAAATTCTAAATCTGTAATGTCTGATTATAGTAAAGGCGCCTTTTTTAAGGCGCCTTTTTTTGTCTTAGGTGCAGGCTTTTTAAACGTAGGGTAAACAAAGTAGTACCAGTGCAGCAATCCATAATGTTTCAATCACCAGCAGCAGGATAGGCTTGATACCCACCGTCAGCATTTGACCTAAATTCGACTTCATACCAATAGCCGCAATAGATATTACTAGGGCAAAGCGCGATATATCGGTTGCTGAGTCAGTAATAACTTGAGGTAAGTCTACTATGCTATTGATTGCCATTAATACAGCAAAAGCAATTAAAAAAGAGGGAACGCCGGGTGTTTTACCTGTTTGAGTGCCGTCAAAATTTAATCTAAGGACAAGTAAAATACACATAACCACAGGCATTAAAAACGCAACTCTTACCAACTTTGTGAGTGTGGCTAAATCACCTGTTTGCTCCGATACTGAGTAGCCCGCACCAACGACTTGAGCTACATCGTGTATAGTCGCGCCTAAAAACAGACTGGTCTGCGCCTCATCCAAGTGTAAATAGGCAGCTACAATGGGATAAACCACCATGGCGATGGTAGACAAAGAGGTAACGCCAACGATTGTTAATAGGGTGTCACGGTCATTTTCTTTACTTTGCGGCAGTACTGCTGATATCGCCATTGCCGCAGAAGCCCCGCAAATACCAACCGAGCCACCGGTGAGTAGACCAAAGCGTTTTTCTAAACCAAAAGCCTTGGCTAATAACATACCCACTAAAATGGTGCTCGCCACTGCGATAACGAGCAGTGCGCCAGTTTTCCAGCCCATTGCAGTAAGATCCCCAAATGCAATGCGTAGACCTAACAAGGCGACCCCCAAGCGCAATATATGCCGGGCAGTAAAATCGACGCCTATTTTGCATTTCGGATCGTCGTAAATAAATGACATAGCGATGCCCAAGAGTAATGCAAATAGCATTGCTGGCGCGCCATAGTGGCTGCTCAAAAATAATGCGGCTAGGCCAACCACAGCAGAAACTGCGATGCCAGGTAAGAATGCGCTGGCTGTTCTAAGCTGCGTAATTAACCTAGACAACTGACTAGTTCATAGCAAGCGCAACGAGCACTTCTCGTTTGCGTTCACCTGAATAAGGTTTGCGACCATGCATGGCCATATAGTTGTCAACTAAGGCAACATCACCGTCTTGCCACGCCAAATCAAACGTAAATTGTCCTGCCAAAGATGCAACCAGTTCTAATCCATCCACGGGAATAGGCGTGTTGTCACCGAAAGTAATTGCACTAGCGGGGTTTTCTTTAACGCCTTTCCAACCCAAATAAGCAGCAATAAGCTGATTATAGAACACCTTCACTTGTTTACCTTTAATGTTGCCCAAGTCGACAACGGCTGGCAGTACGGGCGTAGTCGCTTGTAAACTACCGTCGCTCTTCCATTTCCATTGATAGCCTAAGTCTGCAAGTTTGTTTTCGGCTTGCTCTTTTGACTCTACACCTAAGGTGCTCTTCCAGCTTCGTCCCTGACCGCTTTCATGGTCGTCAGCTGCCGGCATATGCGTTGTGTATTTTAATCCTTTTGATGCGAAGTCATGGGCTAATGCTGGTGCTTGTTTAACTAATTCTTCATACAGCATATCAGAGCGGCATAGCGGAGTAGCACCACCTTCCTCAGCAGCTTTTTTACAAAAGAAAAAAACTTTACTGGGTGATACAGGCGTTTGCGCCATTTCATGGTGCAGATATATTTCTACATTTTTTGGTGCTTCGTTAGCGGTAAAAACACGCTCAGTAAAATTAATTCTAACCGCGTTTGACAACGATTCTTTATAAGTGAAGTTGCGATAGGCAAATGCACTAGAGAAAGTATCGAATGTTTCGGCAGAGTCGACTGGGAACCCACGAAACAAAATAGCACCAGAGCGTCTTAATTCAAGCTCTAGTTCAGGTAGATTTTGGCTTATCCAAGCTTTGCTGTCACTCAAGTTTTTAACACTTCCATCGTTCACAATTACACTTGGAAAAACAGAATCATCGCACTTTAATTGACCGGGTACTTGCGTATAGTTTATTGCTTGTAGAGTCATCGGTTTTCCTAATCGTAAATGGGGTTAAAAGTATTAAAGGCGGCTTCACAAAAGTCGCCTGGATCGTTGAAACGGCGGTGAATATTGAGCGCAGAAATAGCTGCCATTTCCTGTTCACTTAATTCAAAATCGAAAATATCTAGGTTTTCAATCAGCCTTTCGGGACGAGAGGTTTTTGGAATAATGGCATTACCGCGCTGCACGCCCCATCTTAAAACGACCTGAGCGGGCGTTTTACCGGTGCGCGACGCTGCTTGTTTCACCACATTTTGCTCAATCACTGACTCAGCTGCGCCTGCCATATCTAACTCTAAATATGATAGCGCACCTAAGGGTGAAAACGCGGTTACCTGAATATTATACTGCTTCGCTAAACGAATGAGTTTTTCTTGGGTTAAATAGGGATGTGATTCAATCTGAAGCATGCTAGGTTTAATTTTGGCATAAGACATTAAATCGTGCAGCAAACCAGTATTGTAGTTACACACGCCAATTTGTGTAGCGAGGCCTTTTTCACAAACAGCTTCCATTGCCTGCCATGTTTCAATTAGCGGCACACCGGCTAATTCGACGCGCGGATTGTCTGCATCTGGATCTGCTATCCACTCTGGTGGATAACGTGTTTCAATCGGTACAAACTTGGAAGCAATAGGAAAATGGACTAAGTACAGGTCAAGATAATCTAGCTGCAAATCATCTAAACTTTTTTGCAACGCCAGCTCAACATGTTCTTTGGCATGGAATGAATTCCACAGCTTAGAAGCTACAAACAAGTCTTCGCGTAAACATAAGCCATCGTCTATCGCGCGTTTAATACCTTCTCCTACCTGCTCTTCATTACCGTAATCACAGGCGCTATCCAAATGGCGGTAACCCGCCTTAATCGCGTTATAAACGGCTTCAGCGCAGTCTTCTTGAGAGATTTTCCACAGGCCAAAGCCTACCTTGGGAATGTTTTTCTTATTCAATACCATATGTAAAAGTCACCTAATTATTAACGTTATGTCTTATATAAGACATAAGTTAAAATACTGTACAAATTTTGTCAATACGAAGGTGGAAATGAGTGAATAATTAATGCCGATAAACGCTAAGCTTGCGAACACCTATAAGGGGCGTTCGAGAGCTTAAGCATTAATTTGCTGTAATAGTTAAGACGAGGATATAGGCTAGATCCCCAAAGAGCCTTAATCGACTAAGGATTGATAAACCGTATTTTTGAAGTCATGTCGAACGGGGTAAAAAGCAGAAGGCACAAACTGAGACATCATTATTATGATCATATTCTCTTTAGGATCTATTCTAAAATAAGTTGATGCTGCGCCGCCCCAGCCATAATCACCGTCAGATCCCATTAGTAGTGCATCGTTGCTATTTACGGTAACCGACATTGCTAAGGCATGACCTTCGCCGTGAGAAGTGGGTGAAAATGGGATCAAGTTAGCAGGTAAGTGATTTGAGCGTAAATACTCAACGGTTTTTCTGCCTAAGATCCGTTGCCCATTGTACTCACCACCGTTTAGCAGCATTTGTGCAAATATGTAGTAGTCACTAATAGTTGAGACCAAGCCACCGCCGCCATTGTGCACTGATGGATCTGATAAAAAATCTCCCAAGGGGGCTTCGTCAAGTGCGACTATTTCTGAATTTTCGCCGGGCCCATATATTTGCACAAGCCTGTTTCGCTTTTCAAGCGGTATATAAAAAGCGGTGTCTGTCATTTGCAAGGGGTCGAAAATAATCTGCTGCATGTAATCGCCAAGCTTCATACCGCTTATACGCTCAACCAAAAATCCAATAATGTCAGTATTAATGCCATAGTGCCACTGAGTACCGGGCTGATGATTAAGTGGTAACGCGGATATGCGTTGCAATACTGTCTCTACACTATCGTTGTCAGACACTGGCGGCAGGGCTTGGTAAAGCTTGTCGACTTCACTGTTGGTAAAACCATAAGAAAACCCTGCGGTATGTAAAAACAAATCAATAATTCGAACGGGCTGATCACTTGGCTCAAAACGCATATTCTCGCCGTCCATGCCGGCAAAAACCTTGAGCTCGGCTAATTCTGGTAAATACTTTTCAATTGGATCATACATATGAAATTTACCCTGTTCCCAGAGTGTTAGGGCCGCCACAGCAGTAATCGGCTTTGTCATAGAATAGATACGGAAAATAGAGTCTGTGGTCATTTCCTCGTTAGTCTCGAGGTTTCGCATACCATTTGCAGACAAGTGCACAATTTCTTGATTACGTGCAACCAAGGTCACCGTGCCGGCCAGTTTTTGAGTGTCTGTATACTTGCGCATCGCGGTGTCTACTCGCGCAAGGCGCGATTGCGATAATCCTTGAGTGACGAGCCCTGATGATTCTACCGGTCTTAGAGTAGTAGCGTCACCTAAGGTGTTTTGCTGTTCACCTTGTAGTTGTTGAGTAGTGGCACATGCGGTGAGAAAAATACAGCATGTCAGTAAAGTATATAATTTCATGAAGGCTCTCTTTTTGGTGTTTGAGTGATTAGGGCTTACAAAAACTATATTGCCGAGTATTGCCCCGTCCTGTCAATCATCACGTCGTTTAAGTCTGCCTTTTGTAGCCGATAATGATTTATGCAATCTGCTTGTGAGGGCTTGGCAATACCAAGCTCTGATAAAAAGTGTCCTTGCTGTGGTCAAAAACCTAGATTACATGCACAACATCTACTACTGTTTGAGAATTTGTTTCGAAGCAGTCCAAGGCACTAGGGTTAACTTTTAGGGATATACCTCACTATTCACCAAACTAAGACCTTAACCTTAGCTAAATAAAGTATCGGCATTATAAAGTAAGTCTTATATTCGATAATACTAGACCATTTGAAAAAGACGGAAAATACATGTCGCTATTACATACAAATAATGAATATTCAGGAAAAACAGCGCTTATATCAGGTGCAGCAGGCGGCATTGGTTTTGCCCTTGCAAAAGAGTTTGGCAGCTTAGGCATGAACATTGTCATTGCTGATATAGATGAGGCTGCCTTGAACGAAGCGCAAGAAACACTGCTCTTACAAGACATTAATGTAATGGCTTGCAAACTTGATGTAAGCGAATACAGCCAATGGCAAGATTGCGTTACCCAAACGCTGGCTAAATTTGGCAAGCTACACATGGTGATCAATAACGCAGGCGTGGGCGGTATGCCGGGTAAAATTGAGCAAACCGATAATGACCTGTGGCGGTGGGTAGTGGATGTCAACTTAATGGGTGTATTGTATGGCACGCAGGCGGCTGCACCTGCAATAAAGAAACACGGTGAAGGCGGCTGGATAATTAACGTCGCGTCTATGGCCGGTATGATGGGCGTGCCTTATTCAAGCGCATATGCCGCCACAAAGGCAGCCGTAGTGTCGATGACTGAAAGCTGGGCGGTAGAGCTAAAACCACACAATATTCAGGTGTCGGTGTTGTGTCCTGCTTTCGTCAAAACGAGGATTCATGAGTCTTTGCGCAACAAGCAAAGTAAATATGGACCAACGCAGGGGCGCAAAAAGTTCACCGATGAAGAAAGGCAAAAATTTAAAAAAGGTCTTAATCAAGCTGCTGCGCTAGTAGAGTCGGGCATTGCACCTGAACTATTGGCCAAAAGAGTGGTAGAGGCGCTAGGCACAAAGCAGCAGTATATATTCACCCATCCAAATTACAGGCAGGTTACTGCATACAAAGAAGCCCTAATAAACAAGGCTTTTGATGATGCCCAGCAAAGTGAGCTAGTAAAGCACTTAATAGACGATGACATTCCTATGCTGTAATAAGACTTTACACTGAGGCCTTTTTCTTTAGTCTTGTTTACGGCAATGCTCATATAGTTTTACGCGTGTTTTAGGTACAATAGTGTTTCCTAGAACCGTAGCATTCACAAAGTGGTATATATGAGTTTTTTAATATCTTTTTTACGTAATTTAGTGGGCGGCATTCTTGTCTTCTTTGACGTCATTACTCGCGGCACCAAATTAAAACGCACACTAGAAGCCCAGCAGCAAGTTAATGAACAAGCACAACAGCTAAGGTTATATCAATTTTTCGCCTGCCCTTTTTGCATCAAAACCCGCCGCGCCATTTATAAAATGAACTTGCCGATTGAAAAACTTAGCGCCTCAAAGGGTTCACCCCACAGAGACGATTTACTAGCGAGCGGCGGCAAAATACAAACGCCTTGTTTACGCATTGAAAATCAAGACAATGTTGAATGGCTATATGAGTCATCTGAAATTATTGATTATCTACAAAAACGTTTCACATAAGCGCGCTTTGGCCTGCTTTGCCACGCTTTCATTTATTCGGATTAAGCAGTTGGATATAACACAGTGTCATGGGCCGTTCTCAAATTCATATTTTATGCTCGCCCACTTCATCAAGCTATCTGATTGCTCATCATTACTTAAGTTGTCAGATGTTTGCCATGCGGCACTTGCCTCTAGAGCCCATTGCCCGAGGTTAAGCTGTAAGCCAACACCTGCGCCTGAGAGACTACGTTTGTTGTTACCAGCAGCCCAGCTGTTTTTATTAGTACGAAGGCTACCGGCATCATAAAACGTATAGAGTGTAGAATGCTTAAGTGCATACCGAACTTCCAGTTGGACAAGTACACCAACATCCCCATAAGCTTCGCCAACAGGGTAGGCTCTGACATTATTAGCGCCACCTAGGCCAAATTTTTCAGATGAATTTAGATTGCTGCCAGCCCATTGTGCAGATACACGGCTAAATAACGTTAAGTTGCCCGGGAGGCTTTGTAAACGCGCTAAATTTAAGTTGAATTTATCATAACTACCTGCGGTTTTAGCGGTAGCATTGTCTATGGCAATGTTACCAGTGGCAACAGTTAAATTACCCACCGTCCAACTGAGCGTGCCATAGCTAATACCGCCGCCTGCTAGTGTATCACGATGGTCAAAGTTAAGGCTCAGAGGTATGCTATCACTGCGATTTGTATTACTGCTAAGTGTAATGTCATTGCTATTATTTAACACTTTCTGTTGATAGCTAAGGGCTACATTCACATTGGTTTTGTGTGAACGAAGAATAGGGTAACTCAGGCCAGCACTGCTCACTTGAGCAGTGCCATGCACCCCACTATCCGAAAATTCTTTACCTAGTTCGTAGTAGTTGTGGGCGTAACCGACATTAGCACGCAAACCTGAGCCACCTATTGGCAGATTATAATTAAGTGCACCCAACCAAAGATCTTCATCAGAATACAGTGTGTTAAGTTTAAATTGGTCACCAAATAAAAATGGACTGTTGATGTTTAAATCGACATGAATGCGGTGGCGACCCGTGTACCTATTGCCATAATTATCAATGCGTATTTCAGCGCTGTAATCCTGATCATGCTCTACTTCTACCAATAGGTTAGCTGCCCCTAATTCTGAACCTGGGCGAAGTACAGGCGTGGTTTTAAAGCCGGGTTGGTCGTCTAATATTAATGCTACACGCTCTAAGTTAGCTGTATGTATTATGTCTCCTGTTTGCAATAAGTTTAAAAACACTTGGGCGTCAGCGTTATTTAAGCTATCGCCTATGGCTTTGATGTTGTCATAGTGACCTTCTACAATTTGAATGAGTAGAGCACCATCAGTCATGGCTTGCACTGGCAGAAGTGCGCGGGCAAACGCAAAACCATTACTGCGATAATACGCAGTAATGCGATCAGTGAGCCCTTGCAGGCCCTCAAGGCTGTAAGTTTTACCTATTGCATCGGCTAAAACTTCGTTGAGAGTAATACTGCTGTATTGGGTATTGCCCGTGAAACGAATATTTGTTTGCAAGGTAACAAAGACTTCACCACTAGCGTTTTGGGTGACTGCAGAGGGTCCAATTGAGCCGAGATCAACGCCTTCATGCCCTGCGTCTATTACTGTTGTAATATCTTGGTCACGGTCAGGCTCCAAAGCATTAACGGCAACATTTGGCTCAGCACTATTCGAGCGCGCATTACCTTCGGCTACCTCAGATGGAGGATTAGGGTCAATAAGGTCAATCACTAGCCTGTGCCCTGCCTGCTTATTGTCTTTATCCGCTGGTGCTAGAGTGAATAATCTAGCACTAAGTTTCTTGCTGGTTTCAATCACTATACGGCTATCTCTAGGCCTTATTGGCTTGGAATGTCTCAATTTGCTGACTTTATTGCCCGACAGCCCTACACGCGACAAATTGAATGCTTTGTCTACCTTTTGTAAATCGATGACAACGCGATCCGGATTAGCTAGCGAAAAGTAAGAAAAACTTGGTGGCGCATCGAATTCGAGCACTATGCGCGCTGAATCGCGAGAGTCAGAAAAGCGCACATCTGTCACATTTACCTGTTTTGCAGAAACACTTTCCACACAGCCTGTAAAAAGCGCAAGCACTGTAAATGCAAGATATGCGAATAACACAATAGCGCTGTTGGCCTGCTTTACATAGGTACCTGCTGACTTTTTCATTGTATGTTACTGTTTAACGCTTCTATGCAAAGCTGACCAAAAAGGGCTAAAACCATCAGGCTGCTATGCTGAGGAATATCCATCATGGCGTTTTTACTATTCATTGTGCAGTAGCTACTTAAAAGAGGGGTGGGGTAAAAGTGTTGATAACTTTCCCCCACTGATGTTATTGATACAGTAGTTCGAAAAAACTGCTATATTTTACGTTTATTGAATTCCTGAAAGATTAGCGTTTATTTGCGCTTCTGGAAGTAAACGAATACCGCCTTCTACCACTAATATGTCGCCGGGGTTACTAGTGCGGTCGCCTTCGCTATCACTACCTATCTCTACTTCTTGTACATCGACAATCCCGCCGGTTGTGCTGCTATTAGCATTAGTTGTTGGCCCATTGGAGCTTATAGTGAGAGGCACTCTAACATTGGCAACCACGTTGCTTATTACTCCAGACACGACCGTGTTGGTTGATGGCGTTGCAGGATTGTTGTCTAAATTGTTTATTAATTCAGACGCATCCGTGTTGTCTATTGGTCCTGCCGCATTAGTAATATTAGCGGAAAGGTTCCCTGACTTGCTTACCGTGTAGTTGCTGGCGATACCAGTACCGTCGATTAACGTCATGCCATTTACGGTTACCTCTATATCGTTACCCACATTAGCATTCACGAACTGACCGGTTTGACCTGAGAAACTCAACGTTTCGTCATTAACAAAGCCATTTAATAGACCACCAGTGATAACGGCGTTTTCATTACCGTCGAATACTTTGTCATTTGCTATCATGCCGCTGACAGTCAATTCTTTAGGCGTAATGTCTGCGGTGGTTGATGCTTGGCCCGTAATAAGGTAGTTGTCGGCGTCAGTCCCGGCGCTAGTGCTGGTTAAGCTCACCGTTTTAGCATCGCCTGCATTTTTATTAGAGAACGCGCCGCTTGCCAATACGGTTACCGTATCGCCTGCAATTAAGCCGGTCAATGTTTTACCGCTCACATTCAGCGCGGCGTCTACGTTACCGTCGTAGACTTTGCCACTGGCGGTGATCCCGCCTACGCTTAGGTTAGCGCGGGTAATGTCTGCGGTGGTTGATGTTTGAC